>JAZPZY010000021.1:0-1790 GCA_045544955.1 Eubacteriales bacterium
ATGGTTTACGGACAATGCGGCGTCCACCGGCAACAAGATCCAGGCCGGTACGCTGAAAATTGATCTGGAACTGCTTGAAAACGGTGCGTATACCTCCGTGAGAGATATGACCGATCCCATTTTCAATTACGATAAGTGGGAGCCGGGCTACACCGTGGTCAAGACCATGAAGATCGCAAACGAGGGCAGCCTGGCGCTGAAATATCAGCTGAACGTTGTGGCTGAGAACGCCGCTTCCATCCTCGCAAACGTGATCGACGTGTACATGTGCTTCGGTGTAAGCGATGCCGCAAGTGCGGCTGACCTTGCCGATACCACCAAATGGTGGAAGTGCGGCACCCTGGCTGAAATGATGGATAAGGACGAAGGCTTCACCCAGGGCAAACTGCTTCCCGTTGGTGCAGATACCACCGGCATCACCCTTGGCGGGCAGGACGGCATCGCTGTGGGTGAGGTTATCGCCTCCGTGGCTCTCCATATGCAGGAGACTGCCGGCAACGAGTACCAGGGACTGGACCTTGGCGGCATCGACGTAAACCTGCTGGCGACCCAGTTCACCTATGAGGAAGACACCTTCGACGATCAGTACGATAAGGACGCGGCGTATTTCAATCCTGTAAACGTCTCTGCCTCTACTTCTTTTGGGGAGATTGCTGAACTTCTTGCGGAGGGGCAGACGCTTTACGTAACCGAAAGCATGAACTGGACGGATGCTTCCGCCGGAAACACGTATCTGACTACCGATAAAGACGTAAAAATTTACGCTGCCGACGACGCGGTGATTTCCTTTGACGAGGTTGCCCTGGTAAACGGCACGGGCTCCATCACCGTATATGGCGGCAGTATTGAAACGAACTACGAACTGTGCATTACCGGTGATGCTGTTTTCGTAATTGAAGGCGGCGAGCATACGTTTGGTGCTTTCTCTGCTACCGGTAACGGAAAAATCATTGTAAACGATGGTGTTCTGAACTGCAAAGGAACGTACGCCGGCGTTCTCGGTATTTCCTTTGCGGAAAACGGACAACTGATCGTAAACGACGGTACGCTGAATATGTACCAGCCGTTTAATCTGAATGCAAATCGCTGTGATGCGGCTTACGTTGAAATCAATGGCGGTGTCGTAAACCTGCTCAACGGTGCGGATAAGCTTTTTGCCGTCAGAAATATTATGGATAAGGACCGCGAGCCGGGCGGCGTTTTACGCGGAAGTTCCGTAAAGATTACCGGCGGCACCTTTACTACCACATACCAGCTGGATTCCGACGGTGATGCTAACGCCTTTATCCGAAACGAGGACGGTACGCCGGATACGAACAGAGTGCTTGTCTCCAACGTTTACAACGGTCAGCCCGATTATAACTGCGAAGTAACCGGCGGTACTTTCTACGGCTGCTGGCAGAGATCGGATAATAACAGACTCGGAACGGGCGGCGTTGCGGCGAATACGATTTCAGGCTTCGTGGCAGACGGTTATCAGATAACTGGAGACGCTGTGAACGGTTACGTCGTATCCGTTCAGTAACCGTTGTTTATAGCGATCATGCGATCCGCTAAATCGTGAAGCTTCCGTCCTATCCCCCTTTTGGGAGGATGGGCGGCATCCCTTGCTATTGACAGTGCAAACTGTTCTATACATAAAACTACGCAGGAGAAAACAGAATGAAAAAGAACGCAACCAAAAGCGCACTCCTTATGAGTGTGGTATCGCTTATGCTCTGCTTTACCATGCTGCTGGGTACTACCTTCGCATGGTTTACGGACAATGCGGCGTCCACCGGCAACAAGAT
>JAZPZY010000022.1:0-4775 GCA_045544955.1 Eubacteriales bacterium
GCCGGGGTAATGGTACGGTCCGAGGAAGGAGAGTTTTGAGGGAACGCGGGGGAGGGCCTTTTGCAAAAGCCCCTCCCACGAACCCCCTCCGCAAAACCTTTTAACCTAATATAAAAATACAGTCTGTGCGTTGAATTTTTGCACAGACTGTATTTGTTTTTCAGTATAAAGGTTTTTGGTGGGGGTTTAGGGGCACCTTTTTGCAAAAAGGTGCCCCCAACGCGTCCCCCTATAGTATCCGTATCACCGCGGCGGTGATGTCGTCCTTGCTGTCCCGGGCGGCGGCTTTCACGATCCGCTCTGCAATCTTCTCCGGGGGTTCTCTGAGGACGGCGGGGCTGGCCAGAAGATCACACAGCCAGGCCGCCTCGTCAAAGGCGGACATGACGCCGTCGGACAGCATCACCACCGTATCCCCCGGCTGCACCGTAAAGCGGATCATCTCCGCATCCAGTGCCCGAAGGATGCCGATGGGCACCGTTTTGGACGCCAGCCGGAACAGCCGGCCCTCCCGTATCACGAAGGACGGGGCCGCGCCGCTTTTCACGAACCGGGCCTCGCTTTCGTACAGATCCAGCTCCATAATATCCATGCCGGCGGAGCACTCCCGGTTCCGGGCACGGAGATAATTGTTCAGCATGGTGAGTGAGACCTTCAGCGACACGCCGGACTTCATCATTTTCGTAAGAAACGTGACGGAGAGCTTGGCCGTGATTGCCGCCTCGCCGCCCGTGCCCATGCCGTCGGAGATGATGGAAACGTACCGGCCGTCCTCCGTCTGAAACGCCGCCGCCGCGTCGCCGTTCACCGTTTTGCCGGAAGCCTCACCTTCCCCGGCCGCCCTTGCGGCACAGCCGTACTCCGTCCGGAGGGCCTCCCGGCTTTCCATAGTCATGATGACGGCGGTGCCGTCGATCTCGTAGGTGGGCGCGGTGAGCTTTCCGCCCACGGCCGCCTCAAAGGCGTCCCGTATCTCCTCGTTGCCGAGGCGGGTGCGGCTCATATCCACCGCCCGCGCCACGATATGCCGCCGGCGGCTGCCGTACACCGTAATGCTGTCCGCATGGAAATTCGCACTCCTGAGGGCACGCCGCACCTTCATGGAGAGCAGATCGTCCTTCTGGAACTGCGCCGTCACCCCGGCCGCCGCTTCGGTGAGGATCTGTGAAAAGGAGGAAAGATCGTCGGACAGCACGTCCGTTTTGTCCGTTTTTGCCGCCTCGGCGGCACGGGCGGCACACCGGTCGTTCACCTCGGTGAGGATCCCGTCCATATGATGGCACCGGGCCGCCAGATGTTTCGGGATCACGGCGGCGGTAACACGCCCGTCCCTGTGGAGGGCGGCGGTGATCCGGCAGACCGTATCTGCCGTGGTGGCGTATTCCCGCTCCCAGCAGAGGGTGCGGTTTTCGCACGTCTCGCACCGGGCCGCGGCGGCACGGTCGCAGATCTCCCGAATCTCCGAAACGCCGGGGCGGCGAAGCCTTTGGGACAAGGCGTCGAACACCTTGGACAGATCGCCGCAGGCACCGGCCAGGGACTGGACCCGGCGGATAGCCGTATCCGCCCGGGCGTCCGCCACCGCCGCCGCTTCCACCGCCGCCGAGGCGGCGGCAGACGACAGCGTTTTCATTTTGGGCACGGGGATCAGCGAAAAGCGAAAGCATGGGGCAAGGATCGCCGCCGTCAGTGTGACCTCCGGCATCATGGCCGCAAGGGCGGCAAGTCCGCCGCCGGCAAAGGCGATGCCCACGGCCGACAGCCAGGCGGCACACACCGCCGCCGCCGGGGAGATCCGCATGGCAAGGGTGGCGGCAAGGGCCGCCGCCGCCGAAAAGGGAGCGGCACCGGGATCCATGGCGATACCGGTGAGAAGCCCGGCGGAAAGGGCCGGGACGAAGACGCCGCGGCCGCCGGATCTTTCCGCCCGGTAGGCAAGGATCAAGGGGGCGGCGAAGGCAAAGACCACGCCGGCGTCAAAGGGGAGTCCCCGTGCCTCGTGGAGTGATCGGGTGACGGCAAACAGCAAGAGCAAGACGCCCGGCTGACCGGCATCCGGTACCCCGGGTGCCCGGCTTTTCCCATCGAAGAGAGGCAGAAGCACCGCCGTGCAGAGCGGTGCCGCCGCCGCCGTGAAGAACACGGACAAAAGCTGGCGGAAGGTATAGGCATCCCGAAGCAGCAGGGACACCGTGCCGGCGGTCATGGCCGCCGCGGCGGCGAGAGCCGGACGCACCGCACCCGTGCCGGTGAGATCCAGCCGGCGAAGGATCTCGCCTCGTCTCTCCGCCTTCGTAAGGGCGGACACTGCACCGGGCGGCGGGGCCAGGCGTGCCGCCTTCTTTTTTCCGGCGGTGAGGAACAGCGAAGCCCCGCACCGGGCAAGAAAGAGGAGGATGGCCGAGAAGGCCGCCTCGGAAAATGCGGGCAGGGACAAAGAGCCGATCACCGTGCCGAAAAGGGCGGCGGCGGCCGCCGGTAATTCGCCGGCGGCGGCAAGGAAGGCCACGCCGAAGGGATAGGCCGTACCGAACAGGGAAGCCGGGGCCAGAAGGGCCGCCGTTACGGCCGTTACCGCCGCCCGGAACAGGGGCAAAGCGGGAAGATCGGCGGCAAGAGCCGCCGCACGGATCTTTGCCGTGAGGGACGCAAGAGAAAAAGATACGTTTTGATTGGGATCGTGTGACTGCATAGAGAAACCGCCTTTCATCGTCCTTGGTTTTGGTTTACGGGGAAATTATACCAGAACGGACGGGCGAAAAGGCACGCACGGCGGCAGTCGTTTTCCGTCGGGGAAAACGGGGTGATGGACGGGGAACGGAAAGGGAGGCGAAGGAGGTGATTTCCCGGGCGATTCCCGTGGTTATGCCGCGGAACGGGGAAAGAAATGGGGAGAAAAAATAAGGCCGCCTTCCAAAAATGGCGGCGGTCTTATACGGGTTATACCGTTTTATCCGTTACGCAGGCGGAGACGATATCGCTGTAATACCGGCTGCACCGGTCCCAGTAGTTCATGTACTTCTTTACGCCGTACGCATCGCTTGCGGGCGTGCGGGGATCCAGCTGCTCCATTTCCAATTCCTCGATCCGGTCGATCTCGCCGGCCGCGTATTCGAGCAGAAGCTGGGCACAGGTTTCAAGCCGCAGCATCACGCCGCCGATCCGGGCGTCGGACACCTCAAAGCCGAAGGATTTGTTCTCCCGCATCCACTGGCGGCGGAAGGAGAGATGGAATTTCTCCACAAGCGTGCGGATCTTCCGAAGCTCCCCCGCCAGTGCCAAAAGCCGGTCTTTATCGCCGGCGGTGTACGCATCGCGGATCCGCTTTCCGATATCGCATTTTTCCGCCGCCACGGCACACAGATCTCTGAGCGTCCGGAACAGGTATCCCCATTCCTTATGCTCGCACCAGGGCGTGAGTGCCTTCACCAGTGCCTCGTGATCGGCACGGGTGCAGTCGGGCAGTGTGGGATCCATGATCCCGATAAAGGGATCGTTATAGAGGATATATCTCGTAGGATGGACGCAGTACTCCTCCGCCTCCCCCCGCTGGGTGAGATCCAACAGCAGAAAGGCATCGTAGGGAATGCCGAACAGCTCCTCGAAATGCCGTTTTATGAGATCCTCGTCGGTGATGCCCCGGGCAGCCTCGCTGGCGAAGAAGAACGCGGGCAGCGTGGAAAACCGGCCGCACTCGCCGCCGTCGTCCCCCCAGGTACAGATCTGCACGTTCTCGATGCGGTTTTCCCGGCAGGCGGCCATACTGTTTTTAAGGGCACGGGTGCTGAAATAGTTCTCCGGGGAAAAGGCGTGCCACGTCCAGATGCCGCCCAGGTACCAGAGATTTTCCTTTTTGATCTCCTGATGGATGCGTATCAGGGCGGAATAGTCCTCCGTGGTACGCTTGTAGTAATCCCAGTACAGAAGCGCCGCGTTCTTTGGCAGAAGATCGGTCACGTCCTCTTTTACCACCGCCTCCGTGTCGCTGTAATTATCGCTGTGGGTAGCCAGCCGCACGGGCATATCCCCGGCGATCATCACCATCTCAAAGCCGTGCTTTTCCGCAAGGGCGCACACCTTCGCCATGTGGCGGCGGAGGATATCGATCCGCTTTTCACTTCCGTGGAGTTTCTGATACTTGCCCCGGCCCAGAAGCTCCGCCTCATCCATATTGACGCTGATGATGCGGCTGTCAAAGCACTCGGCGTAGGTTTTGAGCATCCCGTCGATGAGCGCGTAGGTACGCTCGTCCTCGCAGAGCAGGATATCCTCGCAGTCGTTGATCTCCGCATAGTGCTTCCAGCGGAAGATGGTTTTCAGGTGGGCCAGGGTATTGATGTTTCCGTAGACCTCCACGCCCCGTTCTTTGGCGTAGGCGCCTATCTCCTTCAACTCCGCCTTGCTGAACCGTCCTCTGGCATAGCCGAAGTAGGGATGCCCCTCGATCTCGTAGGTATCCTCGGTATAGAGGGAAACGGCGTTATAGCCCATTTTGGCAATGCAGTCGATAAAGCGTTTCAGTGCCGGCAGGTTTATGACCGCATTGCGGGAGCAATCCAGAAATGCAGAAAACCGTTTGAACGGGATGGATGGCATCATGGCGGGAATCTCCTTTACGGTAAAGTCTGTTTACAAGGAGATTATAGCATGGAAAAAAGCGGTTTGTCAATGCGGAAAACGGCTTCCCGGGGGAAGGTATATACCATTCGGACACGTCTGCGGCACGAAAGTCCGGATGGGAAAAGGTGAGTTCGCAAAGCGAACTCCCCGACTCC
>JAZPZY010000023.1:0-15872 GCA_045544955.1 Eubacteriales bacterium
GTTTTAGTCCCGCTTGAGCGGGGTTTCGTAACAAATGCATGGCTGGCAGGCCAATAAAAGACGCACTTGTGCGTAGCCTGTAGTATTAGGGCTATGCCCGAAACTGAAATACCACCCGCTATGCGGGTGGATTTTTATTTGCATTTTTCAGGATGCTTTGGAGATGTCCGTCACCGTGACGGATACGTAAATATTCTTGTTCCGAAGTGCCAGTGCCGTGTTGGCGCTGAGGGGCGTGTTTCCATTCAGAAGGAAGCCGGAATCGCTCATATAGCCGGATACCCGGATGGTACCGGTAACGTCCACCCGTGTGGCGTCTCCGTTTTCCGGAGCGTAGGTCTGGAAGTAGTTTCCGTTAATATCCTCCACGTAAAACAGGGCAGGCGTTACGGTGACGTTTCCTTCCAGCGTGCCAAAGAACTGCTTGGACGTATCCATGTAAAACGCATCTCCGGGGATCAGATAACTGGTGGAGGTGTTGCGGATGTTGCTGATTTTGAAGGAAACCACGTAGTCCTCGTGAACGATGGGGGATGTAAGTGCACCGAGCGTTCCGCCGGCCTTGTCTATGGTTACGCGAAGTGCCGCGCCGGCAATGCACAGGATCAGTGCAGCGATAATGAAATAATCCACCGCATTCAGCTTTCGTTTTTGTTTCGGATTCGTAGCCATTGGTGTAAGTCCTTTCGCATTTCTTTACGGAGTCGGTATATCAAAAATGGATTCGTCAAAACCGGTAACCTGGGACAAAAGAGAGTCGGTTGTCAACACGTAGTAAGGCGTGCTTTCCCCCGGCAGATAGGATTCAGCTGCGAAGATCAAGCCGCAGTCGGGGAGAATCTCGTATATTTCCCGTATACCGCTGATGCTGTCCGTGAATTCTGCACGGATGCAGGTGGTGCCGTTTGCTGCGCTGAGGGAGAGTGTGTATTTTCCGCTCTCCGCCTGGAGAAGCATGGTGTGCATTCGGGAAATGGAAGGGAGGCCCAACTCGCTTTCCGTTGTAAATACGGTGTTATCCCGGCGGAAGCGGCGGGACGCACCCAACTCGTAAACGTGAATAAAGTCTGCGTTGGCAGTAACGGTCTTTGCCAACTGGCCGTTTGCCAGGATCTCGGTGTGTTCCTTTCCGTCGGATACGATACGGAAAATCTGCTGCGTTACCGTTTCCCCGCCGGAGTCGATCCGCTTCAGCGTACAGCTTTGATAAAAGGCATCCGTGGTAGCCGCATTCATAAGCAGGGAGAGAAGTGTTTCATTGTCCGTTTCCATGTAAACGAGATCGCCTTGCACCGGCTGACTGCTTCCCTGCAGAGAGTCGAGGAACGCCTGGGAGAAAGAGTCACCCTCGCTGATTTCTTCAGGGGCCGTGCCGATGATTCGTTCGATCCACAAAGGAAGATCGATCATCTGATTTACGTTCAGTACAACGAACAGAATGACAAAAGCGATCAGCATAACGGCACTTAAAAGAATGGTGCCCGGAACAATGGAAAGCGTCGTTATATCCGCTTTGGCGGCGTCCTGTTTTTTCTGTTTCATAGTTTCCGCTTTGCCCCGTTATTCGCCAGCGTCGGCCGGCGTCTCGGCGGGTTCGGTTTCTTCTCCGTTTTCCGCCGGTGTCGTATCATCGGGCTCGTCCGCTTTATTGGGGGACATCTGCTCCGGGGGGATATCGTCCGGGTCGAATATGCCGGACAGATACCGGGCAGACGGATTTTTCATGATCAGATAATTGAGGGAGAAAATGATCAAAGCGGCGATGGCAAGCAGAATGGATTTCAGCAGTCGTTCGTTCTGGAACATCGTTTCGGTGAACGTCACGGCCACAAGACCCAGAATACCGCAGATGGCGTAGAGAATGCCCACCGCTTCTTTTTGCGTGAAGCCCATGTCGATCAGCTTGTGATGCAGATGTCCGCGATCCGCGGAAAAGGGGCTTTTTTTATGAATCAGACGGCGGATGATGGCGAAAAGCGTATCAAAGATCGGCAGTGCGAAAATGGACAACGGGATGGCAAAGGAGAGAATAGTGTGCAGTTTGAACACCCCGGTCACGGAGATGATGGCAAAGGTGTATCCCAAAAAGAGAGCGCCGGTATCTCCCATGAAAATGCGGGCGGGATTTCGGTTGAATGGCAGAAATCCGATGCAGGCACCGGCCAAAATGGCGGTAACGAGGGCAGAGGAGGTATCGCCGAGAAGGAGCATAACGCAAAGGATGGACAAAGAGCAGATGGCGGAAATACCGCAGGCAAGTCCGTCCAGTCCGTCAATAAAATTGATGGCGTTTGTGAGCCCCACGATCCAGAGCAGCGTAATGGGGATGCTCCAGATGCCAAGCTGTACGTAGTTTTCATTTACGTGAATCTGACTTATCACCACGCCTTGGGAAATGGCCACAGCGGCCGCACCAAACTGGACCACCAGCTTTATGAGCCAGTGCAGGCGGAAGATGTCGTCCAGCGTTCCCAGAACGCACAGAAGCAAGCCGCCGATCCAGATGGAGATGAGGGTGGGGGTTATATCGCAGAAGATCAGCGTGGCCACCACGAATCCGACGAAAATGGCAAGCCCGCCCAGCCGGGGCATGGGACGCTTGTGCATTCTGCGTCCATCCGTGGGGACGTCAATGGCGCCGATCTTATAAGCCAGCACCCGTACGGGCGGTGTCAGTGCATAGGCAAGCAGTGCCGCACAGATGACGGCGACGATGCCGTAGATCAGTGTGGTAGTAGAATCCATAATACGGTAGATCCTCCCTGGAGATGAGGTTTTGGGGATGCCGCTTTACTGGGCGGCATCCAGAGAAATGCAATAGCCGGAGCAAACCACGTCATTGAAAGCCATGTGAACGAGACCGCCCACGTACACTTCAAAGCCGTTTACGTTATAAGAGATGCCGTCAAGAACCGCATCCGCCTGTACGGTAAGGTACAGATTTACCTGGCCGTCTACCGGATTCAGAACGAGAGATCCCTCGGCTTTATTGGTTCCCATGTACATATACGGACGGGTTTCTACGGCGGTTACGGTGCCGATGGCGATCTTGCTGGCGGAATTGATAACTGTGGAGCCGGGCAGCACCTTGGCGGCTTGCTCCTCGTCGATGGCGGTAACTTCTACGACGTAAGTCAGCGTGTGGGTTTCCGCGGCGGCGGTGTGCATGGAGGAGAGGTCGTTGAATACGAATACGTAGAGGAGTGCGGCGACCGCTGCCAGAATGACGAGCAGGATCAGCGCGTCCATAATAGTAAAACGAATCTTTTTCTTGGACATGAGGAGCGTCTCCTTTATCTTTTTCCAGCCTGTGAAGTCTGGGCTTTTTTCGGGACAAGGGGTAGATCGGCAGCGGCTTCTCCGGGAACGTCCGGCTGGATTGCGCTGAGATTTTCGATATGATAAAGCTCCGCCTGTCCTTTGCGAACGTACGCCATGCTGAGGCCGGCAATGAGCCAGAACATCAGGAATACACGGTAGTTGTACCAGATATAATCGGTGAATCCCTGCAGAAGTGCGGCAAACAGTCCGCAAAGAGGGGCTGCCGCCTGCATACGAAGTACGGTGATTTCCTTTTCGGCACCGGCGGCATCCTTGCCGCCCCGCTTTACGGTTTTCCGGACAGCTGCCGGTCCGTTTGCTGTCGGTTTCAGGTGGGAGAGGGAAATGGAGTCCACGATGGTTTCCCGCATATCGGAAAGACGGCGGTAGAAGGAGAAGTTGGCCTGACAAAGCAGAAAGAGGAAGGCAAGAAGCAGGCAAAGCCCTACGATACCGCTTTCGATCCACGTCTGCAGATACAGATTGTGTGCGTGCGGTGCCGCTTCGATGGCTGCCAGGGAGTAGCGGGGATAGGTGGTGAACCAGGCAGATTCACCCACGCCGATGCCGCAGAACCAGTAATCCTTCAGCATACGGACTGCACCGTGCCAGATGTTTACCCGGTAAGCGGTGGACGTGTCTGCCAGATTACCGATGCTGGTGAACCGGGATATAATGGAATCCGGCAGAATCAGCGGTAAAAAGGGAATGGAGATCACGCCGGCAAAAATCAGATACATAGCCCGGCGGTGCCAGATGAGCAAAAAGATCAGCCCGCCGAAAAGAAGACCGAGCCAGGCGCCCCGGCTCCAGGTCAGAATAAGGCAGACGCCGACGGCGGCACAGGCGCAGAGTGCCAGCGTACGATTGGCGGAGGAACCCCGGGTAATCAGCCGGCAGGCGGCCAGCGGGAAGAGCAGGATCAGATATTCCGCCAGCATGTTGGGATTCTCCAGCGTAGATACCACCCGGAGGGAAATATCTTCAAACATATCGGAGTCCAGCCAGGCACCGGCGGATGCGAGAGAGCCGGTGAGATACTGGAAAATGCCGTAGAGAGAAACAAGAGATGCGGCGGCAATGGCGGCCCAGCTGCAGCGGGAAAGCCATTCCTCCGTACGGATCAGAAGCACGGTGAGAAAATAGCCGCCGATGAAGCAGACCTGCAGAAGCGCCGGCTTCAAAGATCCGGACGAGAAGGAAAACAGTCCGCTGCAGAGAAGGGCGGCGGCAAACAGGAGTGCGGCGATATCAGCCGTTTCCAAAGAGAATTTCCGTTTGCCCAAAAACAGCTTGACGCAGTAGCAGACGGCGGTATACACGAGAAGGCCGGCCAAAGCCATGGTGGGAAGGAATGGCATAAGCAAAAACAGGAATACCACGCCTACCTCCGGGGTCATAAAGATGCGAAGGAGGAAAAAGAGAGATACCGTTCCGATCAGAATGGCCGGCACCGGCACGAAATACGCCGATATTCCGAAAAGCATGCCCAAAACGAAGGCAAAATTCGATCGTCCGGCTTGTCCCTCCGTGCGGATCGACGATGGGCGGATACCGAGAAAGGCACACAGCGTCGGCGCGATCCGGGAAGAAAGCAAAGCCTCGGAGAGGGAACGGTTGGAGAAAAACAGGGGTATGGCGGCAAGTGCCAATACAAGTCCGGTGATCAGATTGCCGAGAGGGGCACGGGCAGCATTCCCAAGATAGGACAGTGCGTAGGAGGCAACGGTATACAGGCCGAACGTAAGAAGGAACGTGCCGTATACCCGCAGACGGCAGCGCAGAAGAAACGCGATAAAGCGGCGGATGCACGCAAAGATAAAGCTTTCGTCCGTCTGTACGGAAACAGTTCTGCGAAGCGGCAGAAGCATCCGTTTGCCTAAAGGACCGGGAATTCCGAAAAGACCGGAATCGGCTTTGGGATACCGGGACAGGATGGTTCCGAAAAATCCGTTTTGGAGGGAACGGTATACGGCCGCCAGAAACCGATCGATGGCGGAGAGGATCACGCTTTCGGAGAAAATCGTTCCCAGCGTTTTTCTGTCCGGGGGGGATGCACGGCGTTTCAAATCGGAGCCGCCTCCTTTCTGAAAAATATACAATACATTAGTATTATACAATATATCCCGCATAAATTCAACGGGTATTCGTAAAAAATAGAAAAACAGGGAAAAAAGGAAAAAGAAATATGGGGACGCATGCCGTTTCCGGCGGTCCCCATATTTTTGCTTTTATTATTGATTTTGTGCTTCCTTGAGGGCTTCCATTGCTTTTTTATAGCCCTCAAAGCCAAGCCCCATAACGGTTTTCATAGCGTAAAGCGAAACGAAGGAATGACGGCGGAATTCCTCTCTGGTATTCACGTCGGAAATATGAACCTCCACGGTGGGAATAGAAACGGCCTTCAGTGCGTCCAGAATGGCGACGCTGGTGTGGGTATAGGCGGCGGGATTGATGACGATGCCGTCAAAATTGCCGAGAGCTGACTGGATCATATCCACGATGGCACCCTCGTGATTGGACTGGAACAGCTCAATTTCCATATCCAGTTCACTGGCCCAGCCGTGGATCTTGGCACACAGCTCCGCATACGTTCCCGTGCCGTACACGGACGGCTCCCGGATTCCCAGCATATTCAGATTCGGTCCGTTGATGATCAGTACGCGCATACGTTACTCCTTCTCCGCACTCAGTGCGGCAATCAGATTTTGCAGGGTTATTTTCGGATCGTCGTCGCAGAGAACGGTGCGTTCCGCCCAGGCCTCGTACAGCGGACGGCGTTTCTGAAACAGTGCTTCCACGCCGTTTTGGGCGGACAGGGGACGGTCCTTCGTTGCAAGCTTTTCCAGCGGACGGGTGAGATAAACGACCGTGCCGTTCTGCCGCAAAGGATCCCGGTTTTCCGGGCGTGTGACGATACCGCCGCCGGTGGCGATTACGGTGCCGCTTTGTTTGCCCAACGCCCGGGCTGTTTCGTGCTCAATGCGGCGGAAGGCTTCCTCGCCGTCTTCCCTTATGATCTGGGCCGGCGTGCGGCCGGTGGTTCTTTCAATTTCTGCGTCCGTGTCCAGAAAGGACAGCCCCAGCCGTTCGGCAAGAAGCCGTCCGGCGGTGGATTTGCCGCAACCGGGCATACCGATGAGGATCACGTTTTCCATGGTCGCCCGGACGCCGGCGATCACCTTTTCCGTGATGCTGTCCGGCAGGGGACGGCAAAAGAACAGCTCGTTGGCCCGTTTTGCCTGTGCCACCAGCATGGAAAGGCCGCTGACGGCAGGAATCCCCCGATCTTCCGCCTGCAGGATCAGTGCCGTGCGCCGGGGATTGTAGATCATATCCACCACGCCGCAAAGGGCGGGGAAAAGGGACAGATCTACCGGGGATACGCCGTTATTCGGATACATCCCCACAGGCGTGGTATTTACGATTACGGCGGCATCCTTGTGCCGGGTGATGTTTTCATAGTTGTCCTCGCCGCTGCGGGAGATAACTACGGGCAAAGCGCCGAGATCGGTGAGCACCGCCCGGGCGGTGACGGAAGCACCGCCTGAACCGAGAATGAGACATTTTTTCCCTTTTACGTCAATGCCGCTTTTTTGCAGCATATAGGAAAAGCCGTAATAGTCCGTGTTGTCTCCCCGAAGCCCCTTTTTCGTGCGGGTGATGGTGTTGACTGAGCCGATCTTTTTTGCCTCGTCGGAAATTTCGGCAAGGCAGGGCATCACCGTTTTTTTATAGGGGATCGTTACGTTGATGGCCTCAAAGGGCTCTTCTGCGAGAAAAGAGGCTACCTCGTATTCTTCCCGTTCAAAGAGACGGTATTCATAATTGCCCAAAAGACGGTGGATCTGCGGCGAATAACTATGGGAGAGCCTGCCGCCCAGAAGTCCGTATATCTTCTTTTCCATAGCGTCTTTGTCAGCCGATGGTCTCGGCGTACGTGCCCAAATATTTGAACTGCTCGCTGTCGGATTCCAGACCGGAGATCAGTTCCAAAAGCTCCGGGGCGTAGGCGGAGGCTTCAATGTCGAAATAGAACATGAACTCAAATTCTTTTTCCGGAATGGGGCGGGACTCCAGCTTCAGAAGGTTCAGCCCCAAGGCGTTGATGCGGGAAAGCACGTTGTAAAGCGCGCCCGGTTTATGGGGTGTGACCAGCATAATGCTGGTGCGGTCCGCACCGGGATAGATCTCCGGCGTGCGGGATACGCAGATGAACCGGGTGTAATTGTTGCTCTTGTCCTGTACGGAATCGGCCAGAATGGAAAGACCGTACAGATCGGCGCAGGTGCGCGCGGACAAAGCGGCCACGTCACTCCGGTCGGACTGCGCCACCATCTGGGCGGCAACTGCCGTATTGGGGCAGACGGTGACTTTTACGTTTTTCAGCGTCCTGAGGAAGGCGGCGCACTGGTCGATTGCCTGCTCGTGAGAGAAGATCTCTTTGATATCGCTGATCTTCGTGCCGGGCTTTGCCAGGAGATGATGCTCGATCTTAACCCGGATGGAACGGGTGATGTACAGATTATGATGCACCATCAGATCGTACACGCGCTTTACGGAGCCTGCCGTGCTGTTTTCGATGGGCAGAACGCCGTAGTCGCACATGCCGGATTCAATGGCGGCGAATACGCCGTCAAAGGTGCTGAAATACAAAATAGAAGGCAGTTTGAAGAGCTTGACGGCGGCAAGCTGGGAATAAGCACCCTCTACGCCCTGGCAGGCAACCCGTGCTTTCTCGGGGAAGAGCTTTTCGGTGGATTTCAGTGCGTTTTTGATAATAGCGCCGTATTTGCTTTCCGCTGCCAGTTTCTTGTGCTGATAGGAGCGGCTGAGGGAAAGGATAGTGGAATAGAGAACCAGAGCGTATTCGTCCATTTCCTCTCCTGCCTTTTCGGCAATGCGTGCCAGCAGTTCTCTCTCCCGGGCGGTGTCCAGCACCGGCATGTGATTCTGCCGTTTGTATTCGGCAACGCCGCTGGATACCTCCATCCGCTTTATGAACAGACGGAGCAGATCCTCGTCGATCTGGTTGATTTCGTTTCTCAGTTCAGAAAGTTCCATGATTATCGTCTCCCAATTCGGTTATGAGTCAGATTTTTTATTCCGTAAGCAGCTGGGGATCCAGCAGTGCGTCCAGCACCGCAAGGGCGGCAACCGCTTCCATAACGGGTACGGCACGTACGGCGATGCAGGGATCGTGTCTGCCGCCGATCAGCAGTTTCGTGTTTTCCATTCGGGAAAGGCTCACGCTGTCCTGCTCTCGGATAATGGAGGGGGTTGGTTTCATGGCACAGCGGAAGAGGAGAGGCATGCCGTTGGTCATGCCGCCCTGGATACCGCCGCTGTCGTTTTTTGTGGTGTAGATCCGCGTGCCGTCCGTCTGAAAGGGGTCGTTGGCACGGGACCCGCGCATTTTGGTGATGGCAAAGCCGGCACCGAATTCGATGCCTTTTACGCCCGGCACGCCGAACACCAGATGGGAGATACGGTTTTCCATACCCCAGAACATATGCTCACCGAGTCCGCAGGGCAGTCCGATGACGGCACATTCCACGACGCCGCCCACGGAGTCGCCTTCCGAACGGGCGGTGAGGATCGTTTCCTTCATTTTTTCAGCCGCCGCTTCGGAGAGCACGGGAAAGTCGTGAGCAAGTACCGCGTCCATATCGGTACACGATACGGTCATGGGATCAAAGGGGGTATCCTCAACCTCTCCCACGGTAGAAAGATGCGCACCGACGCGAATGCCCCGGCGGGCAAGAATCTGCAGTGCAATGCCGCCGGCGATGCAGAGCGGAGCGGTAAGCCGGCCGGAGAAATGGCCGCCGCCGCGGAGGTCCACGGCGTGTCCGTATTTCTGGATGGCGGCAAAGTCCGCATGGGAGGGACGGGGCACGTCCGGGATCGAAGGGTAGTCACCGGAGCGTTGATTGGTATTGTAGATCACCGCTTCCAGCGTATCGCCGTCCAGTTTTCCCTCCGTGATGCCCGAGAGGAATACCGGTGCGTCCGGCTCTTTCCGCTGGGTGCCGAATTTGGTGGAACCAGGTGCCCGGCGTGCGAGAAATCCGGTAAGCACCTCATTATCCACCGATTCTCCGGCGGGCAGTCCCACGGCACGCACCCCGATCTTTTCATCGTGGGAGCCGCCGTATATTTCAAGATGAATATTTCTCAGAAACATATTTCGTTCCATCCTCCGTTTCTGTAAGGGTGCCGCCCAGAAGGCGGTAGTCGTCCGCAAATCCCTTATAGGATTTGGCAATGGACGAAGCATCCGTGACCGAAACTGTACCGTTTGCCAGACGAGCGAGAAGGGAGGCACACATCACCATGCGGTGGTCCTTTCGGGAGGAGACGGTGCCGCCGCTGAGGGGCGTGCCGCCCCGGATGAGGAGGCGATCCTCCTCCGCCTTTGCGTGTCCGCCCAGCGTGTTCAGCATATCTTCAATGGCCGCCGCCCGGTCGCTTTCTTTCAGGCGAAGCCGGCGGATGCCGGTGATGACCGTTTCGCCTTCGGCTGCCGCTGCCACGGCGGACAGAACCGGAACCAGATCGGGAATCTGGGAGGCGTCAAAGGTGATCCCGTGCAGGGGGGCCGGCGATACGGTGACGGCACCGTTTTCCTCCGTGATCTTTGCTCCGAAATCCGAAAGGACCCGGAGGATCCGGCGGTCGCCCTGGGGGGAGTTTACGTCAAGGCCGGTGACGGTGACGGGCTGTTTGCCTATGGCACCGGCACAGAGCCACAGTGCCGCGTTGGACCAGTCTCCCTCTACGGCAACCATACCCGGTGAGTGGTAGGGGACGTCCCCGGCTTCATACCGCCGTCCGTCCGGCGATACGTGGGGGGCGGCACCGAACACGGCCATTGCCGCTTCGGTAATGCGGATGTAGTCGGCCGATTCCACGGTGTCCGTCAGCGTAAGGGATGATTTTGCCTTAAGAAGGGGCATGGCAAGCAAAAGACCGGTGATAAACTGGGAGGAGACGTTGGCGGAGAGCACGTAATCGCCGGCCGTGATCTTCCCCCGTACCGTCAGCGGATCGGCGGTGGGATCGGCAGGAAGCACGGCCCCGTGCCGTCCAAGCTCCTCGTACAGAGGAGAGAGCGGCCGCTGTGCCAGCCGTCCTTTTCGGATAAACCGGGCGTCGGCACCCAGTGCCGCTGCCACGGGAAGCATAAAGCGAAGGGTGGATCCGCTTTCGCCGCAGTCAAGAACAGCGTCCGTCTGTACGCTTGTGATGGGATGAACGAGAAATCCTTCCTCTGTGCGGCGGATGTCCGCGCCCAGTGCGGTAAGCACCCGGGCGGTAGCGTCGATGTCCTCACTCGCAACGGGGCAAAGGATCTTGGTGGGGGCGTCTCCAAAGGCGGCACAGATAAGCAGCCGATGGGCGGCGGATTTGGAGGGGATGGCAGGCACCGTGCCGCCCGTGACGGGGGCGTCAAAGGTGAAGATCATACCGTGCCTCCTCTGAGAAAGGCGGGCATTTCCGTAACGGGCAGGCGGTGCAGTACGCACTTGCCGATTTTCTCCGGCAGTACCAGATCAATGGCGGCACCTTCCCGTTTTTTGTCCCGCAGTGCGGTGTCGATCAGCTCCTGTGCGGGGTAGGGTGATGCGTCCGGCAGTCCGTACAGTCGTACCAGATCGGCGATCTCTTCAATGACGCCGGCATCGCACAGCCCCCGTGCATGAGCAAAACGGGCGGCGATCACCATGCCGGCCGCAACGCCGTGTCCGTGGAGCATGGTGAAATGGGCCCGGGCTTCTATGGCGTGTCCGGCGGTGTGTCCGAAATTGAGCAGCTTGCGTACACCCCGGTCTTCCTCGTCTGCCGCTACGATCTCTGCCTTCATGGCAACGCAGCGGCGGATGATCTCTTCCATAGGAAGATCGTCCTTTGCTTTTAGAAGATCAAACAGGGCACGGTCGCCGATGACGCCGTATTTGATGACCTCTGCCATGCCGTCCGCAAAAACCTCCGGCGGCAAGGTGGAAAGCGTGCCCGGATCGCAGAGCACCAGCGACGGGTGATGAAAAGCACCGCACAGGTTTTTGCCGGCGTCAAGGTCAATGGCGGTCTTGCCGCCTACAGAGGAGTCCACCATGGCAAGAAGCGTGGTGGGAATACCTACGTATTTTACGCCCCGGAGATAGGAGGCAGCGGCAAAGCCGGTGAGATCGCCCACCACGCCGCCGCCCAAGGCACAGAGCATATCCGTGCGGGTAAAAGCGTTTTCCGCCAGCGTATTGAGCAGAGAAAGCCAGTTTTGCGCGTTTTTGGATGCTTCCCCGTGGGGAATTACGAATTTGGAAACGGCGTATCCGTCCGCTTTCAGAGAATCTTCCAAAGCGGCGGCGTACAAAGCGTCCACCGTGTCGTCGGTGACGACCATGATCCGTCCGTCGCCCAGCGTTTTTCGGATCTCCTCACCGGCCGTTTTCAAAATTCCGTCTGCAATGCGTACGTCGTACGCCCTTTTGGCGTGTACCGAAACTGTCTGCATATCGTTTTTCTTCCTATGTTATAATGTGTTATTTTCCGTCGATCTCTTCCTTGCGGATCCGTCCGTCCCGGAGCAGAGCACGCACCGTATCGCTGTCGCCGGCGGCGATGGCGTCCCGGTATTTTGTCAACTCCCCGATGAGCGTGGTGAGCTCATCGGCAAGAAATTCCTTGTTCTCCACGAACAGCATGGTCCACATTTCCTCGTTCAGTTTAGCCACCCGGGTCAGATCCTTGTAGGAGCCGGCGGAAAATCCGCTGTGGATCTTTGCCGTGGGACTTTTTACGTATGCATTGGATACCACGTGGGCAAGCTGGGAGGTGAAAGCGATCACTTCGTCGTGCTGTGAAGCGGTGGTCACGGAGAACCTGCCGAACTGCGCCGGCGCAAGGAGATTTTTGATGCGGTCAAGAAGGAAAATATCGTCCCGGCGGGGCGGCACGATCACCATGGGCGCTCCCCGGAACAGACCGGCGTCCGAATACTTGAAGCCGGAATACTGCCGCCCTGCCATGGGATGTCCGCCCACGAAGGTGAATCCGTATTCTGCCGCCAGTGCAAATCCCGCCTCGCACACGGTTCTCTTGGTGCCGCACAAATCGATCACTACGGCGTCCGTCCGGATACGTGCCGCGATACTTTGTAGATAAGAAATAGCGGCGGTGGGATAGAGCGCGATCAGAAGAAGATCACATTCCGAAATGCGTTCTTCCGTAAGCTCTCCGTCCACGGCGTTTACCAGCCGGGCGTACTCCAGGGTGGGATGATCCCTGTCTGCCCCCAGCACGGTGCAGTCACTGTTTTTCTTGTATGCTTTTGCCATGGAGCCGCCGATCAGCCCAAGGCCCACGATACCTACCGTCATACTATATTTGCCTCCCGGAATGATTGATTCAGCCGCGGACTGCCGCAAGAATACCCTGCACGCCCTTCGTTACCTCGCCGAACTGTGCCGGCGTCAAAGCCTGCGGGCCGTCGCAGAGAGCGTGTGCAGGATCGTTATGCACCTCGATCATCAGACCGTGTGCACCGGCGGCTGCGGCGGCAAAGGACATGGATTTTACGTATTTGGCAACGCCGGTGGCGTGGCTGGGGTCTACGATAACGGGCAGATGGGACAACTCCCGGATCACTGATACGGCGGCAAGATCCAGCGTGTTGCGGGTGTAGGTTTCAAAGGTGCGGATGCCGCGTTCACAGAGGATGATGTTCTCGTTGCCGCCGGCCATAATGTATTCAGCACTCATCAGCAGCTCTTTTATGGTGTTGGCCAGTCCGCGCTTCAGAAGAACGGTCTTTTTCGTTTTGCCCAGTTCCTTCAGAAGCTCGAAGTTCTGCATGTTCCGGGCCCCTACCTGGATCACGTCCACGTCCTCAAACAGGGGCAGATGATTAGCGTTCATGATTTCGGAAACGATGGGAAGACCGGTTTCCTTTTTGGCAAGGAGAAGAAGCTCCAGCCCTTCCGCCTTCAGTCCCTGGAAATCGTAGGGAGAGGTGCGGGGCTTGAAGGCACCGCCGCGGAGCATGGTGGCACCAAGTGCCTTTACGTCTTTGGCAATGGAGAAGATCTGTTCTTCGCTTTCTACGGAGCAGGGGCCGGCCATAAAAGCGAACGTATCGCCGCCCACGGTGGTGCTGCCGGCCGTGATCACGGAATTGTCCGGATGGAATTTGCGGCTTGCCTGCTTGAAGGGCTCACTGATACGTGTGACCGTTTCCACGATCTCCAGACCGCTGAGCAGATCCTCGTCGATCTTGCCCGTGTCGCCTATCAGACCGAGAACGGTCTGATAATGGCCGCGGGAGACGTGCACGTCCAGCCCGACGGATCTGATCCATTCGATAATGCCTTCTATCTGCTGCTCGGTGGCGGTATTCTTCAAAACTGCGATCATGGTAATAATCTCCTTTGATATATAAAAATAAACGGATAGTGAATAAAAATAAGCCTCACAGTGTTTTCACTGTGAGGCTGTAAAAGTTCCGCAGTAATACGAAACGCGGCCATTTATTCGCAGCAAAAAGCACTTTTACTCTGTTACGCAGTCAGTAAACGTAAAAAAGTAAAAGTAATAATATGCAAATGCGAACAGGTTAGCCATGCTATTACGTATCTCCTTCGGTGAGTAATTATGCAAAAATATTTACGGGTTAATTATAGCACTGCGTCTATTCCTTGTCAATACTTTTTTTCATTTTTTCAAAAATCAAAAAATTCCTGTGCATCCCGATTGACAAATGGGCATACTTATGATATACTGGTGTAAAGTTATCAGTGATAACCTAATAAAGCCAAATCAGGAAACCGTCCCTTGAAAACAGGAGGAATATTCCCATGAATCAGAAACAGAAGCTTGTATACGACGTGCAGGAGATATTGAACTTCCGGGAACTGATCACCCGCAGTGCGGAGCTGTACGGTGAACGGTGTGCGTTTATTTTCCGTGAGGGAAAAGGCGTGCGTGAGATCACCTACGGAGAGGTAATGGAGAACGTAAAAGCCTTTTCCACCTATCTGAACAGCCTGGGGCTTGAGGGAAAGAAGATCGGCGTGGTGGGAAAGAACTGCTATTTCTGGGCTTTGAGTTATCTTGCCGTCTGTGCGGGTACCGGTGTGATCGTGCCGCTGGATAAGGAACTGAAGCCGGAGGAGCTGCAGTACGTGATCGACGATTCGGAGTTGTCTGCGGTCGTGTATATGCCCGGTATGGAAGAAAAAATGGAGGCTCTCACCGGCGATTTTCTGCGGCTGGCCGCTTCTGATCTGCCGACCATGATTGCCGCCGGCGAGAATATGCTGCTGCTGGGCGACAGATCCTACGCTGCCCATAAGGTGGATTCCCACGGAATGGGCGTGCTTCTGTATACGTCCGGTACCACCGGACTTGCCAAAGGCGTTATGCTGTCCCAGTACAATATCTGCAGTGATTTTATCCACGTTCTGCGTCGTGTGCAGGTAAGCCCGGACGAGCGTGTGCTGTCCGTTCTTCCCCTTCACCATACCTACGAATGTACCGCAGGCTTTCTTGCCATCCTCTATACGGGTGCCAGCATTGCCTACAACGATTCTCTCCGCCGGCTGGTGGACGATTTTAAGCTGTTTTCGCCCACTATCTTCATTGCCGTGCCGCTGATGCTGGAAACGCTTCGTAATACGATTCTTAAAAAGTATCAGAAGATCAAGGGCGGCCGTGCCGTTCTTGCTCTCCAGCGTACGGCGTCCGACGCGGTCGGCCGGGCAGAATCGCCTCTTTCCCGGCAGATCTTTTCCACCGTGCGGGATGCGTTCGGCGGCCGCCTTACGCGGATCCTCTCCGGCGCGGCCCTTCTGCCGCCGGAGGTGCATCGGGATCTGGAACGGTTCGGCTTTAAGGTGCTGATCGGCTACGGCCTTACTGAAACCGCACCCGTTTGTCTCATGCACGACGATTTTTACCGCTGTCCGGACGATATCGGCTATCCGGTCTCCGGTATAGACGTGAAGCTTCTGGATATGGACGAAAACGGCGTGGGCGAGCTTTGTGTCCGCGGTCCCAACGTGATGCTGGGCTATTATAAAAATCCCGAGGAAACGGCACGGGTGCTGGAGGACGGCTGGTTCCGTACCGGAGATCTGGCACGGCAGAAGGAAAACGGTGCCTACCAGATCACGGGACGGAAAAAATCCATGATCGTCACCCAGAACGGCAAGAAGATCTTTCCCGAGGAGTTGGAGTTCTATCTGGCGAAGAGCGACGTGGTGGCGGAGTGCATGGTCTACGGCGAGGAGGGCGATCACGACGTGACGGTTACTGCCGCTGTGTACCCAAATTATCCCGTGATCGAGGAACGTCTGGCCGGGGAGGGAATCCATCCCGGTGACGACAATTTCGATAGCCGTGTGCGGGAGATCATCACAAAAGCGGTGAAAGAGGTGAACGAAAAGCTCCCTTCCTTCCGCCGCATTATGAAGATCTATATCCGTAAAACGGAGTTTGTGAAAACCACCACCCGCAAGATCAAGCGCACCGACGAAAACCGGGGCGAGTGA
>JAZPZY010000024.1:0-13862 GCA_045544955.1 Eubacteriales bacterium
ACTCCTTGGCTGTCGGCAAAGAGAAACCCTTTCCTTTTTCAAAGGTTTTTGGGGAGGGGCTCTAGGAACCCCTTTTTGCAAAAAGGGGTTCCCCGCCCTTTACTTCAAAAGTCTCTTCAGCGTCTCGTTGGCGGGGGAGCCGTCGGAGTCGTCGCCCAGGAGTAGTTTCGAATAGAACAGCTCCTCGTTTGCCTCCTCGTAGGAGATGCCGCACAGATCCGCAATGATTCGGGTGCTCCGGTCCACCAGCTTCTTGTTGGACATATTGAGATAGGTCATATAGTTGCCGTGGATCCGTCCCAGCCGTGCCATGGCACCGGTGGAGGCGATATTCAGAAGCATCTTCATGGAAAGATGCTCAAAAATACACAACGTGGTATGGGGCAGAGACGCCGCCGTTTCCGGGAAGGTGAAGGCGGTCTGCTTTTTGTAGCCTTTCGTGCTCTCCCAAAAGGCGTCCGGCGTGCCGCCGTCAAGGGATACCCATGCGGCCAGGCTTTCGCCGGCCTCCCGTTCTTCGTCCCGCATCTGTCCGATCTCAAACTCGCACAGGGCGTCAAGATCGATCTTCGGCACGCGGGCGGCGTCCGCCTCGCTTACGCCGATGGAGACGTACTTCTCCCGGCGCCAGTCGATGCACCGGGGCATGCGGTTGAAGGCGCGCTCCCAGGCGGTACGGGTATCAAAAAGGGGATTTTTCACGAACGCCCAGGACAGGGGCAGATCCGTCCGTTTCTGGGGACGGAAGGGCGGCGTGGTAAAGGTAGGGCCGCGCTCCGTGGTATCGGTAAGGAGATCCAGCACGTACTCGTCCGCAAAATAGGTAACGCGTCCGCCCTTTTCGTAAAGGGAGGCTTCCTCCTCCACGAAATCCACCAGCCGGCGTACCGTTTCGTCCGCGCAGACGGCGTCCATCATCTGGGCAAAGCCCTTGATGAAGCCTTCTTTCGTCCGGGGATGGCCGGTGAAATCGTTATGGAGCACGTACTCAAACGCTGAGATCAGCACCGCCTGCTCGATGGTGGAGGACTGCATCCGGGTGGATCCGGTGACAGCCATGCCGCCGCAGGGGATATAGAGATAATCCGTATTCTCGTGTCCGTAGACCTTATCCGCCCTTGACAGCTTGCCCCGGAGCGTTTCGGGATCGGTGCAGATGACCATCATCACCTTTGCCCCTCTTGCAAGCGCCTCGATGGCGGTGCCCAGAATAGACGTGGTCTCCCCGGTGGCGGTAACGCCGATGAGCAGATCCTTTTCGGAAACGCCCATCTCGGCCGCCTGGGCCGCACCCAGCTCGATATAATCCTCAAAGGATTCCACGGCACGGATGATGGCGTAGTCGCCGCCGGTCATGATGGCGAACACCCTATCGGAAAGATCGGTCCAGAGGGCACGCCGCTCCATCCACTGGGTGACGGCGGCACGGAAGGACGCCTCGATCCGCATACAGAGGCGGCCGGAGGAGCCGCAGCCGGACAGAAAGATCCGGCCGCCGCCCTTCAGCGTATCACGGATACGCCGGCACAGCGTATCGAACGCCGGGGACAGAAGGGCGTTTTCATAAAGGGCGGTGAGATCCCGATCCACGGAGAGAAGCATCCGCACGCCGGCGGCCGTATCTCTCTGAAACGTTTCGCCCAGCGTCTTCGTTTTGGGATTCTGCCTCTCTGCCTCCAGAAAGCCCAGCATGTATTCTTTTTCGTTTTTGATAAAATCGGCGGACAGGGCTTTTGCCTGCCGGCGAAGAGATTCGTTCATATGATATTCCTCCTGAGGGGGGATGATTCCAAGGGCGCTGCCCTTGGAGAACCTGCCAAGGGGCTCGCCCCTTGGAACCCATACTGGGGTTACAGTTTTCCGACGATGCCGTAATCGGCGTACTCGAAGATGCGTGCGTTTTTATCGGGGTTTATGGCGATGACGGTGCCTGCACCCTCGATGGCACAGGTATGCTGGACTGCACCGGAAATGCCGCACGCCACGTACACTTTGGGGCGCACGATCTTGCCGGTAAGCCCGATCTGTGCCTCGTAGGGAGCAAAGCCGGCGTCCACGAACGTGCGGGACGCACCGATCTCCGCTTCGTATTTTGCCGCCAGGGCGAGATATTTCTCCCGATCTCCCACGCAGCCCTTGCCGAGGCCGAAGAGGATCTTCTGCCGGACGCCGTCCGACATCCGCACGGTGGCCATCTGGGGCTTTGTGCGGCACTCGATCCTGGCCGTAAGCGTACCGCCGAAGGCGGGACGGGTCATATACAGCTTTTCTCCGTCCGGGGTAAGGCGGATGCAGTCCGCACAGAGGCCGGTCTGCAGTTTTGCCGCCACGATGGGGGCAACCCGTCTGCCCCAGGTATCCGCTTTCCAGAGGACGGCGTTTTCGTCCTTCACCAGATCGGCGATTTTTTGGGGATCGGTCTCCTCGATGACGCGGACGGTATGGGCGATCTCTGCCGCTTTTTCGTATAGATCCCGGCCGATGACGGCAACGGCGGGCAGTTTTTCCCCGCTCTCTTCCGTGGGGACGGTCTCCTCCTCTTTCAGGAGGGCGTCCCGGATCACCCCGTCCAGCTGATCGAAGGTGATAAACCGGCAGCGGCGGGTGCCGGCACGGCTCTCAAAGGAGGCAAGCACCTTGGTGGGAGAGGCGGCAAGGCCGCATCTCCCAGGGTCCGCACCGATATACGCACAATCCCAGATTTCGATCTCTTTCGCCTGGGAGCGCATCCGGGGGAAGCGGAGGTTGGCGATCCGCTCCACGCTGACCACCGCCGGCAAGGGGGCGGATTCGTCTCCCAGCCGGGTGTGGGCGGTGACGCCCGTTTTTGTAATGGAGGGCATTTCCGTCACGTTGGTGACAAGGGAATAGCCCAGCATCTCGGACAGCTCGGGCGGCACCTGCGCCGTATCTCCGTCGATGCTCTGCCGTCCGCAGAGGACCAGATCCGGCGACAGTTTTTTTATGGCGAGAGACAGGGCGTAGGAGGTAACGAGGGTATCCGAGCCGGCAAGGGCCGGATCGGACAGGAGGATCACCCGGGAAACGCCCAGCCGGGACAGCCGGGACAGTTCCTCCTTCACCGAGGGGGCACCCATGGTGAGAAGGGTGATCTCCGCCGAGGGCTGGGACAGGGCACATTCCAAAGCACAGGCGTCAAAGGGATTCACTTCGCCCTTGACGATCTTGGCACAAACAACAATTTTCATATAAAAAGGGGAAAGGGGCAAAAACCGTTTCAGACTGCCCCAAACGTACTTTCCTTCTTTCGTAGTGAAAGGGAGGGGAAAAGAACCATCTCAAACGCCGAAGTTTCTTTTCCCCTCCCTCTTTCGCCCTGCGGGCGAAATTCACCTGCCTCATATCTCCTTGGCTGGCGTGACAGTAGCTTTTGCACTTTTTGCGGCAGTATCTCCCCGTAGAAGATACTGCTTACGAGGGTTCCCGGTTTCGTGTCAACGAAAACCCGCCCCGCCTTGCGGGCGGGTAGGGAAAACCTCGATGAGATGGCAGATGCACAGGAAATTATTGCTTTCTTTCAGCCATCTCACTTATTGAGCCAGGCGTGATCCTCGTCGGTGGTGGCGAAGATGCCGCGGTTTTTGCCTGCCATGATCCACAGCATATAGTTATCGTAGCCGGGGGCGGCACAGAAGGGATGGTATCCGCGGGGGATCTCCACGAAATCGCCGTTCTTCACGGTATAGGTTTCGTCGATGTCGCCTTCCTTGGTATACACTCTCTGGATGCCGAAGCCCTGGGGCTTGTCGAACTCGTAGTAGTACACCTCTTCCAGCTGGCCCTCCACGGGCATATTGTCGTCGTCGTGCTTATGGGAGGGGTAGCTGGACCACTGTCCGCCCTTTATGATGCACTCGCCGATGTAAATCATATTGCCGTCGATGCGTTCGTCCAGAACGAAGCTGGCTCTTCTCTGCCAGCCGGGCTTGCCCAGATCCTTCACGATCACGTCCTCCGGCAGAACGAGAGCCGGGGCACAGTCACGTGCAGCGGGGCACTTAGAAACGGCAACGGTCACTTCCGTTACGCCCACGATGGTGAATTTTGTGTTCCGGGGCACGTACACGGCGGTAGCCGGGCCGTCGAAGGGGTTCTTTCTCTTGCCGATGTTTTCGTAATGGAAATCCCGTGCGATAACGGAGCAGGTACCGCCCAGGATCACAAGGCCGTACTCCAGATCCTCTTCGTTATAGGTCTTCTTTTCGCCGGGGCGAAGCTTTACCATATCCACTTCGATATTCTCAAGCGTGGAGTTGTCCCACGTGATCACGGTGGATTTGCCGTAGGCACCGTTGTAATGTTTCTTGTAAGTCATAGTGTAAATTATCCTCCTTCGGAGTAATATATAAGTTTTGCCGCAAACCGGCGGTGTGGACTAAGCCTCTCCCCGAGAGGCGGAGCATCCCGACGGGAGAGGTGTCACGTCACCGACGTGACGGAGAGGGTTGGAGGCACCTGCCTCCGGCGGGGAGAAGGAGGGTGTCGCGCCCTCCTTCTCCACAACCGCGCGGTCATGGAGGAAGGGATGTTGACATCCCTTCCTCCCCGACACCCCTCCATCTCCGGATTTCGCAATTCAGATGCCAATGAAGCCGAGCTTCATTGGCGGGGACGGCTTTCTGCCGGACTTCCGACAGGGACGCGGCTTCGCCGCGAAAGGGAACGACATCCTTTTTATAGTTTCAAGGTTTTGCCGAGTTTGCCAAAGGCAAACTCGAAGGGGCCGGGGAGGACTTTTTGCAAAAAGACCTCCCCGCCTTTTATGCCTTATTCGCTGCACCCAGCAGTTTGATCTTGCCCTCGGCGAAGGCGGCCACGGATTCGATGGCTTCCTTCATAAAGAGGTCGATGCCCACTTTATCCCGTGAGGTGGCGAACACCGCGTCAAGGAACGCGTAGCACACGTCCGTACCGAAGTTGATCTTCCGGATACCGGCCTTGATGGCAGCGGTGATCTGCTCATCCGGGATGCCCGTACCGCCGTGAAGCACCAGCGGAATGCCGGTGGCCTCTTTGATCTCGCGGATGCGGTCGATGGCGATCTCGGGTGCCTGCTTATAGCGGCCGTGGGCGTTGCCCACCAGAACTGCCAGGGCGGCGATGCCCGTCTTTTCGGCGTACTCTTTTGCCTCGTCCACCTTGGTGTACTCGGCCATAGCGGCGTCGTTTACGGAGCCGACGTGGCCAAGCTCTCCCTCTACCTCCACGCCAACGGCGGCACACATCTCCACCACGGCCTTGGTGGCGGCGATGTTTTCCTCGAGGGGCAGGGCGGATTTGTCCACCATGATGCCCGAGGCACCCCAGCGGAGGGCACGGGTGATCTCAAACTCACCGGCGCCGTGGTCCAGATGGAAGCACACCGGCACCTTTGCCTGTGCGGCGGCGGCCAGCACGATGGGAGATACGAAATAGCCTTCCTCATTGGTGAACAGGCGGGAATAGCTCTGCACGATCACGGGAGCGTTCGTACGCTCGGCGGCACGGATAATGCCCATGACCGTTTCCATATTATATACGTTGAACGCAGGGATGGCGTAGCCGCCCTCCTCTGCCATGTTCAGAATCTCTTTTAATCCGACAAGCATGCGAGCAGTACCTCCTCAATGGTTTTTACATCAATATCCGTTTTGGTTTTCGTGAGCATTACGTAGTCTGCCACACAGGCGGTGACTACCGTTTCGGCACCGATGGCGCGGGCGTTCTTCCAGCGCTCGATGGCAACGCCCTCCATCACGTGGGGGATGTACTCATTCATGATGAGGTTGCCGGCCAGCATGGTCTCCTTTTTATTCAGGAGCATTTCACGGGCTTCACCGCAGGCGTCGATGATCTTGCGGGCGGGGTCGATCTCGTCAAGATCCCGTGCAAGCAGGGCGGGATCGTTGTAGGTGAGGGACTTTCCGCTGTTCTTCACCTTCAAGGCACCCTTTTCGATGAGGTCGGCCAGGAAGGAGGTAAAGGTAACGGCACGGAATGCGGGCTCGATGCCCCATTCCTTATACTCCCGGAGGAACACCTTGGCGTCGGCGGGATCGTAGGCGATGACCGTCTTGCCGCTGAGGACCTTTGCGGCTTTCTCCATGATCTCCTTCGTTTCGGCGGTGGCGGAAACGAGGAAATCGTAGGCGTAGCCGCTGTCCGGCTCGTCAGCGAGGACGGTGAATTTTACGCCGGCACGGGTGAGAAGCTCGATAGCCTGGCAGGCCTGCTTCGGTGCCTTATACCGGGCGTCCTTGCCGAGGAAGAGGACGGTGTCCGCCTCCTTCGGGAGGGCTTCGAGCTTCTCCTTCAGGCAGGAGCAGTAGTCCTTCTCGCCGTAGATATTGCCGGTTGCATCCACGTTATCGAGAAGCTTGTTTACGTAGGCGGGCAGTCTGCCTTCCATAGCCAGCTCACGGCGTGCTTCTTTGGTGAACACGATGGGATCAAAGCCGGTGACGCAGTTGTTGGTGCATCCGCCGCACAGGGAGCACTCGTAGATATTGTCGATGATATCGTCGGTGAGCTCCGCACCGCCGCGAACGACGAGAGACAGCGTCATGGCACGGGCACGCGCGGTATTTCTCTCCTGGCCGGTGGCGTTGCCCACGGGGCACAGGTGCCGGCACATCCAGCAGAAGCGGCAGTTATCAAGAATATTTTTACTCTTTTCGGTGAATTGCATATTCGGTACCTCCCTTACAGACCCAGTTTATAGGGATTCATGATGTTGTTGGGGTCAAGCTGCTTTTTGATGCCGGTGAACACCTGCATGGCGGGGCCGTACTGCTCCTTCATGAGGCGGCCCAGCTTGATGCCTACGCCGTGGTGATCGTTGACAACGCCGCCGGCGGCCAGTGCCGCACGGACGCCGCAGTTCCAGATCTCGTTGTGGAGGCGGAGGGATTCGTGGGGATCGGCAGGAACTTCGTCCACGATGAACCGGTCGTAGATCATGCAGCCCCACTCGTACCAGTGAGAGAAGTGCGCGATGAAGCGTGCCATGGGGAAGTTCTTTTCCACGGCGTTCTTCATAGCCCAGTAGATATTCTCGATCTTGTCGTAGGGAGCGATGGTATCCATGGTGCCGAACATCTGGGGCAGATCCAGCATATGGCCGGGATAGAAGAAGGTGATCTTCTCCTTCCACCACTTTTCGCCGTACTCGGAGCCAAGGTCCTCAGCCCCATAGCGCTTGAAGGTGTCAAGCAGGATACGCTCCTCCACGTCCACGATCTCGGACACGCCCTCGATGGCGATGTTCATGAATGCGCCGGGCTTTGCCACACCCACGATCTTCTTGATAAGGGAAGCGGTCTCCGCCTCGTCGTACAGACGCATAACGGAGGGCTTGAACTTCTGGAGCAGCTCTCTTGACGCCTTGAATGCGTCGGACATGTTCTGGAAGAGGAATCCGCGGAAGCGGCGGGTTTCGGGCTGGTCGTAGATACGCATCTGCGCCTTGGTGATAACGCCCAGGGTACCCTCGGAGCCGATGAAGATCTGGTTCAGATCGGGGCCGGCGGCGTGCTTCGGTGCGGGGGAGGTTTCGATGATGTCACCGTTGGGGAGCACGACCTCCATCTGCAGTGCCATATCGTCGATCTTGCCGTACTTGGTGGAGACGACGCCGATGCCGCGATGGGCAAGGAAGCCGCCCACGGTGGAGCAGGTAAGGGAGGAGGGGTAGTGCATGGTAGCGTATCCACGCTCGTTGGCGGCCCACTCGATGTGCTTATAGATGGAGCCGGCGCCGCACTCTATGTACATGCTTCTCTCGTTGATGTCGTAGATCTCGTTCATCCGCTTGGTATCCAGAACGATACCGCCGGCAACGGGCAGAGAACCGCCCTGGGTGCCGCCGCCGCCGCCCCAGGTGGTGACGGGGATCTTATAATAGTTGGCGATCTTCAGAACGGCGGAAGTTTCCTTTGCGTTCTTGGGGGAGACGACCACGTCTGCCTCGGGCATGCGGAGGCCGCGGTCTGCCCACATACGGGACAGCCAGAAATAGTCTACGCTGTGGGTGATCTTATCCACCGTGCGGGTGGAACAGTTTTCCTTTCCCACCGCATCCTCAAGCTCTGTGAGGATATGGGTAAACAAAAAGTCAGTCATATGACACCTCTCTGAAAATAATTTTTAGTTTTTTGGATTTTTCAGTCACACATATTATAGTACAGGTGAAAATATTTTTCAAGAGTTTTTGAAAAAAATTCCCGAAAACCTTGCATTTTTAAAGAAATGCGTGTAAAATAGAAATATAGGAGAATACGGGGGAGGGCTTTTGCAAAAAGCCCCTCCCCGAGTTAGCTGTAGGCTAACTCGGCACCCCAACCCCAAAATCCTTTGAAAAAGGGCAGGGGGTAAGGCGAAAATTTTCCTTTTCTTTTCCAGTGAAAGTTTTTGAAGGGGGACGCGGGGGAAATCTTTTTTCAAAAAGTTTCCCCCGCGCATATCCGTTATTTATGGGAAAAACAATTCTTGACATCCGGATGATGTACGAAAAATTCGGCAGTGCGGAAAAAAAGATCGCCGATTTTCTTCTCAGCCGTCCCCACGAGATCGTGCCGCTGTCCATTACGGAACTGTCGGAAAAATGCGGCTGCAGCGAGGCCACCGTGGTCCGCTTTTCCAAAAAGCTGGGCTTTGAGGGATACCAGCAGCTGAAGATCTCCGTGGCCAGAGAGGACAACGTCCGTGCCCGGGGCGAGAAGATCACCGGGGGCGACGATGCCTTTGACGTATTTTCAAAGGTATGCGACGAGGTGTACTGCTCTCTGGAGCAGACGAAAAAGGCCATTGACCGGGTGCATCTGCAAAGATGCTGCGAGGCGATCATGGGGGCAAAGCGGATCTACGTATTCGGTCTGGGCAGCTCTGCCCCGGTAAGCCTGGATGCGGCGCACAAATTCTTACGGCTGGGCTTTGACGCCCACGCCTACACGGACAACCACATGCAGGCCATCGCCGCCTCCCACACCAGTGCGGGGGACGTGGTGATCGGCATTTCCCACTCCGGCTCCTCGAAAGACATCGTACAGGCGTTGACGCTGGCAAAGGAACGGGGGGCGAAAACGGTTGCCGTCACCAACTTCGGCAAATCGCCCATCAACCGGGCGGCGGACATCGTTCTGAACACCGTTTCCGATGAGACGAACTACGATATACTGGGGCTTCGCTCCCGTATTGCACAGCTGACCATCATCGACTCGGTTTATTCTTACATCGTGAGCCATCTTACCGACGCCGGCGAGAGGATCAACAAGACCGAAGCGGCGTTATTGAAGAAGAAGTATTGAAGGACGGGGAACCCCTTTTTGCAAAAAGGGGTTCCCCGGGCCCCTCCCCAAAAATTTTTATACTGGGGAAAGGGATAACGGTATCTCTTTGCTGTGAAAGCAAAAACACGAAAATTTACAGGCACGGGGTGAATCCTCGCAAGAAAGGATACATATGAAACACGCACTCATCACAGGCGGCACGCAGAACACCGGCTATGTCATAGCAAGGCAGTTTCTGAAGGCCGGGTACGCCGTTCACATCACCAGCCGCAAAGCGGACGACGCCGCGGCGGCGGCAGAAAAGCTCCGCCGGGAGATCCCCGGTGCCAGCGTATTCCCTTATCAGCTGGAGCTTGGCAAGGTTGCCGACGTACAGCGGCTGTTTTCCGAGATCGACAAAAACACCGATTCCCTTGACGTATTCGTATCCAACGCCGCCTCTCTCGGCGTGGACGTGGACGTTTTCACCGCCGATGAGGAAGCCTTTGACGCCGTTATGGACGTAAACGTGAAGGGCGTATTCTTCGCCTGCAGGGAAGCGGCCAAGCGGATGAAGGAAAAGGGCGGCAGCATGGTGCTCGTAAGTTCCGTACAGAGCAAGAGCATGGTGGAGGGACGGTGCGTATACGGCATGTCCAAGTCCGCCGTGAACACCATGAGCCGGTACATGGCCTTTGATCTGGCGCCGTATAACATCCGGGTAAACTGCATCATTGCCGGGGCGATCCACACGGAAAGATGGGACGCGCTGTCCGAAGAGGTCTGCGCGGCACGCCGGGCAAACTACCCGCTGGGCGAGGAGGCCACCATGGCGGAGATCGCGGATGCGGCGCTCTATTTTGCCTCGGATTCCTCCGCCCACACCACAGGCACGGAGATCGTGATTGATTCCGGCCTGCTTTTGTCCGCACTCCCCTACCGGGACCGGAAAGTGCTGAAGCACGAAGGATTTTAAGATTACGCAGGGGCTCTGCCCCTCACCCCGCACGAAGGGGTATTACGCATAACCCCTTCGTGGCAACCTCGCGGCAAAAGGGGACACCCCTTTTGGATTTCCCCAAGCTACGCGTTTCAGATGCCAATGAAGCCGAGCTTCATTGGCGGGGACGGATGCTGTTCTCTCGCTTGTACAAGAACGCGGCAAAGCCGCGTATCGCGCCGGAACGGCGCGTCCCTATCGGGAGAGCGGGAGACTGCCATACCCGCAAATGATCTCGGATCATTTGCAGCTGCGGCGATGACCCGCCGTGAACTTACCGCGCGCCGCCGCACAGCGGCAAAAGAAAGGAGTATCACATGAAAATCACCGACGTCAAAACATACACCATGGATGCGTACCGCACCAACTGGACCTTCGTGAAGGTAGAGACGGACGAAGGACTCTACGGCTGGGGCGAGGCGTCTCTGGGCACCCAGGAAGGGGCACTCACCGGCTGTGTGGAGGATCTGAAGCGGCTGATCGTTGGCCGGGATCCTCTGGAAATTGAGAAATTCCGATTTGAAGTCTACCGGGACATTTACTGGAAGGGCGGCCCGGTGCTCATGTCCGCCATCTCCGGCGTGGAGATCGCCATGTGGGATATCATGGGAAAGCACTTCGGCGTGCCGGTATCCACCCTTCTGGGCGGTAAGATCCGGGATAAGGTAAAGATGTACGCCAACGGCTGGTTCGTGGATGCCCGTGAACCGGAGGATTTTGCCAAGGCGGCAAAGGAGACGGTGGCTCTGGGCGTGCGTGCCCTGAAGTGGGATCCCTTCGGCAAGTCCCATATGTCCATTGAAAACGACGTTCTTGACAAGGCGGAGCGGATCGTTGCCGCCGTACGGGAGGCTGTGGGCCCCTCGGTGGATCTGCTGATCGAATGTCACGGACGGTTTGATCCCTACACCGGCGTGAAGATCGCACGCCGGCTGGAAAAATACAACATCATGCTGATGGAGGAGCCCTGCCCGCCGGACAATCTGTCCGCTCTGGCGGAGGTGCGCAAAAAATCCCCCATCCCGATTTCCGGCGGTGAGCGCGTATACTCCATTTACGGCTTTGACGATCTGTTTGAGAAAAAGGCGGTGGACATTGCCCAGCCGGATATTTTCCACGCGGGCGGTATCTACGAAAGCAAGAAGATCGCCGCCATGGCGGAGGCAAAGCACATTCCCGTATCCTTCCACAATCCCAGCGGACCCATCTCCAATGCGGCGATCCTCCAGCTGGCGGCCACGGTGCCCAACTTCCTCATTCACGAGATCATGCTGACGGACGGTGCGTTCCGGAGCAAGGTAACGAACGAAAAGGTGGTATTCGAGGACGGATACATTCTCATTCCCGACCGTCCCGGTCTGGGCATTGAGATAAACGAGGAGGAGATAGGGAACTACCCCTATAAGCCCCGCAATCTGCGGCACTACACGGGCGATCTGACCTCCATCCGCAAAAAAGGCGACGCCCACTATTATTTTGAAGGATTGAAATAAATGCACCGGGATCCAAGGGGTATGCCCCTTGGCAGGGTGCAGGGGCGGCGCCCCTGCATATATTACCGAAAGGATTCATTTTATGCTTTCACTTATCAAAAAACACCGGTTTATGGCCCTGCTCCGCCACGTTCCCGGGGAAAAAGCGGAGGGCGTACTGACGGCGCTGTACAAAGGCGGCATCCGCCTCATTGAGATCACGTTCAACCCCTCCGATCCCGACACGGTAGAGAAGACCGGTGCGATGTTTCACACCGCCCAGCGGCTTTTCGGCGGAGAGGTCTCTCTTGCCGCCGGCACGGTGGTAAAGCCGGCATTTGTGACTGCGGCGAAACAGTTCGGTGCGGGGTGCATCGTATCCCCTCACACCAATGCCGAGATCATCCGCCTCACGAAAGAGGCCGGCATGGTTTCCATCCCCGGGGCTCTGACGCCCACGGAGATCATGACCGCCTACGATCTGGGTGCGGATCTTGTGAAGATCTTCCCCATTATGCCGGGGGACATTCCGTATCTCAAGAACATCCTCGCGCCCCTCTCCCACATCCCCTTTATCACCACCGGCGGTGTGAATCCGGAGACGGCGGGCACGTTCATCAAAATGGGTGCCGTGGCTCTGGCGGCCGGTGCCACCATCATTACGCCGGACGCTCTGGCAAAGGGGGATTACGACGCGATCACGGAGAACGCCCGTGCCCATCTCGCGGCGATCCAAAATGCACTCTAAAAGGGGGACACCTCATCCGTCACGGCGACGTTCGGCTTCGCCGAAGTCGGCGTGCCACCTTCTCCCGCTGGAGAAGGCTACTCAAATCTACGCTGTCGCCGTTTTCAGTATGTCAGCGAAATTCACTCGGCTCGTTTGCCTTCCCCTGTGGGGGAAGGGGGACCGTTTGTGCCTCCTTGCACAAACGGTGGATGAGGAGTAAAACAATGATTCCATACAACAAAAAACTTGTTTCAAATGCGAAAACACTCCGAAAGAATATGACGCCGGAAGAAAAGCATTTATGGTATGATTTTCTGAAACGGCTTCCCTTTAACGTAAGACGGCAGCACAATATAGAAAACTTTATCGTTGACTTTTATATTGCAGAGAAAAAGCTTGTTATTGAGGTAGACGGACGCCAGCACACTGCACCAGACCACAAAGAAGCAGACAGCCAGCGGGATGCGGCTTTGGCTCTCTGGGGAATTACCGTTCTGCGATACTCCAATGACAGCATACAAAATAACTTCTCCGCAGTTACAGCCGATATTCTGAAAAATCTTAACATCTGTTTCACCGATCTGCAGCCTTAATAAAGCATTGCTGCAGTCACATCGACAGTTCATCTCCCTCCCGAAAGGAGAATCTTTATGAAAATCACGTGGCTTGGGCAGGCCGGTCTGCTTTTTAACACCGGCACGTACACGGTACTGATGGATCCGTACCTGTCGGACAGCTGCTTTGAAAAAAATCCCAACAGCTTCCGCCGCACGCCCATTGACGAATCCTATTTCGGCATCACGCCGGATATGATCATCTGTACCCACAACCATCTGGATCACCTGGATCCCGACACGCTCGCACACTACCTGGCAAAGCCCGGGCAGATCACCGTTCTGGCAAGCGAGGCCGGCTGGCACGAGGTGCGGAAATTCGGCGGCGGACACAACTGCGTTATGATGCATCCCGGCACGTCCTGGACGGCCGGCGGTCTTACCGTTACCGCCATCCCGGCGGAGCACTCGGAGCTTTCCGCCATCGGCGTGATCATCGACGACGGGGAGAACAAATACTGCGTCACCGGCGATACCCTGTACGCGGAAAAGGTGCTCTCTGCCATCCCACGGGGCATCCACGCCCTGTTTCTGCCCATAAACGGCGTGGGCAACAACATGAACGCCGCCGACGCGACAAAATTTGCCGAAGCCGTCCGTCCCCGGTACGCCGTGCCGTTGCACTACGGCATGTTCGATACAATCAACCCCGCCGTCTTCACCTATGAAAACGCCCGGGTAATGGTACCGTACGAGGAAGAAGAGTTTTGAGGGAACGGTGGGGGGGGGGGGGTTGGAAAAAGCCCCCCCCCCCCCCCCCCCCCCCCCCCCCCCCCCATC
>JAZPZY010000025.1:0-15775 GCA_045544955.1 Eubacteriales bacterium
AGCGTCCTCTGCCTTAGCATCTGCTGCGAATACAGCAGGCACTACGCTGAAGATCATCAGCATGGCCAGGACCAGAGAAAGAATCTTTTTCATCTTTTTCTGTGCTCCTTCTTAATATAAAAAAATTTTTTTATACGGGCAAATCCGCCAGGGATTTCCCCGCGTGTATATCATACCCTATCCTGCAATTTTTTGCAAGTACTTTTCTCTATCTGTAATATAAATGAAATATTAAAGGGTGTTTAATATTTCAAACGCCCGGTTTTGGGGAAATAATTGACAATTTGAGCACGTTGTGGTATACTTTTCATAGAATATAGGAAGTTTGACCGGCGCCGCTGAACGTTTCTTTCGACGGCGGCCGCCAACATTCGGCAAACGCCGAACATAAATCCGCGGAGGTGTGGAAAATTGAAAAAGATCATGCTGATCTTCGGCACGCGGCCGGAGGCGATCAAGATGTGCCCTTTGGTACAGGAGCTGAAAGCACGCAAGACGCTGGAGACGGTGGTATGCGTCACGGGACAGCACCGGCAGATGCTGGATCAGGTGCTGGCGGCGTTCGGCGTGCAGCCGGACCACGATCTATCTATAATGAAGGAAAAGCAGACGCTGTTTGACGTGACGTCGTCCATTCTGGAAAAGCTGAAGCCGGTGCTGGAGGAGGAAAAGCCGGACGTGGTGCTGGTACACGGCGACACGTCCACAACCTTTGCCTCGGCCCTTGCCTGCTTCTATCTTGGAATTCCGGTGGGACACGTGGAGGCCGGACTGCGGACGTACAATCTGTACTCCCCTTATCCGGAGGAGTTCAACCGGCAGGCGGTAAGCATCGTAGCCAAATACAATTTTGCTCCCACGGAGGCGGCGCGGGACAATCTTTTGCGGGAAGGCCGGGACGCGTCCTCCATTTACGTAACGGGCAACACGGCCATTGACGCACTCAAAACCACGGTGCGGGAGAATTACACCCATCCGGAGCTTGACTGGGCGGCGGACAGCCGGCTGATCATGATCACGGCACACCGGCGGGAGAATCTGGGCGAGCCCATGCATCAGATGTTCCGGGCCATACGGCGGATCGTGGACGAGCACCCGGACGTAAAGGCGATCTATCCCATTCACATGAATCCCGTGGTGCGTGCAGCAGCGGCGGCGGAGCTTTCCGGCTGCGACCGGATCCGGATCATTGAGCCTTTGGAGGTGCTGGATTTCCACAACTTCCTCGCCCGCAGCTACATGGTGCTGACGGACAGCGGCGGAATCCAGGAGGAAGCACCCTCCCTCGGCAAGCCGGTGCTGGTCATGCGGGACACCACGGAGCGCCCGGAAGGCGTTGCCGCCGGCACTTTGAAGCTGGTGGGCACGTCGGAATCCGTGATCTACGAAAACTTCCGCACGCTGCTTAATGACAGATCAGTATACGACGCCATGAGCCGGGCATCCAACCCCTACGGCGACGGTTTTGCTTCTCTGCGGATTGCCGATATTCTGGAAAACGCGTAAAGCCGGCCGGCGTGCAAGTTTGCATGCCGATCCGGGCACACTGTACAGCGGATATATTATATAAAGGAGAAAAACATGTATTATCTCATATACGTTCTGCCGGCACTGATCCTCACCATGTGGGCGAGTGCACGGGTAAAATCCACCTATGCAAAATACGCAAAGCAGGCGGCGGCATCGGGGATGACGGCGGAAGCGGTGGTCCGGCGGATCCTGACCGGGGCGGGGCTTTCCCACATCGGCATCGAGCACGTGGCCGGTGAGCTGACCGATCACTACGATCCCAAAGCCGGCGTGATCCGGCTGTCCGAAGGGGTAGCAAACAGCTCCTCCATCGCCGCCATCGGCGTGGCCGCCCACGAATGTGGGCACGCCATCCAGCACGCACAGGCGTACACGCCCATAAGGATCCGGCAGGCGATCATCCCGGCGACCAACATCGCCTCCCGGCTGGCGATCCCCATGGTGCTGATCGGCATTCTCTTGGGTGCGTACGCGGAGCAGATGATTTCCGTGGCGTATCTCGGCGTGATTCTGTTCGGATTCTCCGTACTGTTCCAGCTTGTAACTCTGCCGGTGGAATTCAACGCCAGCAGTCGGGCACTGGCCATCCTTTCCGACACGGGCACGCTCACATCCGGAGAGATCCCGGGGGCACGGAAGGTGCTGAACGCGGCGGCCATGACGTACGTGGCGGCTCTGGCCGTATCCGTCATGCAGCTATTGCGGCTTCTGTCCATCGTCAGCGGAAACCGGCGCCGGTAACAAAAAGGCATTCATGGAAAAACTCACACGGAAATACGGACTGTTTACCGCCGTCTGCATGGTGGTGGGTACGGTCATCGGCTCGGGCGTTTTCTTCAAGGCACAGGCCGTGCTGATCGCCACCGGCGGCAACATGCCCCTCGGCATCGCCGCCTGGATCATCACGGGCATGATCATGCTTTTCAGCGCCGCCCAATTTGCCGTAATGGCAACGAAGCACGAGCACGTCAGCGGCGTGGTGGACTATGCGGAAGCCACCTGCGGCAAGGGCTACGCCTACTTTCTTTCGTGGTTTTTGGCAAATATATATTATCCGGCTATGGGAGCCGTACTGGCGTGGGTATCCGCACGGTATTTCGGCGTGCTTTTCGGCTGGGAGCTGGCCGGGCCGCGGGTGATGGCCCTTTCCGGATTTCTTCTGATCGCGTCTTATACGGTCAACGCCCTCTCCCCGAAGCTGGCCGGTAAGATTCAGGTAAGTGCCACGGTGATCAAGCTGATCCCCATCGCACTCATGGCAGTGGCTGGCACCCTGGCAGGGCTTGCAAACGGCACTCTTACGCACAATTTCACCACCGTCGCCGCAGAAGCGGCAAGCGGCACGGGCGGCAGTCTGTTTGCCGCCATGGTTGCCACGGTTTTCGCCTACGACGGTTGGATCGTTGCCACCTCTATCAACGCGGAGCTGAAAGATCCCAAAAAGAATCTGCCCATCGCTTTGGTGGCCGGCTCTCTCATCGTAGTGGCGGCGTACGTTTTCTACTACATCGGCGTGGCCGGCGGTGCCGACAACGAAGTGCTTATGACGGAAGGGGCCCCTGTGGCTTTCCGGAACATTTTCGGTGCGGTGGGCGGTGCGTTTCTGAACGTATGCGTGGCTATCTCCTGTCTCGGCACGCTGAACGGACTGATGCTGGCGGCCACCCGGGGCATGTACGCCATGGCGGAACGGGGCGAGGGGCCCCGTCCGGAGATGTTCGTACAGATCGACCGGCACACCAACGCCGCCTCCAACTCCTCCATATGGGGACTTTTCGCCTGTGCGGCCTGGCTTCTCTACTTTTACGGCGCCAATCTGTCCCCGGACGGGGGCTGGTTCGGCCCGTTCAATTTTGACTCCTCCGAATTGCCCATCGTTACCGGCTACGCGCTCTACATCCCCATGTTTATCATGTGGATGGTGAAGGAAAAGGATCTGGGGATCGGCAAGCGGTTCGTTCTGCCTATCCTTGCCACGATTTCCTGCGGCTTTATGGTATTTGCCGCCGTGTACGCCCACGGTATCACGCCCTATCTTGCGGCGAAAGCGGAGGGCACGTTTTCCTTCCCGGTGCTGTTTTATCTGATCCTGTTTGGGGTAATTATGGGAATAGGGTTCCTTCTGCGAAAAAAACGGGGAAGCCAAACGGAAAAATAAACAGAAAAAGAGGTACTGCATCATCCGGTGCAATACCTCTTTTCTGTATTTTAGTCAGATATCCGCCCACGCAGGCGTGGACGTGACCGTGATCGTCTCCCCGGTTTTCGGGTGGACGAGGGTGATCCTGTGGGAATACAGGCGGATCTTCCCTTTGGTACCGCCGTATTTCGGATCGCCTCTGAGGGGGAACCCCCGGGAGGCGAACTGGACCCGGATCTGGTGGGTACGGCCGGTCACAAGCTGGATTTTCACAAGGGTTCCCTCCGGATGCTCTCCCAGCGTCTCGTAGGTGAGGATCGCCTCTTTCACGCCCCGGCGCATCCGCTTTACCGTAAAAGTCTTATTCCGTCCGGGATCGTGATAGAGCAGATCCCGCATTTCGCCGGACGCCGCCGGCGCGCCTGCGGTCAGGGCGAGATATTCCTTTTCCATGGCCCCGTCGGCGATCTGCTTTGACAGGGCGGCGGCGGCCTCTTTCGTTTTTGCATACACCATCACGCCGGACACGTCCCGGTCCAGCCGATGGAGCACGTACACGGGCGTGCCGCCCAAATAGTCGGAGATCCTCTCCGGCATGCCGGGAGACTGGGCGGAAACGCCCGCCGGCTTCTCCACGAAAATCAACTCCCCGTCCTCCCAGAGGACGGGGAATGATCCGTTTTCACGTTTTTGCTGCATCGTCAATCGGTGATGCCGTGCATAACCTCGGCGGTACCGCAATAGGTCACGTCGGGACAGCGGCGCAGAAGCGATGCGGGGATCTCTGCCGTTTCGGCATCCAGAAGCGCATGCTTGAAGGGGCCGTTCTGCCAGGGGCGGTTCAGTGCGATATACACCCGGCGGGAGGAGAGGATCGGCTTCATGCCCACGGTGATGCACCATTCGGGCATGCCCATCAGATCGCCCCGCTGATAGCCGTAGGCGTTGATTGTTTTCGTTTCCCGGGAAATAGGCAGGATGCGGGTGCCGAGGGCGGCAAACTCGTCTGCCGTCATGGGTGCGTCTGCCTCCGGCGGCTCGTTGAACGCCACGTGACCGTTGATGCCCAGGCCGCCGAAGCACATATCCACGCCGCCCAGCTCCTCGATCATGCGGTCGTACTCCGCTTCCTTACCCGGCTCGGGGAAGTGACGCTGGGATTCGGGCATCACAAGCTCCGGATCCACCCGATCGTAGAACTCCCGCTTCATACGGCCGTAGAAGCAGAGGGGATCGTCCTTGGCGATGGCGGTCTCGGGGGAGATCATATACTCGTCCATATTGAAGAAGTGGACGTTTTTCAGAGAAACGCCCAGGCGGTTCACCATATCCGCCAGGATGGGATACTGATTGGTGGGGCCAACGGGGACGATCATCACCGTTTTCTCTCCCTTTTTGTTGTGGGCGATGATCTCCTCCAGCATGGACAGAGCCATGTCAAAATACACGTCGTACTCCGTGTCCACCGTTTTACAGCGGATGCCGTTTATGATTTTTTCCATTGTCGTATCTCCTTTTGTCTTTATGTATTGCGTAAATTCCGGAGTGCCGCTTTGGCACTCCGGAACAAGGATCAGTTTTTGCCGTAGGAATTTACGTCCAGATCGTCCAGCACCTTCTGTGCGTCGGAGGCGATCTTTTCGATCAGGTCGGTGAGCACGTAGAACTCGCCGTGGCCGTTTACCGTAATGAGGGAACGGCGTCCAGTGGAGGAGTAGGGGTAGAACTTGTATTCCGTTTCGGTGCCGCCCTTCAGGGTGATGCGGAACGTAAGGATACAGTTTTCCTCCTTGACCAGTTCTGCCTTTTCTGCCTCCGTCAGCGGGGCGTAATCCTGGATCGCCACGGAGAGCAGCGTCTTATAGAACTGGCGGAAATTGTGGATCTCGCTGTTGGGGATCTCCTTGCCGTTGCTGCAGGAGACGTCCAGCGTAGCCGCGTCGTTCGCCGCCGGATCGGTGCCGTGGGTCAAGGTAAAGGTCACGTCCACGCCGCCGCCCACGATCTCCATCTTTTCCACGGAGGTGATCCACTGCTGGAAGGGATAGACCGCAATCCAGGAGATCAGATCGTGCTGGAGATAGGGGATAGTGGCCGCTTCGATAACGGTAACCACGTCCGGGAACAGGCTGGAGGTGGCGTAATAGGTGCCGTTCTCCAAAAGTTCGCTGAAGAACACGTACACCTTCTGCCCCTCGTACTCAAAATAGATTGTGTACGCCGGATCGTCAAGACCGTAGGATTTGATATCCTCCTCGGTGGGGCCCAGCTTTTCCACGTAGGAGCCGCCGAGAGCCACATAGCTGTACAGGATCTCGAAGATCTTGTCGCTGTTGGGATAGTAGCCGGTGGGATACATCATATAATGCTCCACCACGGCTTCCGGATTCTGCTGTTTTTCCTTATCCAGAATACCCACCATGACGAACACGTCGTCGCCCTTCATCAGAGTGAAGTGGTTGATCTTGTAGTACTCGTTTTCGGGAATACCGGCCAGAAGCACCGGCGTAAGCAGGGATTCGATGGGGGCAAGCACCGTCGTCGCCAAGGATTCGTCCAGAGCGTACACGGTACGCCGCCCCTCCAGCATGGCGTAATAGCCGCCGCCGGTGAGCAGATCGTAGCCCACGTACACCTTATAGACGTCGCCGGTGGTGGTGGTAAGCGTCCAGTTTGCCTGGGGTTTATCCAGACCGTATTCGGCCAGCTCCGCGTCGGTGGCGTTGTCCACCACCTTCACCTTGGCCAGCGTATAGCCCACGTTGGTAACGAGGGTGGAAAACTTGGTCAGATCGTAGGCCACGCCCTCATATCCGCGGATCTGGAAATCGTTGTTGGCATCTCTGTAAAATTCAAAGGAGCCGTACTGATTTTCAATTTTTATGGACTGCATACCTGCACGCTCCACGTGGGGGAACATGAAGATACGTCCGTTATTCGATACGGTTTCGCCCTCTACCGTCTCTACCGGTTTTCTCGTTTCCTCCGGCTCTCCCGAATTTACGAGAGGACGGACCACAGCCAGATACAGAACGAGCATCACGGCAAAAAGGACGGCACAGAGGATCAAAAGTTTTTTCTGTTTTGCGATCATGAATGCTTTCTCCTTACAAAGATCACAAGTCCGATCACGGCGGTAATGGCAGGCAGAACGGTTACCATGGCCACCGTCCAGTTGGTTGCCTCGGCCGTGGTGATCACAAGATCCGTATCGTCAAATTCCTTGAACTTGATATCCGCCAGAGTGCGGTCACGTCCGGAAGAGCGCATTACGGAGGAGAGAATATCGCTGTTGGCGTAGGCGTTGCTGAACAGGTAGCTGGCGTTTGCAAAGGAGGAGGAGCCGCCCACCACTACGTAGGAGTAGTAGTATTCGTTATCGATAAGGCGGGACTCCCGGGACACGGTCATAAGGTTATACCGTCCCGCACCCAGGCTTTCGCCGTCCTTCATGGCAACGGCGGAATCGTAGGAGGTGAGAATGGGGGATACGGCACGGGAACCGGAGAGGCTTCCGCCGCTTTCCCACAGGATCTCAATGGGCATAGTATACCGGGAGATGGTCTTCGGAGGCGTGATAAGGTTACCCGTCAGATCCTTATAGATGGAAGATCCCAAAGTTTCCGTATCGTACTGTGCCACGATGGAAAGGCCGTCGGGAGACACGGAGTGATCCAGATCCTTCACGTAGGTGTTGGGTTGGAAGGCGATGCCCCACTCCTCCAGAAATTCGGAGAGGTTGGTGAGTTTTCCGGCGTGATCCGGATCGGTAAAGAGGAGGATGGAGCCGAAATCGTCCATGAACTCGTCCAGCTTACGGATCTCGTTTGCAGAATCGTCCTCCGCTTCCGCACCGATGAAGTCGTACACCGGATCGTTAATGACGATGATGCGGGCGTCCTCGTCGATCTCGTCCTTGGCCAGATTGATGGGACGGACGTCAAAGGCGTTATCGTGGAACAGGGACATGAGTGCCTGTGCGCTCTCGCCCAGATTCTCGCCGTGCTCGGTGGTGAAGTAGACGATGGGCATTTCCGCACTGGTTACCTGCAGAATACCGGACATGAACTTATGCTCGCCGTTGTAGGCCCAGATGGTCTCCCCGTCCTCATCCACGGTAAAGAAGGCACGGTAGGCAAACACGCGGACCTCGCCGCCGGATTCCAGCACCACGGAGGTGGTGTAGATGGGGGTGGCGGCGGTAGTGCGGAAGGGCTCGAAGAACGCACGGTTCTTCACCACGTCACGGCACTCCACGTTCACGTTGGGGAACTCGGCCGCCAGCTGCAGAGCGGTGGTGTAGATATACTTCATGTACGGGCTGTACGTGCCCTCCATCAGCTCGTCCGGCTCGCTGGCGAAGTAGATGTTGATGGGAGCGTCCACGTCGGACATGAGGATCTTCGTGGCCTCGGACAGGGAGAACACTTCCTCCTGCGTCATATCCACGTACCACATATATTTGCCCGCAAGGGCGGTGAATACGATATTGAAAATGATCACGACGGCAATAAACGCACAGGTAAACGCCGTGGCGGCACTTCCGTAGCGGAAGTGCTTGGTTTTATAAAAACGGTTCATATACGCAACTCCTTCTTATTTCCGGTATGTCCGTCCGTCACGACCAGCGTCTCTTCTCAAAGACGCGGACGGAGAGGAACAGAAATACCACACAGATGGAAACGTAATATACCACGGCGGCGAAATCGAAGATGCCGTAGGTAAAGTTGGCGTAGCGGCTGTAGATGGAAATCCAGCTCAGAACCGAACGGACAACGTAGGAATCGATCATGGAGTTGACCACGGCCACGATCATCAGTGCCAGAAGAATCCCGATAGTGCCAAGCGAAGCACCGAACTGGTTCTCCGTCAGGGACGATACGAAGATGCCGATGGCGATAAAGGTCATGCCGATGAGGAACATGGCAAACATGGAACCGATCACCCGGGGCCAGTTCACCGTTCCGTACAGCGACAGGGGATAGAAGTAGGAAGCGGACAAGAGGATCGTGGAGGCGAACACGGTGAGCGCAGAGAGGAATTTCGCCATCACGATGCCGGTGAGGGAAACGGGGGCGGTAAGCAGCACCTGCTCGGTGCGGGTACGCCGCTCCTCGGAAAAGGTCTTCATGGTGAGCAGGGGAATAATGACGATGTACGCAAACATCAAGATCTGATAATAAGCGGACACGTCAGAGGTCTGGGAATACAGCGTGGTAAATCCGAAAAGGAATCCGGACACCGCCAGAAAGATGGCTATGAAGATATAGCCCGTAGGCGTGGTAAAGTAGGAACGCATTTCGCGTTTGTAGATCGCAAGCATGTCTTTACAGTCTCACTTTCGTTCGTTGGGATGAAATATCGCTATTCCGTTTCAGCGTTTCTTTACGGACTTCTTCTTTACGTCCGGGTCCATCAGTTTCATGAACACGTCCTCCAGCGACATGCCCACGGCCTCAAGTCCCAGAATAGCCCAGCCACGCTCAGACAAAGCGTAGAACAGAGGCTTTCTTACGTCCACGCCCGGCTCGCTGTCGATATAATAGGTGAAGCTGTCCAGCTCTCTTTCGCCCACGGCCTCGGCGTAGGTTACGCCAGGCAGGGACTTCAGAACGCTCAGCACTTCTCTCTGCGGTCCGCAGATCTTCACGCTGAGGCGGCGTCCGTCCTCCACGGCACGGGTAATATCCTCCGTCTTTTCATCGGCCACGATCTTGCCCTGGTTGATGACCACGATCCGGTCCGCCACGGCCTGCACCTCGGAGAGAATATGGGAGGAGAGGATGACGGTGTGATCCTGTCCCAGATTACGGACCAGGTTGCGGATCTCGATGATCTGCTTGGGGTCAAGGCCTACCGTAGGCTCGTCGAAGATCAGCACCTTGGGATTGCCGATCAGTGCCTGGGCGATGCCCACACGCTGTCTGTAGCCCTTGGACAGATTCTTGATCAGCCGGCCGCGGACGTCGGCGATCTTCGTAACCTCGCAGACCTCGGAAAGATGCTTCTCTCTGTTCAGCCTGCATTTCTTCAGATCGTAGATGAAGTTCAGGTATTCGTCCACCTTCATATCCACGTACAGCGGCGGCTGCTCCGGCAGAAAGCCGATGAGCTTCTTCGCCTCGTAGGGGGCTTCCAGAACGTCGATGCCGCCTACCTTTGCCGTACCGGAGGTGGAGGAAAGATAGCCGGTGAGAATGTTCATCGTGGTACTTTTTCCCGCGCCGTTGGGGCCGAGGAATCCCACGATCTCTCCGCGTCCCACGGAGAAGCTGATATCGTCCACGGCGAACTTGGTGCCGTAGCGTTTTACCAGATGGCTGATTTCTATCATATGTATGCTCCTGAAAGTTATTTGCCGGTAAAAAAGGTTCCCAATAGATTGATTATACCACGGATTTATAAATAAATCTTGAACATTTTCACGGTTTCTTGATTTTCTGTGTGTTTTGCCGCAGATTTACAGTGAATTTATTGAAAAATACAATCCCTCTCTACCGAAAACGGGAAAATTTTCATGAAATTCTCACCGGAATCGTAGACGAATCCTTTTCTTTGTGGTATACTATAAGGTAGCAGATTATGCGTACCGTGCGGTACGCGGAATAATAAAATTTTTGCTGAAAAAAGGAGTACCCCCATGAGCATTCTCAAAAAATCTTCCTTTGCCGGCGTAAAAGGCCCGGTTCTCACCATCGTAATGGACGGCGTGGGCTTTGCCCCCGATGGCGAAACCAACGCCGTTTACGCCGCGAATATGCCCAATCTGAAACGGCTGCTGGCCATCTATCCCACCGTCAAGCTGAAAGCACACGGCACCGCCGTAGGTCTGCCTTCCGACGACGACATGGGCAACTCCGAGGTAGGTCACAACGCCCTCGGCTCCGGGCAGGTATTTGCCCAGGGTGCAAAGCTGGTATCCCAGTCCATTGAATCCGGCAAGATGTTCGCCTCCGAAACCTGGCAGACCCTCATCTCCGGCGTAAAGGCCTCCGGCGGCACGCTTCACTTCCTCGGCCTGTTCTCCGACGGCAACGTGCACTCCCACATCGATCATCTGAAGGCTATGCTGACCCGTGCCAAAGAGGACGGCGTTTCCAAGGTACGGGTACACATCCTGCTGGACGGACGTGACGTAGGCGAGACCTCCGCTCTCGATTACGTAGAGCCCTTTGAGGCGTTCCTCGCTGATCTCCGTGACGCCAATTTTGATATCAAGATCGCCTCCGGCGGCGGACGCATGCAGATCACCATGGACCGCTACGAGGCGGACTGGAGCATGGTGGAGCGCGGCTGGAAGACCCACGTGCTGGGTGAGGGCAGACAGTTTGCCACCGCCAAGGAAGCAATCGAAACCTACCGGGCAGAGACGAAGGTCATCGACCAGGATCTGCCGCCCTTCGTAATCGCCGAAAACGGCGCGCCCGTTGGCACGGTGGAGGACGGCGACAGCTTCGTATTCTACAACTTCCGGGGTGACCGTGCCATTGAGATCTCCAAAACCTTTGAAGCCGGTGCGGACTTTGATAAGTTCGACCGGGTGCGCGTGCCGAACGTATTCTACGCCGGCATGCTGGAGTACGACGGCGATCTCCACATCCCCTCTCACTATCTGGTAAATCCCCCGGAGATCACGAACACCATGGGTGAGTATCTCGCCGACACCGGCATCGCCCAGTACGCCATCTCCGAGACCCAGAAATACGGTCACGTCACCTACTTCTGGAACGGCAACCGCTCCGGCAAATTCTCTGAGGAGAAAGAAACCTACGTGGAGATCCCCTCCGACGTGGTTCCCTTCGAGCAGCGCCCCTGGATGAAGTGTGCAGAGATCACCGATGCCCTGATTGAGGCGCTTCGCTCGGGCAAATACCCCTGCCTCCGCGTCAATTTCCCCAACGGCGACATGGTAGGTCACACCGGCTCTCTCGCCGCTACCATCTGCTCGCTGGAGGCGATGGATCTGCAGCTGGGCCGCATCCTCTCCGTTGTGGATGAGCTCCACGGCGTGGCCATCATCACCGCTGACCACGGCAACGCTGACGAGATGGCAGAGATGGACAAGAAGACCGGTGCGCCGAAGAAGAACAAGGACGGCTCCTTTAAGGCAAAGACCAGCCACACCCTCAATCCGGTACCCTGCATCATCTACGACAACTTCTACACCGACGGGTACACCGTAAAGGCAGACGAAGGCAAATTCGGTCTGTCCAACGTAGCGGCTACCGCGGTGAATCTCCTTGGCTACGAAGCACCTGCCATGTGGGACGCCTCCATTATCGATCTGAAATAATGTTTATAAAGGACGGTATCCTGTTCCGCTCCGATCGTATGCGGGACGGGGATATATTCCACGGATTTTCCACGAGGGAAGGCGGCGTCAGCCGCCTTCCCCATACCGCCGCCATGAACGTGGCGGAGGGACACGGCGATCCCACGGAAACGGTGCGGAAAAACATCGGTATCCTTGCCCGTGCCGTCTCGGACGGCACGCTGGACGAACGTGCCGTGATCTGTGCACCGCAGATTCACTCGGCAAAGATCCGCTATGTGACGGCGGCAGACGGCGGCGAAGGCGTTATCCGTCCGGCGGGCGAGCCCGGCGACGGATTTTACACCGATCAGCCCGGCGTTCTGCTGATGGTTCGGGTGGCGGACTGCGTGCCCATCCTCTTTTCCGCCCGGCGGGCGGACGGCTCGCCCCTCGTCGCCGCGGTACACGCCGGCTGGCGGGGCACCGTTTCCGGCATTGCCCCAAAAGCGGCAGAAAAGCTGTTCTCTCTCGGGGCCGAGCCTGCCTCGATCCGTGCCGCCATCGGCCAGTGCATCCATCCGTGCTGTTTTGAGGTGCGGGAGGATTTTATCGACGCCGTTACGGATGCACGGGGCGGAGAGTTTGCCGGGCGGCACATAAAAAAGCGTGACGGCCGCTTCTTTGCCGATCTTCCCGGTATGAACGAGGAACTGCTTCTCGCCGCACGTCTTACGCCGGCACAGATCGACGTATCGCCCCACTGCACGGCGTGCGATGCCGATCTGTTCCACTCCCACCGCGCCACCGGCGGAAAACGGGGCGCCATGGGAGCAATCATCGGAATAAAGTAGATCACCCCAGGTTGGGATCCAAGGGACGAGCCGAGTTTTGCCGAAGGCAATACTCGAGTGGGGCAGTGCACCACATATTCACAAACAGAAAGGATTCACTATGCTGACAGATATTTTATCAAAGAGCCGGCATCTTCTGCCCACGGACGCACATGCGGAAGTTCGCGTGCAGAAAAACAGAAACTGCCGGGTAACACTGCTGCAGGGCAATCTCACATCCAACGCCAAGTCAGAAGTCTCCGGCGTTTCGGCGCGGGTGTATAAAAACGGCGTATACGGATTCTCCTCCATGGCGGAATGCTCCGAGGAGGCGGCGGCCGCCGTTCTCAAGGCGGCAGAGGAAAACGCTCGCTTTATGGATCGGCGCGTAGCCAAAGGCAAGGCGCCCCTTCCCTCCATCAGCGGACAGGCCGTATCCCTGACATCGGACATCTCCGATCCGGATCAGAAGCTGTACGCCGATTTCGCCAAAGAGATCGACGCATACATCGTAAAGAAATACCCGAACCTTGCCAGCCGGGCGGTGATCGCCACGTCGGACTCCATGGAAAAGATGCTGATGGTAAGCGACGGCGTAAGCGGACACACCATTCTCCCCCGCAGTTACGTTTACGTATTTCTGAACAGCGAAACCACGGACGGTGCTCCTATTGAGATGTTTGAGCCCTTCGGTGCATCGGGCACCTTCGATCAGAACTTCACCGATCCTGCCGCACTGTACGCCGGCATTGACGCCCTCTACGAGCGGCTGATGAAAAAGCGGGAAGGCGTATACGCCGAGGCAGGCAAGAAAACCTGCATCCTCGCCGGCGAGCTGGCAGGCATGCTGGCACACGAGGCGGTGGGACACACCGTGGAGGCCGATCTGGTGCTGGGCGGCAGCGTGGCCGGCCCCAGCCTCAAAAAGCAGGTGGCCTCGGAAATGGTGAGCCTCACAGACTTTGCCCATACTGCCTTCGGCAAGGAAGTGCCCCTGCCCGTATATCTGGATGACGAAGGCACGCCGGCCGTGGACGCCCCCATTATCGAAAACGGCATCCTCACCGGATACATGAACAGCCGGGAAACCGCACAGCACTTCGGCATGACGCCCACGGGCAACGCCCGGGCGTACTCCTTCTCCGACGAGCCGCTGATCCGCATGCGGAACACCGCCATTCACCCCGGCCGGGACAAGCTGGACGATATGATCGCCTCCGTGAAGGACGGCTATTATCTCACTGCCACCAACAACGGACAGGCCGACACCACCGGCGAGTTCATGTTCGGCATCACCGGCGGCTTTGAGATCAAAAACGGCAAGCTGGGACGCGCCATTCTGGACACCACCATCTCCGGCGTGGCCTTTGAGATGCTGAAAACCGTGGATATGGTATCGGATACGGTGGAGTGGAGTTCCTCCGGCTTCTGCGGAAAGAAGCAGCCCATGCCCGTAGGGCTTGGCGGCCCTGCTCTCCGCTGCGAGATCATGATCGGCGGTCGCTGACGGAAAGGAGAAATTCGTATGCATAATCTGAACGATATTGCGGCAAAAACACTGGCCGCGCTGAAAGCAAACGGTGCCGAAAAGGCCGCCTGCACCGCCCGGTTTACCGAAACCCACGAATTCAACGTGGACGGGGGCGAGTTCTCCCTGTTCCGCACTCTGTTTGACAACTCTCTTGCCATGACGGCGATCTGTGACAAGAGAAAAGGCACCGTGGGCATCAACCGTTTTGATGACGAAGCCATCGAAAAGGCCGCCCGTGACTGTACCGCCATCGCCGCCTCCGGCGAGCCGGACGATGCCTGGGACTACGCCGAGGGCGAGGAAAACGCGCCCGTTTCCATGGGTGCACCGGACGCGGACACCGACCGTCTCTTTGACCGGACGAAGGAGCTGATGGAAGACATCCGCACCCGCCATCCCCTGATCCTCATGGAGCAGATGATCGTCACCCACAAAAAGGTACACAAGGTATACAAAAACACGAAAGGTGCTTCCTTTGACGTAACGGAGGGATACTACGAGATCGATCTGATGTTCTCCGCCCACGAGGGAGAGAAGGCCTCCTCCTTCTTCGGCTCCGGCGTGGTGACTGATTCGCTGGACACCCCGTTTATTGATCTTGGCTCCATTGAGCAGGATCTCGCCGACGTGGAAAAGCAGCTCTCCCCCCAGCCGCTGACGGGCAAATTCACCGGCACGGCCCTGTTCCCCGCCGGCTCTCTCGGCTCCATTCTCTCCAGCGTCATCGGCAATTTTGCCTCCGACGGCACCATTCTGGACGGCACCAGCCCCTGGAAGGACAAGCTGGGCACGAAGGTGGCCGACGAGCGGATCACCGTATCCGTGAATCCCTCCGATCCCCGCATCGTGTGCGGCGAAACGTACACCCCCGACGGATTTAAGGCAGAGCCTTTCGATCTGATCAAAAACGGCGTTCTCGAAAGCTTTATGCTGTCTTTGTATGTAGCCAATAAGACTGGCCTGCCCCGGGCGAAGAACCAGACCTGGTCCGTTATCATGGAGCCGGGCGACACGCCCCTCGCTGACATCATCAAGGGTATTGACAAGGGTATCGTGGTAGGCCGCTTCTCCGGCGGTGATCCGGGTACCGGCGGCGATTTCTCCGGCGTGGCGAAGAACAGCTTCCTCATCGAAAACGGAAAGATCAAAACGGCGCTGAGCGAAACGATGATCAGCGGCAACATCGGCGATCTTTTGAAAAACGTGCGCGCTATCTCAAAGGAAACCGTAGCAGACGGTGCCACCGTTCTGCCGGCCGTGGCCTTTGACGGCGTAACGGTATCCGGACAGTAAATTAGAAATCCCAAATGAAAAGAACTCCCTCAGCCGAGGGAGTTCTTTTATTACACCGCAAAATCAGCGCATGCTGTCAAATGCCGAGGTGTTGGATACGATATAGCGCAGGATCTGCGTTGCATCCGTTACGTTGGCAATGCCGTCGCCGTTTACGTCGGCCGCCAGACGGCGCTGCGCTTTCTCCACTGCGTCAC
>JAZPZY010000026.1:0-22375 GCA_045544955.1 Eubacteriales bacterium
AGGGGGGGGCCCCGCCCCCGGGCCCCTGGCGGGGGGTCATTGACCCCCGGACCCCCGTACTGCGGCACAAATACTTGTGCCGCGGGCACTGACAGAAATACCGTAAACGAAACCCGTCGGGAGAAGGCAAATAAAACGGACGGTATCCGCGGACGGCACGTTGGCGAAAAATCGTGCGCCTCCCGCGGCACAAGTATTTGTGCCGCAGGTTGGGGGCGTGGGGGACGAGTCCCCCACACCGTCTCCCCCGTCTCCCCCGTCTCCCCTCAGTAAATTCATATCCGAAAAGGAGATATTACATATGTTTTTTTCCAAGGTTACGCACACCCTCACGGCAGAGGGCATGATGTGTCAGAAATGCGCCGCCCGGGCGGCGGCTGCCGTGGAGCAGTTCCCCGGTGCCAAGGCACAGGTGAATCTGGACGAGAAGACCATCACCGTCACCTGCAAAAAATCCACCGATATTGCAGAGATCGCCAAGGCCGTCACCGACGCCGGCTACCCGGCAACGGTAAAGGAATAAGATAACTGATGCGGGGAGGGACTTTTTGAAAAAAGTCCCTCCCCGCACCCCTCCCCAAAAACTCTTAAACTATATACAGGTTTCGCTTGTGCGCTGACAGCAGGCAGATACAAACTGCACACCATCCGGCGAACTCGAGCCTTGCTCCTCTCCCCTCTTTCGTCGGCAGACAAGACATTTTATGGCAATAATGCCAAATACACCCATTCCTATCTTTTCCCGACGGAATAAAATTTTGTTTTACAGCCCGAATCCTGCCATTTTCCACCCTTGACGCATGGTACAATGATTTTCCCGCCCGATACCCGGGTGGAAATCCATGAAAATCACGAAAACGTACCAAACGAGAAGGAGAGAGAAAATGGCAGAATTTTTTTGGGCAAAAACGGCACAGAACGAGCAGGCGAAGACAGGCGTCCCGGAATACGATCGGGAACGGCGGGCGAAACGGGACGAGGAAGCGGCGGTGCATCTGCTTCCCATAGACGAGATCCGACCGAATCCGGCACAGCCGCGGAAGGTCTTCGCCCCGGAGGCCATCTCCTCCCTGGCGGACAGCATCCGCCGCTACGGGATGATCCAGCCTCTCACCGTCCGCCGGGCGGCAGACGGATTTGAGCTGATCGCCGGGGAGCGCCGGCTCCGGGCGGCCACGCTTCTGGGGATGCGTGCCGTGCCGGCGGTGATCCTCCAGGCGGACGAGCGAACCAGTGCGGCTCTCGCCATCATTGAGAACATACAGCGGGAAAATCTGAACATGTTTGAGCAAGCGGCGGCGTTTTCCTCCCTGATCCGGCTGTATGAGCTGACCCAGGACGAGATCGCCGCCCGGCTGTCGGTGAGCCAGTCCTTCGTGGCCAACAAACTGCGGCTGCTCCGGTATCTGCCGGATGAAAGAGAGATGATCCTCACGGGCGGTCTTACGGAGCGGCACGCCCGGGCACTGCTCCGTCTGTCCGGGGACGATCGGCTGACGGCACTCAGGCACGTGATGGAAAACCGGCTGAACGTGGCGGAGACGGAGGCGTTCGTGGAAAGCGTGCTTCATCCGCCGGCGGAGGAGACAGAATCGGCGAAAAAAGAGGAAATACCGGCGGAAAAGCCGGTGATCCCCAAGAATCGGCCTGCGATTCTCCGGGACGTGCGTTTGTTCTACAATTCGGTGAATCATGCGGTGGACATCATGCGGCAGGCCGGCGTTCACGCCGTCACCCAACGCCGGGAGACGGACGAGGGCACGGAGATACGGATCTTGATAAAGAGAGAGGCGTAATGCGGGGGGGAGACGCATGGGGCGCTGCCCCATACCCCGCCAAGGGCTATTGCCCTTGGAACCCGTACTGCGGCACAAATACTTGTGCCGCGGGGGTTGGCTGGCGTTTTGTTTGTCTGTTGTCAATGGAAAGCCGTGTTTTGTCTATTGTTTCACGTGAAACATGGGGTTATCCCCGCCGAAAGAGAAATCGGGTGATACTGACGCACCGAATGGTGCAACCCGCACGATGTGGGACAGATGAGGAGTCCATTTCACGGAAAAACACCTCATCCACCATCCGACTTCCACTTCGTGGAACGTCGCATGGTCCCCCTTCCCCCGCTGGGGAAGGCAAATAGGCACGAACGGCACGTCGGCGGAAAACGAACGATACCAATTGCCTTCTCCTGTGGGAGAAGGTGTCCCCGAAGGGGACGGATGAGGAGTCCTTTTCGCAAGGGAAACTCGGGCAGATGGGACGCAGGCTTGCAAATTCGCAAACCTACCGCCTTTTTTCGTCCGCTATCTTCCGCCGCTTCTTGCGGCAGTATCGCCACGTAGGGGGCTGCACACTGCGAGATTCCCGGTTTTTCGCCGCAGGCGAAAATGCGTGCCCTCTGCACGCAAGGGAAACTCGGGCAGGCGGCCATCGTGCGTACAAATTCCTCAGTCTCCCCACCGCTTTCTTTTTCGTCCGCTATCTTCCGCCGCTTCTTGCGGCAGTATCGCCACGTAGGAAGCTGTACGCTGCGAGATTCCCGTTTTTTCGCCGCAGGCGAAAATGCGTGCCCTCTGCACGCAAGGGAACCTCGGGCAGATGGGACGCAGGCCTGCAAATTCGTAAACCTGCATCCCATCTGCGTTTCACGTGAAACACGGGGATTTATGCCGTCTACCAGTTCACACGCAAAGGAAACCAATATATAGGATATAGATTTTTGAAGAGGGGTACGGGGAGGAACATTTTGCAAAAAGTTCCTCCCCGCGTCCCCCCGCATCTCCTCTCCCCCATTCATGCAATTTTTACAAACTGTTTTCTTGTCTTTTTGCCCGGTGTATGATATAATGATAGCAAAGTACATACAACGGAGGCGGCGTGTTGGATACCGCAATTCTGGCTTTTGCCAATCAGAAGGGTGGCGTGGGAAAGACCACTTCCACCGTGAATATAGCCGCGTGCCTTTCGCATCTGGGGCACAAGACGCTTCTTGTTGATTCCGATCCCCAGGGAAACGCGTCCACGGGCGTGGGAATCAGCAAGAAAAACCTGCGAAGATCCCTGTACGACGTGCTCACCGGCGGATGCAGTGCCGCGGAAGCGGTGGTGGAGACGGAATTTCCCCATTTATCCGTACTGCCGGCCACCATGGATCTGGCAGGGGCGGAATTTGATCTGATGGAGCGGGAAGTGCATCATTCCGCGCTGAAGGAGGCACTGGAGCCGCTTCGGGGGCAGTACGAGTTCATTCTCATTGACTGCCCGCCGTCTTTGGGGCTGCTCACCATCAACGCGCTCAGTGCGGCGGAGGGCGTGGTCATTCCCATGCAGTGCGAATATTTTGCGCTGGAGGGGCTGACCCAGCTGATGATGACCGTTCGCCGGGTGAAGCAGAAGTACAATCCGGGCATTGTGATCGGGGGTATTCTCGTCACCATGTACGACGGGCGGCTGAATCTGACGGCACAGGTACTGGCGGAGCTGAAGAAATACTACGCTGACAAGCTGTTTTCCGCCGTGATCCCGCGAAACGTGAAGCTGTCCGAGGCACCCAGCTTCGGAAAGCCGATCTTCTACCACGACAAGTATTCCAAGGGCAGTCTTGCCTATCTGGACGTGGCAAAAGAGCTGGCCCAGCGGTGCGGGATGTAACGGGGGGAGGGGAACGATGCATGGGGCGCTGCCCCCTGCACCCCTGCCAAGGGCTATTGCCCTTGGAACCCAATCTATGGGGAATATATGTGGGATAGCGTATAACATATTGTGTAATTATCCCCCTGCGAACGGCACAAGCAGACTATATATGCTCCAGCGCCCGCGGCACAAGTATTTGTGCCGCAGTACGGGTTCCAAGGGCAATAGCCCTTGGCGGGGGTGCGCGAGTTCGCTTTCAGCGAACTCGGGCAGCGCCCTGCGTCATATCCCCACGCATTATTGAGAAACAGACAGACAGGAGACAAACATGGCAAAGAAAAACGGACTTGGACGGGGACTGGATCTGATCTTCAGCGACAACGAGCTGGAACGGGAAGCGGGCGGCGACGTAACGCGGCTCCGGCTGTCCCTGATCGAGCCGAAGCCCAATCAGCCCCGGCAGAATTTTGACACGGAGGCACTGGCGGCTTTGGCGGACTCCATTCAGCAGAACGGGGTTTTGCAGCCGATTCTGGTGCGGCCGTCCCTGAGGGATGGGTTTTATCAGATCATCGCCGGCGAGCGGCGGTGGCGTGCATCCAAGATGGCCGGGCTTTCGGAGATCCCGGCGGTGATCGTGGAGGCAGACGAGCTGAAGGCGGCGGAGTTTGCCCTGATCGAAAACATACAGCGTGAGGATCTGGACGCGTGGGAAGAGGCGGTGGCGTACCGCCGGCTGCTCACGGAGTTCGGGCTGAGCCAGGAAGAGCTGGCAGTGAAGATGGGGCGGAGCCGTTCCGCCGTGGCCAACACGCTCCGGCTTCTGGATCTGCCGGAGGCCATCGTGACGATGCTTCGGGAGGACAAGCTGACGGCGGGGCACTGCCGGGCACTTCTGGGGCTCCGCGATACCAGCCGGATGATGCCCATTGCGGAAAAGGCGATCCTCAGGAATCTGTCCGTGCGGGCGGTGGAGCTGGCGGTGAAGGCGGCGAACCGGGAATTCCTGGCGGAGCAGAAGATCACGCCGGAGGAGATAGAGACGGTGCACGTGGACTACATGGCGGAGCTGGAGGCACGGGCCACCACGCTCCTGGGCCGCCGGCTCAAGATCCAGTCGGGCAAGCGGAAGAAGATCGTGACCATCGAATTCCAGAACGACGACGACCTCTCCGACCTCCTCACCCGCCTCTGCGGCGGCAATATTATGGACTAAGGGATACAGTGCGGGGGCGTTGCCCCCACACCCCCTGCAAGGGGGACGCGCAAGGGCTCTGCCCTTGACCCGCCAAGGGACTTCGCCCCTTGGATCCCAACCTATGGGAGTATATATGCGGTATACCACTACATATAGTATAGTTATCACCTTTGAACGGGTTCGGTGAACTTTATTGATATCAGCGCCCGCGGCACAAGTATTTGTGCCGCAGGTTGGGGGCGTGGGGGACGAGTCCCCCACATCGCGTCCCCGTCCTCCCCCTATTCTAACTACACAGGATGATTCTATGAACAACGTGTTTCTTTCGGCGGTGCAGAGCATCAGCCAGAATATGGAAATCAACAATCCCCTGCTGACGGCGGAGATGCTGGTATGGGGGATCATCGGCGGTTTAATGGTGGGCGCGGTGCTCACCGTCCTGAGCCGGCGGTCCTTATATCTGTTCATCAAGGCGCTGAAGGCCGCCGGGGCAAGCGTTCCCGAAAAGGCCGTTTCCCTTGCTGATTTGGGAATGGAAAAAAATGTATTTTTGAAGATGGCGCTTAAGACGGGCAAGCCCCTGCGTCGGTACGCACTGTGTGCCAACGAGGACGAATTTCCGCCGGCGAAGGCGGCTGGACGCGGCGGGGTGATCTTCCGCAGGATCTTCTCTCTGCCGGAGGCAGAGGCGAAGGCCGTCACGGATTTTGCCCGGGCGAGATTCTACATGCCTGACGAAGAGCGGTACGTGGCGGAGGTTCGCTACGGGGCGAAGGGCGCGGATCTCATTGGGCTTATCTTCTCGGCGGCGATCCTTCTGGCACTGGGATTTCTGGTGCAGTGGGTACTGCCGGAAGTGATGCAGTTTTTGGACGGCATCCTCACCGTGCGCTGACCCATTCATCATTCATTATTCATTAAATCCTTTACGTGAAAGGACACAGATCTATGACGAACGAAAGGCATATGCGGCCGAAGAAGCACCGCAGCACGGCGGCGGTACTGATCACCATCACGGCCATTGCGGCGGCGGTACTTCTGGCCATCGGCATCTTCATTTATGCGGCGGGCATCCGCTACATCCGGTACGATCTGGGCGATGGGTTCATCAAATTCTTCGGCCGGGTGAACGAGGCGGGCGATCCCATCAGCGGCACCATCGTGTACTCCGACGGCATGCGGGGCAAGGTGGACGTGGAGAGATCGGAGATTTTGTACTCCAACGGAGACCGGTACGCAGGGCCGCTGTATCATCTGATGAAGGACGGCGAGGGCAAGCTGATCTACGCCACGGGTGACACGTACGAGGGCGGATTCAAGGCGGACAAGATCCACGGCTACGGCGTCTATCAGTGGACGAACGGGGATCGCTACGAGGGCGAATTCCAAAACGGGCTGAAGGACGGTGTGGGCACCTACACCTGGGCAGACGGGGAAAACGGCGCGCCGGGCAGCGTATACACCGGCGGATACCGGGCGAATCTGAAGCACGGGCAGGGCACGTTCCGCTCAAAAAACGGGGACGTGTTTGAGGGAACCTACGTAAACGATCGGAAAGAAGGCACGGGCAAGTACGTCTACGCAAACGGCGATACGTACGAGGGATCCTACCGGGATGACGTGCGAAGCGGGCAGGGCGTATACGTCTGGGCCAACGGCGAGAAATACGAAGGCACCTTCCGGGATAACGTGATGTGGGGCGAAGGCGTCTATACCTGGCCATCCGGCCGCGTCTATACCGGTTACTTCGAAAACGGCGTTATTGTGAGAGTGGAATGAGGAGGGGACGACGTGGGGGCTTTTTGCAAAAAGCCCCCACACCCCCAAAAACCTTTGAACTATATAAAGAAATCACGTCAGATAACGGAAAAACGTGCAGTGCGAATCGTTTGGATTTACACTGCACGTTATTTTCTTTTTTAGTTTAAGGATTTTTGAAGGGGCATGGGGGGACTTTTTGCAAAAAGGCCCCCCATCGTATCCCCATCGTTCTCCCCCTTGCATTATTTGCACATTTGTGCTATACTATGCACACAAAGCAATTTTGGGGAGGCGGACATGGGACAAGGACTTTCGCCCACGAAGCATGATTTTCTCATCAAATCCATTGCCGGCATCCGGCTTACGGACGGGCACGGCAACAAAAGCGGCTGGCACGAGCATCTGGAGATCAAGTACGTACTCTCGGGGGAGGCGGACGTCACCGTGGAGGACACGGTGATCCGGGCGTGCCCCGGGGATCTGATTTTAGCCAATCCGTACGAGATCCACAGCATCTCCACCCGGCCGGGGGAGGAAGTCGTCTATCATTTTCTCATGCTGGGGATGGACGCACCGCTGTCCTTTGACGGGATGGGATTTGATCTGAGGCGGCTGTTTCTCCATCGGCGGATACGGCTCAACAACCGCATCGTGAATCCGGCGGCGGCAGAGCTGTTCTGCCAGTTTACCCGGGAGGCGGAGGCGACGGACCGCCCCTACGGGGAGATTGCCGTAAAGGGGCTGCTGCTGGCGTTTTTGTCCCATCTTTTCAGGGAGGAGATCGCACCCACCCCCTACGGGGCACGGTGGGACGGACGCATCCGGTTTTACGATACCATCGCACCGGCGGTGCGGCTGATCCACGAGCAGTACGGGCGGCGGATCACGGGCGAGGAGCTGGCGGCGGCGTGCAATATGAGCCGTGCCCACTTCTGCCGCACGTTTAAGGAGGCCATGGGCGTGCCGCCCCTCACCTATCTGACGGAGTACCGGCTCCGGCTGGCGGACAGCGTGCTGCGGCAGGAAAACGCCCGTGTCAGCGAGGCGGCACGGATCGCGGGATTCACCGACGAGGCGTATTTCAGCCGGTGCTACAAAAAGCGGCGGGGCACGGCCCCCAGTGCGAAAAAAGCACAATCGTCCAAATAGTAGGCAGATTCGTGCATGTACATCCTTTTTCTTACGCTATATAATAAAGGCGTAATCTGAAAAAGGAGAAAGCCTTTGCGGCTCACGTACAAAGTTATGTCAAAGCTGGCACTTCTGGGCGGCACGCCCGCCATCGAAAAAATGGACCGATCCATCCTCCGCTGGCCCATCATTTCGAAGGAAGCGGAAGAGGCCGCCCTGGCCGTCATCCGGGGCGAATCGTTCCCCGTCGGTATGTCCGGCACGGCCATCACGGAAAAATTCCAGGAGGAATTTGCGGCCTGGCAGGGCACGGACTACGCCATCGCATTCTGCAACGGCACCATGTCCCTGACCGCCGCCATGTTCGCCATCGGTCTTGGGCAGGGGGATGAGATCATCTGCCCCACGAAGACTTACTGGGGCAGCGTTTCTCAGGCCATAAACTTCGGCGCGTCTGCGGTATTCTGCAACATAAACGAGATGCTGAGCATGGATCCCGCCGATCTGGAGCGGTGCATCACCCCCCGCACCAAGGCGATCATGGTGGTGCATTACTTCGGTTATCCCTGCGATATGGACGCCATTATGGAGATCGCCAACCGGCACGGCATCCCGGTGATCGAGGACGTATCCCACGCACAGGGCGGTCTTTACAAGGGGAAGAAGCTGGGCACCTTCGGTAAGGTGGCGGCCATGTCTCTGATGAGCAGCAAATCCTTTGCAGTGGGCGAGATGGGTATGCTGGTGACCAGTGACCGGCGGATCTACGAGCGTGCCATGGCGTTCGGCCACTACGAACGGAACAACGACAAATACATAAAGGAATGTGACGATCTGAAGGATTACTTCCACATTGCTCTGGGCGGTGCCAAGGGGCGTGCCAATCAGATCTGCGCCGCCATCGGCCGGGAGCAGCTGAAGGTCTACGACGAGCGGTGCGGCGAGATCCGGCGTGCCATGAATTATTTTTGGGATCAGCTCGCCGGTCTGCCGGGCATCGTGCCCATCCGGGTGGATGAAAAGACCGGCTCCAACATGGCGGGATGGTACAGCCCTCACGGTGCGTACCGTCCGTGGGAGCTTGGCGGCCTGTCCGTGAATCATTTTGCGGCGGCGGTTGCGGCGGAGGCGTGCGGCATGTGCTCCCCCGGCGGCAACTTCTGTCTGCACACCCATCCGTTCTTCAAGACGTTCGATCTGTATCATGCGGGCAAGCCGTCCCGGATTCTGTACAGTGATCGGGACGTACGGGAGGAGGACGACGCCTGTGCTCCTTCGCTGAAGCGGTACTGCTTCAGCGTACCGTGGTTCAAGCATTTCACCGATTACGATAAGGAATGGATCGACCGCTTCGCCGGTGCCATCCGCAAGGTGGTGGAGAATCACGAGGATCTGCTGGCAACCGATCCCCAAAGAGAGCAGGAAGGCCGCTGGTACGGCGCCGACAACAAAAATCCGATGTAAGGATACGGCGGGGATGCGGCGGGGGGGGGGCTTTTGGTAAAAGGCACCCCCCCCGCCCCCCCCCCCCCACCCCTCTACTATATAAAAAACACGTCTGTGCGATGAAATGATACACAGGCGTGATTTTTTATGATATGTTCGCACCGCCTCTCCGCGGCAGTAGGGGTTCCCCGGAACGAGCGAAGCGAGTTTTGGGGGTTCCCGCAGCCGCGTTCCCTCACGAACGGACGGTTGGCTGAAAAAACTTTCGGCACCGCTTATTGCGGCAGTATCTCTCCGTAGGAGAAATGGTTTGCGAGATTTGTCGTCAGGCAAATCTCGGGCAGATGGGCGTTTGTACAAGCAATTTTCTCTTTCTTCATCCCATCTGCAATGATGCTCGGCATCATTGGCATCTGAAACGCGTAATCCGGGGGAGATCCAAGAGGGGCAAAGCCCTCTCTTGGCGCGACAGATGCCACGAAGAGCCTACGCGCAGTGGCTCTTCGTGCGGGGGGCGGGGGCAGAGCCCCGCAAAGAAGAAGTAAGAAGTAAAAAGATACGGGAGGGGACTTTTTGCAAAAAGTCCCCCCATCGTATCCTCATCTCTTTATCTCAAACTCCCCGGTCCGGAGGACTTCCCGGAAGTCCGCCGCGGTGCGGATGGGGGTTTTCGTGATGATGCCGGTGCGGCAGGCGTCCTCCAGCCGGTGGCAGTCACTGCCGCCGGTGAGGGGGAGGTGGTACGAACGGTTCTGCTCTATCACCCGTGCCTCATCCGTTTCCACGAAATAGGAGGGCGTACTGTTATACGCTTCCATGGCGTGTACGGCGTGGGGCGTGGGGGTGCATTTTCCCCGGAACGGATGCGCCTGGGTGAGGAAGAATCCGTGTTCGTTTGCAAAATCGTACAGCTCCTCCGGGGTGAAGAGCAGAAGATCCGGGGCCGTTTCAAAAAACGCCTCGTCCGCGCCATACAGCAGGTAATGATTGGGCGAGCAGAGAAGCTGGATCTCCGCCCCCAGAAGGACGGTCATCCCCAGCTTTTCGCCGGCCTCCCTTGCCGCACGGTATCCGCGGAGCAAAATCGCCGGGCGGTCGGCCAGCGTCTGTGCCCCGTTCAGGCGGAATCCGATCTCGGAATAGTGATCGGTGACGAAAACAGTGCTGTACCCCGCCTCGTGATAGATCTGCATCTCCTCCGCCGCCGGCAGCTTCCCGCAGGGGCTCGTCTCCGCCGTATGCAGATGTGTTTCGGTAATGTACATGTGATGAATAGGCGGGGGAACCTTTTTGATAAAAAGGTCCCCCCGCACCCCCTCCAAAAAACTTTATACTATATACTGGATTTCGTCTGCGGACAGACGGAATGTCAGCATTATCCTTTTTTCAAAGGTTTTTCCGAGTTAGCCTTTGGCTAACTCGCGGTGTGGGGACTTTTTGCAAAAAGCCTCTCCCGGGAACCACCAAAACTCGCAAGCTCGTTTCGGGGAACCCCGGCCCCGCACCCCACCCCAAAAACCTTTATACTGAATACGGATTTTCGATTGTGTGCTGACGAAACGTCAGCATTATCCATTTTTAAAAGTTTTCGCGGGGGGCGCGGGGGGTGCCTTTTGCAAAAGGCGCCCCCCGCATTCTCCTTATCTCTTCTTCGTAGCCACTTCCATGAGTGCCTTGGCCATGAAGTCTTCCGTCTTCATGACGCCGGCGTCCTCTTCCCGGCGGGCGCGGACGGCCACGGTGCCGTCGGTCTGTTCCTTTTCGCCCACGACGAGCATATAGGGGATCTTGTCAAGCTGTGCTTCCCGGATGCGGTATTTCAGCGTTTCGTTCCGGTCATCCAGCTTCACGCGCAGGCCGGCTGCCTTCAGCTTTTCCGTCACCTCTTTGGCGTAAGGGGCGAAATCCTCGGCCAGCGGGATCACCACGGCCTGGGTATCCGCCAGCCAAAGCGGGAACGCGCCGGCGTATTTCTCGATGAGCAGAGCAAGGGTACGCTCGTAGCAGCCGAGCGACGTGCGGTGGATGATGTAGGGCAGTTTCTGCTGGTTATCGCTGTCCGTGTAGTACATGCCGAATTTTTCGGCAAGCAGCATATCGATCTGGATCGTAACGATGGTGTCCTCCTTGCCGAACACGTTCTTGCACTGGATGTCCAGTTTCGGTCCGTAGAAGGCGGCCTCGTCGATACCGATCTTGTAGTCAAGACCCAGATTATCGAGGATCTTCTTCATGATAGACTGTGCCTCATCCCACTGCTCGGCGGTGCCCTCGTACTTGTCGGTGCGGTTCGGGTCCCACTGAGAGAAGCGGAAGGTGCAGTCCTCAAGCAGTCCCACGGTGTCGAGGACGTGCTTTGCCAGTTCCAGGCAGCCCCGGAACTCCTCCTCCAGCTGATCGGGGCGGAGGACCAGATGTCCCTCGGAGATGGTGAACTGGCGGACGCGGATCAGACCGTGCATCTCGCCGGAATCCTCGTTGCGGAACAGGGTGGACGTTTCGCCGTAGCGGAGAGGCAGTTCGCGGTAGGAGCGCTTCTTCGTCAGGTACGCCTGATACTGGAACGGGCAGGTCATGGGACGGAGGGCGAAGCACTCTTTCGTCTCGTCGTAGGGATCGCCCAGGATGAACATGCCGTCCAGGTAATGATCCCAGTGGCCGGAGATCTTATACAGATCCCGCTTTGCCATCAGCGGCGTTTTGGTCAGCAGATAGCCGCGTTTTTCCTCTTCGTCCTCGATCCAACGCTGGAGACGCTGGATGATGCGGGCACCCTTGGGCAGAAGGATGGGCAGGCCCTGGCCGATGGAATCCACGGTGGTGAACAGTTCCAGCTCCCGTCCCAGCTTATTGTGGTCGCGGCCCCGGGCTTCTTCGATCTTGGTGAGGTGGGCGTTCAGCGCGTCTTTGGTGGGGAACGCCGTACCGTAGATACGCTGGAGCATCTTGTTTTCGGATTTGCCTTCCCAATAGGCACCGGTGCACTGGGTGAGCTTGAAGGCTTTCACGATGGCGGTGGTGAACAGATGGGGGCCGGCACAAAGGTCAACGAAATCGCCCATCTGATAGAAGGAGATCTCCTCGCCCTCGGGGACGCGGTCGATAAGCAGGATCTTGTAATCCTCGCCGCGCTCCTGCATGAGTTTCTTTGCCTCGTCACGGGGCAGGGTAAAGCGGGTGAGGCGCTGGGATTCCCGGACGATCTTCTTCATCTCGCCCTCGATCTCCTTGAGGATTTCGGGAGTAAAGGATACGTCGGAATCGAAATCGTAATAGAATCCGTCGTCAATGGCGGGGCCGATGGTGAGTTTTGCGGCGGGGTACAGGCGTTTTACCGCCTCAGCCAGGATATGGGATGCGGTATGGCGGAAGGCACGGCGCGCGCCGTCGTCCTCGGGATCGTCAAAGGTGAGAAGCTTCACCTCGCAGTCTCCATCGGGGACGTAGGTGAGGTCACGGACCTCGCCGTTCACCCGGGCAACTAAGATTTCCCGGGAAATAATACCGGCCGCCTGTGCGGCGTCATAGATAGATACGGGGGTTTCGGCATTGTACGATGCCGTGCCAAAATTGTAAAGCATAAGGGTAGGCTCCTTTATGAAAAGATTTTGAATGGGGGATACGGTGCGGGGACTCTGTCCCCACGCCCCTGCCAAGGGGCACACCCCTTGGATCCCATACTGGGGAATGGCAAGGATGCCGCCAGCCAAGGAGGTGGGGTAAATCCGCACCCGAAGGGGGCGGATAGGGGCAGGAAACTCCGGCGTTTGAGGTGGTTCCTGCCCCTCTATCGCCGAAAGCAAAAACAAAAATCCCCGGCACTGCCTGAAGCAGTCCGGGGTGCGGGGCGAGATGCCCGCACGGTTCCACCCGAGATTTTCACTCATTTGGGAAATATGCAGTTGTACGGCGGTAAGCCGTCACGGGCGGTACCCGTACGTTCTTTTCCCGGGTGCTTCCACCGCCCGAAAGGATTCGGGGCACCGTTCTCTGTGGGATTTTCCGCACGGACTTGTTCCGTTACAGTATAGTATAACGCAAAAAAATCGATTTGTCAAGATACGAGGGGGCAGAAACCATCTCAGACGCCGAAGTTTTCTGCCCCCTTTTTTTGCCTTCGGCAAAAATTCACCCCCACTTCCTTGGCTGGCGGCAAACTTGACGATTTCCACATAATAAACGTGGGGCTTCCGCCCCACGTTATCATTCAATATCCATTTCCACCTTTTCCGGCTTTTCGTCCAGCTGGTAGGGGTTTTTGAGGATGCCCTTCAGGTGTTTCAAGCCGGAGGCGAAGTAGAATCCGTCGCAGATGCGCTCGTCGGTGACAAAGGTTATATCCATATAGGACTTCTTTTCGACATTACCCTCGTCGTTCAGCACGTATTCCCGTTTTTTCGCGCCGAAGGAACAAAAAACGGGGCAGGTGCCGAAATCATACAAATGATGGAAGATGGGCGGAATGCCGAGGGAGCCCATGGAGGTAATGAAAAACGAGCAGTGGAAGGGGCTGACGCCGGTGAGGAATTTGGGGATCAGTCCGAAATAATCCATGCCCCGGAGGAGCCACACCACGAATTTCAAAAGCAAGGCGGGGATCTTGGAAAGGGCCTTTGCGGTGTTATCGAAATCGCCGCCGGGCTGGGTGCGGTATTCCACGATCTTCTCGTTCAGGGTATCGTAGACTTCTCGGAGGGTGGCATCTCTTGGGACGGTGATCTTCACTACGGTGTCCGGGGATTCCAGTGTCATTTCCTTTTTGATGGTGAGGGAGATCTCCATCTCGTCCCGTGTCCAGATCCGCTGGCCTCTTATGAATCGGTTCACGGCGGGGCGGCTGGCGGACATACGGACGTAGGCGGCGATGAGCAGGTGCATCATAGACAGATTGGTCATGCCCTCCGCCTGTTTTTCCTTTATGTATTTCTCCAGCTTTTCCAGAGGGATCCGGTCGGTGACCAGGTTCTGGCTGCCGATGCGGTTTACCATGATAAACGGAGTCATCACGGTCATGGGCGGGAGGTTTTTCACACGCCGCATAGTGGATTTCGGTTTCTTTGGCATAAGGGATACCGTCCTTTCGGTTTTATTAGGGGCAAGAACCATCTCAATCGCCGAAGTTTCTTGCCCCTCTTTCCGAGATTCGCCTGCGGCGAACTCGAAAATTCACCCCAACTCCTTGGCTGGCGGCAAATATGAGTACATTCTCCTGCGGCAACGTCAGATCTGCTTTGCGGTGAGTTTGATGATGAGGTTTTTGTTATCGTCCTCGGCGGCTTTGTTTCGCCGGAGGGCACCGCATTTCGTACAGCGGTGGGTGATGATGAAGCCTTTTTTGGGGTCTGGCTGGGCGGTGACGGGCTCCAGGGGTGCCATGCAGTCGGAGGCACGGTCGCCGGGGTTCACGTCCAGGTGCATGGACCACAGGCAAAAGGGGCAATGATTCCGGGAGGTATAGCGGAGGGGCGGCACCTCACGCCCGCAATGGGCGCAAATAAAGCCGGTATCGTTTTTGGTGAAAGTAGGGGATTGCATAGGATTTTGCCTCCGGCGGGAATTTTTGCGGGGCGGTGCCCCGTGCCTTTGTTAAAGATTCAATTCTTTTTATTGCGGGGCGCCGCCCCGCACCCTGCGCGAAGGGGTATCGCGACCCCTTCGCGGCAACGCGCGGTCAAGGAGGAAGGGGAAAGAGAAATGATTTCCCCTTCCTCCCTGACAACCCACCATCCCCTTTAGGACAGCTGTAATTGTCAGTGATCTCCACAACGTGATTCAGATTCGTTCTGTCAGCGGACTACGGCTCGTTTATGACGCGGCTTCGCCGCGATTCGCCGCAAAGCGGCGTTCATAAACGAACGTCCGGCCGGCAATCGTCCCCGACAATGAGGCTCGGCATCATTGTCATCTGAAACGCGCCACCCGCGGGGTAATCCAAAAGGGGTGTCCCCTTTTGGTGCGTGGTTGCCACGAAGGACTCCGCACTGAGTCCTTCGTGCGGGGCTGCGGGGCGGCGCCCCGCATGAATATCGTTTTATTCTTCTGCGGGAGTTTCTGCGGAAGAATCCGCACTCTCCTTCACAATATCGAACGTCCGTATCTTATCCTCGCCGGAGAGACGCATCACGATGACGCCGGAGGCGGTACGGCCGTAGGCCGGGATACCGGACACGGGCGTACGCACGATGGTGCCCGAGGTGGTGATCATCATAATATCGTCCGTTTCTTCCGCAATGCTGATGCCGGAGAGGCGGCCGGTCTTTTCCGTAATGCCGTGGCAGATCACGCCCTGGATGGCGCGTCCCTTGGGCTCAAAGGCGGCGGCATCCATCCGTTTGCCGAATCCGTTTTCCGTAACGGTTACGATCTTGTGTGTCTCGTTCCAGACGGGGTCTCTTGAGAGGATAGCGGCACCGGCCACCGTATCGTCGCCGGTGAGGCGGATACCGATGACGCCGTGGGCGGTCCGTCCCATGACGGAGACGCGGTTTTCGGCGAATCTTGCGGCACTGCCGTCCCTTGTGGCGATGAAGATATCCTGCTCGCCGTCCGTTTTGGCAACGAAGATCAGCTCGTCACCCTCGGAGAGATCAATAGCGATCTTACCGGAGCGGCGGTTGTTTTCAAACTCGGTCATGGCGGTACGCTTCACGGTACCCTGTCTCGTGACCATCACCAGCGTTTCGTTCCAGATGTCCTCGTCTCTCGTATCAAGGGAAATCATGGCGGTGATGCTTTCGCCCTGCTCGATCTCAAGCAAATTCACGATATTGGTGCCCTTGGCGGTGCGTCCTGCCTCGGGGATCATATAGGCGCGGCGGGTATGGACGCGGCCCCGGTTGGTGAACAGAAGCAGGGTGGAATGGCTGTGGACCACGGCGATCCGCTCCACGAAGTCCTCCTCCTTGGTGGTCATACCGATGATGCCCTTGCCGCCCCGGTTCTGGGCGGTATAGGTATCCGCAGGCAGCCGCTTGATATAGCCGGCGTTGGTAAGGGTGATGACGCAGTCCTCCTGGGGGATCAGATCCTCGTAGACGATGTCGTTTTCCGCTTCCATAATGCCGGTGCGTCTGTCGTCGCCGTAGCGGTTTCTGATATCCAGCATCTCTTCCTTTATGATGTTCCGGATCTTGCCCTCGTCGGAAAGGATCCCGGTGAGCTCTTCGATGAGCTTATACAGCTCCATGAGGCGTGCCTCGATCTTCTGCCGTTCCATGCCGGAGAGGCGGCCCAGCGTCATAGCTACGATGGCGGCGGACTGCTCCTCGGTGAGGCTGAACCGCTCGGACAGGTTCACCTTGGCGTCGTTCTGGTCGGCGGAGGCACGGATGATGGAGATCACCTCGTCGATGTTGTCGATGGCGATCTTATATCCCTCGTAGATGTGGGATTCCCGTTTGGCCTTGTTCAGATCAAAGCGGACCCGGTTCGTGATGACGGAGATCTGGTGCTTTATATACTCCTCAAGGATGGCTTTCAGACCTAAGGTTTTGGGCTCGCCGTTCACCAGTGCCAGCATGTTCATGGCGCAGGTATCCTGTAGCTGGGTATATTTATAGAGCTGATTTAAGATCAAAGTGGGGTTGGCGTCCCGCTTGTACTCGATGACGATACGGATACCGCTGGCGCCCCGGAGATCACGACTCTTGGCGTTGCGGCTGGATTCGTCCCGGATATCGGTGATGCCCTCCACCTTTTTGTCCCGGACCTGTGCGGCCATGGACTCAATAAGGAGAGATTTGTTCACCTGATAGGGGATATCGGTGATGATGATGCGGTGCTTTTCCTCCTCCACGGTGGCGTTGGCACGGACCAGCACCCGTCCACGGCCGGTGAGGTACGCCTCGTAGATGCCGGCGGTGCCGTAGATGGTGGCGCCGGTGGGGAAATCGGGGCCCTTGATGAACTGCATGAGATCCGGCACGGTGGCATCCGGGTTTTCCATGAGGTAGATGGTGCCGTCGATGACCTCGGTGAGGTTATGGGGCGGGATATTGGTGGCCATACCCACGGCGATACCCACGGAGCCGTTTATCAGAAGATTGGGGAAACGGGCGGGCAGAACGGAAGGCTCGTCACGGGTATTGTCGAAGTTGCGGTCCCACTTTATAACGTCCTTCTCGATGTCACGCATCATCTCGTCGGAAAGGCGGGACATTCTTGCCTCGGTATAACGGTAGGCGGCCGCGCCGTCACCGTCGATGGTACCGAAGTTACCCTGCCCCTCCACAAGGGGATACCGGAGGGAGAACCACTGGGCCATGCGTACCATGGTGCCGTACACGGCGGCGTCGCCGTGGGGATGGTACCGGCCAAGCACGTTGCCTACGGTGGTGGCCGATTTACGGAACGGCTTGTCGTAGGTGAGTTTGTCCTCGTACATGGCGTACATGATGCGTCTCTGTCCGGGCTTCATGCCGTCCCGCACGTCCGGCAGTGCACGCTGCACGATAACCGACATGGAGTACTCAATAAAGGACTTCCGTACCTCTTTCTCCATGTCTACCGGCGTGATCTTCTGATTCGGATAGGATATGTCTACCGCATTGTCCTTACGTTCCACAGTATTTCTCCTGAAAAGTAGTTTTTGTATAGGCGGGGGCACCCTTTTGATAAAAGGGTACCCCCGCACCCCCTCCCAAAACCTTTTATACTATGTATTGGGTAGGGTGCGGTGGCTGGGGTTTGCTTTGGCAGGGATGTGCCCTCTCTGGTGATAATTATTTTTTCTGATTCATCTTGCGGGGTATCGTTCGGTTTCAGCCTACGTGATGTATGCAGATGCCGTTTGGATTTATATGCCTTCTCCTGTGGGAGAAGGGGGACCATGCGACTTCCGCGAAGTGGAATGTCGGATGGTGGATGAGGAGTTTCATTGCGTAAAGGACACCTCATCCGTCCCCTTCGGGGACACCTTCCCCCACTGGGGAAGGCTATTGTACCGTTCGGTTTTCGCCAACGTCCCGTTTGCAGATGCCGTGTGAGCTTGGTCCTCCCGTTTCATTCGGTCTGCACCGTACGCTGCGGGAGGGGTGAACTTACAACCCCCTGAGATCCGGGTAGGCGCCGCCGGGGGTAGCGATCTTCCGGGCGGCGGCACGGGATGCGAAATTCAGAGCGTTCACTTCCTTCATGCCCTTTTCGTAATGGGCGGCCAGGAACGCAGCCAGAAACGTATCGCCGGCACCCTTCAGCGAACGCACCCGATCCACCTTCGTACCGGGGGTGGTGAACTGATACTTACCTCTACAGAGGTACGCTCCGTCCGGGCCCACGGTGGCGAGCACCGCCGTGGTACCGCCGGTAGTCACGCAGATCTCGGCGGCGGCGGCAGGCACCTGCTCTTTGGTGAGGCGTCTTTCCGTCAGCTCGCAAAGCTCTGAAAGATTGGGCTTTATGTAATCGGGGCGGGCACCCACCGCATAGCGGAGAGCGTCCCCGTCGCAGTCGCAGATCACAACCGCACCGAGAGAATGGCACAGCTCAGTCAGATCGGCGTAGGAATTTTTGGGCATGTCCGGAGGAATACTGCCGGCCAGGATCACGGCACAGGGCTCGCCGCCGTTCTGCTCGATGAGCCGGCGGAGAAGCAGCCGCACCTTTGCCAGAAGCTGTGCCGTTTCCGCCGCCGGGCGGATCCGGTCCTTATCCGATTTATCGGATTTTTCGGATTTCTCCGGCTTTGCCGTCTTTTCCGCTTTGTCCGCTGCCGGGCGTGCAGCCGTATCGCCGGTGAGGGAGATCCCCGTGCCGGTGGAGACGCTGTGCTCCGTATAGCGGGACTGGCCTTCCGGCGATGCCGGCGCCTCCTCTTCAAAGGCGGCACGTCCCGGGGGATTGTTGATCTCGCACTGGCTTCCGCCGGGGGAGATAACGGATATGTTCATACGTGTTTCCGCCGTGGTGGCGATGGCACGGACGCGGACGCCCTCGTCGGTGAGCATGCTTTTCACCTTAGCGCCGGTGAATCCGCCCAGAATGCAGATGGCGTCGCTGTCGTAGCCCAGGGCACAAAGTGCCCGGGAGACGTTGATTCCCTTTCCCCCGGGGGAGAAAGAGGCTTCCTCGGAACGGTTCACGCCGTCCGCCGAAAAGGGCGTGGACATGGCAACGGTCATATCCAGAGCCGGGTTCAGGGTTAGGGTTATGAATTTCATAGGTTTGACCTCACTATGAAGCGGTATTTTCGGAAAATACCGCCCAAAACGTGCATTTCAAATGCAAAAGAAAAGGTTTATTATGTGGGACGCTGTCCCACGCCTTTAGTACTGATAATTTATTATTTATTATTGCGGGGCGCCGCCCCGCACCCTGCCAGAAGGGGTTCATCGCAAACCCCTTCTGGACAACCGTGCGGTCAAGGAGGAAGGGGAAAGAGAAAATGATTTCCCCTTCCTCCCTAACAACCCACCATCCCCTTTAGGACAGCGGAATCGTCAGTGATCTCCACATCGTGATTCAGATTTGTTCTGTCAGCAGACTACAGCTCGTTTATGACGCGGCTTCGCCGCGATTCGCCGCAAAGCGGCGTTCATAAACGAACGTCCGGGCGGCTATCGCCACCGACAATGAGGCTCGGCATCATTGTCATCTGAAACGCGCCACCCGCGGGGAGATCCAAGAGGGGCGAAGTCCTCTCTTGGCGAAGGGTTGCCACGAAGGGGTTTTCGATGAACCCCTTCGTGCAGGGTTTGGGGCGGCGCCCCAATACATTCACACGTCAAGATACTCTGCGTACCGTGCGTTCTGTTCGATAAATTCCCGTCTGGGCTCTACCTTGTCGCCCATGAGCAGGGAGAAGATCTCGTCGCAGGCGGCGGCGTCCTCGATAGTCACCTGCTTTAAGGTGCGGGTTTCGGGATCCATGGTGGTCTCCCACAGCTGCTCCGGATTCATCTCACCAAGACCTTTGTAGCGGTCCGTTTCCACGTTCACACCGCCCAGCTCCTGGATGGCCGCGTCTCTCTCCGCATCGGAGAAGGCGTAAATGATCCGCTTGGCGCCGCGCTTGTACACCTTGTACAGCGGCGGCGTTGCCAGATAGATGTGCCCCTCGTCGATGAGCTTCCGCATATGGCGGAAGAAGAAGGTGAGCAGCAAAATCTGGATATGGGATCCGTCCACATCCGCGTCGCTCATGATGATGATCTTACCGTAGCGGAGCTTTGACATATCGAAATCCTCGCCGATGCCGCAGCCCAGCGCCTGTATGATAGGCACGATCTGCGTGCAGGAATACACGCGGTCAAGCCGTGCCTTTTCCACGTTCAGGATCTTACCGCGCATGGGAAGGATCGCCTGGAAGCGGCTGTTCCGTCCGTCTTTGGCGGAGCCGCCGGCGGAGTCTCCCTCCACCAGATACAGCTCCGTGAGCTCCACGTTCTTTTCGTTGCAGTCGGCCAGCTTTCCCGGAAGGGTGGATCCCTCAAGAGGGGATTTGCGGCGGGAGGCCTCTCTTGCCTTTCGTGCCGCTTCTCTGGCACGGAGGGCGTCCACGGTCTTTTCCGTGATGATCTTGCCAACGGCAGGATGCTCCTCCAGATACTCCGAAAGCTTTTCGGTGACGATGTTGTCCACGATGGTGCGGATCTCGGAGTTGCCAAGCTTTGCCTTTGTCTGGGATTCAAACTGGGCGTCCGGCAGCTTTACGGATACAACGGCAGTAAGTCCCTCCCGGGCGTCCTCGCCGGAGAATTTGTCGTTCTCTTTAAATATGCCGATCTTTTTGGCGTAGTTGTTCATCACCCTGGTGAGGGCGTTTTTGAAGCCGGTCTCGTGGGTACCGCCGTCGATGGTTGCCATATTATTGGCGAAGGTGACGATGTTTTCGTTATAGGAATCGGTGTACTGCATGGCCACCTCGGCGGTGATGTCGCCCTTTTCCGCCTTCATGTAGATGACTTCTTCATGGATGGGCGATTTGGTGCCGTTCAGGTGGGTAACGAAGGAGCGGATACCGCCCTCGTAAAAGAGATCCTCGCTCTTGTGGATGATCTCGCCGGTTTCTTCATTTTCGCTTTCCGCCTGCGGCCGCAGATCGGTGATGGTGATGCGGATGCCGGCGTTCAAAAACGCCTGCTCGCGAAGCCGTTTCAGGAGCGTATCGTACTCAAACTCCACCGTTTCCCGGAAGATGTCCGGATCGGGCATGAAACGGACGTACAAACCGTGCCGGCCGCCCGAATCACCCTTGCAGGTGAAGGGTTCCGTGATCTCGCCCTTTTCCATTTTGAGGGTATAGCATTTGCCCTCGTGGCAGTTTTCCACCTCCATCCACAGGGACAGAGCGTTTACCACGGAGGCGCCCACGCCGTGGAGGCCGCCGGAGATCTTATATCCGCCGCCGCCGAATTTACCGCCGGCGTGGAGGATCATGAACACCACCTCAAGAGTGGGGCGGTTTTCCTCCTGATTGAATCCGGAAGGAACACCCCGGCCGTTATCCTGTACGGAGACGGAGCCGTCCTCGTGGAGGACCACGTCGATCCGGTCGCACCGGCCGGCCATGGCCTCGTCGATGGAGTTATCCACGATCTCATACACCAGATGATGCAAGCCCTTGGGACCGGTGGTACCGATATACATACCGGGACGCTTGCGGACGGCGTCCAGGCCTTTCAGTACCTGTATCTGATCGTCTTCGTACTGATCCATGATTACGTTTTCGTTTTCCATGATGGATTCCTTTCCGTTGGCGGCACCGCCGCCAAGTATTCACTCTTCACTATTCATTCTTCACTTTTCACTCTTCACTCAAATTCCGGTGAGTGCGTCGCCCCGGGCAGAAAGCTTCAAGGCGGAGATGTGGGAGAAGACCACGCATTCCCGGCCGGGCTTTGACCGCATGGGGGCGGTGAGGATGAAGCATTTGGGCAGATCGTCTCCGGCCAGGGAGGTGACGCCGTCTTTTTCCGCTTTGCGGAGAAAGGCCGCCGTATCCGGCGTGGTCACTTTGCCGTCCAGATCGAATATGCCGATAATGGATGAATCGCGGAGGAGAACGCCTCCGCCTGCGTGCAGGTACATAAAACTATCTTCTTTCTTTTCGGGAAGAAATCCCGCATCTTTAGTACTGATAATTTATTATTTTTATTGCGAGACGCTGTCCCGCACCTTTATGGAGGCACCTGCCTCCGGCGGCCAGAAGGGGTTCATCGCAAACCCCTTCTGGACAACCGTGCGGTCAGGGAGGAAGGGGAAAGAGAAATG
>JAZPZY010000027.1:0-3070 GCA_045544955.1 Eubacteriales bacterium
GAGCCTTTGACACAAGATCATTCTACGCTGAATTTTTATTTGCTTTCTGCTCACCGGCTATAGCCTCTTTTGAACCCCGCCACTATGGCGGGGTTTTCATAATACAATAAAAGATCCGGAGTCAGTTTTTGACTCCGGATCTTCTTTTGCGTTTCCGCATTCCGTATTCGTAAACGCCCGTCAGAAGACCGCCGGCGGCATAGCAGACGATGTCCTTCCAATCAAAAGTGGTGCCGATCAGCGTGGAAAAGAACCGGCTTTCCGAAAGCCCCAGCCATTCCACCACCCGGGCGTACTGCAGCACCTCCGTCAAAGCGGCAAACAGAAACACCGCCGCCGGCAAAAACGGAAATCCTTGGGGGATAAAAATGCGGAAGAAGAAATACAGCAGAACTACCACCAGAACATCCCCCAGATACGGGCGGACGAACCGATCCCGCACGAACAGGGCAATGCAGATCTCCACCGTCAGCAGGATGAAAAACAAAGCCGCATTCACAGACCGTTTCGGCATACGATGCCTCCTTTTTTCAAAAAGTGCCGCATGGCAGATGCGGCACTTTCGTATTATTTATCGCAGTGAGGGAAGTCCCAGATGCTTTTCCGCATTGCCGCGGGAGATCTTGTAATACGCATCGTAGGAGATCTTGCCCTCCGTTACGGCGTCGTCCAAAAACTTCGCCAGTGCGTAACGGGGCGGCTGGTTCATGTTCATGGGCTGGCAGAGATCGAGACCGAAGAAGAGCCGGTCCTGGAACTCCTCCATAAACGCATAGCCGAATTCCGGATCACGGGCAACAGCGTTGTAGCCGCTGGTGGCAGACAGATCGCCGTACAGATTGGGATATTTCCGCATCAGCTCCACCACGCGTCCGCCGGGAGCAACCGGCCCAGTGGGCCAGCCGTGGAAGGTAGTCTCGTTCACGTCCCCGGAAATGCAAGACCAGAAACGCTGGGAATGGCCGAAGAAGCGGAGCTTCGGGAACATGCCAAGACATTTCTCCAGCCGGTGCAGACCGATCTCGTCGATGAGACCGTACTCACCGTTTTTATCGTGACCGATATGGAACGTCACGGACATATCGCACGCCTCGCACGCCTTGAACAGTGCCAGAACCCTGGGATCGTCAAAGGGGATGTTGGCGATCAGCTCGCCCACGCCCTTGGCCCCCAGTGCCTTATAATGGGTAAGATAGGGCATAAAGTCCGTATTGCCGTTGTTATCGCCCATACGGGGATCGATATGGCAGTGGAACGCAAAACGGTCGGGATGCTGCTGTACCAGCTCGTAGATCTCCTCGTTAGTGTTCTGGGCAAAGGTGCAGTCCGGGGCAATCATGGGAAGAAGCACCGCCTTTTCCACACCGATCTTTTCGTGCATCTCCAAGAGCTCCTGATACGTAACGAAGTGCTCTCCATTGGGCAGCGGGACACTGCGAACACGGGTGGCGTGTGCGTGAATGTCGATTTTCTTGACAAGCTTCATATCTATACCGTCCTTTCTTATCCGCACGGGCGGAAGTTCGATGTACCTATTGTAGCACTTGTGTCATTTTATTGCAATATCTTTTTCGCAATATCTTTTTCCGAAAAATTCAGAACACGCTGACCGTTCCGGTTTCGCTGTCAAAGACCACCGTATTCTCAAAACAGAAAATATTCTCTGCATGGAGTTTTTCCATCCATCCTGCCACAACCGGCGTGAGAAACGGACCGTCTCCCGGCTCGCCCCGGCCCAGATAGCGGCGGTTTTCCCAGAGCCAGTCCGGCGTAGGCCAGAAGGCATACGTCGGTTGTACTGCCTCATAAAACCGCTGGTTCACGCCGCGCTGCCCGTGATGTGCCATCTGCACCGCATCTGCCCGGACGTCCGCACCGGATGCCAGCAGCTTCTCGCCGCCTTCGATCCCCAGATCTCCCAGCACGAGAAACGTAAATCCATCCTCGGTGATGCGGAACACGGCTGACTGGTTGTTGACGGGATTGGTCAGTATTTCGGGATTGGCCACGGCCAGCACCTCCACCGTCATGCTGCCGAGGGAAAACGTCTCCCCTTTTTGCACGTCAAAATACCGCTCGTCCAGGTGCCGGCGGGAAAACTCGTTCCACTGAAGAAGCTCCTCCGTTTCCTTAGCCTTGGCGATATCTGCCCAGCCGTCCGGCAGCTGGGAAGCCCCCAGGCGGTCATAGGTGATGCCCTCCGGCTGCAAAAGCACCTCCATTATGGCATTATGGTGATCGCTGTGGGGATGGGTAATAAGCCACAGATCCACATGACCGCCCACCTCTTTGATAACACGGCGAAGTTCTTCCCCGTTGCCGGAACAGCCGCCGTCGATGACCAGCACCTGCCCGGTTTTGGAAACCACGGCGTAGCCCATGGTCTGCTGGGGCGTTTTGTTTGTCAACTGAATAATCTTCATATGTATATCTCCTGTTTATAAAACCGCTTTCTGTACGTACAGTATAGCACAGCACTCCCCGTCTGTCAACAAAAAAACCGCCGCTTAAAGCGTTGGGTTCCTAAGGACAGTTTTTACAATAAAGCAGCAGAAAGACAAACGGTTACAGCCAGAGGCTCCCTTGTGTAAAGGGAGCTGTCAGCGAAGCTGACTGAGGGATTGTTTTGGTGCCAATTCTACTTTTACAATCCCTCCGTCACGGCTATGCCGTGCCACCTCCCTTTACACAAGGGAGGCTTTTTCCTCTGCAAGTGCGCACTTACTCACCACTCATTATGGTGGTGCAATTTAACAAAGTCAAAGCCTCCGACAAGGATTATTTCCTATCGGAGGCTTAACTATTAGATTTTTTCAGCGTATTTTTCAAGATCAGCAATTATCTTCTTGAATCTTTCTTCGTTTCTCACAAGATCAAATCTGTTGTCCTCTAATGCCTTCAATCTGAGATTACAAGCATTACCCTTATAATTTTTAGAAGTATCTGCATTTGTATGCTTCATACGATTTACCATTGGTGCTGTGTAATTCATATCTTTTAGATTGGCTTCGATAATCGCATACCGACAGCTTTCTTCAAGTGCTTTCAAAGTATTCTCTACATCCTTCAG
>JAZPZY010000028.1:0-34767 GCA_045544955.1 Eubacteriales bacterium
TAATGTCCTCCGATTGTGTTGTTTGGTTTTGACTGGCAGGTCTTCCTTATTTTACACAATCGGAGTTTTTCTGTCTATACTCACCGGCTATAGCCTCTTTTGAACCCCGCCACTATGGCGGGGTTTTCATAATACAAAAAAAGAGACGCGAGAAAACTCGCGTCTCTTTTCAGAAACAAATTAGTCAGCGTAAACGCTTACCTGGCGTCTGCCATTAGCGATATGCTCGAACTTAACCTTACCGTCGATCAGAGCGAACAGCGTATCATCCGTGCCACGGCCAACGTTGTTGCCGGGATGGATGTGGGTTCCTCTCTGGCGGATAATGATATTGCCGGCGATAACAGACTGACCGTCTGCCTTCTTCACGCCAAGGCGTTTGGATTCGCTGTCACGGCCGTTCTTCGTGGAACCGACACCTTTTTTATGAGCGAAAAACTGTAAACTGATACGAATCATGGTGATATCCTCCGTTTAAATTTTGTTGGATCAATCGTCTTTGACTTCTACGTCGAGATACTCGTAATACTCCTCAAGCAAATCGTTGAGCTGATAATAGTATCCCATAAACAGGCCGGCAATCGCGTACTGTTTATTTTCATCAGCACCCGTTTCCGGTAAAGCATCCAGTGCTTTCACTTCGATTTCGGCATCGTCCTCACTGATCGTATAGGAAACGTCAGAGGCATACGCCACTTCAATCGTATTAAGGAGAAGCATGGTCATAGCGGAAATGGATGCGCAGAGAATATCTTCTCCGCTTTCACCGTAACCGGTATGTCCTTCCTCACGGAATCCGTAAAAAACACCGTCACGTCGATAAAAGGTAATCTTCGTCATGCTGTGATCCTGCCTTTATGTGTACCGTACAGTGCTGAAGCACTCGCAAAAAGACGATCAGCCTTCGATCTTTTCGATCTGCAGCTTGGTGTACGGCTGTCTGTGACCGTTCTTCTTCTTCTCGTTCTTCTTCGGCTTGTAGGTCATGACAACAACCTTCTTAGCCTTGCCGTTCTTTACGACGTTAGCCGTAACCTTGGCACCAGCGACAACGGGGTTGCCAACCTTAAAACCGTCAGCGGTAGACAGAGCCAGAACGCGATCAAACTCAAACTTTGCGCCAGCTTCTACATCCAGCTTTTCAACGAAGATGATATCGCCTTCGTTAACCTTGTACTGCTTTCCGCCAGTTTCGATAACTGCAAACATGGAAAGCACCTCTCTTTCATATATGACTCGCTAACATCGGGCTGCTATTCAGCATTAAAGCCCGCATTATGCGGCAGGATATATTGTATCACAGATAAATATCCGTGTCAATACCGTTTTTTGTTTTTTTGCAAAAAATCCGTTATTTTCCGGTACGGAGTGCGTACTTTTCGGCAGCGGTAAGCGTGTTTCGCAGAAGCATAGTGATGGTCATAGGGCCTACGCCGCCGGGAACGGGCGTAATGGCAGATGCCTTCGGCTCCACGGACGCAAAATTCACGTCGCCGCACAGTTTTCCGTCTGCCTTGCGGTTCATACCAACGTCGATTACCACAGCACCTTCTTTTACCATATCGCCGGTAATAAACTCTGCCCTGCCAACTGCGACCACAAGTATGTCCGCACGCCGGGTAACAGCAGCCAGATCCTTCGTTCTGGAATGAGCAACCGTTACCGTACCGTTGGCGTGCAGCAAAAGCATCGCCATGGGTTTGCCCACGATATTGCTCCGTCCCACTACCACGCATTCTTTTCCGGAAGGATCGATTTTTTCGTGTTTCAGAAGCTCCATCACACCGGCAGGGGTACAGGGAAGATAATCAAAATTGCCGGTCATGATTTTACCGACGTTTTCCGCATGGAACGCATCCACATCCTTGTGAGGCGGAATCGCACGGAGAATTGCCTCCTCGGAGATGTGCTTGGGAACGGGCAGCTGGACGAGAATGCCGTGCACGGTATCGTCTTTCACCAGTGTATCAATCTGGGCGAGCAACTCTTCTTCCGTGGTAGATGCGGGCATTTCGATTACCCGTGAGTTAAAACCTACTTCCTCGCACGCCCGCTTTTTATTGCGTACGTAAACCTGCGAGGCGGGATCCTCGCCGACAATAATAACCGTAAGTCCGGGGGCAAAGCCATGTGCTTCCTTGAAAGCAGCCGTTTCTGCCGCAATTTCAGACCGCACTGCGGCTGCAATTTTTTTACCGTCAATCAACAATGCCATTTTCTCTCTCCTGTTCGGTTGTGTTCGCAACACTTGCTTTGCTTTCCTTTTGGGATTCAGCCGAAAATTCTGCTGTACCCACAGTCGTATACTGTGGAACATATTCCGATACCCGCTTCCCTTTTGCACAGCGCAAACCGGCTATGAGAAGAACGGCACCTACTAAAAACGTGACTGCACCGACGAGTTGTGAAACCCGCAAGGGTCCGACGTACAGGCTATCGGTACGCAATCCCTCAATCAGCATGCGGCCGAAACCGTACCACGTCATATACACGAGGAACATTTGTCCGTGGAATTTTTTCTTTCTATACATGGCGGTGATGATCACAAAACCAACCAGATTCCAAAGAGATTCATACAGGAACGTAGGATGAGCACCGAGAGTACCGTCCAGTACTGCCTGATACCCGGCAGCATCCACCAAATTTTTGCTCAAAAAATCCCTGGCGATCACCGGCGAACACATTCTCCACGGCAATTCGGTAGGGCCGCCGAACGCTTCTACGTTGACGAAATTGCCCCAACGGCCGATAATCTGCCCCACGATCACGGAAGGGCCGGCGATATCGGCAATTACCGGGAACTTAATCCGCTTCACACGAGATACAACGAGTGCAGCCAGAAATCCGCCGATGATACCGCCGTAAATGGCAAGGCCGCCATTCCATATGGCAATCATACCATACAGGGTATCCCACAGATTTTCCCAAAACGTGCCTCTCGTCACAAGATACAACGGAAACTCCATGATCACGTAATATAAACGAGCACCAAGCACGCCGAAGATAATCACGGAAAGTGCCAGATCAATCACGTCGTCCGACTTTACCCGTTCGGTTTTCGCATGCCACAAGGCATACAGCACCGCCAAAATCATGCCGACAGTGATAATAACACCGTACCAGCGAATAGAGATCCCGCTGTTCGGAAAAACTTCGCTGTGCAACGTAAAGGGCTCAATCCCCAATCCGGGGAAGGAAATCTCAGTCACTGCTGCAACCTCCTTACATCTATTTGGATTATTTATACGCTTTTATTTATACGCTTTTACAGAAGATTCACACCTTTTTCTTCGCAGTGCTTCACCATTTCTGACGGCCAGAAAGATGACTGTACTTCACCGATGTGGGCTTTTCTAAGGAAAAACATACACATACGGGACTGGCCGATGCCGCCGCCGATGGTATACGGCAGTTTGCCATCGAGAAGTGCTCTGTGGAACAGCAGAGAAGACCTATCGGAGCAACCGGCCAGGGATAGCTGACGGGCAAGGGATTCTTCATCCACACGAATACCCATAGAAGAAAGCTCCAAGGCGATGTCAAGAACGGGATAGTACACCAAAATGTCGCCATTCAGATCCCAGTCGTCATAGTCCGGGGCACGGCCGTCGTGCGGCTTGCCGGATTTCAGTTTTCCGCCGATCTGCATCAGGAACACGGCACCCTTATCCTTTGTAATCCGGTACTCACGTTCTTTTGCACTGAGTCCCGGATACATATCCTCCAACTCCTGCGAGGTAATAAAGAAGATCTCCTCCGGCAGCTGTTTGCCGATGAACTCGTAATCCTCGCAGATATACGTTTCCGTATGACGAAGCACGTTATAAATGCATCGTACCGTCTTCTGCAGAGTAGCCACCGTACGATCAGAGTGAGAAATTACCTTTTCCCAGTCCCACTGATCCACAAACATGGAGTGAATGGCGTCCGGATCCTCGTCACGGCGAATGGCGTTCATATCCGTATAGAGCCCTTCCCCTACCGAAAAGCCATACTGTTTGAGCGCCATACGCTTCCACTTTGCAAGGGAATGGACGATTTCCAGTTCTTCCCCACTTCGGAGATCGAAGCGAACGGGACGCTCTACGCCGTTCAGATTATCGTTGAGACCGCTTTCCGAATCCACGAAAAGCGGGGCAGAAACGCGGGTAAGATTCAGTTCAATGGCGAGATCATGCTCAAAAAAGTCTTTGATCTTCTTGATCGCGACCTCAGTCTGCCGCAGATTCAGAATAGATCTATATCCTTCCGGAATAAAAAGTTCAGCCATACGTTATCCGCGGAAAGCCGCGGCCTCCTTCAGTGATGATACAGTTTTTTTGTTTGGTATTTCGGCTCAGAGGTAAGATTCATGCCCAGTTTACTGAACACGTTCTCATCCACATGAGAAAGAATTACCGTAGAATGTGCTTCGCAGTAACGCAGAGAGGACAACGCATCCATTGCTTTCGCCGCATTGGGATCCGATGTGGCGGAAATGGCAAGGGCAATCAACACTTCATCCATATGCAGACGTGGGTTGTGATTACCCATGTGGTTTACTTTAAGGCCGGAGATCGGCTCAATGATGCTGGGCGCGATCAAATGCACGCTGTCATCAATGCCCGCCAGAACCTTCAAAGCGTTCAAAAGCACGGCAGATGACGCACCGAGAAGCGAGGAAGTTTTGCCGGTCACAACCGTACCGTCCGGCAGTTCGATAGCGGCAGCAGGCTGTCCGGTCTTTTCCGCAACGGCAAGGGATGCGGCCACTACCGGGCGGTCAGCCACAGTGATGCCCAAGGAGTTCATAAGAAGCTCCTGAGAGGTGATCTCCGCCTGGCTTGCGTTGCCCTTGCGAACCGTACAACAGGTAGCGTAATACCGGCGGATGATCTCTTGCTTGGAAGCGGCACAAACCGCCTCTTCATCGGTAATGCAGTATCCCGCCATATTAACGCCCATATCTGTGGGGCTCTTGTAAGGTGATTCGTTATAGATCTTCGTAAAGATCGCATTCAGAACCGGGAAGATTTCGATGTCCCGATTATAGTTCACGGCCGTTTCACCGTATGCTTCCAGATGGAAGGGATCGATCATATTCACGTCATTGAGATCGGCAGTAGCCGCCTCATACGCTACGTTCACCGGATGCTTCAGCGGAAGATTCCACACGGGAAACGTCTCAAATTTCGCATAGCCGCACCGTACGCCACGTTTATTCTCGTGGTATAGCTGAGAAAGGCAGGTTGCCCTTTTGCCGCTGCCGGGGCCGGGCGCGGTAAGAACGATGAGTGAACGGGTTGTTTCGATATAATCGTTTTTGCCAACACCGTCCTCACTGACGATCAGCGGAATATTGGAAGGATACTCCGGAATCGGGTAGTGGCGGTACGTTTTGACACCCAGCGAATTCAGCCGTTTTTCAAAAGCGTCCGCCGTATGCTGTGCCTTATACTGGGTAATTACAACGCTTCCAACATACAGACCGATACCACGGAATGCGTCGATCAAGCGAAGCACATCCAGATCATAGGTGATGCCGATGTCTCCCCGCCGTTTATTCTTTTCAATATCGTCCGCACTGATAACGATCACGATTTCCGCCTGATCCTTCAGCTCCATCAGCATACGCACCTTACTGTCCGGTGCGAAGCCGGGCAATACGCGGGAAGCATGATAATCGTCAAACAGCTTTCCGCCAAATTCCAGATACAGTTTTCCGCCAAAAGATGAAATTCTGTCCCGGATACATTGGGATTGCATTTTCAGATACTTATCGTTGTCAAATCCGATTTTCAGCATTTTCTCACCGCCGCACAACTGTATTTTTATATGTAATCAAAATTCAAATTCCAGCCGCAAAAAAGAAAAACACCGCAAGCGGTGTACACCATAAAATATGCGACCACGATATAGTATACCACTATTTTCACAGCTTTGCAACCTTTACCGAAATATTTTTTCACATTTCGAAAGGAAAATAGAAATAAGCCGCAGCTAAATTTCAACTGCGGCTTATTTATCAAAACTCAGAGATCCTTACGGAAGGATTTTTCAGCAGCGGCCTTTACGCCGTCCAGAGCGGCCTTCATATCGGGTGCACGGAAAGAAGCGGTGCCCACTACGAAAATATTGGCGCCGGCAGCGGCAGTACGTGCTGCGTTTTCTTCATTGATACCGCCGTCCACCTGGATATCGATATCTCTTTCCTGCTTATCGATCTCGCGGCGGATGGCAGCGATCTTGGGCAGCATATCTGCCATGAATTTCTGTCCGCCGAAACCGGGCTCGACCGTCATGACAAGAACCATATCTACGTACGGAAGAAGCGGGAATACGCTTTCTGCGGGGATCTTCGGACGCAGAGAGATGGCAGGCTTCATACCGCACTCGCGGATTTTCTTCAGAGCTTCGATCAGTTCCTCGTCGGACAGACCGATATCGTTATGTATCGTCACGATAGCCGCACCAGAATCACGGAGAACCTCAATATACTTCTGCGGTGCAGAGGTCATCATATGCACGTCCAACGGAACGTCAGTGATGCCATGGATCAGGCGGATCACGTCAAAGCCGAAGCTCATGTTCGGCACAAACATGCCGTCCATCACGTCAGCGTGAAGAAGATCGGCACCGGACGCTACCGCACGGCGGATCTCATCCTCCAGATGGAGAAAATCGCAGGCAAGAATAGAGGGGGATGTTAAAATTTTCTGGTCTTTCATTGTTTTGCAAAACTCCTTAAAATATTGTCATCACCCGCGAAAGCGGGATCTGTTTTTTATCTCATTGACAATCGTCAAAAAAGCGGAAGGGGGATGCCTGTCCGGAAAAGCGTGTCAATTCTTCGCTCAAGTCATATGATGATAAGGGGAAATCCCCCGAAAACACGAGGCGGAAGACGGCACCGGACGTAAAAGAAACGGATGTGAAACGAAAAGGCCGTTCACTGCCGATTCAGATAGCAGGGTGTCCGCACAGCGGGCATCCTGCCCTTTTGTCTTATTCGTTCAAAAGGCACACTGCGTGGGCGGCGATGCCCTCACCGCTTCCGGTAAAGCCCATTCTCTCCTCTGTAGTTGCTTTGACGTTCACCCGGGAGACATCCACGCCACACGCATACGCAAGATTTTTCCGCATGTCGTCGATGTGAGCCGACATTTTGGGTGCCTGTGCCACCACTGTGCAGTCCATATATTCCAGCGAAAAACCGGCATCACGGATCAGCCGGGCGGCATCACGTAAAAGGGAGAGGCTGTCGATCCCATCAAAAGCAGCTGAATTATCCGGATAATGGGCACCGATATCACGCATACCGGCCGCCCCGAAAAGTGCGTCAATCACCGCATGGGCCAGCGTATCTCCGTCAGAGTGAGCGAAAATTCCCCGTTCGTAGGGGATCCGTACGCCGCCGATGATAAAAGGGCGGTCACCGCCCAGGCGGTGTGCGTCATATCCGTGGCCGATCCGCATGTGTATCCTCTCCTCTTGCACGCAGAATGGCTTCCGCAATCTGCACGTCGATGGGTAACGTAATCTTTATATTCTCACTGCCGCAGTCCACAAGCCGGACCTTGAAGCCAAGCCGTTCCGCCAGCATGCTGTCATCCGTAGCACGCACGTTATCTTTTTCCGCCATATACACGGCGGCACGGTACATATCCGAAAGGAAGACCTGCGGCGTTTTTGCAAGCCAGATCGTACTGCGGTCCGGGGACTCCTCGGCAAAGCCCTGAGCACAAGCCCGTTTTACCGTATCCCGGGAGGGCTCGGCGGCGATCGCCGCACCGTGCTCGTAGGCGGCACGCACCGTTTCACGGATCATATCCGGCGTAACAAGACATCGTGCCCCGTCGTGGATAGCCACGAACTTCGCTTTAACATCGATAGCGTCAAAGCCAAGTTTGGCAGACGCCTGTCTGTCCGCCCCGCCTGGAAGGATTTTTGTCAGTTTAGAAAGTTTATACGTCTCCCGATAAGATTCGCACCGGGAAACGTCCTCCGCTGACGTAACGAGAACGATTTCGCTGATATACTCAGATGCTTGAAAAGCGAGGAGAGAACGGACGACAGCCGGAATACCGGCAACGGGGCAAAACTGCTTCTTTCCGTTTTCCAGCCCGAACCGTTCGCCGCTTCCGGCGGCAAGAACGACGGCAGAAGTAAAATATCTTCTGTTTTCTTTTGGAGAAAACACACGCAAAACTTCTGCAATTTTTGCTGCAATCGACTCCATGGCCGTCCTCCTTTGCGTTCATACAGGGATATTATACCACAACTTACAGACAAAAGAAACGCTTTACCGAAATTTTTTTATTTTTTCTTTGAATCGTGCGTTTCCACTTGCATATGAAAGCAAATCGTGGTACGATTATAACATAAAAAATCACGGAGGCTTTCCATGAATCCTACGCTTAAAAATTATTTTTACGAAATCAGTGCCATCCCCCGTCCCTCGGGAAAAGAAGAAGAGATTGCAGAATATCTCGTAAGTTTTGCAAAAGAACACGGTCTGGATGTCTTTTGCGATGCAGTCAACAACGTTCTGATACGGAAAAACGGCACGCCTGGCTATGAAGATCATCCCGCCGTTCTTTTGCAGGGACACACCGATATGGTATGCGAAAAAAACGCAGGAACGGAGCACGATTTTCTATCGGAGGGAATCAAAATCGTAGAAGACGGCGATTTTCTGCGTGCGGACGGCACCACGCTTGGTGCCGACAACGGATACGCCGTAGCCGCCATGCTCACGATTCTCTCTGGCGATTCCGTTCCCCATCCGCCGCTGGAGTGTCTGTTCACCGTGGGCGAAGAGGTGGGACTCGACGGTATGCAGGCACTGGATAAATCACTTCTGAAAGCACGGACGATGATCAATCTTGACTCCTGTGAAGAATCGTCCGCTACCGCTGCTTCCGCCGGCGGTGTTACCACTCGTTTCTCCCGCACGCCTAAAAAAACGGTCTTCCGTGAGCCGAGCGTGCTCCGTTTGACCGTTTCCGGACTGATGGGCGGTCATTCCGGTGAGGACATCAACAGCGGCAGAAAGAATGCCCTGAAGCTGTGCGCACGGCTGTACCGTGCGGCGGAAAAAGCAACGGCCGTGCAGATGATCTCCATGAGCGGCGGCAACAAGGACAATGCCATTCCAAGAGAATGCACGGTTGTGTTCTTCGCCGCTGATCAACAGGCAGCCATTGATACCGTCCGCACAGAAGAAGCCGTCATCTGTTCTACCCTTTGCCGTGACGATCAGCCGTTTTCTGTTGAAATCCGGCGTGAAAAATACAGCGGTTCTGCTTTGTCGGCGGCAGACGCCGAAGCCATATTGACACTGCTCCGGCTTTTGCCCTCCGGGCCGATTGCCATGAGCAATCACGTACCGGGGTTGGTGGAAACCTCCTCCAACACGGCAATTGTTCACGCAGATGCGGACGGAATCTCCGTAACCGCCTCCTCCCGTTCCTCGGTCGAGGGAGAGCTGGACGACGTGTGCGATATTCTCGACACGATCGCCCAAAGCACCGGTTTCAAGAGCGAGCACCGTTCCCGTTATCCGGGCTGGTCGTTCAGCGTCGATTCCCGGATTCAGGACGTATACAGAAACGCTTACCGTGCACTTTTCGGAAAAGAAGCGAACATCATCGGCATCCACGCCGGGCTTGAGTGCGGTCTTGTGAAAGCCGCCATCCCCGAGATGGATATTCTCTCTATCGGACCGGATATGTTTGATATCCACACGCCGGCGGAGAAGATATCCCTTTCCTCCGCAGAGCGCGTGTATCAGCTTCTGCTCCGCATGCTGTCCGACCTTTGATGCCGCTTTATCCTTTTATAGAATTCTGTATCCGTACGAACGTCGTGTCTCGATCAGGGGCATGTTCATAATGAGCCGTGCTTTCCGGTTGATATTGCAGACGTGACCGCTTACCGCACCCGTTTCTTTTTCAAAACATGCCGCCGCTATTTCATCCGACGAAAAATAGGCGGCACGGCTGTGAAACAGAAGGCGGATAATCAGATATTCACTGTCCGTTAAACACAAAAAATGCCCACGGAAATACACTTCCCTGCCGAAAAAACGGATACCGTCGCCCGCCGCCGCCTCGTAGTCATGTCCAAATCGCTGAAAATAGCGGATCTTTACCACATCAGCGATTCCGTCAGGCAAAAACGGATCAACACCTGTAAGTATTTTTTCAAAGGAAAGTTTTCTCCCAAAATGCACCGACTGCAAGTGATCTGCATCCGGAAACAAAACGAACGGAACCCGTACGGCAATGCCGGCGTGTTCTCGCGCCGGCCCAATAAGAAAGCACGGAATGCCTGCCGCAAGCAACGACAAACGGCAGGCATTGCTGTTTTCATCGTGTCTGTGACTGTAGATCGCTATCATAAAATGGCTCCATTCTCGCTTGCAGCAGGTATATCTTCTCCGTAAATCACGCCGTCTCTGTCATAATCCGCCGCCCGCTTCATATATTTCTATTGCGGTGTATACCGCACCGGCCGCGTCCCCCCCTACGCGTACGGAAAAAGCGGCGGGGAGAAAGGATTCTATGTTTGTGTATGCACTGCGCGCCAATACGCTCCGATTTTTCAGCATCATCGGCATTGCACTGATCGCACTGGTGTCACTGATCCTGTTTGTGCCGGAGCATGAAATCACCACGACGGGTGCTATTCTGGCGGAAAAGGAAAAAATCAGGTACGATAAGATCAAAACGGAAGAAGACCGGATCGCATTCCTCAGTCAGTTCGGCTGGGAAATCGATCCTGCGACCCTGGAAACGGCAGAAATCACAGTACCCGATGAGTTTGACAAAATTCTGAAAACCTATAACGAGGTGCAGAAGCAGCAGGGACTGGATCTCACAAAATACAGAGGAAAAACTGTCAGCCGCTTCACCTATGAAATTAAAAATTACCCGGGATACAGCGGAAAAGTGTATGCAAACGTAATCGTTTACAAAAACCGCGTGATAGGCGGCGATATCTGCTCCGCTGACGTAAACGGATTTATCCACGGATTCAAAGCCCCGGCATAACCTGAAAAGCCACAGGAAGCTGTGGCTTTTCGTTTTACACAAGTCTGATTTCTATTATAGCAGGTTTGCCGTTACAATTCAATATCCACCCCGAACGTATTTCGTTTTTCTGCCGGCATGCGCCAAAATTCACAATAGGGATTGATTGTACTGAGGAAATCTGCTATAATAGATGCAGTTTTAAATATAAGGATGAAAAAATGCAGTATATCGTTCTTGATCTTGAATGGAATCAGGCACTGACACGTGAATCCATGCGGCGAAAAGGCTTTACACTGGTTGGTGAAATTATACAGATCGGTGCCGTGAAGCTGGACGGTGATCTGAATATCACGGATACCCTTCGTCTGATCGTTGCTCCTAAGTATTATACGAAAATGCACTGGAGCGTGAAAAAGCTTACCGGCATCAATTCAAAAATGTTGGAAAGCGGCCTGTCTTTTCCGGATGCTTACGCACAGTTTATTTCCTGGTGCGGGGATGACGTCACTTTCCTTACCTGGGGCCCGGACGATCTGCCCATGCTTCGGGATAATCTCCGTGTGCACAATATGAGTCTTGCTTCCCTGCCGCCATCGTTTGATCTGCAGCGTATATTTGCCCGGGAGATTCTCGGCAAAAAGCAGCAATGCTCTCTGGCGGATGCCATGGCACGGCTGGAAATCCCGCAGGAATACCCGGCACACGATGCATTGAACGATGCAATCAGCACAGCTGCCGTCTGTGCCGAATTGGATTTGGAATACGGAATCGCTCACTACGACGATCCGTTTCCCAAGACGGACAGTTTTGACGAACAGACCAGCGGTTTACCCCGGACTATCTACACATCTTACGCCGAAATGGCAAAAGAGGAGTTTTCCCTGTCCTGCACCTGCCCCCTTTGCGGAAAAACGATCAGCACGGGTAAGTGGATCCGCCGCGCCCCGGGAAAACGGATTTCCCTGGCAGTGTGTCCCTGCGGTGCCGAACATATACTGAAAGTCCGTTGGAAAATCGACGAGGAATCCGGTCACGCTTTTGCCGTCCGCATAGCGGAAGAAGCAAGCGAAGCACAAAAAGCCGCCTATCTCCGTGCCATCCGTCAAAGACGGCGTACACGGCGCAGAAAATCAAAAAAAGCCCCTTCCTCGGAAGATCTTGTATCTGTGTAACCGCTGTTTTCTGTTTCTCATGCGTTTTTGTGCACACACAATATATTATTTACAATTTATTCACACACATTTGGCTATTTACGTGTAAAATGTTGGTAATAGAATGTTCATTTGCAACTTCTATCAATAAAAATTGGAGGAAACCGATTATGAAGAAGATTTCCATTCTTTCCCTTATGCTCACACTCGCACTCGTTTTGCCCCTTTTCGCGACAGTTGTCTTCGCCGAGGTAGATACTACGCTTGTTGAATTCGACTGCAGTGTACTTCCTGAAGAAATCAAAGACGAAGACAAAGATAAAGACGCTCCGCCCGCACCGCCGGCTCCCGTTGTTCTCGGCGGCAACGATTATCCCAATGTGTACATGGCCGACCACACCATTGATGCAAACGTACCGGACGGACAGATCTATCTGGGCGGTGATGCTTCCGCTAAAGAAGCCTATACGCAGCTGACGCTGAACTACTCCGCCCCGGCCAAGAAAGCCGTCCGTCTTGAGATGGATCTGAAGATCGAATCCCTGATGAGCCCCAGCAAGAGTGCAGGCTGGCGCGGATTCGTTGCCGAGTGCAACATGGAAGGTGCTCCTTCTCTGTACTTTGTGGTTCATCCGCTGGCAGAAGCCGACGCCGACGGGAACAACGCCCTTTTGGCTGTTTCCCAGAAAGCACGTGCAAACATGGATGTAAAGCAGAACATCAAGATAGATACCACCAAATTCCAGAAGTGGGTTATCGAATACGACGGTGAGTCTGCTGCCAAGTTTGCCATCGACGGTAAGGAAGTCCTCGCCGTATCCGGCATCGCAGCCCCCAATTCCAAAGAGGGTAACTCTTTCACTATTAAAAACGTAATGATCAACGTCGGTTCCGGCAAGAACTCCATTTACGTGGATCACCTTAAGGTTGTTGATCCTCATGGTGACGGCACCGTTGCTCCGCTGGAAACCACTGCCCCTGCTGAAACCACCGCCGCCCCTGCCGATACTGCAAAGCCCGCCGATGAAGTGACCGTTTCCGTTGAGACCCGTGCGGCCGTTCTGGCACTGCCTGTTTCCGATGCGGATTGGGCAAGCGCTTTGACCATTGAGAACGCTGAAACGCCGGCCAATTATGCTAACTATGGCAAGGAAGCCTCTGTTGCTTACACCTTCGACAAAGACGCAAAGCAGCTGAAGATTGACCTTACCTTCAACTTGAACTCCTGGCTCGGTGCTCTCGCTCTGGTAGATGCAGACGGCAAGGCTGTTGAATTCAAGTCTGACAGAGTTTGGGGCGAAGCGAAAGCCGGCAACACACTGTGGAGCCACAGCTACACCGATAAGGGCCATGCTGATGCTATCAAGACGCTGTCCTTCACCGTTGACAACGTAACCGAGCTGCCGGATAAGTACGTTCTCTTTGCCAGCAACACCGGCACGAACACGCAATTCACCGCAAAGATCACCATCGACTTCCCGGCAGAGACGGCTGCTCCCGCGGAGACCACCGCCGCAACTACGGCTTCCACAACCGCAGCAACTACCGCAGCAACTACCGCGGCAACCACGGTTGCTACTACCGCAGCCACTACTGCGGCCACTACGGCTGCCGCCGAGCCTACCGCTCCTGCAACCTTTGATGCTGCAATTCTTGTTGCAGTTGTTATGGCTGCTTCCGCCGGTGCCGTTGTTCTCGGAAAGAAAAAGCACTAATAAAATCATATAGAAAATAGCCGCCAAATGGCGGCTATTTTCTGTTTATCCTCTTTTCTTCAGTCTGAACAGCAGACTGGCCAATGCTCTGCCGTTAAACGGAATCAGCGGATAAAGATAACTTCTCTTCCCGTTTGCCGTCTTATTGGTCGCCACTATTACAAGGATCAGCACGATGCCGGCGGCATATCCCCAAATATTCAATGCAGCCGTCAGCAGAAGAAGCAGGACCCGCATATATTTGAAGGCATAGCCAAGCTCGTAACTGGATTGCGTAAAATTGGCAATGGCAACGAAAGCCATATAAAAAATCACGTCCGGTGACAACCACCCAACCGTAACGGCAAAATCACCAAGCAGCAAGCCGCCCACTACTGACAAGGAGTTAGACAGCATGTTCGGCGTATTCAAGGAGGCAAGTTTTAAGCCATCCAACGCAAATTCCGCCAGCAAAAGCTGTACAAGTATCGGCAAGCCGCCCGGTTCTTTCGGAATTACCATGGAGAGCCAGTCCGGTATCCACGACGGATTCATAAGAAGAAGATACCAGGTAGGTGTAAGAAGCACCGTCATCCAAAAAACCACGTGCCTGAGAATCCGCAGATAGGAGCCCGTCAAGGGCGGAAAATAGAAATCATCCGTTTCCTGAAGAAAATCAAACACGGACGTGGGAAAGATCATGGCCTCCGGGCTGTTGTCACAAATCAGAATCACGGATCCTTCCAGAATGGAAGCGGCGGCCGCATCCGGGCGTTCCGTCATGCGTATTTTTGGAAATGGGTTGTACCACCGGGACTGTATCAAACTCTCTGCCACGCTCTGGTGACCGAGCACCAGCGAGTCCGTTTTCAGATTCTGCAATTTTTGCGACAGTTCCTTTACGTACTGCGGATCCGCCTTATCCGCCATATACAGCAGTGCCACGTCGGTTCGTGATGATCTTCCGATATTCAAATACTGCACGGTAAGAGAGGTGTCACGAATACGCCGGCGGATCATGGCGGTATTGAATATCAGCGTTTCCACAAAACCGTCCCGGCTGCCACGCATCACACGATCGTTCTCGGGCTCGCTCGCTTCCCTTGCCGGATACGTCCGCAGATCCACGATGATTCCGTTTGAATCAAATCCTTCGGCAAGGATTGCAGTGCATCCCGACATGGTCATCAGTATAAGGGAGTCAACAGAATCAGTCACATCCACTTCCACCGACGGCACGTGTGCATCCGCAAATTGCTGTGCCGCCCCTGTTTCACCATTACCGAAATCCGACGCTTTCAGCGTAACGAAATACAGCATTAACTTCTGTAAACTGCCGGATTGAACGAAGCCATCAATATAATACAGCATCATCCGCACGCCATCCACAACAAGCGGTCGGCGGATCACATCAAAGCTATCCTCCACGCGGAGAAGCCGGTCCATCATTGCTACGTTCTCGTCAAAAGAATCCGTCAGTTTCTGATTGAATATCTGCAAAAAAATCAACTCCTGTCTCTATCCGCTTACGGAAAGTATTGACAGGAGTTTCGCATTTTATGCGTTATTTATTTTTGAAAAATTGATAAAACAGGCACGGAATCATGCCGTTATACAGTTTCCGCACTTTGTCGGCCCGCCGTCCGTAAAGACGCTCAAATGTCTCACACGGCGTCAGAACGTAGATCTGCCAGCGTCCAAGACGGGAGAAGGCCCGTCCCATGTCCCGGTACAGCTGTTCGGCTTCCTCCGGCTTCATAAGCCGCTCACCGTAGGGCGGATTGGTAACCACCGTTCCCCGGCGGTCTTCCGTTACGATATCCAGTGCATTTGCCTCAAATACCTTCACGTGACCGGCGACGCCGGCACGCACAGCAGACTCCGTGGCTATACGGACACATTCCGGATCAATATCCGAGGCAAACGCTTCAAAACGGCTGTCACGAATAACCATATCCCGAGCCTCAGTACGCGCCTGCAGCCAAACGTTCGCCGGAAAAGCCGGAAACGCTTCCGCAGCAAAGGATCGATCCACACCGGGTGCGATCCGCAGCATCTGCATAGCCCCCTCAATGGCAATCGTGCCGGAGCCGCAGAACGGATCACGCAAAAGCACATCCTCCCGGGGGCGGGAGAACGCGGCCAGTGCTGCCGCCAGCGTTTCTCTGAGCGGTGCTGCAACCGTTTCCGGCCGGTAGCCCCGTTTATGCAGCGGCACGCCGGACGTATCGATCATAAGGGAAGCAGAGTCCTTCAAAATAAAGAACTCGACCTGGTATTTCACGCCGGTTTCCGGCAATGAACGCAAACCGTGCTTTTCCAGAAGCCTGTCTGCAATGGCTTTTTTCACGATCTTCTGACAGTCCGGCACGGAATAGAGCGTGCTCTTGATGGCGTGTCCCTTCACCGGGAAAGCATCATCGCCGCCGATATACGTCTCCCACGGCAATGCTTTCGTACCGTCAAACAGTTCCGTAAAGCTGGATGCCGGGAACGTGCCCAGATTAATATACACACGCTCTGCATACCGCAGTCCAATATTGGCACGGGCGACGGCACACTCGTCTCCTTCAAATGTGACTCGTCCGTCGATAGTGGATATGCGCCGATATCCAAGCGCATCAATTTCGCTGCCTAAAAGTGCCTCAAGGCCAAAAAGGCAGGTTGCCGTCAACTGAATCATGCACGCTCTCCTTCGCTCATCTGCTGTGATTTGGCAGAACGGTCGTCACGCCCGCCAAAAGTCCCACGTGCCTGTGCTTTCGGAAGTGTGAACGTAAACTCGCACCACTCCCCGTGGACACTTTCTGCACGTATCTTTTCACCGTGTGCTTCTATAATAGCACGGGAAATATACATTCCCAGCCCCACACCGGTTTTATCAAGTCCCCGGCTTTTGTCACTTTTATAGAAGCGTTCGAAAATGTGAGGCAGATCTTCCCTGGGAATCCCGACGCCGCTGTTGTATACGCTGACTGAGATCTTCTTGTCTTTCTCATGAATTGAGAGCCGATACGTTCCTTCGTCGTAAGCAAATTTAATTGCGTTGTCACAAATATTGTAAAGCACCTGATGAATGGAATCCCGGTCTGCAAACACCTCCATGCGGTCACTGTCGCATTCAAAAGAAACCTCCAGTTTCTTCCCTTCGATCTTCTGCTCAAAGGAAATAAGGATCTGCCGCGCCAGTTCACAAACGTCAAAGTTCGTCATAGTGAATTTTCTCTCACCGGCCTGCATGCGTGAAATGTCCAGAAGTGCGGAAACAAGCCTTGAAAGACGCTTTACCTCAGCAGATATCACACCCAGATAATGCTCATGTTTTTCCGGCGGAATGGCTCCGGAAATAATACCGTCAATAAAACCGGAGATCGTAGTCATGGGCGTACGGAGATCGTGAGAGACGTTTGCCACGAAGGATCGCTGCATCTCGTCAAGCGTCCCCAGCGATTCTGCCATATTATTGAACGCTTCAGCCAGTTCCGCAATCTCATCCGAGCCGGTGACGGGCACACGGGCGTCGAATTTTCCGTTGGCAAAGAGTTTGGCCGCCCGGCTCATACTGCGAAGCGGGGCTACCATCCGTTCGGTAATAAAATATACCGCCACCAATGCGGCAAGCATGACCCACAGCGTGGACATAAGCACCGTTTTGTTCATGGCTTCCAGAAGTTCACTCATACCTGCACTGCCGGTAGAGGCAATAACAGCACCGAGAACCTGTCCGCCGGTACTTTCAATAGCAATCCCGTAGGTACAATGATCGCTGTTGAACAAATTTGCAAGCGTTCTTTCGTCTTTGATATACCCATCATTCAGAAGTGTCTGACGCACCGATTCCGGCAGATAATACCCGTCACGGGGTGTGGAAATCATCGATTCCTCAATGTTTTCGGAATCACTGCCTCCGCTTATAACGATCCGCCCGTCCGCATCCGCGATCAAAAGAATAATGTCGTCCGCGTTGATGGAAAGGAGACGGATCACAGGTTCCACCGATGCACCCTCCGTATGCAGGTAGGTTCCAAAATCGCCCGCATCGGACTCAATGAAATCGTGTTGAAGATACCCGGCGACGGAATACGCCGCATCCGCCATGGCGTTCATTTTTACATCCGCATTGTACGCATTCACAAGTGAGGTAAGGATGGAAGTCAGCACCAGAAAACTGAGCAGCAAAATCAGCATAAAGACGGAAATATATTTGGTAAATACACTTTTCAGCATAGCGTACCGCCTTTTGAAAATTTAAAGCAGACAAAAACAGGCGGCAAAAGCCGCCTATTTCTTAGCAGTTTACTGCAGGATCTCGAATTTGTAGCCGACGCCCCAAACGGTTTTCAGCGTCCACTTATCAGAAACGCCCTCCAATTTTTCGCGCAGGCGTTTTACGTGAACGTCGACCGTACGGGAATCACCCAAATAATCAAACCCCCAAACCTTATCGAGAAGCTGGTCACGTGTGAACACACGGTTCACGTTGGAGGCAAGGAAATAGAGAAGCTCCAACTCCTTCGGCGGAATGTCCACGGCTTTACCGCGCAGTTTGAGTTCATACTTCTGCCGGCTGATTTCGATATTATCGAACTTCACCACTTCGTCATCATTCTGGCTATCATGGGAAGAATACCGACGAAGCACCGCCTTAACACGGGCGGAAAGCTCCTTCATATCAAAAGGCTTGACAACAAAATCGTCAGCCCCCAGTTCAAGCCCCAGCACCTTATCAAAGACTTCTCCCTTAGCGGTGATCATAATTACCGGTTTGGAAGATGACTCGCGAATTTCGCGACAAACCTGCCAACCGTCCTTTTTGGGAAGCATAATATCCAGAAGAACGATGTCAGGCTCATACATTTTGAAATAACTGATGCCCTCCGCACCGTCATTTGCCGTCTTTACCTCATAACCTTCGTTTTCAAAATAAAGACGGAGTAAATCGCAGATATTTACGTCGTCATCGACAACAAGAATTTTCGTTCCCATGTCCGTTCCCCTTTCTTATTCTTCTTTATTCAATCCTGTCAGTCTATCATTCATCCGCAACCTAAAAATCCTAAACATACATATTAAGTATACCATTTTATGGCGCAAATGTAAACAGTTTTTCAGAATCTTTTTTCATTCTGGAAACACTTTCCCTTTTTTCCGTATACAGTATACAGTGTCAAAGTGACAGTTTTGTGATTTTAGCGTGATGTATCCATAAAATAATACTGAAATCGTGTTCTTTTTTATTTATTTGACGACGGAACTCTTGTAAAGTTCAAAAAAATCCTGTATAATAATAAAAGATTTTTTCTAACACGTTAATTTGACAATGGGAAAGGAGCCCTTCGGGGAAAATATCCTCACATGAAACTTGGTATTATCGGCTTGCCTAACGTAGGCAAGAGCACACTTTTTAACGCAATCACCGGTGCAGGTGCCACCTGTGCCAACTATCCGTTCTGCACAATTGATCCCAACGTGGGCGTTGTTCCCGTTCCGGACAAGCGGCTGGACGTCCTGGCTGAAATGTATTCGCCGGAACTGTACACGCCGGCTGTGATTGAATTCGTTGATATCGCCGGTCTTGTCCGCGGTGCTTCCCGGGGCGAAGGTCTCGGAAACAAATTCCTTTCCCACATCCGGGACGTAGATGCGGTCGTGCACGTTCTTCGCTGCTTTGCTGACGGGGATATCGTACACGTGGACGGTTCGGTAGATCCGATCCGTGATCTGGAAACGATCAATATGGAGCTGATCTTTGCAGACATGGAGGTACTGGAGCGCCGCATTGATAAAACGCAGAAGCTGATGAAGGGCGATAAAACCCTTGCCGGCGAGTTGGCACTGTATCAGCGGATCCAGGCCGCTCTGGGCGAGGGAAAAACCGCACGCTCTCTTGAATATACCGAGGACGAAGCGGCCCTTGTGGAGCAGTTGGAGCTTCTCACCTACAAGCCGATCATCTACGTTGCCAACGTCAGCGAAGGCGAGGCCGGCGGCGTGTCCGACGATAACCCGTTCTTCCCCCGGATCAAGGCAGCAGCAGACGCGGAAGGAGCTGAGGTGATTCCGGTCTGTGCACAGATCGAGGCAGAGATCAGCGAGCTTACCGCTGAAGAAAAGCGTGATTTTCTGGAAGAGTTGGGCATCCCGGAAAGCGGTCTTGACCGGCTCATCCGGGCAAGCTATTCCCTTCTCGGTCTGATCAGTTACCTTACCGCCGGACCGAAGGAGGTTCGTGCATGGACGATCCGCCGGGGAACGAAAGCCCCCCAGGCCGCCGGTAAAATCCACAGCGACTTCGAACGTGGTTTCATTCGTGCCGAGGTTATTGCTTACGACGATCTGATCGCCTGCGGCACCATGAACGCTGCAAAGGAAAAAGGACTTATCCGCAGTGAAGGCAAGGAGTACGTCATGGCTGACGGCGACGTGGTTCTTTTCCGGTTTAACGTATAATTTCATTGAAAGATCGGTGTATGCGTATCATACACCGATCCTTTTGTTTTTTGCGATATCCCACACCGCGTCGATCAGCCGCTTTACCTCCTTTTCCGTATTGAACACGCCAAAACTGGCCCGGACTGCACCGGTGGTTATCGTGCCGATCGTCTCATGGGCAAGGGGGGCACAGTGAAAACCGCTGCGAACGCAGATGCCTCTTTTATCCAGTGCCTCTCCAACAACAGATGGCGAAACACCGTCCACGTTGAACAGCAGAACAGCCCCGGGTGCTGTGCCGTATACCTGAACGTTACGTATCTCCTTCAATCCTTCACACGCACGCATCCACAAGGCCTTCTCCGCATTATGGATCGAATCCACACCCATTTTACGCACGAAACGGATTCCTTCCACAAGTCCCGCGACAGCCGGTGTGGGCATCGTTCCTGCTTCAAACCGTTCCGGTAATACGTCAGGCATATCAATAGCGAGAGAATGAACGCCGCTGCCGCCTTCCATCAGCGTTTTGCCTGCGGCAAGCCGGTCACTGCCGCATACGATCATTCCGCATCCCTGCGGTCCATACAGCCCCTTGTGCCCCGGCACGCACAAAGCGTCTATTCCCATTTTTTCTACGTGGATCTGCAGATGACCGGCACTCTGTGCACCGTCCAGTATAAAGGTGATTCCTCTCGCCCTGCATAAAGCGCCGATCTTTGCCGCAGGCAGCACGGTGTTAGCTGTGTTCGGCACGTGGGCACACACCAACAACCGCGTCTCCGGCCGAAGTTTTGAACGGATCGAACGAAGTATATCCTCATCCGTCCCTTCTGTTGAGAACACGCTGTAAGAAATCTCCCTGCGGGATGCCGCCTGCGCAATGGGGCGAAAAACGGAATTGTGCTCGCTGTCACTGATCAAAACGTGATCCCCCGGATGCAGCACACTCTTTACGGCAATATTCAAAGCGTAGGTTGTATTCATTGTGAATACGATCTTATCCGCACCGGATGCACCGAAGAAAGCGGCCGCTTCTTCCCGGCATGCATACAGCACTTCTGCGGCACGCAGTGCCATCGTGTGGGACCCGCGGCCGGGATTGCCGCCGGATTCACGCATACACCGCGCCATCGCTTCAATCACCGCCGGCGGTTTAGGAAACGTAGTAGCGGCGTTATCGAGATATGCGAGGCCGCCATAGCCGGTCACTTTTTTTCACCTGTTCTGCCGATAAGAACGCCGAACGGCACGTTTTTTGCCGACAGCTGCCCGCGGATGCTGTCCGCTTCGTTACAGGAAAATCGGATTCCGTAAGCACAGCCCTTTTCCGTAAGAGCAGGATCCAGCGTTACTATCGATATATCCAATCCTCTCGCCGCCAGAACGCTTTGTGCCCGCAGGGCGTTCGTCATGGATTTCATAGTCAGTATACACATTTTTCTTCTCCCTTCCTTTTCTGCTCTGCTTTCAGTATATGTGAAAAGTCGAATACTGACAGCGAAAAAGAACACGGCACCATGTCCGTGTTCTTTTATTCGTTACTTTATCATTTGCCCACACTGCATTTCAGCACTGACTGGGCGATGTTCTTCATGGCACCTGCATCGTATCCGTTTACCTTTGTGGAAAAAACGTCAAAGGTAACGGCTGAATACAGCGGAACTTCCGGCAGAAGCTGATTGTGCCGCCGTGCAAACTTTTTGTAGTTTTCATGAAATGCATCGTCGTCGTGTGAACGCACTCCGGCGGAAAGCCGAGCCGCCGCCGACAACTCCTCATCCCGGATGCCAGTCAAATTTTCCCCGGTGCTTCCCCGCACAGGATCGGCGGAATACAGTCCGGATACATCGTATACCGTACCGAAGCTGTAAAAAGCGTCATACATTGCGTACACGGGACTTTCATACCGTGCACCGTGACTGTCGTCACGATAGAGACACGCAAGATATTCTTCATACGGCAACTCCGTATGGGAAAAGGATATACCGGTTGCCGCCGTTTCGTCAGTTTCCGTCATCATAAACCGAAGGCAGGATGCAACGGCACTTCCTTCATAGGTGCAAAAATCCACGATAAGCGGCATCAGCCAGCGTCCGTCTGCCTTTATACAGCGGGGAAACGACTCCCCTTGCTCCTTCGTTACTTCCTTATACCGGACACCGCTTTTGTACGGCTGTCCGTCCTCTCCAAGAATAAAACCGGCACGGATGAAAAGCCCCTCTGCCATCTTCGGCGAGTATTCGTTCTTCTGCAGATGGGTATCTGCATACTCCTCCAGTCGGTCATAAAAATCGAGCACAGGGCCGTACGGCAGAATGACGGCTTCTCCGTATTCATCCAGCACCGTTTGTGCAAGAAGCTCCCGATCGAGAAGGCAGGCAATCCCCTGCCGCACCTCGGAAAACTGGGTAGGTCCGTAATCACAGCGAAAAAGAATCGTTTCGCATCCGTCGCTGTCGTAGCGAATGGATTTGAAATCTCCCGTATCCTCAAGGGACAAGGCCTCATTGATGGCTGACGCACCGGTAAGACCGTGCAGCACGTCCAGTTCCCCCGCCTTGAGCTGAGAAAGCATGGAGGATGCGGGCACTTCTTTATAGACGATCTGATCCAGTTTCGGCTTCGTACCGTCGTGGGCACCTTTATAAAACTCATTTTTCATGAGAATGGCTTCGTGCTTTTCCGTATCGTAGGACGCAAGTCGAAACGGTCCCGTACACACCCGGTCCGTATGATCCCAGCGAGCCGCACGGATCGTTTGTGCACACGCTTCAGGCGAAAAATCTCCGCTCAGTTTCGCCCCGGTTCCCTCATCTGTCACGGACGCCTCTGGCGGAAGCCAAACGTGTACCGCCAGCGGCTCTATACGAATCGGATACAGGCCGAAGTAATTCGCAGCCTCCTCCGGCGATACGGTGAGCGACAACTGATACGGCCCAAGAAGCCGCACGCCGGGAAAAGTGTCCGTTTTTCCGGAATAATACTCTTCCCAGCCGACAAAGTGTACGCCGGCCGTGCCGTTGCCGCCGTTTTCCCGTATCACAGGCGAGGAAAAAAGCAGCACCCACGCCGCATAATGAGCGGCATTGATAGGGGTTCCGTCCGAAAAGCGAAGATCCTGTGCAAACGTCAGCGTATACGTGCGGGAACTGTCAGCGTTTACCGTCTCGGCAAGATCGGTGACGATCTGCGGATTCACGATCAGTTTGCCATCCTCGTCCGTCGCCACGGTACTGTACCCCTCGATTAGGCTGACCACTTCCCGGTCACCCATACAGTCCGTCCACCAGGGTGAAAAATCACCCGTGATCCGGGCGGTAGTGCCAATGGTAAGGATTCCTCCTTCCGTGCTGCATGCACTAAACAGCATACAGCACGAAAGAAGAACGGCAAAACACAGAAAAACAGCAATAATTCTTCGCATAAATTCCTCCTCATCCTATGCGGATCTCTTTTCAGTATCCTCTCTATCATACCGCAAGGGGAGAAATTTATACACTTTTGTTATTCTTTATCGGAGGGGGCACGTGCCTCTGCTTCTTTCTTTCCGTTCCGTTTTTTCCTGGTGTGTCGAATCCCTGCACGAACGGCCAGGACGACACCCAGAATAATCACGCCCCAGATCAGAAGATACGGCAGATTTGCAAGGAAGGAAACGAGCAGATCCTCGGAATCCTCCCGGATGTTGCGAAGAGATTCGCTTAAACCGGTGACGATTCTCTCACCCACCGTCTGTTCGGTTACGATCGTTTCCACCTGTACTTCCGCTATGCTCATAGTCACCGTGCTGTACGACACCAGGTTATCGTAGTTGTTTAACGTGGTTTTATAGGACTCGATCTGATACAGCACCTCCGTGATCCGCCCCTGTACGCTGATCACGTCCTCCAGTTTCGTGCACTTTTCCAGGATGCCAACCAGCGTATCGTACTCACTGCGGAGTGCTTTCATGTGGCTCTCAGTGTCGTAATACTGGAGCGTTACGTCGTCGGTCTCCTCACGCCGGGATACCACGTTGGCGGTACCGGCCACCCCGTCACAGAAGGAGTCCAGCCGATCGGCAGGGATCCGTGCGGTGACGTAGGCGTTCCGTTCGTAATAATCGTAACGGCTGTATTTTCCGCCGTTTACGTTAGATGACTGAATATATCCGCCAACCGACTCGATCCGGGCGTACAGCTCGGAAAGAAATGCATCAAATTCCTTGGTTTCCAGGTTCATGGATACGGATTTGATCAGTTTACGTGCGGTATCCGCCGTGAGATTTGGCGAGCTGTCCTGCGGATTCTGACTGTACGTATCCTCATAAGTACCGTCACTTTTATAATCATAGGATGATCCGGTTCCGTTCACAGAAGAGTCCTGGGCATAGGCATACATGCCTGCAAAACCTGTCTCCATTGGTGCTCTGTCATAGTTTTCATCCGTCATCGGTGCGTGTTTAGCACAGGCGCCAAGCAGCGTCAAAAGAACGGCAGCGGTCATGATTACGGCAAAAATGCGATTTTTTCCTGATAAGTGTTTCATAATTTCCTCCTGCTTTTTCCAAATTTACAAGTCCGTTTGACCTTACGTCTATACAAACGCGTTTTTTTCATCAATCTTACAAGTCATACGAAAAATTTCACTCTAAATCAAAAAAAGGGAAAGCGTGAAAAATGTGATTTTTTTGAACATTCTTCACGCTTTCGCATTGACAATCCGCTTCATTCGTTGTATAATGATTGCAGGCGTACGTACAGGGTACGTGCGTACTTAACTTTTATATTTCTTCTCAGAAAGGATCGTATTCATGAACAGGGTTTATAACTTTTCGGCTGGCCCCTCCATGCTCCCCCTCACCGTACTGGAAAAAGCACAGAAGGATCTCTTGTGCTACGGCGATACCGGTATGTCCGTTATGGAGATGAGTCACCGATCTCCGGCATTTGAGCCGATTATTGCAGACGCAGAGGCAAAACTCCGTGCCGTAATGTCTATTCCGGACAATTACAAGGTGCTGTTTCTGCAGGGCGGTGCTTCCACCCAGTTTGCCGCTGTTCCTCTGAATCTGATGAATAAAAACAAGAAGGCTGACTACATTCTCTCCGGTCAGTTCTCCACCAAGGCATACCAGGAAGCACAGAAGTACGGTGACGTCGTAGCCGCCGCTTCTTCCAAGGATGCAAACTTCTCTCGCATCCCTGAAACCACCCGCGCTTCCTTCCGCCCCGACGCTGACTACGTACATATCTGCTTCAACAACACCATCTACGGTACGAAGTTCAACTACATCCCCGACACCGGCGATATTCCGCTGGTTGCGGATATGTCTTCCTGCATAATTTCCGAGCCGGTGGATGTTTCCAAATTCGGCATGATCTATGCCGGTGCACAGAAGAACATGGCTCCTGCCGGCCTTACCGTTGTTATCGTCCGTGAGGATCTGATCGGCAACGCTCGCCCCGACACCCCCGCTATGCTGGACTACAAGTTGGCGGCTGACAACGGCTCTATGTACAACACGCCTCCCTGCTGGCCCATCTACATTGCAAAACTGGTATACGAATGGATCGAAGAGCTTGGCGGTCTCACCAAGATGAAGAAGCTGAACGAAAAGAAAGCAAATCTTCTCTACGATTATCTGGACAGCCAGGATTACTACATCGCCCCCGTTGAAAAGGCAAGCCGTTCCATGATGAATGTTACCTTCGTTACCGGTGATGCCGAACTGGACAAGAAATTTGCCTCCGAAGCGGGCAAGGCAGGTCTCAAGAACCTGAAGGGACACCGCTCCGTCGGCGGCATGCGTGCCTCCATCTACAACGCAATGCCCTACGAAGGTGTGGAAGCACTGGTTGCATTCATGAAGGATTTCGCAAAGAACAACCCTAAATAATTCCCACAGAAATACTTTCTCACGACAGGAGAATCACAATGGCTAAAGTACAACTTCTCAATAAAATTTCCCCTATCGGCCTCAAACAGTTCGGTGCAGCGTACGAGGTTGGTGAAAACGTCACCGCACCGGATGCAATCATGGTCCGCTCTGCTGCCATGCACGATATGACCTTCGGTCCCGAGCTGAAGGCAATCGCACGTGCCGGTGCCGGTGTCAACAACATTCCCGTGGAAAGCTGTGCCAATCAGGGTATCGTCGTATTCAACACGCCCGGCGCCAACGCAAACGGTGTGAAAGAGCTGGCCATCGCCGCACTGATGCTTGCGTCCCGTGATATCGTAGGCGGTATTCAGTGGGCATCCACGCTCACCACCGACGTGGCTAAATCCGTGGAAAAAGGCAAGTCCGCCTTTGCCGGTTATGAAATCGCCGGTAAGACGCTGGGTGTAATCGGCCTCGGTGCTATCGGCGGTATGGTAGCCAACGCTGCCAAATCTCTGGGCATGAACGTAATCGGCTGTGACCCCTATATCACCATCGACGGTGCATGGCACCTGTCCCGTGCTATCCACAAGGCCGGCACGTACGACGAAATCTTCGAGCAGTGCGATTACATCACCCTGCACGTTCCCGCAACACCTCAGACCAAGAATATGATCAACAAGGATTCCATCGCCAAGATGAAAGACGGCGTACGTATTCTGAATCTGTCCCGTGCGGATCTGGTAAATATCGCCGATCTGAAGGAAGCTCTGGCTTCCGGTAAGGTTGCCTCCTACGTTACCGACTTCCCCACCGAGGAAAGCATCAACGTAAAGGGTATCGTTGCCATCCCGCATCTGGGTGCTTCCACCGAGGAGAGCGAAGACAACTGTGCTGTCATGGCTGCGAGTGAAATCATCGATTTCCTGGAAAACGGCAACATCAAGAACAGCGTCAACTACCCGAACGTGTCTATGCCCCGCACTGCTGATCACCGCGTAGTGATCCTGCATAAAAACATCCCCAACATGATCTCTCACATCTCCGGCTCTCTTGCTGAGCAGAACATCAACATTGAGAATCTCGTTAACTCTTCCAAGGGCGATTTTGCCTGCACGATCGCCGAGACCAACTCCGATCTCACCGACAGCGTGCTTGCCAATATCTCCGCGATGGAAGGCATCATCCGCGTAATCAAAATTGCCTGATTGAATTTTCGTGAAACCGGCGGCTTCGTTGCCGCCGGTTTTTCAGTATATTGGGAGAACTTTATGAATGTAAAGAAAAAACGGCGTCATTTCCTGCTTTGGATAATAATTTTGCTCATTCTTGCCTTTGTATCCGTATTTGGTATCCGTGCGTATATGCTATTTTTCGCTAATGATCTGATCACTTCCGGCGAAAACGCTGTGGATTTTGGTGCGGATTGTATTCTTGTTCTCGGTGCCGGTGTCCGTGATGACGGAACGCCCAGTGACATGCTGGCTGATCGCCTCAAAACCGGAATCGCTTTGTATGAAATCGGTGCCGCCCCTAAACTCCTTATGACCGGTGACCACGGGCAGAAAGAATACGATGAAGTAAACGTCATGAAAGCATACGCAATGGATGCCGGTGTTCCTTCCGAGGACGTCTTTATGGATCACGCCGGATTCTCCACCTACGAAAGCCTGTACCGTGCCCGGGACGTATTCCAGGCGGATCGCGTGATCATTGTCACGCAGGAATATCATCTGCCTCGTGCCATCTATATCGCTCACCGTCTTGGCCTGGAAGCAGTCGGCGTGCCGGCGGATCTGCACGTTTACCGCGGTCAGGCGATTCGAGATCTGAGAGAAACTGCCGCACAAACGAAAGATTTTCTGAAAAGCATATTCAAGCCGAAGCCTACGTATCTCGGTGACGCAATTCCGGTAAGCGGAAATGGGGATATGACCAATGACTGACCGTTAGCCAAAGAATTCATTCCCCTTTCCTGCAGCTCTCGCTTTTAAAGAAACTTGTATTTTTTCTGAAAAAATGGCAAGTATACCTTAAAATTCAAAGATATTTGTGATAGAATTACTGTAACGTGAAACGATTCAATTTTCCAGGAGGCAACCGCATGCGTACCAGGCTAAGACCTTTTGCACTTGTTTTTGCCGCACTCATACTCTTCACCAATCTTATCGGTCTTACAGGCTGCGAAAAAAGCACTGCCGTGAAGTCTTATACGCTGAATGACTATCTCTTTACCGGCCCACAATCATGGAATCCGCACACCGCAGAAACCGATGCAGACAGATACATCACCGATTTTACCAATATCGGTTTTGTAGACGTATCCGTCGCTGAAGACGGTGTAAGCTATGCGTGGGTATATGAGATGGCCACCGCTATTGACGACATCACCGCTGATTTCGCCGATAAGGATAAATGGTACATCACCGAGGATGCCGGCCGCGTTTATCGGATCACACTGAATTCCGATGCAGTTTGGTCCAACGGCGACAAAATCAATGCAGACTCCTACATTTATTCCGCAAAGCAGCTCCTCGATCCCAAAATGCAGAACTGTCGTGCAAACGACTACTGCACCGGCGCAACAGCTATTCTGCATGCGGACAAATATCTGCACTCAGAGACGCCCGTTTACACTCCCGTCGTGCCTCCGTACGGCGAAGGAGATACGCCGGATCATTCCTACGACATCGGAAAGAACACCGTATACATGCATCTGACCGGTCACGGCATGACCGTCACCGATCGATACTCAGTATACGACCTGATGGAAATGGGCTACGTGGATGCGGAAAATTATAACGTACTTGCTGATAGTCAGAACGCATTCGGCTACGTTGAGATCAACGACAGCACCCGGGATGCTGCTGAAGCCGTTGCCGCTCAATTCCTGGCATCCTTCGGCATTCCCTTTTCTGAAGAAGCGTTCAAGGAAATGCTTTTCTATGACACCGACACCTTCACCGAACCGTATGATTTTGAAAATGTAGGTCTTTACAAATCCGGTGAGCACGAGCTGATCTACATCACCGCACAGCCTGTGGATATGTTTGATTTTCGCACAGCCATGACCAGTACCTGGCTCGTTCACGAAGGGTTGTATGAAGCAGGAAAAGCCACTGCCGGCGATCAAATCACCACCAATTACGGCACCTCTGTTGACACGTTTTTGTCCTACGGACCTTACGAACTCACCGTCTTTGAGAAAGATACTTTGATCGTGATGGAACGAAACGACACGTGGTACGGCTATAAAGACGGAAAGCATGAAAACCAGTATATGACAACGGCTGTCCGGTGCGATATCGTATCCGATCAGGGTACGGCACTCCGACTGTTCAAGGAGGGAAAGCTGGACGGCGTTTCTCTCACCAATGCGAATATGGACATCTACCGGTCGTCTGATTATCTTTTGAAAACGGAGACGCCCTGCACCTTCCGCTATGTTTTCGCCACCGATATGGACAAACTGGCTGCCTTGGAAGGGGGACAGGATGATAACAAAAAGGTTCTCGCTTACGATGATTTCCGCAAGGCCATCTCTCTGTCCATAGACAGGAATGCCTTTGCTGAACAGGCTACGCCCGGGTATAAACCGGCTTACTATCTGTTTAACAGCCTCTATTTATACGACGTCACCAACAACCCGGGATCTGTGTACCGATGCACGGACGCCGCAAAGAAAGCTATCCTGGATCTGTACGGCCTTGAGTACGGCGCAAACAAAGAATATACGGATATTGACACCGCCTATGCTTCTGTCACCGGTTACAACGCGGAAGAAGCAAGGAAACTTTTTGCGGCAGTTTATCAGCAAGCAAAGGTAGACGGCAATTACACTGACGGACAGAAGATCACAATCAACTGTATGGTTTCCGCTGCCGCTGAACTCACGCCTGACGATCAGCGTCAGGAACAGCTACTGAACAAGTTTCTAAAAAATGCAACAGAAGGCACCGGTTTCGCCGACAAGATTTCCGTAAAATTCGTCTGCGGGGCCGCCGATCGCTTTGGCGACGTTGCCAGCGGCAAAATCGAAATGATCCGCAGTGGATGGGAGGGGATACCCTTCGATCCTTTCTCGGCCATCCGCTGCTACACAGAGCCCGGCTATATGGGCGGTCCGGAGATGATCCACGAATCCTGCGGCTGGGATCCGGCTGCTGAAACGCTGGAACTTACGCTCGACGCAGACAGTGACGGAAAAATGGAAACAATAGAACACACCCTTCAAGATTGGGCAAAGCGGATCAACGGCGGTATCCGTGACGCAGAAGGAAACGTGACTGCACCTGCCATTTCAGATCCGGACACAAAGCTCACTGTGCTCGCAGCACTTGAAAACGCGGTGCTATCCTCCTATCAGTGCATTCCCTTTGCTGCAGAAACGCGTTGCCAGCTTTACTCACAGCAGATTCAGTACTTCACGCTGAACTACAACCTCATGTACGGGTACGGCGGTGTTCGTCTTTTGACCTACGCTTACGATGATGCGGCCTGGGAAGCCTACGTTGCCTCCCAGGGCGGTATCTTGCATTACGAATAAATTTTTTCGGGACCTATTTACCGCATTACAACTTCAGAACCACCGCGTTAAAGATGCGGTGGTTCTCTTTAGTTTATTTCTTAAATTATACATAAATTGTTTTCAATGAGATTTATTACCGACGCTTGACGAACGCTTTCTCCTATGATATACTTTATTTATAAACTAATTAGAAAGGGTGCAGTATGAAGAAGACTGAATCAAGGCCGTATCCGCTGCCGATGCCGAGGCCGCATATTATGGGACTAATTCACGAGATTTCCCGGCTGACGCACGAGAAGATCAAAGCGGACTGTCCGGAAATGCAGCGGAGTGCCCGCATGATCATGATGGAACTGGCACGCCGGGACAACATAACTCAGCTGGATCTGGCAAAGGCCACCCATCTGAAGCCGCCGACCGTCAGCGTAGTCCTGCAAAAAATGGAGAAGGACGGTATCGTTACCCGCCGCAGCGATGATTACGATCTTCGTGCCACACGGGTTTTGCTGACCGCTAAGGGACGTGAAATGGACAATCTCGTTCTGGAGCGCTTCCGCGAGGAAGAAAGAAAAATGGAAAACTCGCTTACTCCGGAGGAAGCACAAACGCTGGAGAAGATCCTTTTGAAAATCAGAGATTATTTAACCGGAGGTCAGGATTCCCTTGAAAACAAGTAAACTCAGAAATTATTTGAAACCGTACTGGCTGCCTGCCCTGCTCTCTCCCCTTCTCATGATCGGCGAAGTAGTTATCGATTTGCAGCAGCCTAAACTCATGTCAAAAATCGTAAACGACGGCGTTTTGGGCGGTGAGTTATCCGTCATTCTCACAACGGGCGTTACGATGCTGCTTCTCGTAATCGTCGGCGGTATCATGGGCAGCCTGTGTGCCTATACCGCCAGCGTTGCCTCCCAGGGATTCGGCAACGATCTTCGCAGGGACAGCTTTAACCGTGTGATGAAGCTTTCCCTGCAGCAGACGGATCAGTTCACTACCGGCTCTCTCGTTACCCGTCTCACGAACGACGTAACGGCTTTGCAGGAACTTACGCAGATGATCCTCCGCATGTTCGTGCGTGCCCCCATCCATTTGCTCGGTGGATTGTTCATGTGTTTGACGCTCAATCTGAAATTCGGCTACATCATGCTGATCTCTCTGCCGCTGCAGGCCTTGGCCGTTTTTCTTCTCGTCCGCAAAGCCAATCCGCTGTACGGAAAAGTGCAGTCGAAGATTGACCGGGTAAACTCAGTCGTGCAGGAAAATGTCTCCGGTGCCCGTGTTATTAAAGCGTACACGCGGGAAGATTACGAAATCGACCGTTTTGACGAAGCAAATAAAGATTTCAAGCAAACGAATCTGCACGTTTTGGAGCTGACTTCCTCCATCATGCCTATCCTCATGATCGTCATGAACCTGTCTGTCATCGCCATTATCTATCTGGGCGGCTGGCAGGTCGAGGCACGTCAGATGGATGTGGGCGACATTATGGCAGCCACCCAGTATGTGACCCAAGCACTCATGTCCGTTATGATGGTCAGCATGATATTCCAGCAGCTTGCGCGCGGCCGAGCCTGTGCGGCGCGTATCCGTGAGGTTCTCACCTCCGATCCGGCTGTTACGGACGGCACCGCAACAGACGGCACCGAGCACGGCACTGTCACTTTCCGTGACGTATGCTTCAAATATCCGGGTTCTGCCGGTGACAACGTGCTGGATCACGTAAACCTGACCGTACATAAAGGGGAGACGCTTGCCATCATCGGCGCAACCGGCTCGGGAAAATCCACACTGGTGAATATGATTCCCCGCTTTTACGATACGGTAAGCGGCGACGTGTTGGTAGACGGCGTCAACGTACGGGACTGGAATCTGCACGCCCTTCGTCAGCGGATCAGCTTCGTTCTGCAAAAAAGCGAATTGTTCTCCGGCACGGTAAGAGAAAATATTGCCTGGGGCAAAGAGGATGCCACGGATGTGGAAATCCGCACGGCCGCATCCATCGCCCAGGCGCAGGAATTTATTGACACCATCCCCGGGCAGTACGACGGATGGGTAGCCGCCCGGGGCACTTCCCTTTCCGGCGGACAAAAACAGCGTATGGCCATCGCCCGTGCCGTTGTACGTAAGCCGGAGATCATCATTTTTGATGACAGCACATCCGCGCTGGATCTGGGAACGGAAGCAAAGCTGCAGGCGGCTCTTCGGGAGCATCTTGAGGACACAACCGTTATTCTGATTGCCCAGCGGATCGCCAGCGTAATGCACGCAGACCGCATCGCGGTTATCGAAAACGGTGCCATCACCGCCTGCGATACTCACGACAATCTGATGAAAAACAGCGAAACATACAGAGACATTTATGCATCCCAGATGAAAAACGGAGGTGAAAACGAATGAATGCACAGAATCAGCCTCCAAAAAATCAAGCAAACCGTCCTGTATTCGCTCCGGGCGGACCGGGCGGCGGTCCGAGAAACATGAACGCACGCATAAACCGGGAAAAGCCGAAAGATGCAAAAGGAACGCTTCTGAAGCTGATGAAATACATCGGTCGTTCCAAATATTTGATTCTTCTGCTTTTCACCGTAGTGATCGTTTCCACGGTATTGAATCTCGCCGCGCCGGCACTGCAGGGCAAGGCCATTGACGCCATTACGCTGACGCCGGATACCGGAAAAGTCGACGTGAATTTTGACGCTCTCGTAAAAACCTTGATGCTCCTTGCCAGCGTCTATATCGCTTCCTCCCTTCTGCAATTATGCCAGGGACTGCTGTCCGCGCGCATTTCCCAAAGCACCGTTTACACTATGCGGAAAGAACTGTTCCGAAAAATCTCTCACCTGCCCATCAGCTACCTGGATTCTCACCCCCACGGCGACATCATGAGCCGCATGACAAACGATGTGGATAACATTTCCAACACTATTTCTTCTTCCATCTCATCCCTGTTTTCCAGCCTTCTGACGCTGGTAGGGGCTCTGTATATGATGATCTCCTACAGCTGGAAAATGGCACTCATCGCCATGGTGACGATTCCGCTTACCGTCTTCGTATCCAGCACGCTGTCCAAATTCATGCGTAAGTATTTCGTACAGCGGCAAAAAATCCTTGGCAGTCTGAACGGTCAGGTAGAGGAAATGGTCACCGGATACAAAACGGTACTTGCCTACGGAAAAGAAGAAATGGCGTGCACCCGTTTTGCCGACACCAGCGAGGCTTTCCGCAAATGCAGTATCCGTGCCAACGTATGGGGCGGCATCATGGGGCCCTGCAACAATCTGATCAATAATCTGAATTACCTGATCGTGGCGGCGTGCGGCGGATACTTCACTATCAAAGGACAAATTTCCGTTGGTGATATTCAGGCTATTCTCCAGTATTCCCGTCAGCTTTCTCATCCCATCAACATGATCGCCAATCTGTATGCACAAATCATGACGGCTATTGCCGGTGCCGAGCGTGTCTTTGCTATTCTGGATACGCCGGACGAGATCGACGACGGCAAGGCAGCACTGCCTGCAGAAAAGGTACGTGGTGAGATTCAGTTCAAAAACGTCTGCTTCTCCTATACGCCGGAAAAGCAGGTGCTGAAAAATCTGAACTTGACCGTAGAGCCCGGTCAAAAAATCGCTATTGTCGGCGCTACCGGCTCCGGCAAAACCACGATCGTCAACCTTCTGACGCGTTTCTACGAGCTTGACAGCGGCGAAATACTTCTGGACGGCACCAACATCACCGAGATCCCCAAAGACGATCTGCGCGGCTCTATCGGCATCGTACTGCAGGATACGGTTCTGTTCTCTGACACGATTGCGAAAAACATCCGTTACGGAGAGCTTGACGCCACCGATGAAGAAATGCATACGGCAGCCGCCATGGCCAATGCGGCTTCGTTCATCGACCGTCTGCCCGACGGCTATGAAACCGTCCTCGCGGAAGCCGGCAGCAACCTCAGCCAGGGACAGCGTCAGCTTTTATCCATTGCCCGTGCTATTCTGTCCGACCCGAAGATACTGATTCTGGACGAGGCCACCTCCAGCGTGGATACACGTACGGAAATGCACATTCAAGAAGCTTTGGT
>JAZPZY010000029.1:0-120891 GCA_045544955.1 Eubacteriales bacterium
GGTTTTAGTCCCGCTTGAGCGGGGTTTCGTAACAAATGCATGGCTGGCAGGCCAATAAAAGACGCACTTGTGCGTAGCCTGTAGTATTAGGGCTATGCCCGAAACTGAAATACCACCCGCTATGCGGGTGGATTTTTATTAGTGGGTGTGTTTTTAGTGTTCCTTCTTTTGCCCGTGCCGGTAAAGAATATGGGCCGCGGCGACGGATAGCGGCAGTGCTCCTTGCCTTCGTGATAGATCACGATCACACGGTGGTTCTGCTTTTTCGCCTTTGCAAAATATCCTCCATGGTATCGTACTCGCCGTAAGGGCGGGAGCTGCGTGGCTTGCGTTACGACAGCATGATCTTGATGATTTCCGCATCGGTTTTCCGCATGCCGTCGGTGGCCAGCCGGCTGATGTTGCGGATCGTATTTTCCACCCCTTTGGTAACGATGCCGTCACCGTCGTAGAACTGGCTTCCTTCCCGAAACATCTGCATGCCCAGAATACCCGCCTCCACCGCAGAGGCGATCTTGGCGGCACAGCTTGCCTTGGCCCCGTCACAGATAACGCCGGAATTGATGGCAAGTGCATTGACTACGGTATGAGCCACCTCCCGGAATTTGCCGCCGTAGAGATAGGTGATACCCGCCGCCGCACCGCAGCCGGCACTGATGACGCCGCAGTAGGCACTGAGAGGGCCGATGCCCGTTTTCAGATGTACGGTTACCAGATTGGATACGGCCAGTGCCCGGTACAGCTGCTCGTCGGAGGCACCGAGTTCTTTGGCGTAGACCGCCACGGGCACCGAGGCGGGGATCCCCTGATTTCCGGAGCCGGAATTGATAACTACCGGCTTTTCACAGCCGCCCATCCGGGCGTCCGAGGCGGCCGCGGCGTACGCCTTTGCCCGGGTAATAACGTCATCCTTCTGCGTCTTCAGAATGATCTGACCGATCCGTGCCCCGTAGCTGCGGCACAAGCCTTCTTCCGCGATGGCCATGTTGCAGGAGAGTTGTCGGTCAAAGACGTCTTTGACGTCCTCGATACGGAGCGTATCGGCAAATTCCACGATCTGCTCCACGCTCAGAAGCTCTTTGTCCGAGGCGGCTTCCGTCGTGACTGTTTCCGTATTTCGGCTGTAAACGGTTTCGTCATCCCGTTTGATGCAGACGATGTTGGTATGATCCTCCGCAATGCGGCACAGGGATTTATGACCGCCGCCGTACAGCGTGATGGTGATCTCAAACAGTGCACCGGAATCCGATTCCCGAACGGTGAATGCCGCAGTCTGCAAATATGCGGCGATCCGCGACCGCTGGTCTTCTGTAACCTTGCTGATCACCAGCAGCTGTCCGTCCGGATCGCCGGCGATAATACCTGCGGCCGCGGCCGCCGCAAGTCCGTGCAGTCCGCCCGTGTTGGGAACGATAACGCTTTTTACGTTTTTAATAATATTGGCACTGACGCAGATGTCTACCGCTTCCGGAAGACTGCCCAGCTCACGTGCCGCCGCCGCGGCCGCATAGGCGACGGCGATGGGTTCGGTGCATCCCATGGCAGGTACCAATTCCTGTTTTAACAGACGCACATAGGCGTTATACGTTTTCTGATCCATATTTCCACCTCAAACAGATCCTTTGTGGACATTATAACAGAAACCGACCTTTTTTGCAATATGAAAACGTACATCCACTGTCTTGTTCCGCACATCCATAAACGAAATACGCTTCGGCTCGGCCCAAAAATGAAAAAATGATAAAAAACACCATAAAAAAACGCATTGACCGAGAGGGTATTTTACTATAAAATATAATAAAAAACAAGAAAAGAGGAAACACCAATGAAACGATTGCTCTCCGTCCTTTTGCTTCTGGCACTGCTTTGTCCCCTGTTTGCAGCCTGCGACAAAACGCCGGACGATCCGGCAGCACCCGGCACATCCGCACCCGCCGTTACCGATCCGGCAGAAACGCTGGACCCGAACGACCGTAGAAACGCCAAAGACAGCCTCCCTGCTGATTTCAACATGAACGGCGAAACAGTGGGCGTGCTGACGAGAAATACCTACCGCAAGATCGACTGGGACGGTGCAGGTGCCGATGAAGTGCTGGCACAGGCCGTTTATAACCGTACCGAAGCCGTTCAGGAACGGCTTGGACTCACCTTTGACGTAACCGACATGGAACTGGGTTATGACGATTACGGCAACGCCATCAGTGAAAACGTGCTGGCAGGCGACGACACCTGGCAGATCATTCTGGCGGCTGGTAACGCCTCTATCCGCATGGGCAACGACCATCTGTTTTTGGATATGAGTGACAACCCCTACCTGGATTTTGAACGCGAATGGTGGGCGGGCGATCTGATGGAGAATATTTCCATCGACGGCAAGACGATCCGCTTTATGGTAGGCGATGCCACCATGAACACCTACTATTGGACGTACGTCACCTTCTTTAATAAGCGGATCTATGAGGACGCGTTTGGTGATCCGGATGAATTGTACAAAAAAGCCATCGGCAACGACTGGTTTTACGATGATATGATGGAAATGTCCGAAAAAGCCCATAACGACGTAAACGGTGACGGCAAGATGGCCGAGGGCGACACATTCGGTATGTTTTTGGATAACCAGTGGTCCGTTTCCTATATGGAGGCGGCTTCCGGACTGAAGACCTTCCACCGGGATGAAAACGGCTATCCCGTTCTTTCCCACGATACGGACCGCGGCATGGAGATCCTGGAAAAAATCTACACGCTTGTATATGAAACCCCCGGTGTGGATTCTTCCGACCTCAATCTGTGGGGCGGCGGTGTGTGGAACAGCAGTGCGCGTTTTACCGACGGTGCCGCTCTGTTTCAGCTCGCCGGCCTGAATTTTACGGACACGGAAGAATTCCGCAATATGAAGGACGACTACGGTATCCTTCCCATTCCCCGTGTGGATGAAAAGCAGGAATCCTACCTGTCCCCCATCACGAACTCCTCCACGTTTATCACCGTACCGAAAACCTGTACGGATGACCGGATCGGCGGCGTGATCGAGGCACTCTCCTCCGAATCCTACCGCAGTGTGGTAGAGGTATTCTACGAATCCGCACTGAAGATGAAATATTCCCGGGACGCTTACTCCGGACAGTGCATCGATATCATCAAGAACTGTTTGTTCAAGAGCTTCTTCACGGAATACTACTCCCGGATCGGCGGCAGCTATTTCCTCACGGATGCCATGGTAGAGCAGACGAAGAACTACGTTTCCCGGTACACTGCCATGGAGTCTGCCATCAATAAAAAAATCGTGGATATGATCGTCGCTATCAACGAAGCATCCGAATAATGCGTAAATAGAAAAGAAACAAAGGGAGGTGCTGCATCTTTTCATGCAGCACCTCCGCTGTTTTCGCTGCACGGAGAACGCAGCGGAAACGCTGGCTTTTTTGCTCGTCTTTTTGAGAAATGAAAAAAAGGCTGAAAATCCGGTATTGACCGGGAGCAGCTTATTCTGTATAATTAGAGTAATCAGAAAACGGAGGAACACCCATGACTGAACTAAAAAACATTCTTATTCCCCTGCCGAAGAAAATTGAGCAAACGGACGGTTCGTTTTCCACGGCTCCCTTCGGAGGCACGGTGCATATCATCGCCCGCGGCGGCGCTATGGCGGCGGAAGGGGCAAAACATATCGAGGAAAAACTGGCATCCTTAGCTTCGGTGAAAAACGCTCCGGAATCGGCGTACCGCATCGTGCTCACGACCGATGAAACGGATCCGGCGTTTGCCGGGATCGACAGCGGCGAGGCGTACTTCCTCCGCACGGGAGAGACGGAGACGGTCCTTTGCGGCAAGACGGATGCCGGCACGTTTTACGCCGCGGTAACGCTCTGCCAGATGCTGTCACTCAAGGGAGGTACGGTTCTTCTGCCCCGGGCGTACATCCTTGACTATCCGGATCTTCCTTACCGGGGACACTTTTTTGAATGCCGCTACGGTACGGAGTTTATGTCCCTTGCCGACTGGAAGGAGGCAGTGGACTATCTTGCCGAGAGCAAATGCAATCATATGAACATCGGCGTGTACGGATGCTGGGGCTATCAGTACGACAGCACCCCGGTGCAGTTTCTCTACCTGCCGCTGAAAACGTACCCTCAGCTGAAAACGGAAAAAACCATCAAATACTATTCGGTACAGAAAGGGAAGTGGATCCACAAGGAGCATCTTCTGCCCACCATGTACGAGGAGGATTTCCTGCCGGAGATCATCCGCTACGCAAAGAAGAAAAATATCACCGTATGTCCCACCTTCAACAGTCTGGGGCATAACACCCTTCTGCCCCGCACGTTCCCCGAAATGGCGGCGAAGGAAGAGGACGGCACCCCGAAGCCTCACGGCTTCTGCACGAAGAACGAAAAGACTTTTGAGATCCTCTATTCCATCTACGACGAGATCATCGACCGGTATCTGAAGCCGGAAGGACTTACCGAATTCGCCATCGGCCTTGACGAGGTTGGCGATCCGTACAAGTGCCGCTGTCCGCAGTGCGTAGACAGCACCCATGCACAGCTGATGGTGGATTACATGATACGGGTGTGCAAATATCTGAAATCCCGGGGCATGACGCGGATCTACGTCTATCACGATATGCTCTTCCACGAATTTGACGTGGTGAATGAGGAACTGAAAAAGCGGCTCATAGAGGAAGATATTTACAACGAGGTCATTTTGGACTGGTGGACGTACGAGGATCCTTCCAAACTGTTCTGGGGCAAGGCGGATCGGGTGAACGGCCTGTTCCGCAGCCACATAAAGCCCTACACCGGCTATTACAGCTGGTGCCTCCCCACGGAGCACACGGAAAACATCCGTGCCTGCCTGAAGCTGGCAAAGCAGCACGGTTTTGAGGGTATGGTGGCTTACGGCACCTACGATCTCTGCTACGACAAGAACTTTCTCACCCTCAGTGAGGTTGCGTGGAACACGGATACCGTGGACGACGAGGACGGATTCAACAAAAAATACGCCCGGCGTACCTATCCCGGAGCACCCCACGGGGCGTACAGTGCCTTGCAGTCCCTTGGCGATATTATGAAGGACGACAACCGTTCCAGTTATTTCAACCGGCTTTTGAAGCATTTTGAGTACTACTTCTACTCCTACCGGGTGGGCGAGGAGCGGACGCTGAAAAACTTCCCCGGCGACGGATTCAACCTGCTCCGGGAGAAGGGTGACGTGTTCGTGCCCTATCTTATGATGATCCGTGAGAAGGCAGGCGATGCACTCTCCTTCCTTGAAAACGCTCCTGACGCCTCCCGTATCCACGATCAGTGGCTCCTTACTGCCCGGCAGTATTACGCCGATGCGGACGAGTATCTGACCGTATATAACCTCTGGCAGATGTACAGCGACGGTGCGTCCGATGCGGTGCAGATCGTCAGTGAACTGAAGCGGCTCATCGCCCAGCGGGAGAAGCTGATGGCGTTTGCCGAGACGGTAAAGGCCCGTTCCGCCGGGTATACCTATCTTCGGAATATGTCTCTCGTACGCCAGTTCCTTATGGATCTGTGCCAGCATTTTGAAGAGGGGATCCGTGCCGGCATCCGCCCGGATTTCGATATTTTCTCCGGAAAGATTACCGGGGCGGCGTTCGATTTTCTGCGCTAAATGGCTTTATCGGACATCTCCGCTGCAATGATGAAATGTATCTTTATTTTTAGAACTCCGGGCATTTCATTCATCTATTATATCCGCGGAGTCTTTTCCTACCGGTCGTGGAAGGAAAGTCCGGATTTACAATAAAAACAAAGAAACAGCCACCTATTGGTGACTGTTTCTTTTGTTTTGGACGGGAAATTACCACTTACGTTCTTTTGTAATTACAGCTGATTACGACAACATAATTTTGATGATTTCCGCATCGGTCTTCCGCATGCCGTCGGTTGCCAGGCGGCTGATGTTGCGGATCGTATTTTCTACCCCTTTGGTAACGATGCCGTCGCCGTCGTAGAACTGGCTGCCTTCCCGGAACTTACCGCCGTACAGATAGGTAATACCTGCGGCTGCGGCCGCGTAGGCGACGGCAATGGGTTCGGTGCATCCCATGGCAGGGACCAATTCCTGTTTTAACAGACGCACATAGGCGTTATACGTATTCTGTTCCATGACTTCATCTCATGCAGATCCTTATTATAACAGAAAACAATCTTTTTTGCAATATGAAAAAGCGTTTTTCGGGGGGGCTTCTCACTGCATACGGATGCGGGAAAAAATACGAGATTTTATAAGAAAACTGTATTGACCGGGGTTCGATTCTGTGATACAATGAGTGAAAAGTGTAGTTATGATACAGAAAGACCATACGGGAATAAAACGGAAATACATATTTTGAAAAAAGGTATCTGTTTTTTGAAACCTACTTACTGCAATCCCATTTGTGCGGCGGGCATTCAGCCCGGCGTTGTCCGTTTTACCGTGTCCGGGAAATGCGCACATTAAGTTTCACACTGATTTTTTTATAAAAGAGAGGTTTGATTATGAAAACAGTAAAAGACAAGTATCTTGTTGTAGGCGCTGATTTTGCGGGCTTTCCACTTAAAGAAGCAGTCGTGGCTCATCTTGAGAAAAAGGGATGGAAGATCACGGATGTCGGAGTCAAAGCGGATTCCGATCCCGATGATACAGACCTTATGTTCCACAGAGTCGGTCTTCGCGTCGGCTCAATGATCAGCGAGGGAGAGTTTGAGCGTGCGCTGCTGTTCTGCGGCACTGGTATGGGTATCCATATCGCTGCTTCCAAGTGCCCCGGGGTCCACGCAGGTGTTGTGGAAAGCGTTCCTGCAGCTCTGCGGGCCATCACCGGCAACGGAGTCAATGTGCTGGCAATGGGTGCTTTCTACGTGGCACCTGCCATGGGATGCGACATTGCTGATGCTTACCTGAACGCCTCTCTGGGCAGCGGCTACGAGTGGTGGCACAATTTCTACGAGTTCCACAAGCTGGCTATGGACGAACTGGACGCCTTTGACTATGAAGAATACAAAGCCAACGGATTCAAGGTCAACAAACTCGGCGATTTTCCGCTGAAACTGGAAACAAAACCGGAATAAGGTGAAATTATGAGAAAAGATACGAAAGCCGCTGTTGTATTTATAAACGGACAGTCCAATGCGACTGCGCATCAGCAGTTTCTGCCGGAGGAAGACAGGGTATATACGCCGATGCGGAACGTGTGGTCTCTCGACAGAAGCCAGAACCAGTCCTTTGATATAACGGACGTTACGTGGAGCGGCTGGACCAGTATGGGAAAGAACCTGGGCGAAACACAGGATCATACGGCAAGTCTCGCCTATTTTATCGCAAAGAAATGGCAGGCTTTGATTGATGCGGGTAAAAATCTGCCGGATCTTTATATTGTTCAGATATCCATTGGGAGCCAGGGCATCATAAATGGAATGTGGAACCGGGATAAGGAAAGAGTGATGAAGCCCGGAATCCTCGGAGAGGTGGATATTTCTCTTCTTCCTTTTGCTATGCATATTCATAAGCTTGTTATGAAGAATTTAACGAAAGCGGGGAAGAACCCGGAAGTTATCGGCTGGCATTGGCTCGGCTGTGAGCAGGAAATATGGGGGGAAGCATATCTCCGGGAAGATTTCAGGGAAAGATACGACTATCACTTTGACGTTATGCGTGATTCGATGGGAGGGGATATTCCCGCGTTTCTGTATAAGGTTGTGGTGCGCGGAGGGCTTGAGCGCTATCATCTCCCGCTGGAGAGTGAGGATATCATAAACGAAGAAATTGTCCGCCAGGCGAACCGTATAGGGGCTGTGCTCGTGGATCCGCGCGCATGTCCGTGGTGGGATCCGGATGATACACTGTATTACGGAATCCTTGCCGCTGACCGCGCGCACTATGTACCAAAAGTACAGGAATGGTTTGCAGATATTTTTCTGGGAGAACTACTGGCATGAGAATCATTGAAAAAATAGCGGCAAGGGCACAGTCGGAGAGCAATCCGACACCTACCGTCGTCTTTCTGGGCGACAGTGTAACGGAAGGCTGTTTTGAACTGGTTCCCCAAAGCGGCGGCGGATTTGAGAACGTTTTTGACAAAGAGAGCGTTTATCACAAAAAGGTATCGGAAATTCTGGGCGTTCTTTTCCCCGGTGCGCCTGTCAATATAATAAATGCCGGAATTGCCGGAACGAAGGCATACGACGGTCTTGCACGTATCGAGCGAGACGTTCTTTTGAAGAATCCCGATCTTACCGTCGTCTGTTTCGGTTTGAATGACTGCGGGAAAGAGGAGGCGGGTCTGGTCGAATACACGGAATCTCTGCGGGGGATTTTTACACGCCTTCAGACGGCGGGCAGTGAAATCATCTTCATGACACCGTGCATGATGGCTGAAACGGTGAGCGAAACCATTGATCCGGCTTTTGTTCAACTTGCAGAGACGATTTCCGACAGACAGCGCCGCGGCGTGCTTGACCGCTATATGGAGGCGGCGAGGGCACTTTGCCGAGAGATGGAAATTCCCGTCTGCGACGTCTATGCCAAATGGAAGCGAATGGCAGCGCTTGGTGTCAACGTGACGGAGCTTCTGGCAAATAAATTGAACCATCCCACAAGGGAAATGCATAATCTGTTTGCATTCTCGCTTGTGGAAACCATGATGAGGTAACTATGTGGAATAATTTTGAATCCAAAGAATTTATATTCTGCGAACGTGCGGCAGTGATGGTGTATCCTTCCGGCACTCCCAACGGAAAAATGCTCCTTAAATGCGAGTATCTGGATGCGTTTCCGGGATTTGACGTGGAGATGCTGAAACGCGGCTATCACTTGATTTTTATCTCGCATCAGTCACGGTGGGCACCCGATAACGAAACGGATATTATGGCCGATTTCGTTCGGTACTGTGCCAAGGAGCTTTCCTGCACGCCCCGGGTCATCATAGAGGGAATGAGCTGCGGCGGTCTCCAGGGAGCACGTTTTGCACAGGAATATCCCGAGCTTTCTGCCGTTTTGTATCTGGATAACCCCGTGCTGAATATATTGAGTATGTACGGGCTGGGTGCTATCGACGATCCAAGTGTTGTCTCATTCCGCCGTGAAATTATAAACACCTTCGACGTGGACGATTCCACGATCCTCAATTTCAGAGGCAGTCCCATAGACAAGATGGACAAGCTTCTCAAAAACGATATCCCGATTCTTCTTCTGTACGGGAATGCGGATTCAACCGTGATCTATCGGGAAAACGGAAAGCCGCTTGAGGAGTATTACCGGGCAAACGGCGGAAACATCAAGGTCATCTGCCGTACCATGGCGAAGCACCATCCCCACGGTTTAAGCGATCCGGCTCCCATCATTGAATTTGTGGAGAAAAATTTCCGGTAAAGAGAAATCGGCACAATGAAACAAACAAGTCCGCAGCGGTAACGCTGCGGACTTGTGTTTTGAAAAACTATGTACCGTAAATCGGATTACTGATACCGTACCGTAACGGATTCGATACGGGGCGTACCGCAGGCACACTTTGCACACAATGCCAGACGGTACTGGACGGCACCGTGCAACTGCAGGGAAGAAAGGTCGGCCCCGGCCTCTACACTCTGCCAGGAAGCGTTTTCCACGTCAGCCGCACGGTCGGCAGCACGGACCTCCAACTCTACCCAGCTTGTGGAGGTGCAAATTCCCTCCCAGACGATTGATGTCAGCTTTGTGCCGGCAGGCAGCTCTTTGATCTCAGACGTGTAGTGCTCCTTGGGACCGCGGTCCATAATGTTGCCGGGATCCACCGTGCTCATGCCGTGAGGGCCGATGGTGGGCAGAACCGTCTTGCGATCAAAACTGAGTCCGTCAGGTCCGCCCCAGAAGATGAAGGAGTGGGAAACGTGATTGCCGTACTCCTTGTGGCAGGCGATGGCCAGATCCGTGTAGCCGTCCCCGTTGAAGTCGCCGGAAACGCAGCCGGAAGCGGAGTGATTGAACAGGTACTGGACGTTTCGCATTCCGAAATTGCCCTTGCCGTCGTTCAGATACAAGTGGGAATTGATATCCCGGCAGCGGCTGTTGCAGTATGCCACCGCATACAGATCCAGCTTACCCTTACCGGAGTAGTCACCTACCGTGCAGGAGTTGGCACAGCTGGCGGGCAGCTGGGTTCTCCGGTTTTCCTTGTATCCCTCGGGACCGCCCCAATAGATGGTGACGTACGATTCGTATTTTTCGTTCTTTTTGGTGGACATATGCTGTGCCAGGATCAGATCCGGATAACCGTTTCCGTTCAGATCCGCTACTGCGGCGGAGGCAACGCCGTCGGTGTACAGCGTCTGCATACGCTCCTTGGAGAAGCCCTCGGGACCGCCCCACAGAATATAGCAGCGTGGACCGACGATCTCGGAAACCACGAGATCCAGCCAGCCGTCGCCGTTGAGGTCCACTGCCAAAGACCAGCGGATCTCACCGAATTCGGTAGTCAGGTCTTTTTCCTCCTGCGTTATGTTCAAAGACTCGTTCTTCCGATAGACAGGGGGAGTATAGGTGTCCTCGTTGGGGCCGAAAACGATCTTTTTGCAGTTTTCCAGGCTGTATCCGTTCTCACTGCCGTAGAAGATCCGGTACTCCCGGTTTCTGAAGCCGCCCGTGGCAATATCCAGATAACCGTCACGGTTAAAGTCACCGATGGCCGCACCGTGACCGCGGAGCGTAGGAATGACGACTTTTCTGTCGGGGGAGAAATTGTTGTTTCCGTCGTTGAGATAGATGTAACTGCCGTCATCCATGAATGCGGCGTCCTCAAAACAGTTATCGATCCAGACATCTACCTTGCCCGTGTCGAAGAAATCCAGCATGGCACCGCCAACGGAGGAATGGCCGGGGAAGGAAACAGTCCGTCCGGGTACGTAGCCGTCCTCGCCGCCCAGATATACCCATACGTTTTCATGTCCCTGGCCGCGGTTCAGCGTGTGGTTGAGCGTGACTACGGTATCGTCAACCGCCGTTCCGTCGGGATTGCCGGCAACGATGGTGCCGCAGTCGCCGGCCAGAAGTTCTGCGGCGATCTCGATCTTGCCTTCATTGTTCAGGGTGACTACCGGGCAGGGAACTTCTTTTTTCACGCCCTCGCCGGTACGGCAGAAAATAAACTTCTTTCCGTCAAGGTTTGCGGCGGTAACGCTGACACAGCCCTTCAGCGGGAAAGTTTCATAACAGTCTTCACAGATGCCGGACTGGCTTCCCTTGTAGATCCGGCAGTCCGCTTCCGTCTCACGGTCACGGTAGACGGCAACCGCAAGCTCTTCATAACCGTCACCGTTTACGTCCGCTGCTGCCGCACAAACGGCACCCGGGCAGAGAATGCTCTTGAAAGCGGAGATTTCCCGTTTTTGGGAGCAGGTGAACAACAAGAAGTGATCTCTTTCCGTGACAAACAGATACAGCGTACCGTTCAGGGTAACAAAGCAGGGGCGCCAGGAGGTCATACCCGTGGCCACTGCAGCCGTTGAGCCTGCCTGTTCTTCTTTTTCCTTGCCGCCGGCGGTCTCCAGCCAGAGGACATTCTCCACATCCAGTCCGTTCTTGGAGCCGAAGAGCACGCCAGCCTTGCCCTCTGCGTTCTTGAATGCGACGTCGCAGATGCCGTCTCCGTCGAAATCGGCAGCCGCAATACATGCAGCGGAAAAATCGTAATTGATAAAATCGGAGGGACCGAATCCTACTTCCCGCTGGAAGAACATACGGAGCTTGTCATTGGAGACAAACAAAATTTCCATCTTGCCGTCACCGTTAAAGTCGCCGGCACAGACGCTTTTGGCATTGGGCGCGGGAAGCTCCATGCGGTATTTCTCCGTATAGCCCTCCTCGCTGCCGAAGTAGATCATGGAGGTGATATCGCGGTGCTGGCCGTCGCTCTGACAGGCGATGATCAGATCCTGATAGCCGCTGCCGTGGAGATCTGCCATGCATCCGTCGTACGGGCCGTTGGTGGGAAGCTCCAGCTTTTCCTTACTCGTCAGTGCGTTTTTGTAAACGTAAACCGGCGGTCTTTCATTCATGCTCTGGCTGTTGCCGAAGAGCAGATCCGGGTATCCATCCTGATTCAGATCGTACTGGAAGATACGCTGCAGAATACCTTTTTTGGACACGTACAGGTTTTGTCCGCCGTTTCCGAGAGTACCTTTGGAAAAACCTTCAAATCCTTTTGTGATCCATTCCATAATGAAGCTCCTTAAGATACAGAATTGCAATATGGGAAGCCGTTTTCAGCTTCTATGGATATTATACAGTGTTTTTCAAAAAAGTCAATAGCTCCCGGAAAAACAAAAAACTATGCTGCCGGATCTGCGTTGAGCACTTCTTTTTTCAGTTTTGCAATGGTAGGGAAATACGCAAAAAGCTGTGTGATTATGGAAAGGATCCATCCGATGGGCCATATCAGATAGAGGAACGTAAGATTGGGGTGCAAGGGGAAGATAAGGTAGACCCAGGGGAAGCGGATGAGGCACATAAATATAAGCGTTGCCATGGTTGGCACGATGGGTTTGCCGAGGCCTTTCAGAATACCGCCCATTACTTCGTTTATACCGCAGATAAAATACGTACTTGAAATAATCGTCATCTTCTGCATGGAGTAGGCGATGATTTCCGGATTGGAGCTCATAATGGAGGAAAGCTGCCCGGAGAAGATCGCCGAGAGGGAGCCGAAGCTTGCACCGAATACAACGGTGATCAGAATAGCCCGGGAGATGATCATCTTTACCCGTTTAATATTTTTTGCACCTGCATTCTGTGCTACGTACGGCATGACGGCCAGGGACGGAGCGATGGAGATCTGATAGAGTATGCCGTCAAACTGGTTGGCGATGGAAATACCGGTGGCGGCGTTTTCGCCAAAACCGTTTACGGCCGTGGTTATGACTACGTTTGCAAAGGAATAAAGGGAATGCTGAACTCCCGTGGGAATACCCAGAAAGAGCATTTCCTTCAGTTCCTTGGGATAAAACCGCATTTTTTTGAAGTCAAGACGGATCAAGTCTTTGTTTTTCAGTATGGTTGTAAAGGCGAGCACGGTGGAAGTGAGCGATGCCAGCAGCGTAGCCACCGCCACCCCTTCTACCGTCATATCGGTCAGCACAAGAAACACAACGGTAAGGATCACCTTCAAAAAACCGGAAAGCATACTGAAAAGCATCGGCTTTTTCGTGTCTCCGGTTGCTCGCAGGATGGAGGCACAGAAACTATAAAACATAAAGATCGGCACACCGAGGAAATAAAGCCGGAAATAGCTTGTTGCCTTGGGAAGAAGTGCGTCGGGGCAGCTCGTCCATTTCAGGAAGGTTTCCGCACAGGTTACACCGATAACCATCAATATCACCCCGCCCGTAATCGCTGTGAGAAGGGCGGTCATAACGGCTTTGTTCATGTCTTCCTTGTTGCCCTGGCCTATTCTTCTTGCAACGACCACGTTGGCACCCGATGAAACGCCTACCAGCAGACTCGTTGTCAAAGTGATGAGTACCGAGCAAACGCCAATGGCACCGACGGCAGTATCGGATGAAAAATATTTAAGGGCGGTCATGTCGATAATGGTGAACAGGGATTGCATAACGTTCATTATCATGATCGGAACGGTCATGGACAGAAGCCCTTTGGTGATGGAACCGGAAAGCATATCAACGTTTTTCATTTTCATGCTTTTTACCTCGCGATGTTTGGTTATGTACAGGCGTTAGTGGATCCTTTGGGAAAAGAACGGGGAAGCCCCGGGTTTCTGGTTCGAACAAGCAACAGAAACATATAATCGTGAAACATTGCAAACACAGCCTGTCACCCATATGTATTATAGTGAATCGGCGTGCATTGTAAATGGAATTAGTGAGTAAACATGGATTTTTTGAAACACTTTGTGCTTGCTGACAGTGTGATTCTGCAATTTATGCTTGTTTCTCACCAATTTCTGTGATATGATAGGTAAGGCGTGCAAAGACACCAAAGTGAGGGTTCAAACATGTTTGTCAATATGGAAAATATGAAAATCAAATCGGTGCTGCACAACGCACACAAGTCCTTTGGCCGGATAGAATCAAGAATATCGGGAGCCTTCAGTGTCCGGATCTCGGGGACGGTCAAATATACTTTTGCGGACAGAGAATTCGTGGTGAATGAAGGCGAAATGATATTTCTGCCCAAAGGGAGCACCTACGAGTTTGAAAAAATCTCCGAAGGAGCGGCGGCCAATACCCTTATCGTTATAGAGGGTGAGCCGGAAGGGTTAAGCCCCTTTTTCTGTTCCGTCAAAGATTTTTATGACATTGACTGTATCTTGTACCGTATGGCGGATATGTGGAAGTTCGGAAGCCAGAGCCAGCGATGCCAATGTCTTTCGGTGGTGTACGGACTGCTTGCTTATATATCGAATGCGGACGAGCTTACATATCCGGACAAAAAGAAATTCAGCGTGATCCAGCCGGCCGTATCTTATTTGCAAAAGCATATTTACGATTGCGAGTTGCAAATAGATACGCTGCATCTGCTTTGCGGCATCTCCCATACCTATTTCCGAAGGATATTTGTCGCAAGGTTTGGGACTACCCCAAAAAACTACGTTGTCAGCAAGCGGATGTCTTATGCGAAAAACGTAATAGACAGCGGTGCGTGCACTACGGTGAAAGAACTGGCACAAATGGCAGGCTACAAGGATCCGCTGTATTTTGGGAAAACGTTCAAAAAGCATTACGGTGTATCCCCTGCCAATATGAGCCGATAAGCATGAGAAGAGAATCTGTTCCGTACAGTCAGATGCTGCTTTGGGTTACCGTACGCAATTATTTTTTATATTGCATATTCTTGATAATTGTGATAGAATGAACGTAAGTGAAACGCCGGGAAAGGTGCTGTTGCCGGTTGCCGTTCCTGCATGCAATTATTTTGAAAAAACACGCTGTCGGCTAATTTTGACAATAAGCAGTTAGCAAAGCACCATGTTGAGTATATCGAAAACAATAAAAAACGGAAAAACTGAAGGATATACAGGAGAGAACTATGATTAAGAACGGTGAATATCAAATCAAAACGGTGGAAAAGTTAGCGTTTAATCGCATGGCCGGAACCGAAGAAGAACGCTGTGCCGCCCAGATCATACGTGACGAGATCAAAGCATTCGGCGGAGAATCCACATTTGAAACCTTTAAAATTCCGCATTACGACGTAAAAAAAGCGGAACTTACGATTACCGCGCCTTTTGCACGCACCATGACCGTAAACGCGGTAGGACATACCGGAAGCACACCCGAAGAAGGAATCGAGGCCGAACTGTTTTATGCAGAAAATGCAAGCGACTGGAAACTCAGACAGGCAAAAGGGAAGATCCTTCTGCTCAATGACAACATCTACGGCCGCTGGCAGCAGATCGCTGCATCCGGTGCCCTTGGGTACGTTATCATTGCCGGAGAATTCGACGACGATCCCGAACGGACTGATCTTATCCGTCCGTATATCCGCAAGAGACTGATAGACATGGGCAGGATCCCCGGACTTGTCCTTCGCACAAGGGATGCTATACAGCTGCTGAAGGATGCAGAGAAGTATGACGAACCGATCAAAGTGCACTTCACTGTTGTTCAGGAAGAGGATGAGTGGGAGTCGGCAAACGTCATTTCCGAAATCAAAGGCACGTCCGATTCGGACGAGTATATTGCTCTCACCGCTCACTATGACAGCGTGCCATTCTCACGGGGTGCCTGGGACAACGCTTCGGGCTCGGCGGACCTGCTTGCCCTTTACGCCCACTACATGGAAAATCCGCCGAAACGCACTATGCGGTTCATCTGGTGCGGTGCGGAGGAGCTGGGACTGCTCGGCTCGAAGGCGTACGTTGAAGCACACAAGGAGGAGCTTGACAAGTGCCGCATGAATTTGAATCTGGATATGACCGGCCCTGTCATGGGAAGCGATCAGTCGGTTATCACCGGTGAGGAATCCTTCAAGACTATGCTTGAGTACTTTGCCCGGGAATACGGATTCGACACGGTTGTGAACCGGGACGTCCGTTCCTCGGATTCGGCGGTGTTTGCCGACAACGGCGTGCCGTCCGTGGACTTTCTCCGCCGCGGAAAATCAGTGATACACAGCCGCCGCGACGTGGAATTTCCCCTTTCTGCGTCCGCCTTTGAAAGAACCCAGAGCTTTATGCGTGCTTTCCTTGACCGTGTCCTTAATGCGGCCGAATTTCCCGTTCCGAAGGTAATACCCCAGGATATGAAGGATGCGCTTGACCGCTATTTCAAACGGAAATAACGTGCATTTGAAAAGGTGTCCTTTAGCAATTACTTAACCTGCGGCCGGTAAATACACGCTTGTCCTAGTTATCATAAACTTATATTTTAGTATCCGGGAAGTGTGAAGACTTACGGTGCTTAGAACGGTGAGGTTAGCATACACAGGAGAAGCACAAGAGTGAAAGGATGCCCCCCAAGGAATGAAATGTACGACTCCAAGACTTCCTCTTTTACAAGAAAGCAAAAGAAAACAGCCACCATACGGTGGCTGTTTTCTTTTGGCGCGTCATAGCCCAAATGATCCACAGGTACTTCTGACATATGACCAATGTATTGTGTCTTGATGCTGGCGGGGAATTTTGCCTGTTTTTGAGCGAATAGATGTGCATTTCGGCAAAGCAGGCCATGGGCACGATGCGTGCGTCGGCATTGCCCTTTTCCTGTCCCGTTATTTCAGCGGATGACCTCCCGCAGCCACTCCAGAGTACACTGTACCATATGCCTGCCGGTTTCGGCACTGGCTTGTTTAGCACTTTGAGCAAACCATTCGGTGTTTCTTTCACAGCGGGAAAGATCCACCAGCTCGGGATAGGTTCCCATCAACAGGGAAGTCTCCCATCGGCCGGCGTGATCAAAGCCGCCGCATTTCTTTTGGGCTTCGGCACCGATGAGCGGAATTACTTTGATATAGGAGAAAGGATCGTCGTCGGACCCCAGTTCTTCATAGTAGGCGGCATAGGCATCGCTGCCCCACCAGCCTTTTCCCAGCTTTTCCTCCATATATTCCATGGTCACTTTTTTTGCCGCTTTATGGCAGGCAATGGTCATGGGCATGAGACCGGCACCTTCCGTCTGATGATGCGGGATCAGATAGATATTCTTATGTCCCGCATCAATCATGGATTTCAGAATACAGCATAGATAGGAGGCGTAGGTATCCTCATCCACGTGGAAATGTCCCGGTTTGGGGCCGCATACCGCATAGGAGGCAACGCCGTACCAGATCGGCGGGCAGATTACGATCTCTTTTTCTTTTTCCAGTTCTCTGAGACAGCCGGTTACCACCAGTGTGTCCGTTCCGCAGGAGGCATGGCGGGCATGGTATTCCATCGTGCCGATGGGGATGATGAAGGGAACCCTTCTTTCCACTGCATCCTGGATTTCGTCATAGAACATTTCAAGCAGCTGCATGGAATCCTCCCCGTTTTATCAGAACATGAGTTCAGGGCACAGCTCGGGAATATCAGGGCTCAGAAGCTGCAGGCCGTTTTCCTTGACAACGATTCCTTTTTCCCATCTGACGCCGAAGGTGTCGGCTGAGATATACGTATCCACCTGGAAGCACATATTTTCCTTCAGATGATACTGAGAGGAAGTCTCGCACCAGGGGGCCTCTACCTCGATCATGCCGGTGCCGTGAAGCGGTCCGTATACGTAATTCTTTTCAAACCCGTTGTTTACAAAATACTGATGGAAATTCTTGGCGATATCTGCCGCCCAGATACCGGCTTTGACCTGCTTTTCCGTCCATGCATGAGCATCACGGCAGAACTGGACGATATCACGCCGCTGTCCCTCCAACTTACCAAGGCAGATAGGGTATCCGATAGCTGCAGAATAGCCGTCGATCTTGGCGGACAGATTCAGCTGGACGATATCACCCTTTTGAAATTCGCGGTAACAGGAGCGGGAGATAGCGTGGCGGGTGGATGCCTCGGAGAATACGTACATGGGCAGACCCTCGTATTCTGCACCGTGTTCGTATACAGCTTTCTGGGCCACGCCGACCATCTGCAATTCGGTCATTCCGGGACGGATGGCTTTGATGACTTCCTCCGTGGCGATATTGGCGATGCGGTAGCCTTCACGCAGGCAGTTCAGCTCGTTTTCCGACTTGATGGAGCGAAGTTCTACCATGACCTTGCCCGCATCTACAATTTCAGCCTCGGGGAAAGCATCGCGAATCGCATTGAAAATGGTGACGGAGGTGTCGAGATAGGATGCAACACCGATGCGGATGTGCTTTCCGGTGACGCCGATGCCCTTGAAAACGTCGTGGAACGTATCGGGCTTCAGCTCGGGATACGCCGGATCCGCACCCTCACGGTACGCCAGCAGAACGAAAATCTTGTCCAGCTTGTTGCGGTCTGCCCCGAAGATGGCAGATTCCGGACCGACCATCAGTGCTGCCTCGCCAGCGGCGGAAATCGCTACGCCGGAACGCTCAAACAGGGGCCAAAAGCCGGAGAAGTAACGGGGATTTGCGTAGTCTGCCTCGTTGCCGTTGACGATCAGCACGTCCAGTTTTTCTCTCTGCAGGATGGCAGCACAACGCTGTACTCTTTCTTTGTACTCATAATCGGGAATGCAAACTCTTGCCATGGTTGTTTCCTCCTGAAATATATAGAATGGATGAATAAAATTTTCTGTGACGTTTGTTTCGTATTCTTATTCACAGTAGCCGGGCGTGGTGTAGAATGCAACGGTGCGAGGCTCCGCTCTGCCGTACTGTGCCACAACCGGAACATCGCTTTCCAGCATAATGGCGTATTGTTCACCTTCCACAGCGGTATGGCCGCAAAAATCCTGGGTATTGTTGCTGCGGAGACAGCGTACACGCCGGGCATTCACCGTCACGGTAAATTGCACCGGATCTTTGTCCGTGTAGATCAGCGTTACGGTGATCTCTGCCGGACGGTCGCAGACGTTTGTGATGATCACAGATTCGTGACCGGGAATGCAGTTGACGCCCTCCGGGGGCAGCTCCGCATCGGGAAAGATCCATACTTTTTTGCCGTACATATTTACCTCCGTTTTTTGAACTCAATTTGGATAGTTTTATCTATTTGTATATATTCTACCATTGACAAAACCATTTTTCTTGTGGTATCATCATATATAATGGTAAAATCGTTACTTTTTGGGGGAAGTATGCACGCATTTACGCATCTTGATCAAACGCGGCACGGTACGCCGTCTTTTCCGGCGGAATATTATTACGTGGATAGCCATCATCCCCGCTACCGGATGCCTTTTCACTGGCACAGTGAATGGGAAATTCTGCGTATCCTGGCCGGCGAATTCGTAATCTATCTGGAGGAAGAGGAGTATTTCGCACACGAAGGGGATATATTTTTGATTCGCGGCGGTATGCTCCACGGCGGAATCCCCAACGGATGCACGTACGAGTGCTTTGTATTTGATCTGTACGGCCTGTTCCGCAGTATGGACATGGTAAAAGATTACCTCCGGCCCTTCTACCGGCAGACGCAGATTCCCAAATGCTTTTACCCCTGCGGAGAAAATCCGGCGGTGATGCGGATCACGGAGGAGCTGATGTCCGCTTTTCAACCGTCGTCCGAGAGGGTTTCTCCGGAACTGGATACGGTGGGATGCCTGTGCAGACTGTTCTCGCTGATCCGAAAGGACGGTCTCTGCGTACCGAATGCAGCGGTAACGGACGTGGAGATGTACCGTATTGATCAGATCAAAGCGGTGCTGGAGTACATAGAAGAAAACTTTGAAAGCCCCCTCTCGCTTGAGGAGTTGGCGAGCGTTGTTGGGCAGAATCCGAAGTATTTCTGCCGTACCTTCCGGCGTTTGACGCATCAGTCCCCGATGGATTACGTCAATTTCTACCGCATTGAACAGGCGGCGTTCCTGCTCAGCACTACGAAGCACTCCATCACTTCAGTTGCCATGGACTGCGGATTCAGTGAGAACAGTTATTTTACGAAGGTTTTCAAAAAATACAAAGGCGTTACTCCGAAAAAATACCGTGAAAGTATTGTGGGATGATCTGAAAAAGCAGGACTGTGCGGTTAAAGGATAGGCTGCTTGAGAGTTACTCTTCTATCGGCCATGGAAGGAAAGTCCAGACTTACCGTCGAAACAAAAGAAAGGGGCTGCCGCATTTAATGCGACAGCCCCATATAGCTCCGGGGGATTTATATACGCTTACCTCGTGCATTTTTAAGCGTTAAACTTGCTCAGCCGTTCCTTCTCAAACTGCATCCGATACAGGTCGTAATATTTTCCCTTCTTTTCGAGGAGCTGGGCGTGGCTGCCCTCTTCCATGATTCTTCCCTTAGCGAGCACGATAATTTTGTCCGCGTGCTGAATGGTGGACAACCGATGGGCAACCATGAGCATGGTCCCGATGTTCATCATTTTTTCAAGAGAATCCTGGATCAGAAGTTCCGTCTCTGTATCAATATTCGCCGTTGCCTCGTCCAGTATCATGACGGCGGGCTTGTGTACGATCGTTCTTGCAAAGGACAGAAGCTGACGTTGGCCGGCGGAGAAGTTGTTTCCCTGGCTGCGAACCACTTCGTCCAGACCGTTTGACAGCTTGTTGATAAAATGATCCGCATTGACGTAACGGCACGCTTCCATCACGGTATCGTCATCCACACCCTCGAGCCCAAGCAGAATGTTGGAGCGGATAGTGCCTGAAAACAGGAATACGTCCTGCAGCATTTGGCCGAAATGCCGGCGGAGAGAGGACAGCTTGATGGTTCGGATATCCCGTCCGTCCACCAGGATCTGGCCCTTTTGAATGTCGTAGTTCCGGCACAGCAGACTGAGAATGGTGGTTTTCCCCGATCCTGTTGCACCGACAAAGGCAACCGTGTCTCCCGCATTCACCGTGAAAGATACACCCCTAAGGATCCATTCATCCGGATTATAGGCGAACCATACGTCGCGAAATTCAATATTTCCTTTGATAGAGTCCAGCTCTACAGCGTCGGGGGCATCCGTCACTTCAGGCTTCATGTCGAAGATGGTGAATATCTTCTCGGCGGAGGCAAAGGCGGACTGAAGCCAGTTGAACTGCTCCGCAAGGTTCTGGATGGGATTAAAGAATTTATTGATGTAGGAGTAGAATGTCACCGCAATTCCGCTGGTCACCGTCTGCCCAAGGAAGGAAACGTCTCTGATATATCCCCGTCCTGCCAGATACAGAAGACAGAGGATGGAGGAGATATACAGCATATACACAAGGGGACGGAAAATGCTGAATACGATCATTTCTCCCTGCTTGGCTTTGCCGAGCATTTGATTTTTACGCTCAAATTCATCCTTTTTCTTCTCCTCACGATTGAATATCTGGATGATCTTCATACCGGACAGATTTTCGGAAAGGAATGTGTTGATATCGGTGGTTCCGTCTTTCACTTTGCGGTACGCTTTACGGGAGAATTTACGGAACACCACTGTAAACAGCACGATGAAGGGCACGAAACAGAGAACCATGATAGTCAGCATATAGTTGAGGCATATCATAGCCACAAGTACGCCAATGATGATGAAGCAATTTTTGATCAGGTTAACGATCAGATTGGTGAACATCATGGAGATGGCTGCCGTATCGTTTGTCACACGGGTTACAAGTTTTCCGACGGGGATTTCGGTGTGCTGATGGTGGGAAAGATTCTGGATATGTGTGAACAGATCCTCACGGATACGGGAGACGATCTTCTGGCCCGTTCGCTGCAGAACAATGGCCTGAATGTAGGTGCAGATCAGAGAAACGATCAGAATAGAGCCGTATACCGCAACCAGTTTTAACAGTTCTGAAACCGCATCTGCGGCGGCACTGCCGTCCGTTTTGATCACTTCAATGATCTCACCGAGGAGAATGGGGGACACGATGTCGTATGCTACCGAAAACAGCATCACAAAGAGGACAAAGGCGAAGCTTTTCCAATACGGTTTGGCGTAAACCAGCAGACGGCGTGCGATCTCGCTGTCCTTCATGCTTCGGTCAAAGCCCACAGCTTCCTTTTGCTTGCGGATGGCCAAATAGGCGGCAACAAAAATGATGGAAAGTACACCGAGGACTGCACCTACGGCCAAAATGGGATAAAACTCAAACATTTTCTGCCACCTCCGTTTCCGTATCTTTCTTGTCCTGTTCTTCATCCAAACGCTGCAGATCAACCATATTGCGGTACGGGGGGCAGGTTTCGTAAAGATCACCGTGCGTCCCAACAGCCATTACTTTTCCGTCGTCGATAAACACGATCTTATCCATGCTCTTAACGGTGGAAATTCTGTGAGCAATGAGGATGGTGGTCTTTCCCTGTCTTAGGGTACGCAGATTATCAAGGATCGTCTTTTCGGTCTTCACGTCAACGGCGGATACGGAGTCGTCAAGGATCAGCACGCTTGCATCTTTCAAAAGAGCACGTGCAATGGAGATCCGCTGCTTCTGACCGCCGGATACAGTCACGCCGCGTTCGCCGAGAATAGTTTCGTAGCCTTCTGCAAATTGCTCAATATTTTCATGGATATCCGCCATTTTTGCCGCTTCGCGGATGATTTCGCTATCCGCTTCGCCGCGGGCGAAGGCGATGTTGTTTTTAATGGTGTCGCTGAACAGGAAATTATCCTGGGGAACGTAGGCACAGGACTGACGAACGGTACGAATGGGGAGGGTGTTGATATCCTGTCCGTCCATGAACAAGGTTCCATCGGGAACATTGTAGGTGCGGAGGATCAGATCCACAAGCGTGGTCTTGCCCGCCCCTGTTTTTCCGATGATACCTACGTTTTCACCCGCTTTGATCCGGAAGGAAACGTCCGTAAGTGCATCGTATTCTCCGCCGGGATGACGGAACGTGAGATTGCGGAACTCGATATCACCCTTTAAGGGGGCAGATTCCTTCACGTCGGGACGGTCCACTACGTCGGGTTCAGCATCCAGCAGTTCACCGATACGCTTCAGTGACGCTTTGCCCCGGGAACGCATTTCAATGAGCTGGGATACTGCCATCACGGGCCAGATAATTGCGGTAAAGTAGCCGATGAATTCTACCAGCTGCCCTGCATCGAAGGTACCGTGCAGCACCAGATAACCGCCGTAACCGAGAATGACACAGACTACCGACTCTACGAATAGGGTTACGAGCACCGTCAGCAGTGTGGACAGTTTGGTGTGTGCTACGTTGGTGTCCTCGTTTGTTTTATTGATCTCACGGAACCCTATGTGCTTGACGGTTTCCTTGACAAATGCCTTGACTACGGCAATACCCGAGAAGGTTTCCTGGGAAAAATCGGACAGAGAGGAAAAGGCCGCCTGGCGTGCATCCCATCTCTTTTCCAGATGGTGATCCAGCACTGCACCGATGCCGAAGAGAAACAGCATGGGGATCATGGAAAAGAGTGTCAGGAGCGGATTCATGGCGTACATCTTGAGAATGGCAAGGATGCCAAGAAACAGGGCGTCACAGAACATCAAAACACCCCAGCCAAAGCAATCCTGCACCGTTTCAAGATCGTTGGTGAACAGTGTCATGAGATTGCCCACCTTGTTGACTTGATAATACTGCTGGGACAGATCCTTACAGCGGTCGAACATGCGGCCGCGCAAGTGAGTTTCCATACGGATGGCAGCGCCCCGGAAGCAAACACGCCACAGGAAACGTCCGAACACCATGCAGAGAATGACGATGATCATAGGCAGGCAGACCTTGTCAAGAAGATAATCCATATCAAAGGGAAGGGTAACGCCGTTTTGCGTCACCGTTCCGCTGATGAGACCGTTGATTACCGACCGATAAAATTCGGGGACAAGAAGCTGCATATAATCAACAAGAACCAGTGCCGCGATACCTAAAAGAATGGCGGGCAGGTACTTCAAATAGTAACGGTTAATGTATTTCCCGAAAAGCAAAAATTTCACCTCGTTTCAAATTTCAACAGCCGTGTATGGCGTAATTTCTTTGCAAAAAACGCCATTATGTATTATCAATCTTAACGGGGGTTATGTCAAGTCTTTTTGTGTAAATTTTTGCATATATTACGTTTTCGTTATCTTGCAAACGTATCTGGAAGAGCAGGTTCAATAATCCCCCGAAATTTATTGACAAATGCAGGCTTTACGGGTATAATTAAATCAGTGATGCAATATTATCAGAGAAAGAAAAGGGTAATGAATATGATACGTGTAAGAAGCGAGATCCCCGAAAAATACAAGTGGGATTTGACAGGCATTTACAAGACCGAGGCCGAATTTGAGGCTGATTTTGCCCGTGCAAAGGAGTATATCGCCGATTTTGCACGCCACCGTGATATGATGAGCAAGTCTGCACAGGGACTTTACGACGCTCTGCAGGCAAGCACGGAACTGGAGCGTGTGATCACAAAACTGTACGAATACGCATTTCTTTCGTCAGATCTTGACAAGTCGGATAACAAGTATCTGGCACTCAGCGGCAGGATCATGAATCTGGCAAACGAAGCCAATTCCGCCTCCTTCTTCCTCTCTCCCATGCTGGTAAAGATCAAGGACAAGACGCTTGATACGTGGTACACCGAACTGCCCAAACTGTCCGAGTTCCGGCGAACCATTGAGCTGACCCGCCGCTATCGCAAGTACACGCTTTCCGATGATAAGGAACAGCTTTTAGCGGACGTCGGCATCTGCCTTGGCACCAACGCTAAGGTGGAGGGCGTTTTCTCCAATGCCGATCTGACCTTTGGCAAGATCCGCAATGCAGAGGGAAAGCTGGTTGAGTTGACCAATTCCACCTACGTGCTCCATCTTACCAGCAAGGACAGACGCGTCCGTCGTGCTGCCTTTAAGAAACTCTATGCCACCTACAAGCAGTTTGGCAACACCTTTGCTTCCTTGCTCGGTAATACCGTAAAGGAGAGAACCACTCTTGCGAAGATCAGAGGATTTAACTCCAGCATTGAGGCATCCACCTTCAACGACGAGGTAACGCCCGTTATTTATAACAACCTCATTGACACCGTTAACCGTAATATGCAGGTCGTTTACGACTATTTCGATCTGAAAAAAGAGGTTTTGGGACTTCCTGCTTTGCACATGTATGACCTCTATACGCCCCTTATTCCCGATTGTACCAAGGAATATAGTTTCGACGAGGCAGTAGAAACGGTTATTGATACGGTAAGAATCCTCGGGGACGAGTACGCAGGCACACTGGAGGATGGGATCAAGAATCAGAAGTGGGTTGACGTATACCCCACAAAGGGGAAACGCGGCGGTGCGTACAGCGCCGGCTGCTATGACACACAGCCGTATATTCTTCTCAACTATAACGAAAAGATTGATGACGTTTCTACTCTTGCACATGAAGCGGGACACTCCATGCACTCCTACTATTCCCGTAAGCACAACACCCCGCAGGAGTCGAACTACACGATTTTCGTAGCAGAGGTTGCCTCTACCGTAAACGAATTGCTTTTCTGCCACAAGATGCTTCGTGAGTCAAGCAGTCGGGAAGAGAAGCTGTCCATCCTCAACCAGCTGATGGAAACCTATAAGGGGACGCTTTACCGTCAGACCATGTTTGCAGAGTTTGAACGTGACATTCACGCTATGACCGAGTCCGGCGTCACACTCACGCAGGAAAGCCTTTGCGATACGTACTACAATATCGTAAAGAAATATTTCGGCAAGAGCGTCGTGTGCGATAAGGAGATTGCGCTTGAATGGATGAGAATCCCTCACTTCTACCGCTCCTTCTACGTATACAAGTACGCTACCTGTATTTCTGCAGCATCTGCCATTGTGCACAGAATTGAGAATGAAGGCGAAGCGTATATCAAGCAGTACCTTGCATTCCTTTCCTGCGGCGGCAGAATCAGTCCTGTTGACAGCTTGAAGGTTGCCGGCATTGATATGGCTGACCCGTCCGTTGTAGATGCGGCTATTACAGACTTCAAAGAAGCGATCGAAATGTTCAAAGAACTTTATTGATGAAAATAGATAAAACGAGAACAGGACACCGGCAGGTGTCCTGTTCTCCCGAGGGTGAAATACAATATGAGGAAGGTCTTTTATACATAACATTTGAAGATATGGGTTCCCTGAAGGAAAAGATTCTTTCAGAGCCTGAGAATTACGAGATAATTCCAATCTGTTTAAAGGAAAAACAGGGAGAACTTTCTCTGTCGGGCTCTGCATGGCCTGATTGACGAAGGAGCGTTCTTTTTCCATTTAAAAATATTTGGTATAGCACAATTCCTCTTTGGAGATTTGAATATGATGTTTGATAAGGAGACAATATCGTGAGCAGAAAACTTGTAGCATACTTTTCCGCAAGCGGTGTGACCGCAAAACTGGCGAAGACTTTATCCGAAGCCATCGGTGCAGACCTGTATGCCATTGAGCCGGCAGTGTCTTACACCAAGGCAGATCTTAACTGGATGGACAAAAACTCCCGCAGCAGCGTGGAGATGAGGGATCCTGCATCCCGGCCGGCAATTGCAGGCAAGCGTGACAACATGGACGAATACGATACCATTTTCGTGGGCTTCCCGATCTGGTGGTATGTGGCACCGACCATCATCAATACGTTCTTTGAAAGCTACGATCTCACTGGCAAGACCATCATCCCCTTTGCCACTTCCGGGGGAAGCGGCATGGGCAAGACGAACGAAAAACTGCAGCCCAGCTGTCCGGGTGCCAAGCTGGTGGAAGGCAAGGTGTGGAAGAAGGATGCCCATGGGAGCGATCTTGCGGCCTGGGCAGAGAACCCGGTCTGCGGACTGTGAAACAGCGGCGAAATTTGGTGATTACTGCCACTGTATCCCGGCTTTTTTATTTCGGTCAAAATGGATGCCTTGCGGATAAAGAATACTTGCGGGGGTGTTGCATCACAAATGCAGCACCTCCGTTTTTTCAACCGGAATTTTTGCGGAAAATTTGGCAGAAGCCTATTGACAATGCGTGTCTACTGTGGTAGACTGTACACAGAAAGTCTACTGGTGTAGACAAATGAGCGGAGGAAATACGTATGAGCATACCGAAGATACACGAAGGGGAATACCGTTTTTGTCTGATTCTGTGGGAGCATGAACCGGTCAGTGCAGGGGATCTTGCCAGATTGTGTGCTGATCAGCTGGGATGGAAACGGACGACAACCTATACGATCATCAAGCGTTTAGGAGAGCGAGGCGTTCTCAGGAACGATAACGGTACCGTTACCTCTCTTATTTCCAAGGAGGACGCCCAGTCCTATGAGATCGACGAGCTGGTGGAAAAGCGGTTTGAAGGCTCGCTGCCGGCATTTCTGGCGGCGTTTACCAAACGGCAGGATGTGTCCGCAGATGAACTGGACGAACTGCAGGCGATGATCGATCGGGCAAGAAAAGGAGGCGGCAAATGACGGGAATCTTTCTCTATATCGTTAATATGAGTATCACCGCAACCGTACTGGCTGCTGTGGTGTTGCTCTTGCGTCTGCTTTTGAAGAAGGCACCGAAATGGATCAGTGTGCTTTTATGGGGATTGGTGGCCTTGCGGCTGATCTGTCCGTTTGCCATGGAGAGCCCCTTCAGTTTGATGCCGAAAACGGATTGGGTTGAAAGGGAACCCGTGACGGAGGAGAATTTTTTTCTGAACAGTGTACCGGACAGTATCCCTGCTTTTGATTCATCATCCTTTGCGGAAGATATCACGGTACACTATTATACGATGGAGATTCCGGAGATCGAACTCTACAAAGACGACGGTGTATACTCTATTTTGGCCTGTGTCTGGGCGGCGGGAATGGTGGCGCTTCTTCTGTATACGGTGATCTCAACTGTCCGTCTTCGCAGAAGCATCGGAGCGGCGGTTTGGGTTCGTGATAGCGTATGGGAAAGTTCCGCCGTGGATTCGCCGTTTGTTCTCGGCATTATCCGACCGCGTATCTATGTCCCCCGCGGTATGACGGAAGAAAAACTCGCTTACGTTATCGCCCATGAACAGGCACATATCCGCAGGAAAGATCACTTATGGAAGCCGCTTGGATTCCTTCTTCTGGCGGTGCACTGGTTCAATCCCGTGATGTGGCTTTCGTATATTTTGCTTTGCCGGGATATTGAGATGGCGTGTGATGAGCGGGTGGTGAAAGAATATGACAGCCCGCAGCGTGCCGATTATTCCGAGGCTCTGCTGGAATGCAGTGTAAGGCGGTCGATGATCTCCGCCTGTCCGCTGGCATTCGGCGAAGTCGGGGTAAAACAACGGATCAAGTCAGTGCTGAACTATAAGAAGCCCGCATTCTGGATCGTGATGCTGGCGGTGGTTGCGTGTACAGTGACAGCGGTGTGCTTCCTCACAAATCCGATGTCAATACCGAATCCGTGGGTCAAGGAGTACGTGGTCGGCGGGGAAGGCATACTGGGGCAAGTGGATAAAGAAAAGTACGAAAGCGTGCACGAAGATTTTGCCATTGGTGCCGATAAATACGGGCGTGCTGTCTTTAAGGATCCTGGCAAAGCCTTTTCTACTATGAAAGGACTGTATAAAGAGGGACTGACACAGATCCGCAGGGAAAAGAATCTGCCGCCCATTTCGCAAATGACGTATAAACTTTACAAAAAATACGGCTGGCAGGTAACGTCCGGCTCAGCAGAGGCACAGAAGCAGGCTTCTTTTATCTCCGGCTTTTTGGATATTTACGAAAACAGCTTTGATACGGAAAAGCCGAACACAGATCTTCCTGCCCCCACAGTGGAAGGGGACTTGGGGACGGATACAGTTATCGCTTCCAATGTTGCAGAAGAACCGCTTCCCTATGAAACGCTGAAACAGCAGCAGGAAGAAATATGGGAATATTGCAAGGCCGTAGTAAGTGCTTCAGTTATTATAGAGTATCAGGAGAAAATTTTATCTGCCGCTTGCAATCCCGGTGAAAATTATGTTACGGTTTTTGTACATGATTTTTCTGAGGAAGACGTACAGCGTTTTGAAAAAACATTTGGTCATTTATCGTATATTCTCGTTTCTGTGGAGGAACCCATAGAAACGTCCCCGGAATCCCCCAAACAACTGACCCTTGACGACGTGATCACTCTCTCCGATAAGGGCGACGATCTCACCTGGGAGGATTTCGCTGAGTATTCCCATACCGATATCGGCTCGGGACTGTATATCTGGCATCTTCCCATTGATGAACTTTTTTCCGTAAAGGTCGGCGGCGGTTCGATCATGACGGCACCAATGTATATTTATCTTTGTGCAGGATCCGGTGAGCAGGAAACACGGATAGACATCCGCGACGGCGGCGTGAGGTCTTTCATCGAAGTGCAGAAGAGCCTGGGTGATGCGCTGCTGTTCGGCAATCCCCTCCGTTATTACGTTGAGTTGGCATGGGAAGAAGCAAAACAGATCGCAGAATCTAAAAACGTGGAAATTGATAAAAACCGTTTTTTAATCGGGCATGTCGGGAATGATGCGGCTATATGGGTTGATTTTTATATAAAAACCGATGGAGCGTGGAGCCGTGAAACGATAAGAATCACCATAATGCCAAGTGTAGACGGCACGTACCGAGTAGTGAATGATCCGCTGATCGTCATACCTGATACACCCGCTGAGACTTCCGGCGAATTTGAGTATCGTCCGATTCCCGGGGAAGAGACGTGAACGGTGTGCAGCCGCCGGTTAGGAGATGGAAAAGGAGCCGACTGTAAAAAAACTGCAAAGGCATAGATGCAAAGCCTCATCCATTCTGGTATTCTATCTTTTGTTCTTTTTCTATCGGATATGCCGCAAGCGTTGTTCCCTGTAAGTCCTCTTTATACATGTCCACCGCCAATATCCGGCTGTTATCATATGTGGAATAATAATAGATCCCGCGGTCGGCATTACAGCAACAGCTGTATACGGTAATATCATAAAGCCCACGCCCTGCCTGCACGCATCCGCGCTGCATTTCCACAGCCTTCAGTATGTGGAAAAACGGGCTTACGCTTTCCGCTTCAGTGTTTGCGGATACAGAATTCAGCTTCACGAATACCGCTCTTACAAACCGTGACATAGACGATGCATCTCCCGGCAGCCCCAGCGCACCCATTCCGCGGGAATACGTCTTTAATGCCAAAGAACTGTTTTCTCCGGCAAAGGTATTTTCCGGCTCTCCGTTTGTGAGACGCATATAATCGTTCAGATGAAACATATGATAATCAAACGTTGGATTGTTTGTAAGCACGCCTACCGGATTGTCATAAATTTTGATGCCTTCTATTACGGGTTCTACCGTAATAGAGCGTTCTCTGTCGGAGATGATCCAGTGAAGGGGGGATAGCGGAAGCGCATTGCTGAAGTTTTCGTTCAAAAGATTGATCCGCTTCAGCAGGATTTCTGCCTCTGCTACCGAAGAACACTGCCCCAGGATAAAAGGAATCAGTTCAAACGGTGTTACGTTGTCTTTCCCCTCGCAATACGGCTTATAGTCTGCATTTTCCGGAAAATGCAGACCGGCTGCACAAAGTCCTTTTTCATTTATTGCATCATAATATAAGGGATAGTTTTCAGAAATATACGCCATGCCGATCATTGCAAAATGACTTTCCATGTTTTCCATCTTGCGAAAAGGAAATACGTAATTTCGCGGAGTAATGGTGACAGTTTCTTTATACGAGAATTCCAAATCCAGATTTCTGCCGAAATAATGATCTTTCGTTTTGTAAGTGATGGCTGTACACATATTGCAATCTCCCGTTACGCATTGCCGTTTCCGACGTGCGAAGACAAAGTGCTTTCATATCCCGCTGGTGTGATCATCCGGAGAGGCTTTATTTAGTACAGTTCCCATAAGGCAGATGTTTTATAACAGTTTTGTTTTTTCATAACCTCAACATGAGCAAAAAGGGGCTGTTGCACGGAAATGCAACAGCCTCGATTTGTTTGTTCGGGTGAAAAAGAGATTCATCTGCCGGTCAAAAGATGGAAATATGGCTTTTGGACACAAAAGCAACCTGAGTAAAAAAATCGGCAATATATCGCTGTAAAGTGCGGGTTCATTGTGCTATACTATCCCTATATGATGCCGCAGGGAGATGAACAATGACACAGGAATATTATTTCGGACGGGCAAAATGGGTGGGAGCCGCCCAAAGAACGCCTGGCACCTTTTCCGTGTTACGCGGGAAGTTTTCGTTGGAGTCAGTGAAAAAAGTGTCTTTGCACGTTCTGGGACTGGGCTTCTTCAAGTGCTACATAAACGGCATCTGTGTGAATCCCGATACGTTTCTGCCTCTTTCCTCCGATTATGAAGGCAGCTGTGATCCCAGAGACGAGATCCTGTCAGGACACCGGATCTACGTGCCGCATTTTGATATAACGGATTTCGCTGAAATTGGGGAAAACACCATCGCCGTCCACTTCGGCGGTGGCTGGTACACCCATCCGGAACGTATTTACGGTCTCCCGAAAGCGATCTACCGCATTACAGCCGAGGAGAAGGGCAAAACGGCGGAGTACGTATCGGATGAAAACTGCCGTATCGGTGCAGGATATATCGAGGACTATCACTTTACGCAATACGAGCGTCAGAACTACGGTGAGCATCCGCTGTGCTTTGACGGAAACTTTGACGATAGCCAGTGGGACAGAGCGACGATTGCAGAGCCCCTTCAGACGGAGTACTGTGAGACGGATTGCCCCGTGGACGCTTTGATCGAAACACTGGCTGTCCGGAGAGTAGAAAACGGCATGGGACGTGCCGTGTACGACTGCGGACAGAATACCACCGGTTATCCCGTTTTTACGATCCGGGCAAAAAAAGGCGAAAAGGTGCAGGTCCTGTTTTCCGAGGAGATCCTGGAGAATGGGATGCTGGACAGCACCCACGCCCACGGACAGGAATTTTCCATAATAAGCGACGGTACGGTGCGGTGTGTGCAGCCGGAGTTTACCTGGTTCGGATTCCGGTACTTTGCGGTGATCGGTGCGGCGGAGCCCCAATGCGTCAAGGTCGTACATGCGGATATACCGATCTGCTCCACTTTTGACAGCGATAACGAAACGCTGAACTGGACGTATAAAACCTTTATCCATACCATGCTTTGCAATATGCATACGGGGCATCCCTCCGATTGTCCCCACATTGAGCGGCTGGGATATACCGGCGACGGCCAGCTGACCTGTCACGCATCCCTGTCGGTGCTGGATGCCGGGCGTTTTTATAAAAAATGGCTGCAGGACATTGCGGACGGGCAGGATACGCTTACCGGGCACGTGCAGTATACCGCTCCCTATATGTTCAGTGGCGGCGGACCCGGCGGCTGGGGCTGTGCCATTGTTATGGTGCCATATCAGTTGTACCGGCATTTCGGCGATACGGATATTCTCAAAAAATATTACCCCAACATGCGCCGCTATATCGATTATCTGGAGGAACATTCGGAGTTTGGTCTGGTCACCAGCGATAAGGAAGGAGACTGGTGCCTCGGCGATTGGTGCGGTCCGAATATTCTGTACCCCGATAAGGATATCACCTGCCACAACCAGCAGGTGATCCTGCCGGCACCCATGGTAAATACGTATTTCATGGTGAAGTCCCTAAGGACGATGTGTGAGATTGCCCGTATCATTGGCAAGACGGAGGATATCCCGGAATACGAAGAAAAAGCGGCGTACCGTTCAAACGTGATCCGGGCGGCCTATTTCAATACCTTTGACGGCAATTTCATCATGAACGTACAGGGTGCTAACGTATACGGGGCGGATTTGGGGTTGGGAGACGAAAGAACCTACGCCAATATCGTTGATTATTACGAAAAACTTGGCTGCTTTGATACGGGAATTTTTGCCACGGATATTCTGCTCCGGCTGCTGTTTGAACACGGAGACGGAGAACTGGCCGTCCGCCTTCTCACGGAAAGCGGACGGCAGGGCTATGGGCATTGGCGGCAAAACGGAGCCACCACCTTCCACGAATACTGGGACAGCGGCAGAAGCCGTTCCCATAATCATCCCATGTTCGGTGCTGCCGTTGCTTATTTCTTTGCGTATCTTCTGGGTATAAAGCAGAAGGATGGCACGGCGGGGTATACATCCCTGGTGATTGCACCGCAGACCGTTTCCACTCTGCATCGGATGGCGGGCAGCATGAAAACACCAGGCGGAGAGGTTTCCGTCCGGTATGAAAAGGACGGCACTTCTGTTCGCTTTAACGTGGTGATTCCGCCACGTACCGAGGCGGTGTTTCGGTACGCCGGGGAAGAGTTGCCCCTTTCGGAGGGGAAAAACGAGATGGTTTTTCCTCTGAGCGGACAGAATAATACAAAGGACAGGTGATTGTTTATGATAAAACTGTTTTTGGAAAACAGCCATGAGGTTGCGGATGCACTGCGTGCCGTATCGGCGGCACTGGACATAACGTGCAGTGATGTGAAAAGCGGAGAGATCATCCTTTCCGCACGCCCATCCGGTAACGGAAGTACCGTGGTGCAGTTCAGTGAGGGGCATGCCTGCATTGCTTATGGGAACGGACTGCCGTCCTTTCTGCGCGCCCTTGCAAAACTGACGTACCGATACAAAAAGGGTGAGAAGTCGTTTGCATTTACCGAGACGCCCGTGTTCAGTAAGGTGGGCACTATGCTGGATGTTTCCCGCAATGCAGTGATGAACGTGGCCTCCGTGAAGGAGATGCTCCTTCGTACCGCGCTTATGGGCATGAACACCTTTATGCTGTATACCGAGGATACCTATGAGGTGGAGGGGTATCCCTTCTTCGGCTATATGCGTGGCAGATACACAAAGGCGGAGCTCAGGGAGATGGATGCCTTCGCGTGTACGCTGGGGGTGGAACTGATTCCGTGCATCCAGACCCTCGGCCATCTGGCTACCCATCTTTCCTGGCCGGAAGCGGGCGGATATAAGGATACGGCCAATGCCCTGCTGGTGGGCGAGGAGCAGACGTATACGCTTATTGACAAAATGCTTGATACGGTATCCGAATGCTTTACCACGCGCCGGGTGCATCTGGGGCTTGACGAAACGAGAGATATCGGCACGGGCAAATATTTAGAGAAGAACGGCTACCGGGACCGCGCCGAGATTCTTTCGGAGCATATCGATCGGGTTACGGAGATGGCAAAGAACCGCGGACTTGCACCCATTATGTGGAGCGATATGTTTTTCCGCCTGGCAGGGCGGGGAATCCCGGGCTACCGCGACTACGATCTGCGCGTGGAGTTTGACGGCAAGAATATAAAAAAGCCCCCGGAGGGGATCACCCAGGTGTTCTGGGATTATTACCATGACAGTGAACGCTTCTATGCGGAAAACATTGAGAAGCACAGAAAGTACCTGGACTCCGATCCCATATTCGGCGGCGCCGTTTGGACGTTCAGCGGTCACGGGCCGCTTTATGCGCTTTCCCTTCAGAACACACTGCCGGCACTGAACGCCGCCAAAGCGTGCGGAACCCGGGAGGTGCTGGCTACGGTGTGGCACAGCGGCTCGGAGGGAAGCCTGGTTCTGTCGCTTCCGGGACTTGCCTGGTATGCAGACTACGCGTACACCGGGCAGTACGGGGAGGAATCGGTGGCTGAATGTTTCGGCGCGGCAGTGGGCGAGGATTACGCCTCCGTTCTTCTTTCCGAGCTTCCGGAGCATCCGGACGGCGGCAGATACAGCCTGTCCCGGGCACTTCTGTATAACGATCCGCTTCTGGGTATGGTAGACGCACATATTGGCGAATTGGACATGATGGGGTATTACCGCACGGTGTCCGAAAAACTGGACGGAGTGACTATAGGCGGATTTCTTTCCCCTGCGTTTGATACCATCCGCGCCCTTTCCCGCCTGCTCGTACACAAGGCGGATTTCGGTAAGAGACTCACCGAGGCGTATCTTGCCGGTGATCGCGCGGCACTTTCTGCCCTTCAGAGCGAATGTGACGTGATTGCTGATCTTATCGACAAGCTGGCGGATGCCCATAAGGAATCCTGGATGAAATACAACAAGCCCTTCGGGTGGGAGATACACGATATTCGCTACGGCGGACTGAAAGCGCGTATGCTCACCGCAAGGGATCGCATACGCGCCTATCTGGACGGCAGTATTGAGAGGATCGATGAGCTGTGCGAGGAGCGCCTGCGCATAACCGGCAAGTCCGGCTTTGATGGGATTTTCCTATCCCTCAAGTATCAGACCTACGCTACCCCCAACATTCTCTGATCAGGCTTTTTTTCTGCGGTACTGAAGCGGCGTCATGCCTGTTTCACTCTTAAAGACGCGGCTGAAGTAGGAAACACTGCTGAAGCCGCAGCGCAAGCTTACCTCTGTCACCGTGATGCGCTCCTTTTCCAGCATCACCTTTGCCATGACGATGCGCGTCTTGAGCACGTATTCCATGACGCTCATTTTTGTTTCTGCCTTGAAACGACGGCAGAAATGGTATTTGCTCACGTGGATGGCGTGACAGATATCGTCTATGCCCATATCCTCAAATATGTGCTGGTTTATATATTCAATGGCGCGGCTCACAAGCCCCGACGCACTGGGCACGCTTTCCAGAGAATATTTGTCGGCAAGGGCGCAAAGCTTCAGGGCAAGCCCGCCGATCATGGCACAAGAGCGTCCGTTGGATGCGTCACTTTCTGCGATCTCCTTCAGTGCCATATCAAAGCTGTCGTGCATATCCGCCGGGATAACGGCGTAAACGAATGCGCCTTCGCTGTATTTTTTGGCAATATCCCCGCCCACGGCATGCAGAAGTTCCTCCAGAACCGACTGTGGCACAAACAACTTCGTCCGCTCGTAGCAACGGGGATCGGCGGGCATGGTATAGTGATATTTCCCCGATCCGATAAAGCAGAGAACGCCCCGTCCGATGGGATAGGCATTTTCGCTGCATACGATGGAGCCGCCCTCGGAGTAGGTATACAGAAAGGTCGCCTTTTCCGTGGCATGCCAGATCTTGAACATGGCGTCACGGCCGTGCTCCCGGTATATGATCTCATAATCCATTGGTGTGACTCCTGTTGCTGATATGTTTGGGGTTATTATATCACATATGTGAAAAAAAAGCAACGTGAGTAAAAATATATAAAGAAACGTATCTGCTGGAGGTAAAATGCTGTATTCAAGAGAAATCCCTGAAAAGAAACAAGTCGATCTTCTGGTGGCCGGCGGCGGCTTCGCCGGATTTGCGGCCGCCTACGCTGCGGCAAGAGAGGGACTTCACGTGCTGCTGATCGAGCGGAACTGCTGTCTCGGCGGCGTGGGCACGTCGGGACTGGTCACCGATATCCTCGGCGCAAAATATATAGACGGGGAGGGGAACGTCACCCTCACCGCAGGGGATGTTTTTGAACAAATAGAGAAGCGCCTTCTGAAAAGAGGCGCGGCGGTGGATATCAAAGATGTGGATTTCAACCGGACGCCCCACGGCTGGCTTCGGGGGCTTGCCCACGGACTGATCTTCGATAAGGAGGAGATGAAGCTTCTCCTTGAGGAAATGCTTTCGGAGGTTGGGGCAGAACTGCTGTACGCCACCGAGATCGTGGACGTTATAAAGTCGGGGGATACGGTTCAATCCGTCATCGTGCATAACAAGAACGGTCTTTGCGCCATCGGCGCAGACCGCTTCGTTGATGCTACCGGCGATGCCGATCTTGTCCGTCTCGCCGGATGCCCTGTGTTCAAGGGCGATGCGGACGGCGGACTTTCGGCGGCATCCCTTGAGATGCAGGTGGAGAACGTGGATGATGCAGTCCTTACGGAATATATGGATCGGACCGGAGATCGCCGATTCAAAGCGATCATCGCAGAGCTTACCGAAAGGGGCGTGTGGCGCTTTCCGTACAACATATTCATATCGGTAAAGCTTGTCCGCGAAGGGACGTATATGATAAACACCATCCGGCAGGTGGGCGTTGACGGCTCTGACGCGGAGCATCTCACCCGCGCCGTGCTGGACGGCAGACGGGAAAACTACGAGCTTTTTTCCATCATGCGGCAGTATTTCCCAGGTTTCTCAAAGGCATCGGTGCGTGAGATTGCGCCGAGCATAGGCATACGGGAAACGTACCGCATCGACAGCGAGTATATTCTCACCGTGGACGATCTCGCCTCCGGAAAGACGTTCAGCGACAGCGTGGCACTTTCCTCTTACGGATGGGATATGCCCCATCCGAAGGATCCGAATTTGCATCCTGCGGCGGATATTGCACGTCCCTCGCCGTATTCCCCGATTCCGTACAGATGTCTTTTGCCAAAAGGAGTGGATAATCTGATCACCGTGGGCCGGTGCATCGGTGCGGAGAGGGAAGTGCTGGGGCCTCTCCGGGTAATGGGAGCCGTGATTGCCATGGGTACCGCCGCCGGTATTGCGGCTGCCGTGGCTAAGGAGTACGGACGCCCGTTCCGGGACGTTCCCGTAAAGGAACTCCGCCGCCGTATCACCGCCCGGGGCGGTATTACCTCGCCCGGTGAGGTAAAATATCTTTTCAAAGGAGTAAAGGAGAACCCATAATGGCAATAGAAAAATTCACCGTCAGCAAAGACGACAGCATCTACGAAGCGTGGCCGGACGTGGTGCTGACGGCGGGAGGGAAACTTATCGCCGTGTTTACCGAATGCACCCGTCACAGTGATCGGGAAAACGCACGGATCGTGCTGGTGGAGAGCACCGACCGGGGGCGTACCTGGTCGGAGAAAAAATATCTTACCGAAATTTGCCCCGCGGACAATTACTTCAACTGTGCCAGAATCACCAAACTTCCGGACGGCACGCTCGCCATCCTCTGTGATAAACTGACACGAAATCCCGACATCAAAGCCGAGTGCCAGTCCTCTGAGATTCACCTGTGGACGGCGGATCCGGAGGGGATCGAATGGCGTCACGAGGCGGCGTATCCCTTCTGCGGCATCGTGCCGGATAAACTTTTGGAACTTCCTTCCGGTCGGCGGATCATTGCCGCCCATTTCCTCAATGAAAAAACGGACAAGCTGGAGCAGTATCTGTGGTACAGTGATGACCACGGTAAAACCTGGTCAGACCGTGTTACCGTTGCCGCCTCGCCCGAGTACAATCTCTGCGAGGTGTCGCTTCTCCCCTGCGGTGAGAATACGCTGGTGGCTCTGCTGCGGGAAAATTCCGGCCTTGGCGAGGATATCCTCATGACCGTATCCCACGATGAGGGTGAGACCTGGTCGGAGATCGGCCACACGCCCATCTGCGGTGGACACAGACCTACCTCCGGCCGGCTTTTGGACGGCAGGATCATGGTGACGTATCGGTTCGTCCCTTCCCATGGATTTCAGAACGCTTTCGCCGCCTTTATCACGGAGAAGTCCCTTCTCTCGGGTGACCGCGGTGCAAAAATTCGTGTGATGCCACTGGACTACGACCGCAATCCCGTTTCCGATACGGGCTATACGGGCTGGGTACAGTTCGACGACGGCGAGATCTACGTGATAAACTATATCAAGGATGATGCCAAAAAGGCGTACATCCGGGGCTACAGCTTCCGTCCGGAGGACGTGGAATTTCCGAGGGATCGCTTCGGCGAGGATAACTATTTCTGATTAAAAAATATTTCTATAAAGGTGGAACGTATTATGAAAAACTTCAAAGGCATATTCACGGCACTTCTGACTCCGTTTGATGCAACCGATGCGGTGAACGAAAAAGAACTCCGCCGGCTGATCGATTTTAATCTGGACATGGGCGTTAACGGATTTTACGTTACGGGAAGCACGGGTGAGGCGTTTATGCTCACCACCGAGGAGCGTATGCGTGTGATGGAGATCGTCCGTGATGCGGCGCCTGCGTCTACGCTGATCGCCCACGTTGGCTCAGTGGACGAGCGTGCGGCAGTCAGACTCGCCGCCCATGCGGCACACCTTGGATATGATCTGGTATCCTCCGTATCGCCGTTCTATTATAAGTTCTCCTTCCGTGAGATCAGAGAATATTACGAGCGCGTGGCGGACGCCGCAGGGATTCCCATGCTCGTGTATCACATTCCGGCTTTCTCCGGCGTCAATATGGGGGTGGGCGAGATGGATGCCTTCCTCTCCGATTCTCGGTTTATCGGTATAAAGTACACGTCCAACGACTTTTTTACCATGGAAAGCTGCAAGAGTCTGCATCCCGATAAGCTGATTTACAACGGCTACGACGAAATGCTTCTTGCCGGTCTTGCCATGGGTGCGGACGGAGCCATCGGCAGTACGTATAACTTCATGGCGGACAAATTTGTGAAGATCTACTCCTTGTTTGCCGAGAACAGGATCGACGAGGCAAGAGCCGTCCAGCAGGAGGCAAACCGCATTATCACCATTCTTTGCGATTTGGGCGTTATGCAGGCAGAGAAGGAAGTCCTCTGCCAGCTTGGCTTTGATTTCGGCGAGTGCCGCCGTCCTTTCGGTGAACTGAACGAAGAACAAAAGGGAAGAATTGCCCGGGAGATCATACCGCATCTCTGAGAAAGATGCCTGCCGTCGGGCAGTTTTTCGACGTGTGCCGAGCGGATTTTACAAAAAAGTGCAAAGCGTCATCCATTCTGGTATTCTATCTTTTGTTCTTTTTGCTCATTGCTATTTGTAATATAAAAAGGCAATGTGCTTTCTTATAACAATGGTATAATCATCCGGAGGAGGCCTTATTTAGTACGGTTCCCATAAGTCATCTGTTTTATAGCACAGGATTTTTTTCATAACCTCAAAATGAGCCACAAGGGGCTGGTGCATTTCAGAATGCAACAGCCCCATATTTTTGCGTCGTTTGCGCAAACATTTGAAATTTTGCAAAAATTTGCAGACATCCTCCTTGTTTTCGTGAATCACATCGTAAAAACGCCGCACTGCGGCTTTTTTTCGCACATCATTTGAAACGCATCATTCATTTACGTTGGCACGCCATCTTTGTATCAGAATTGCGAAGTGAACAATTTTGCACGGCGTGTTATTTCTTCATAATTGCCTGCGAATATAGCCTTTTTATCAGCTATGGCAGTAGCAACACCGATTCCCTTTGCGCCTGCTTCAAGGTATTCCACCAAATTCTCATGGTTGACTCCACCGGTAGCTACGAACTTTATGTGTGAAAGCGGAACTGTAAGTGCCTTCAGATAAGAAATCCTGACTTCAGAATTTGGAAACAGCTTTACAAAATCAGCGCCATAACGATGCGCGTTTGCCGCCTCGCTGGGGGTAAATGCACCGGGGATCGACACCATACCAAGCTCACGCGTTTTCCTTATGACCGGCTCATAGCAATCGGGAGAAATAATAAATTCCGCTCCGGCCTTGTAAGCAAGTGCAAGCTGTGTTTCTGTCATAACCGTTCCCGCACCGATTCTGACTTTGCCCTCAAAATTCTCTTTTAGCGCGCGGATATTTGCCGCAGTAACCTCGTCGCTCACGGTGCCTGATTGATCAAAGGTAACTTCAACCAGTTTGACCCCGCCTTTTTCCATTGCATCAACCGCACAGATCAACTGATCTGTCGTAAATCCGCGCATAATAACAATGATTTTATTTTTTTCAATATCTTTAATGATTTCTTCTCTGTTAAGCATTATTATTCTCCCAAAATGATTTTTATTGTTTCTTTTAAGGAAAGCTTTACCGCTTCATCGCTTGCTGTATCAAAAATCATAAATCTGTCAACTGCTCCCGCATCCTCAAGCTCATACGGCGGAGCATAATTCGTTTTTTTGACGTAGGCTTCCCAGTTTTCAAGCTTCAGAATATCTCTGTCGGAGTTCCTTTTTTTCATTCTTTCATAGCAGAGTGATAATGGTGCCGTAACCCATATCATCAAAAGCTCGGCATCAAGATCGTTTGCCTTGTCTTTAAGCGATCTCATATATTCTGTGCTGCGAACCTCTTTACCGAAAGGCGCACTCAAAATAACATGCCTCGCAAAGCGAAGCGTAGAAAAAGCGATAGTAAGAATGGTGGAATATTCGGCAGAGCGAAGATTATTAATATAAAACTCTCCGTCCATATCAATCTCTTTGCCGCAAACGGTGAATGAGGTGCGAAGCAGATCACAAAGATCATCTTTATCAAGGTAAACCACATTCTCAAGCGACTTTGCGATCAGCTCGGAAACGTACGTCTTTCCGCAAGCTGGCGGTGCAGCAACAAAGATCAATTTTTTCTTCATAATAACGTGCACGGCCTTTCAAAAAATTCAATAATATGTCGTATAGTGCAGCATATCCGTTGTTGATCGTCAAGAAAAAACACGATTTATCCCTTTAGCGAAAGAGTGAGCGTTGTGTTACGCCCCGTTTCAAGGGGGATACGTTCTTTTTATTGGCAATTCAAATTCAAATCTCAATTTCACCGGCGTTTTATCTGATTATTTACAGAAAAGAGGCGGGGGCGCTTTGCGGCGGCTGTCTTTTTCGTCTGTGGTCACGCGTGTGTTTTTCTGTATTCGCCGGGGGTCATGCCGAATCGTTTTACAAAAGCCAGATGGTACCCGGCAAGTGAGGTGTAACCTACCGCATAGGCGATCTGCTCCACAGCCATGTTGGTATTCGTCAGTTTGCGAAGGGAGGTCTGCAGGCGGCGGTCCGCCAGCTTTTCCCGAAACCCGGTGCCGAATATTTCGTGCATGGTGCGGCTCAGCTGCCGTTCCGACAGTCCCAGTTCCCTCGCAAGATCTGCACCGGTAACCTGCTTTGTGAAGTTTTTATCGATCCAGTTTTCGATATAATTGTACCGGCTGTTTCGCTCGGTAGCGGGCGGCGGAGAAAAAGCCGCCACCGGTGTGGGAGAATCCGTAATCGCACGCAGAACGTTTATGAAAAGCTGCTGGATAAGAAGCGTAAGCTGGGTTTTGCCGGCGAGGGCGGTTTCAGTCAGCTCCCCGTATATTTTTCCCAAAAGCACAGGGACGTCCGATTCGTCCCGGAAAATGATCGGTGCGGTCAGTTTTTCCAGTGCCCCCTGAAAGGTTTCGTACAGCGGCTCTTCTTCCTTGTGTGCCTCACCGGAATGTGTACAGGAAAATCGCAGGTATACGAGTTTTTTCGGGTATCCATCCGAGTAGGCACAGTGATACACGCCCGGCGGTGTCATGCATGCCATGGACGAATTCATGCTGATGTCGCAATCGTCGTCGAATACGATGTTGAACGGTGTATCCACGGACGAAACCAGTTCAAAATACGGATGGGTATGCAGATAGGGTACGTATCGCACACCCGGTTCACCCGGATGGGAATTTACCACGATGCTCAGCTTCATATCTGTAAGCCGCACGTCCAGTGACACACGGAAGCCGTTTGCTTCTATCATTCCACACTCTCTCCTTTCCCGAAAAATGCAGCTGAAATGAGGCGATTCTCTGCTCTCATTGTATCATATTCTTGTCGGCTTGGCAAGGGGAAAATGCCATTCTCCTTAAAAAAATGAACATGCCTTAAAAAACCGGACAAAAGCCTTTGGAATATTGGCATGCGGCAGTATTTTTTTTGTAAAGAGGCGGTGATATAATGTAGGTAACAGCGGTACTGCTTTCGATTATTGCACCGCCGAAACGTTTCTGAAAGGTGAACGAATACTTATGAAATTCACAACTACATAGAGCCATCGCCCCTACACGCTTCCTTTCCGTGAAAAGCGTGCGGTTAATCCGTACGTTTGCCGTCTTTCTCACGATGCATCCAGCTTCACGCTGGAATACATTGATAACGGTGCTCCAGAGGCAGCACACCGGCTCCTGTGGCGTGTCCGGGATACCGGTGCGTTCAGTGAGGTTCCGCTGACCGATGGCACTATTACCGTAAACGGGCTTTCCGCCGATACGGATTACGAATTGTACGTGGAGCGTGCGGACGGGAGCGGTGCACGGTCCGAAACCCGCCTCGTGCGTGTGGGATTTGTCCCCGGCAAGGTGATAAACTACCTTCATCCCGAGGACACCGCCTACGCCTTTTCCGGCACGTCGGTGGATTCGCCTTCTCTGGTAAAACTGCCCACCGGACGGCTGATCGATCTGCCCATCCGGGATTCCAAATCCCCCATTCTGTTTGACGACGTGACCGGGCGGTACTATATGCTCTGCAACTACGCACCCGAGGGAGCAAACGTGGGACGCACGATCTGTGCCCTTATGTGGTCGGAGGATCTTGAATCCTGGACGCTTGACCGCCTCGTTATGGATTTCAGAGAACAGCCGCCGAAGCTGTTCGGTATTCAGTATTTTGATTACGTCTTTGACGGGGAGGATATCGTTTTTATCAGCCGTACAGCTTGCTGCGGTGCTTCCAATTTCCACGATGCAAACCACCAGACCTTCCATCGGATCAAAAACTTCCGCGGGGAGGGAAAATAAATACGACCGGCGGAGAAAGCAACATAAAAAATACTATTCGGAGGATAAAATTATGAATAACAAACTGAAAGTAGGACTGATCGGACTGGGCGGCATCTGCCGTTCCGCACACATGCGCGGCTACGCACAGATGGACAATATCGAAATTGCCGCCATCTGCGATATTCTGCCGCGGAAAATCAATGCGTTCCAGAAAGAATTTCACCTGGAAAACGTGCCTGCCTTTACCGATTATAAGGATCTTCTGCAGGTAGAAGGGCTGGATTTCGTGGATATCTGTACCCCCAACTATCTGCATTCCGTGATCGCCGTGGAGGCGTTGGAGCAGGGGCTTCACGTATTCTGCGAAAAGCCGGATGCGGTATCCGTGGCAGAAGCACAGAGAATGATGGCGGCGGCGGAAAAATCCGGCAAGAAACTCATGGTCATGCGGAACAACCGTTATCGCAAAACGGCAAGATACGTGAAGAACTTTATCGAAGAAGGAAAAATGGGCGAGATCTACTGCGGCCGCTGCGGCTGGCAGAGAAGACGGGGCATCCCGGGCAAGGGCGGCTGGTTTACCACGAAAGAACAGTCCGGCGGCCCTCTTATTGATCTGGGCGTACACATGATCGACCTTGCCATCTGGCTTATGGGCAATCCCACGCCGGTTGCGGTATCTGCCTGCACGTATGCAAAGTTTGCCGACAACAAGGTTTCCGACTCCGTGCATTCCGCCTTCGGCGAAAAAAAGGACGACGGCATCTTTGACGTGGAGGATCTCGCCATGGGATTCATCCGGTTTGACAACGGTGCCTGCCTGCAGATCGAGTTTTCCTGGGCGTCGAATATTGAAAAAGAAAACGTGTTCGTGGAGCTCCGGGGCACGAAAGCCGGCATGGAATTCAAGGATAACGGCGTGAAGATCTTTACGGAAACCGAGGGTGTGCTGGAGGATCTTCAGCCCAAGATCACAGACGTTCCCGGCATACACGGGGAAAACCTCCGTCATTTCGCCGACGTTCTCATGAATGGGGCGGAGCCGGATTTCACACCGATCCAGGGCGTGAATATGATAAAAATTCTGGAAGCCATGTACAAATCGGCAGAAACCGGCTTTGAAGTCCGGCTGTAAACTGCAGAAAAATCATTTCCGAAAGGAGCAAACGTATGGAACTTTCCGTTATGTCTCCCGTTTTGAATAAAATGGGAATGGAGGACGCCCTCAAATATCTCAGCAGTCTGGGCGTGGACAGTATTGAGCTGGGTGCCGGCGGCTATCCCGGCAAAAAGCACCTGAATCCCCGGGAGTATATTGACAATCCCGAAAAGGTGCAGTGGCTCCGGGATCTTTTGAAAAAATACAATATAAAAATCTCGGCGATCGCGTGTCACGGCAACCCCGTGCATCCCAATAAGGAAACGGCGGCACGGTTTCATAACGAATTTGTGGACGCCATGAAGGTGGCCGCCCTTCTGGGGGTGGACACGATGGTTGGCTTTTCGGGATGCCCCGGCGATTCGGAGACGTCGAAGAATCCCAACTGGGTTACTTGTGCCTGGCCGCCGGAGTATCTGGAAACGCTGGACTGGCAGTGGAACGAGGTGCTTATCCCCTACTGGAAAGAAACGGCGAAACTGGCAAAAGAGATCGGCATAAAGAAAATCGCCTTTGAAATGCATCCGGGATTCTGTGTGTATAATCCGGCAACACTGCTGAAACTCCGTGAGGCGGTGGGAGATATCGTCGGTGCAAACGTGGATCCCAGCCATCTGTTCTGGCAGGGGATGGATCCCTGCCAGGTGATCAAAATGCTGGGCGGGGATGCGATCTATCATTTCCACGCCAAGGATACGAAGATCGATGCGGCGAATACGGCAAAAATCGGCGTGCTGGATACCCAGAAATACGGCGATATAAATAACCGTGCCTGGGTATTCCGGACGGTGGGCTACGGCCACGGAAAAGAAGTGTGGAACGACATTATTTCCACGCTGAAGGTGGTGGGCTACGACGGTGCCATTTCCATCGAACACGAGGACGGGCTTATGTCTCCCCGGGAGGGGCTGGAAAAGGCCATTGCCTTTCTGAAGGAAACCATTATTTACGAAACAGCCGGAAAGATGTGGTGGGCGTAATGAAAATCTATAAGCTGGGCATCATCGGATTCGGAAGCATGGGAGCTTCGCACTACAAAATTATTTCGGATAAATTCAATCTTCCCAAATATCCCGGTTACGTAGAGAACGTTCAGGTAAAAGGCGTTTTTGATCTGAATCCCAAAAGAATGCGGGCGGCAGAAGAGTACGGACTCATTGCTTATCCCTCAAGAGAGGCACTGCTCTCCGATCCGGAGATCGATATCGTGCTTGTTGCCACAACCAACGAGGCACATATGGAAAATGCTATTGCGGCCCTGGAGGCGGGGAAGCACGTGATCTGTGAAAAGCCGGTTACGATAAGTTCGGATGAACTCAAACAGATCATGGAAACGGCAGAGCGGACGGGAAAACTGTTCACGGTGAACCAGAACCGCCGTGTAAACCGGGATTTCGTCCTTATGCGGGAAAAGGTGGAAAGCGGTATTCTGGGAAACGTGTACGTGATCGAATCCCGCGTGGAGGGATCCCGGGGCGTTCCTGCCGGCTGGCGTACCGTGAAAAAGCTGGGCGGCGGCATGATGCTGGACTGGGGCGTACACCTTATCGATCAGATCCTGTATATGCTCCCGCAGAAGGTGACGCAGGTTTACTGTAAAATGCTCCACGTTCAGTACCAGGACGTGGACGACAACTTTCATCTGCTCCTTACCTTTGCGGACGGACTTACGGTCATCATTGAGGTTTCCACCAATAACTACATAACCCATCCCCGGTGGTACGTGCTGGGTGAGCGGGGAACCATGACGATTGAAAACTGGGACTGCACGGGGAAGATCGTTCGCCGGACGGATACGGACGGGGAATGGGAAGAAGAGGTCGTAATGACCGCCGCCGGTCCCACGAAAACTATGGCGCCGCGCAATCCCAAATCCACCGAAACCATCGAACTGTCTATGCCCGAGGGGCTCGTGGACAGTTTAAGCAAAACTTACGACCAGCTGACGGCGGCAATTGAGGGGAAAGCGCCCCTCACCATCACCGCAGAGCAGGCGATGCGTGTTATGAAGGTGATGGAGGCGGCCTTTGCCTCCGCCGAAACGAACCGGGTAATGGACGTTGATCTGTAAACAAGCTGAATACGGAGAGGAGTTTCTATGAAAGGTATGTCCAAAAGAATTTGTGCTCTTTTGCTGGCGTCCGTTCTGTCGGCGGGCGTTCTTCCGGCGTGCCGTGCCGAAGATACCCAAAAGGCCGACGAGACGCAGAAAGCCGAGGATACACAAAAAACTGACGACACGCAGAAAGCCGAGGACTCCCCAAAAACGGAGGACACTCAAAAGGCGGAAGAGCCGGAGGGACGTGTTCTCATCGACTGGAACTGCGACACGCTTGAAGAGGAATTTATATCTCTCGGTGCCAATACGTATCCCCATTATTATTTTGCCGATTCTTCAATGAAGGGCGTGGAACCGGGCACCGTGTACATGGCCGGCAACGCAAGAGCTTCCGGTTACGCCACCATGACGTTGCAAAGCGAAATGACTACCGCCGCCGTCACCCTGGAGATGGATATGAAGGTGGATTCTTTCGTAACCCCGGCGTCAAATCCGAACACGCGGGGATTCGTTATTGAGTTTACACTGCCGAACGGCAAGCTGCTGTATATCGCTTTGCGGGATATGGACGGCACGACGGATGAGGACGGCAATAACGCCACGCTGCACGTATCCAGCCTGGACCGTGCCTCCGAATACGGATACAAGGAACGGATCGCCATTCCCACGGACGGAAAGTTTCACACCTGGACATTCCAGTACGACGGGGAAAGCTTGCTCCGCCTTTCCATTGACGGAGAAACCGTGCAGGATTTCCCGGAGGTAAACGTCTTCCATAGCAAGGACGCCGGGCGGCTGCAGCTAAAAAACGTTATGCTGAACCGGACGGAGGATTCCGCCTTGAACGTGATTACGTTTGACCGTATCAAGGTAACGGAGGGCACCACCCTTCTGCGGCGGGAGATCGAAAGTGCCGCCGTGGCTCCGGGTGCCGTGGCAGAACGATTCACCGTTACTGCCCGGTTGAATCGCCTGGAAGAGAACGGCACGCTTACGGTATCGGTCTTCCCCCGGGGTGAAGAGGAGCGGGCGGTGACAGCATCCCTGATGCCGGAAGCCCTTTCGACGGACGTAACCCTGGAGGATCTTCCCTTTACCGGGCTGTGCACCGTGCTTGTGCAATACGCCGACGCACAGCCTTTCTCGTTCAACTATTATCTGTATCATTCCTATGAGAAAATTGCCGCCGGTGACGAAGTGAAGGCGAAGCAGGCTGACGCGGCCTACGTATTCACAGATCTGGGGGCAGCAGAGGTGCCCGAAGATTCCACTTGGTACACGTTGGCGTGGGAAACGGCAACAGATTCCGGCTCCGCCCTTTGCACCCCTGCCGTGGGGAAGGCGCAGCCGCTTACCGTGCCCGTAACCCTTACCGGTAAATACGCCGTATTTGCCGGCTATGTGGAAGGCTCTCAGGCCATCGGCGTAAACGGAACGGAGGTGTCTCTTGATGCCCCCGGAAAGATTGGCACCAATATCTGCGAGACGTTCGTCGCCGCCGTGGATGCGGACGGGGAGGAGATCACCCTTGAAAACGTCCCCCATGCTTTCGCACAGATTGCGTATCTGAAGTTCTTGTCCATTTCGGACGAGCTTTACGATATTGCCACCCGCAAGGACGATTCCCACACCTTTATCACCGACAACGACGGGTATTCCACACTGACGGATAAAAAGCACGGTGATTACGAAACGCTGTTCAACAGTGACTTTGTGAAGCCGTATAACAGTATTGATCAGCGGCAGTTTATCTGGTGCACCTTCTCCACCTCCATTCTGAACTACGACAGTGAAGTCTGGTGGGAGTACGTGGAAAGCCGGCTGCGTGATCTGAACATCCCCGAGGACAAGTGGCCTGAGGATTTCCTTGACCATGTGGACACGGAGGGAAACCATCCGGATTATGATGGGCTGATGCGTCAGGTGGACAAAAACGCCTACAGCAATATACGTGCCTTGAACAAGGAAGGCTATCCCCATAAGGTGCTTTCCGATATGGCGGCTGAGAAGATCGAGGACAGCCAGTTCTACGTATCGCTCCGTATGTCTCACTACGACGACGGTCAGTACGCTTTCCAGACCGGTGCCCTACATCATCTGCATCCCGAATGGATCAGAGAAGGCGGCGTACAGGCAAGCTACGCACACGAGGAGTACCGGAATTATCTCCATGATATTCTCATTGAGATGGCCGAGCCGGAAAACGTCACCGGTGTCCTTATGGATTTTGGCAGATATTACTACATTTTCGGCGACGAGCTGACGGACGTGGAAAAACGTACAGAGATCATGAACGAATTTGTGAAGAGCGTGCGCGACGATCTGCCAAAGGGTAAGAAACTCACCGTACGTGTGTTGGATCCCATCTATGAAAAGGCCACCGTATGGGGGCTGGACTATAAAACGTGGGTAAAGGAAGGATGGGTAGATCGGGTATACATCTCCTGCCAGTCTCACGAGACGTTCTTTGATTTTGACGAATACATTACGTTCTTCGAAGAGTATCCGGAGACGGAATTCTATTTGGGCGTAAACGCAACCCTGTCCGGCACCGATACGACCAAGGCAGAAGAAGAAATCCTGCAGGCGGGAGGCACTGTTCAGCAGCGGAAGCGGGTGGACAAGATGGACATCATGCTTCGCATCAGCGACTTTTACGCCGCCGGTGCGGACGGCGTGTTCACCTTTAACTGGTCGGGTACCGCGTCCATGTTCCAGAACGTCCAGAACGCCACCCGTATGCTGAAGTGGTACTATTTCACCTATCCTACGACGCTTTCACAGCCCCCAAAGGCTATGTTCACCGACAAGGGCGGTCAGCGTGTGATCTTTGATTATGACTGCGCGTCTCTCTCCGTTCCGTTTGTCAGCCTGGGGGACAATGCGTATCCGAACTACTACTTTGCCGATCACAGAATGGACGAGACCGTTCCCGAGGGCGTAATCTATCTTGGTGGCACGGCCGCGGAAAAAACCGGCTATGCCACCCTCACCCTGCCTCTTACCGGTGCAGGAAAAGCGTATACGGTTACAATGGATCTAAAGATCGACTCCATCATGCAGCCCTCCGCGTCGCCTACCTGGCGGGGACTCATTTTCGAGATCTCCAATCCCGGGGCACCGCTTCTGTATTTCACGCTGAACGGCATGGAGACGGATGGGGACGGAAACAACGCCGTTCTGTATCTGTCAAAGAAAAAACGTGCCGGCACCGACGTGGAAAAGAAGATCGCTCTGCCCGATGATGACGAATTCCACACCTGGACCGTTGACTTTGACGGCAAGGGCGGCGTGGTGATCTCTATCGACGGAAAAGAACTCGTGAAGGCGGACGGCATTACCGTCCAGCCGAAGCAGGATAAACCGATCCTGCAGATCAAAAATATGATGATGGATATCGCCGCCGGGCAGAACTCCCTCTTTATCGATTCCGTAACGGTCACCTCCCAGGTGGAGGCACACACCACGGCACCGCTTATCCAGGAAACAAATGCCGAAAAGATCGCCGCCAAGGCCACCGTGGAACGCCGTGCCGAGGTGCTGGGATTCCCGGTAAAGGATTCTGATTTTGAAAAGGCATGCACCGTTGAGAATGCCGCAGATCCCGGAAAGTATACCTCCCACGGAAAGGAAGCCGAGGTCCAGTTTGCCTACGATAAAACGGCAAAGCAGCTGACGTTGTACGTAACGTATAATCTGAATTCCTGGCTGAAGGATCTTTATCTGACGGACAGTGCGGGAAACAGCGTTGACTTCTATTCGGACAGAACGTACGGGGCGTCAAAGGCGGGGAATACCCTGTGGAGCCACGCCTATGCGGAAAAGAATCACGCAGACGCGGTAAAGACCGTCACGCTGGTTATCGATAATGTAACCGAACTGCCGGAGAAATACGTACTGTTTGCCAACAACTGCGGCACGAGCACCGGTTTCACGGCAAAGATCACCGTGGAATTTCCAAAAGAATAAACGATACCGATACAAGGAGGACGTACATTGCGAAAGGATTATCACATGCATCCCACCGTGCTGAAGGCCCCCGGGCGGTTTGATCTGTTTGTACAGAAGGCCCTGGCGTGCGGTATCGGAGAGATCTGTGTAACGGATCACATGCCCCTGTCCATCTCCGGTGCCAAGGATCGCATCCGGGCCGGTGAGGTGAAAAATTACTGCCGCCGTGTCCGGGAACTTGCGGAAAAGTACGAAGGGATCCTGCGTATCAAGTGCGGTATCGAGATCGATTATCATCCGTCCGCCCTTGCGGAAATCGAAAGTGTTCTGGAGGACGGCACGTTTGACTTCATTCTTGCCTCCTCCCATATGCACGTTTTTATTGGGGATTTTGAAAACTACACTTTTTCCGATTTTGCAAAGGCGGCTCTTGAAAATTCCCTGAAGGCGGCGGAGACCGGCTGGTTCCACGCCCTGTCCCATCTGGATATGTACCGGTTTGCCTTTGAGAATCCCCACCGGTTTCCGCTTATAAAGAATGCGTATTCGCCCGAGATGAATGAGTGCCTTATAAAGGAACTGCTGGATACGGTCGTTCGCCGGGGCATGTTTTTGGAGATCAATCCGCACCTGGCGGAGGCAAAGCAGGATCTGTCTTTTGTGTATCCGGCGGAGCCTATCGCACGGTGGGCACTGGAAAAAAACGTGCAGTTTTCCTATGGCTCCGATGTACATAATCCGGATTCCGTGGGCGTGTATCTGGAGGTTTTGGAAAATCATCCCGTATACGGAAAAGCGTTGAAACAATGGGAGGATGAAGTATGAAAACAACCAAAGAAATCACTGAATTGCTGTCCCGGTGCCGGCACGTGGACTCCCACGTGCACACCCATCTTTGCGACGGACAGGCAGATATGACCGTTTTAAGTATCGCCGCCGCCGCCAAAGAGAAAAGCGTGGACGGCATTATCCTCACCCCTCATTTTCACAAAGCAGTGCATGACGAGACGGCAGCGTGGTATGACGATACGGACGAAAGCATCTTTCTTTCCCTGCGAGAAGAGATCGACCGCTACGAACGTGATGACGGATCGGTACGGTTTATCCTTTCCACGGAAACGGATATTCTGAATCTTGACGGGGAACTGTCTCTCCACCCCTCACCCGAAACAGAGCGCGCCCTCGATATGATCGCACCTACGCTGAACTATCATCCCTGCCTTCCGCTTATTTTCGTGGGTCTGACCACGGGGAAGAGGATTGACGGACTGCACGACAGCGGCATGTATGGGGAGGCCGCCGCAAAGCTGGGCGGCATCGGCGAGGTGTTGTCCCTTGCCTTTGAAACCGAGATCAATGCGGTAAAGAAATGCCCGTACCCTGCCATGCTGGGACACCTGTTTATGCCCTATTCTTTTCATCCGCGCCGGAACAACTGCTTTGGTGCCACGCCGGAGCATCTTTCGGGGATGAAAAAGGAGGTGAGACGTCTGCTCTCCGCGTGCCGGGAAAAGAACGTTATCGTGGATCTCACCGGCGTTCACGTGGCGGAAGGTCAACGCGCGGAGGAGAAAATAGAAAACAATGGATTCCTTGTGGAATTTCAGAAATTCGCTATCCGTGAATGTGAGAATCTCGGTGTCACGGCGTATTTCGGAAGCGATGCCCACAGCCTTGCCGGCATTGGAAAGAGTGCCGATTATTACCGGCTGCTGTACGGAAATCCATAAAAATTTTTTATATATGAAAGGATAAAACCATGCGTATTCTCTCAATGTTTCTGGTGCTGATACTGCTCATGAGCTTTGCCGCCTGCACGAAGGCCCCGGACGCTCCCGCAAAGACCGATCCCGCCGAGACGACGGCGGCCACTGAACCTGCTGAGACGGAAGATCTTACGCTAAAGGACAATCTTCCCGAGGAGACCTTCAACAACGAGGCAATCGCCATCTGGTCCGGACACAACCTGTACAATAGCTACTTTAATCCCGATCCGGATAAAGAGGGCGACGTCATGTGCGAAGCCACAAACAAGCGAAACGCCGCAGTAGAGGAGCGTTTTGATGTGGTTCTTGACTGGAAAGTCGGCGCGGAGGGCGACAAAAATAACGGTGCCCGTCTTACTGCCATGCAGTCCAGCATTCTTGCCGGTGACCGCATCGACCTTGTAACCCATATTTCCACCTATTTGACACCCCGGATGACTGCCGGATGTTTTGTAAATCTGGCAAACAACGAAATCCTTGATCTCGAAAAGCCCTGGTATTTCGACTTTGTCACCGATAACCTCCGTGTCAACGATCGGTTGTACGGCGTTTCCAGCTGGTTCGATTTCAACACGATCAACCGTTCCACCGTTCTGTTTTACAATATGGATATGGCAGAAGACTACAACGTGGGCGATCTGTACCAGATGGTGTACGACGGCACCTGGACCTACGACAAGCTGATGGAGATCTGTGAATCTGTGGGGTCCGACGTGAACCAGGATGGCAAATACGACGATGAGGACCGGTACGGACTTGCCGGCAAGCAGGATCGCTGGTTCCAGCAGGCATATACCACCGGATACACCTTTGTTACCACTAATGAGGACGGTACGCTGACCGTTACGGAAATGGACGACCGTCTGATAGGTGCCTTTGATACCGTGCAGAAGATCTTCAGCGCCAACTGGTATCAGAGCTTCTATACCTACGGGGAAACACGCCGGGATGGCGCTATCATGAAGGAAGGCTTCAACAATGACCGCATTATGTTCATGATGCTTATGCTGCAGGAGACGGGCAACCAGGTTCTCCGTGACGGCGGTAAGTTCGGCCTGCTTCCCACGCCTAAATTCACGGACGATATGGAGTACGGCTCCGCAACGCTGCCGGCCATTTCCTGTGTTCCCGTTACCGCAGGAAACGTGCGGACCAATTCCATCGTGCTGGAAGCTCTGGCAGCCGAATCGTACAAGACCATGCGTCCTGCCTACTTCGACGTGGCACTGTCCTACAAGTACGTAAACGACGCCACCTCCCGGGATATGCTGGATATCGCCCTGTCTAACCTGTACTGTGATTTCGGTTATATGTTCATGGACTGCGGTTTTGGCCGTGAGATCCCCATGACGCTGACCCGTACAAACAGTCTGGCTTCCTGGATGGCAGCCCACACGGCAAAGACCAATGCCGGGCTCGCCGCACTGGTGGAGCAGATCATGGCTCTGCCCGAATAAGCGAGGATAGACTAGATATCAAGACACATGCGGATGTGTGTGTGTTCATGAAAAACAAAAAAACGCACCCGGAATCATTCGATTTCGGGTGCGTTTTGGCTTTTGGCGAGGGGATTTGAACCTCCATGATCTCCTGATTATGAGGGGGACCTGGTGGAAATAGATGAAGTTGGTGATTGTAAACGTGCCTGTTTGGCGGCTTTTTTAATCCGAGGGGATCCTTCTCACATGATCTTATCAAAGTTTTCGAAGATCTCCTCCCACTCTTTCGGGGCTGTGCCCTCAGAGGCAAGGGAGACGTAGGAATTGTAATTGCGGCACTTGTGCATATACTCCCGCAGATCCTCACTGCATGTGGGGGTATCCGAGGTGTTGGTGCGGACCACTTTACCCATTTCGATCTCCACCACACGGAAGGCGTTGACAGTATCCAGTTTTGTGACCACGTTTCCCTCGGGATCGACCATGCCCGTGTAGGCGATATCCCAGAAGGGGGAAAGCTGACAGGATGCCATATACATAGAGTGATCAATGGCACGGGTACGCAGCTTCATTTCCCACTGGGGCTTCAGCGTATCGCCGTACAGGGGATAGAGAACCAGCTGTGCTCCCTTATTGCCGAGAGAGGCCGCCGCCTCCGGGAAATAGTTGTCAAAGCAGATGATGATGCCCACCCGTCCGAAATCCAACTGGAACACAGGGTATTCCGTGCCGGGAACCAGCCCCTTTTTCTGTTCCGAGGCGGTGATATTGCACTTGCAGTAGCGTCCGACGAAATTTCCGTCTCTATCGAGGATATAGGAAGAATTGCGGATCTTGCCGTTCTCTCCCACGTAATAATCCCACGGGACCACGTAGGCGTGGTATTTCCGTGCCAGCTCCGCACAGCGAAGATGCCATGCGTCGGCGATTTCTTTCAGTCTGTCGGGTTGCCGAAGAACGTCTCTGTTTCGTACGTACTGGAATGCCTCGGGGAAGAATACCAGATCCGCGCCCTCCTTCAGGCAGTTTTCGCCAAGTGTCATCAAAACGTCCTGCCGAGCCCCGATGTCAAAGACCATTTCGTTGTCAACCTGTATAAGTCCTATCTTTGCCATAACGCTCTCCTTATTCCAGTGTTACTGTTTTGGTGATGCCGTCGAAGGTGACGGTGACGGTGTTTTCTTCCATGCGGATCTCCGGCTTTTCTTCGGGCTTTTCCCCGGTGGAGAAAAATACGGTGGTAACGAACCGGTATTCACCGGCCTCCAGCATCTCCCCGGTTGTCCACGTGGGGTAATAGGCAAGGGGCGAGAGATTGTGCATACCGGGATGGATCGTGCGCGTGCCGAGCACCGTAGGAACGTCCGACACTACGCTGATCTCGCTGAGTGTATTCCCGTAGGTGATTCTGGCACCGTCAAACTGTACGCTGTCGTCCGTTACGCCTACGCAGAATCCGCCCTCGCTGACCCGGTACTTCTGTCCGAGGACTACCTTGTGAATGCGGACGTGATATCCCTTTGACAGGGGCAGCACCCAGGTGGTTATTTTGCTCTCTGCATCGTTAGCAAAGGGATAGTGGCAGGATACCTGCATATCGGGTGTAGTGCTGATCGTGTAGATCCTTGTACGCAAAGACTCCATGGAGGCATCCTTCGTGGAGAGGGAGATCATATTATCAAGAGCCGCCTTATCCCGGGAGGAAATGGAGAATCCGGCGCGGGAGTTGTAGCAGAATTTTCCGTAATATCCCGCCATATCGTTGAAGGCACTGTTGGTCGTCTGGAAATAGTGGATGGCGTTGTTGAACAGCGTCACACCACCGAAATCCTTTTCCGCTTTTATGAGAATATCCAGCCCGTCCGTCTCACATTCCACGGCGTAGTCGCCCCGGTCGATCAGAAGCGGTGCCGCCTTGCTCTGCCAAAGGGGATGATCCTCACCTGCCAGCAGGCACATAAATCCCTCTGTATAGCAGGTGGTGGCACCGTCGGAGGAGTAGTTCTCGCCGAAGCGGGGGGAGGCGTACAGATAGCCGCAGGGGAAGCATCCGTCCTCGGTGGGGATGCTCTTTGTGAAATAGTAGTCGATGTTTTTAAGGATGATGCTCTTGGCAAGTCCCATATCGATCTTACAGCCGGCTGTCGCCGCCAGACCGAATGCGGATACCATGGCAAAGCGGTAGCTGAGCGAGCGTCCGTAGGCGGGCACGCCGCCGTCCGTGTCGAAATAGTGAGCGAAAAACGTAAGAAACTCCTCGCTTCGCTTCAGGTATTTCTCCCGTTTTTCGGCGTATCCCGGTGCCGTCTTATCGGCTACCAGCGTCCACAGCAGGGTGTAGGCATGGTGTGCCCACGCTTCGTAATAGTCAAAGCGGCCGAAGTCCTTGCCGTCGCAGTACCAGCCGTGTCCTACGTACAGTTCCTCCAGGGCGGCGTATCCTTCCTTCATATACGGCTCGGCCGTGGGATCGCAGTATCCCAGTTCCTTCAGGATCTCTATGCTGAAAATGGGATACCACCAGTGATTGTTGGGCCAGGAATTTTTCAGTGCGATCATGGCCTGGTTGTGGATCCATCGGGCGATCTGCTCCTTTGTGTCTGCATCCAGCGGCTCCCACAGGGATTCTTTGGCGAAATGCACCGCCACCAGATAGGCGGCGATCTCGGTGATGCACTGATTGGCAAAGCCGATCTCTGCCGTTTGGGGGATATGCCGGTCGAACCGCCGGGGCGAATCGGCGGCAGTGCCCTCACAGATGACCTTCGTGATAAACCGGCATACGTGTACCGTCTCACCGCCCACGGGAATCACAAAATCCGGATCGGAAAGAAAAGGCGCGATGCCCCACAGTGGGCGGAACAGCTCCTCCAGCCGGGTGCATTCGTAGCCTACGTGATCCACCAGAAGCGGAACGTACGCCGATTCGTACCGGGCGGCGGTACGCGTCATCAGTTTTATGTAGTAGTTTTTGGAAAGCTCGTACAGCTCTTTTCTTGAAGTAAGCATAAAATCCTCCTTTTATCGCTTCTTACCGCTTCGGCGGATAGCAGACGATGACCTCGCCGCACGTTACGGATACGGTGCCGCAGCCGTACGGCACGAACCATTTTTCTCCCCGTTTAACGGAGAGGCGTTGTTCCCCGATAAGAAGCTCGCCGTCCTCCGTTACCACCAGGCTTACAAAGCTGTCCGGTACAACAGAACCGCCGGTTTGCAGTTTTGCGAGTGCAAAGCAGGGCGTGTCTTTATAACTAACGAGGGAAGTGCAGAAGCCGTTCTGCTGTTTTGGCTCAATGAAATACGCTTTCCGTGCCGTGTCCTCGCTTACACCCTCATAAATATAGCAGTCCAGCATGGCGTCCTCGCCCACACCGTAGTGGATCTGCATGGGCGTCAGTGCCTCCCCGGCCAGGGTGATCTTTTCCATACGCATGGTGTAGTCGGTGGGCTCCTGAATCTCCAAAAGGAAGCAGCCGGCACCGATGGCGTGGGGCGTTCCCGCCCGGACGAGCACGGTGTCTCCCGGCTTTACGGGAAAGCGGTGCAGGGCAGACAGCATACCCTCTACGTCCTGCGTTTCAAAGAGTGCCTTCCATTTCTCCCTTGTGATGCCCTCTTTGAAGCCAATGTAAATGGATGCACCGTCCTCTACGGCAAGAATATGCCAGCACTCCGTCTTGCCGTAATTCGTGCCGAAATGCTTTCTTGAAAAATCGGGCGTGGGATGTACCTGTATGCCGAGACGCTCCGCCGCGTTCAGATATTTCACCAAAACACCGCTGTCCTCTCTGCCGGGGCCCAGATCGTCAGGCGTTATCACCTCGGTGATGGGCAGAGCTTCCCCATCCACCATTACCCGGGAGATACCCTCTCCCGGTCGGTAGACCCGGTTTTTCGCCTCCACGAAGGAGGAGATCCAGTCCTCCGGCAAAAAGGAGTCGGCAGGATTCGGATTGCCCACGAACTGATCCAGCAGGCGTCCGCCTCGATAGGTGCGGTATACCCGGTTTTCCGTTTGCAAAAGCGGTTTTTTCATGTTTATTTCTCTCTTTTCAGAATAATTACGTCATTGGCAGGCACGGTGACTGTCTCGGCAAAGCCGTATCCTTCCACCTTTGAGCAAACGTCGGTTTCGGTGTAGTTGAATACGAAGGCAAAAACGGCGTCCTCGTTTTCGGAAACACGTACGTGAAGCGGAGCGTCGACGGTAATATCCCGCAGACAGAACCGATCCGCCAGCGAAGCGGCAAACGGCGTGCCCGTGCCGGCACCCTTGTTTTCTCCGTACCATACGTAGGTTGCCGCCGTGATGACGACGCCGTCACCCAGACGCTTTTCGATCACGGCAGGATAGCCGTCGGCAAAGGTGCCCACAGCCTCCCCGTCCGTCACGTGAAGAAGATCCCGTCCGTAATAGCCGGCGTATGCTTTTTCGCCGCAGACGAAATCCAGCCCCTCGTAATCGCAGTCCACGTATTCGCATCCCATGGCCGCATTGAAATCTCCGCCTGGCATGGCAGAGTGCATCATGGAGAACTCGTCCGTGATACCGATCTTGCCGTCGCAGACGATCACGCCGCCCTCTTTTACGAATTCGGTAAGGGCACGGGCGGTGGCGGCACTTATCACCACGGTGTTGGAGAGGATCAGCATTTTATACTCCTTGATGCGGTCGATCTTTACGATATCGCATCGCACGCCGGCACGCCACATGGCCTCGTACGCACCGCACAAAGAGGAGAGATAGATGTTCTGATCTACGTCCTCGTAGCATTTCGTGTAGCATATCTGGAAATCGTGGCTGGTTTCGTCAAACAGGATGCCCACCTTCGCCCGGACCGGCGTCAGCGTGCCCGTCTCCCGGAGTACTTCTGCAAATTCCTTGGCAAACACAAGCCGGGGCGTGCTCCGGTTTTTGTAGTCCACAAGTCCCCGACCCGCCGTTTGCAGTCCCTTGTCAAAGGGACGCCATTTCCAGTATATCAGACCCTTGGCACCCGCCGCCAGTGCCTCCGTGCACCACTGCTTCAATTCGTAGGGACGGACGCAGGTGGTGGGATTGAACAGTGCCTTTACGTGGGTCTGCATCTCAGAGACGAAAAATCCGTCTCCCGCCGAGGCGGCGTAGAACGCGTCAAAGGTGTTCCAACGGGTGTGAGGCGCGGAGCAGTACGTCTCCTGCTTCGGGTAAAAGGAAACGCCGATCTCGTCTGTGGTATCCTTCAGTACATAATCGTCCTGGGGACGCTCATACACCCAACTGCCGTTTGTGATCATGGAGCCGATGTTGTCGGCGATCAGCGGATGTGCCGTATCCACTTCCCGGATCGCGTCGCACCAGTTTTTCAGGTAGATCCCCAAAGCCTTCTTGCGGAAGGAGGCAAGATCCGCCGCCGGCATAACGCTCATCCACATCCAGGGGGCGTAGGATACCTGGGAAAACTCGGTATAGGTACGCTCCCATACGTCGTTCAGTCTTTCAATCGTGCCGTATTTCTGACGAAGAAAGGTGCGGAACGCCTCCATGGTGTACGCATCGTAAGAGAAGAACATGGTCTCGTTGAATACGTCGTACCCCGCAAGGGAGGCATATCCCCGATAGGCCAGCGCCGCTTTTTTGTAGTGGGCGCAGATCAGCTCGTTTACCTCGGGATGAAAGTAGTTCAGATACCCAAAGCTTGCGGGCGTGAGCTTTTTGTGGCCGTTCTCATCCACGGCGTAGTATTCGTCCTTCATCTGAAAATCGGGAATGTATTCCATCATAGGAAGCTGGCCTGCCAGCTCCATGATCACGCCGATCCCTACCTTTTCAGCGATCTCCAGTACGGTTTTTCCGGTGTTGAAAGGGTATCCCTCCTTCTTTTCTTCCCACCAGAAGGCGGCAGGCCATATCACCACTGTATCCATCCCTGCCTCTTTCATCTGGCAAAAATTCTGCTCGATCACCTCGGGCGTGTCCTCCCGGGTCAGCTTCAGAACCGAGCCGTATGCAAATTTCCGTTTCATTCCGATTTCTCCCCTCGCATTTTTCTTCATTATAACACTTTTTTGTGTGCATTTCTTGCTGTTCGTTGCAAAATATATTGCATTTTTTGCGATTTTCTGTTACCATATAAAAAACGGGCAGGAGGAGAACGATGAGCGGTACGATCTATAAATTTGAGAGGGAAATGCTGAAGGGGGAAGACATCCACATCCGGAAAAAGAGCGATAACGCTTATTACAAAAAGCATTGGCACAACTATTTTGAGATTATCTATTACAAGAACTGTGCAGGCTATTGCTCTTTGAACGGGATGGAATACCCGCTGCGGGGGAACTGCCTCTTTTTTCTCACGCCCAGTGACTTTCACCAAATCGTAACAGAGGAGGTACCGGATTCTTACGCACTGATCATTTCCTTCAGCGAGCAGATCGCAGATAAAAAAATACTGGAAAAGCTCACCGGAGAGGCCATCGTGCTGTACGATCTTCCGCCGCTTCTCGCCGGGCAGATCGAAGAGCTGTACACGGTATTCAGCGGAAAATCCGCCTTTCGGGAGAGATACCTCCATCACCTGCTCAACTGCATCCTGATCTGTATTCTGGAACAGGGACAGCGTGTGTTGCCGGCGGCAAAGGATATCCATCCTATCGTCAGAGAAAGCATCGCGTATATGCTGGCTAATCCATCCGCACCTATCACGCTTCATACCTTTGCCGAAAAATTCTGCATTACGGAAGCTTATTTCTCCCATCTGTTTCATGAGAACGCCGGCGTTTCCTTCAAGCAGTATCTGACCTCCTTGCGGATGGAGTGTGCCAAACGAATGCTGTCTGAAGGGGAGTTTTCCGTGATCGACGTGGGATTTGAGTGCGGCTTTGTCAGCCCGTCCCAGTTTTCCCGCAGCTTCAAAAAGCACACAGGCATGACGCCTTCGGAATACCGTGCGAAGAAGAACTCGGCGGCTGGAATGACGGGGTAAGGCGTATCGGTCTATAAGAAATTAACGGTGGATTTTTTTGTGCACATTTTCATGATAGCACAAAGAAAACGCACCCGAAATCAACTGATTTCGGGTGTTTTCTCCCTTGTCACGCTCGCTGTTTCGCCTACCGGCGGAGGTCACGCTCCAAGCCCATGACCTCCTCCGTCGGTCATGAAAGGGAAGTCCATGCTCACATCGAGAAACGAGAAAAGCCACCTAATCGGGTGGCTTTTCGTTTCTGTGTTGTGCGTCCTTAATAGATGCCTGACGAAATAATCAGGTCATTATCACAGGTTGTAGCTTTCCGTCACAAATAGACAGCTCGTCAATGCACAGTTTGCGATGGTGAGGGTTGGAATCACCTATAGAGCGGCGGTGATATGCAACATACCATTTACCGTGATAGCAAAATGCGCTGTTGTGTCCAGGACCGTTGGCGATTTCACCTGCGCTTAATACATCTGAATAATAGACAAAATTTGTACAGGGGGTGTCCGAGACGGCAGCCTTAACGCAATACGTACCGTTTGTCCATGATCCTGACGAATACATAAGATGATATTTACCATCAATTTTCATCACGTAAGGAGCTTCGACATACTTAACAGGCGTAAGCTCTCTTGCAATTCCGCCAAAGTTTGGCTGAGGCATCGGTTCAAAGCCGTCCATCATGTCATTCATTTTGCAAACCATTAAATGTGTCCAACCACCATAATACAAATATACACTTCCGTCATCATCTTTGAACAGATGCGCGTCGATTGGCTGTGCATTGTTGTAAATGGAATTCAGTAGAGGTCTGCCATCCTCAAATACATTTTTAAAAGGACCTATCGGTTTATCACTCACACCAATATAAAGTCCGCCGATCTCCGCTTCACTGTGAATATCGTTGGCGGCAAATATGATATAATATTTACCGTTTTTATCAATAACAGTAGGTGCCCACACAGCCTTTGTAACACCTTTGTAAGTGGACATATCGAGAATATCGTAATGTATTTTGAAATTTTTCAAATCATCCGTTGTTACAAGATCAAGATTTTGTTGGTCCTCATATTTCAGCGAACGCGTAACATACATATAAACGGTGTCGCCATACACCCGCGATTCAGGATCGGCATACCAATTTTCAACAATAGGATTTTCCACAATAATACCTCCAAAATCTATTTTTACCAACGCTTTTCTTATAGAAATCATCAAATATACATCCTCATTGTACCACGTTTAAGATTTTTTGTCAATGAGTTTACTCAATCGTTTCATCTTGGGTTTCAAGTTATTCACCCGCCTAACCGCCACCGGCGGCGGTCGCGCTCCAAGCCCACTCCCTCCTCCGTCGGTCATGGAAGGGAACAGTTCTCATCTCACAGGCGAAACGAAAGAAAACAGCCACCCTACGATGACTGCTTTCTTTCGTTTGGTTGCGAGGATGGGATTTGAACCTCATGACCTCCGGGTTATGAGGGGACACGCTTTATAGGCTGAGAATCAACCGTTGATTTGCGATATGTTTTACGCCATACTTACGGAAAATCGATGGTGATCTTTGCAGTATAGGTATTGCTCGTACCGCAGTTTGAGGCAAATACCACGTATTTATCCGGCAGTTCGGTGACGTTGTTTACCGTGAAGGTCATGGTTTTGATGGCGGCGGCATGACCGTTGTCCGCATACTGATGGCTCCACAGGGTATAGTCGTTGCCCGTTTTGCCCCACTGTCTGTCCGTCTTGATCTCTACGATCTTACCCTCGCCGTCGACCACCATAAAGTCGAACAGCCAGGAGTTCAGATTGAAGTTCACGTCCACGCGGAGTTTTTTCGCCTCTGCGTCAAAAGCGTATTCCACCTCGGCGGTCTTGCCGAAGGTTTTATAGTTGCCGGCCTTGTCCGAATTTGCCACGGTCAGTGCTTTTTCCCAATCTCCGTCGCTTACGGGCAGGGCCAGAACCTCCGCACGCACGTCTACGGTAACGGCGGCTTTTTCTTCCGCCACGGCCGGCGCTTCCTCCTTCGGCTTCTCGGCGAAGGGATCGATCACAGTGGGACCTACCTCGGAGATCATGGAAACGTTATCCACGTACACGGCGTTATGGCCGGAGGCGATATCCATCATGACGTTGCGGATCTCAAGCTGACTGAGGCCTTCCTTGGTGGGCTCAGCCACGATGTCCTCTGCCTTCAGGATCTCCTTACCGTCGATCTTGAAGACTGCGGCACCCTTACCGTCAAAGTCGACGGTCCAGGTATGGAACTTGTCATCTGCGGGAAGCTGGATCTTCTGCACGATATCGTCGCCGGCGCGGCTCTTCTGGGACAAGTGAATGACGGCGTTATTGCCGGCGGCATCCTTTTCCATGCCGTTCAGCACGAAATACAGAAGCGGAGCGCCCGGTGTGACGATCTCAAAGACCAGACCTCGCCAGGTAGGCAGCTTTGCGGGTATCATGAGCGATTCGATCTTCAAATCCATCGAAAGCGTATAGGAGGTACCCACGCCGTTTGTGGGAATCAAAAGGCTGGCGTACCGCTGGGCATTTTTGGCCTCGCCGCCGATATAGAGCTGTCCCTCAGGCACAGCCGCATCCATGGCGTGATCGGCAATGTAATATTCCGGGTATTTGTTTTCGCCCCGCTTTACGATGGGGCTGGCGAGAGAATCGCAGTCGTACTGGAAGATCACGCGCTTTCCGCCCGGATCCGTAACCTTGGCGGGCTGAGGCTGCACAAGGGACGTGGGATAGATAAAGTTATACCACTTCATCATGCGGGTGGCGTTCTGCACGTTTTTGAACATGGCATCGGTGCCCGACCAGTTGAAGGTGAACACGCCGTCCGCACCGGCCGCATAGAAGTCGTAGATGCGGAGCATGATGTCCATTGCGTCCACGGACTCACCGCCCCGGACGCTTCCGCCGGCGGCAAGGAGATCCTCCTCTGCCTTGGTCAGATCGTGGCCGGAGAGCGTAGCGTTTACGCCCAGGTAGAATTCCACCTCGGGATGCTCGTCAAAGTAGGCGATATACTCATCGAAATCGAAGAAAGTCTCATGTCCCTGGGCGGAGATGTATACACGGTCAACCCAGCCGTTTTCCACCCAATCCTTATAGTTAAGGCCCCAGCCCAGCGCCAGCTCCTGCACGGGATCAAGAACACGCACGGTGAGCTTCTTGCCCTTCGGCAGATCGTCATGCACGCTCTTCACGAACTCGTTCATGATTTTGGTACGTTCTGCCACGTCCTTCACCTCGTCGCCGAAGATCCAGTAGTAGCGGCCGAAATCCATGAGGATACCGGTCACGTTTTCCGGCTGTGCCATTTCCACCAGAATATCGTGCAGATACGCACGGTATCCTTCGTGATAATAGCTGAGCTGTCCGCCGCCCTCTCTCACCCATTCGGGATGGAGGTGATAGAGAGAGCCGGTCATGAAGGCGTAGTCTGTGCCCATGAAGTGGGACATACGGAGAGATACGTAGAACTGGCCGTCCTCGATCTGCTCCGCCATCATATCGGAGAGAACCTTATGGGGATAGCCGATCTCGTTCAGTGCACGCATATTGGCGTAGGCATTCTTATCGAGATTACGCATGATCTCGTCGAACTCCAGATGCTCACCCTCGGTATTCACGTGGTCAAGGAAATCCTTGGGCCACTTTCCCTCGGGGATATTCAGCTCCTTCAGGCGAGCTTCCACGTGCTTCCACCACGCTTCACTGTTATAGTTCAGTATGGAGGTGGAGAAGGTGCACCAGATAAACTGACGCTGGTCGATGTAGGAGTACGGCTGGCTGAAATCCTCGCTGTACAGCGACTCGTAGTTGCCGTTTCTGGTATTGCAGAGGGTGGAATAGCCGTCGTTGTCGGTGATGAAGGTATGGCTGTCGTCCTCTTTTACGGCGATCTCATACAGCTCGTCGGTGAGGGATACGAATTTCAGATACGCGATCTGTGCTGTCTTAAGCGGTATGTTTTCAAGGGTGATGCCCGCGCCGTCCGCATCCAGCACGGTGATAAACGCTTCCACGATATTGGTGCTTGCCTTGGCGGTGCCCAGGTCTGCCTCAGTACCGTTCAGGGTAATGCCCCGGGAGCCTTCCATATAGCCGGCGTACACGGCGTATTTACCGGTAAGCGTCACGGGAACGGTAAGTTCCTCCACCGTCTCCGAGGGCTGAATGCAAAGAGCAGCACCCTTACTGCTTCCGGTCTCATACTGTACGGTGTACCACTCCGAGCCATCGGCGATCTTCACCTTTTCAAGATCGTTGAACAGATACGCAACCCCTGCGTCCTCCGCCTTGATCTCCTCATCGGCGGAGACGTTCTTTACGTCCTTATACAGCCAGTAATCGAAAGTGTACGGCAGTGCATCGGCGTAATTCACTTCCACCGTGCAGAGGCCGGTGAAAGGAATATCCGTAAGCGTAACAGGGACGGCGACGTCCTCCGGTGTCAGATCGACGGTCACTGCTTTCTCTTTATCCCCGCGGGGATAGACGGACAGGGACAGTTCGGCCTCCTCCACCAGGCGGTTCAGTTTGGGGGTAACGGTGAATTTGCCGGCTGTGGCATCAGATGCCACAGCGACTGTTTCGATTTTTGAATAATCCAGCACGGTGCCTTCCGTCACCTTGATATTATCAAAAGTAACGGAGTTGCCGGTGGAATCCTCCGTCATTTCCATCATAATGTTTTTGAACAGGAATTTGCCGCCCGTACCCTCGTGGTAACCGTCCACCTCCGGGAAATCCTTTACCAGTTCTCCGTCTATGGAAACGCGGAGCATGCTTACCCCGTCGTACTGGAAGGTCCATTTATGGAACGCGTCGTCCGTGGGGATGGCGATCCGCTCCACGTACGCCACGTCAGAGCCGCGCTCCATCTTGGAAACACGGAGGGTAGCGTTCTTGCCGTCCTCGTCCGGCTCGCCCATGTCCTGCAGCACGATATAAACAAGCTTATTGTCCGGCAGCTCAAACTCCATAACGAAGCCGCGGAACATAAGGTTCGCCATAGGCGTGAGCAGCGCGTCGATCTTCATATCGATATCGATGGTACATGCGGCGTCGGTCATGGCACGGGGGGAGGTGATCGTCATGGTGGCGTAGCGGCCGCCCTTTTCACCGCCCATGTAAACGGTGCCTTTTTCCACGCCTTGTGTGGTCAGATCGGCAAAATAATAGTCCGGATACTTATTGCCGGAAACGGCAGTCACGGACGGATCCAGATAGTTGCAGTTCCAGTTGAAGAGCAATTTTCCGGCCGGCTTTTCCTCTTTTTTTGCGTCCTCTTTCTTTGCGTCCTCTGCCTTTGCGGCGGTTTCGGCTTTTTCGGTTTCTGCAGCGTCTTCCGCGTGCACCGGCCGGCTGAACGTGGGCAGAACGCCCGCCAGCATGACCGCCGCCAGAAGAAACGCGCAGATTCTCATTTGCATACGCTTCATTGTGGATAATCCTTTCTGTTATTTAATAGAAATATCGTCTTCAAGTATTATGTTTGTTAATGTCAGACATCAGTAGTTTGCTCTTTTTTCAGTGCGTGTCGGTAGAGAAAATGGGCAGCGGCTGCGGCACAGATACCGCCGATCAGTTTTCCGAGGATCATGCCGTCGAGAAACGTGTCGTCAAACGCCATGGTAAACGCAAGATGATCCCCGAACACAAAGGAAGCGGATACCGCGAACGCCATGTTCATCATGATTCCCTTGGCATCCATTTTTTCGATCATGGCAAACATGGGAATGCTGTTGGACAAAGAGGCAATCAGTCCCACGACGGACGTCTCGTTGATCTTCAGCAGTTTTCCGAAAGCAATCAGCGGCTTTTTCAGAAGCCGCGATGCGATGGCGATCAGCGGGAATACCCCAGCCAGCGTAACGGCAATGCCCCATACCGATTCAAACGCCACCCCAATGGATTCCATGTGAGGGATCAGTTTGATACCGGTGAAATAGTCAAAAATGCCTGCCGCCAGGCCGATGGTGATTACGATTACCACAATATTGCCGATGACAGAGAAGATCTTCCGGCTTACGTCCGCGTTCCATATCAGTCCGAGGCACACAATACCGGACATAAGGATCACCGGAAGAAGATTCCAAAGCAGAGCGAGAGGCGGACATCCCTCGATTAAACCGCCCGCGATGCAGCCGAGCGGCATGGTTACAATACCGCAGAGGATGCCGTTTAAGATATCCTTGTGGTATTTTTTATCCACGGTGCGAAGGGGAACCGGAACGGTAAAGCAGATGGTAACGCCCAGCATGGAGGCAACGATCAATCCGTTAAACCCGCCCCATACCGTATCCGGGGACAACTGCTTTGCCAGCGGGGCACCGCCCATGTCGTTGGCAAGAAATCCTGCGACGAAGGACGGATCCAGGTGAAGCAGATCGGACAGCGGTCCGAACACGGGAATGATGACTTTTGAAAGCGTAGGAGCCAAAACGATCATACCGATCATAGCCATAGCCAGAGAGCCGGTGGCGAGGATGCCCTTTTCAAACTCTTCGCCGATTTTCAAATGGTTGCCCGTGATCCGGTCAAGGGCACCGAGAAGGGCAAACACGCCGAGAACGATTTGCAGAATATTCATCGTCATTCCTCCGTAAAGGTCAGTACAGAATTTTTACGGGACCGTACAGTCCGCTTTCCAGGGAATCGGCGTGGAAAATATTTTCTCTGCCGTGATAAGGGGTCAGCTGCCATTTTTGCCATTTGTCGAAGGAGTCGGTGTGAAGATATTCGTTGGCACCCGTGTTGGATACGCGGATTTCCAGAAGATTCTCTTCCTTCAGCAGATCAGTCGGAATGTCAATGCAGTAAGGCTCCATCGTTTTTATCCCAACGGACGTACCGTTTACGAATACTTCGCAGGAGCAGCGGACTTTTCCCAAATCCAGACGGATCCGGGATGCCTTTTCGGGCAGGGTAAACCGGGTTTTGTATATGCCGCTTCCGGAAAACGCCTTTCCCACGTAGCGGCTCCAATCGCCCGGTACTGCCGGCATCTCCGGCTCACTGAGCGTCCGGGTTTCGTATTCCATGGCACCAACAACAAACTGATCAATGGGACGGAAGAGGAAGTTTTCGAGAACCAGTTCCCGGCGAAGGATATCCTCTTTTTCCGTTTCTGCCGGCATGTCGCCCTGCCACAGGAAAAGAATCCGGCCGACGGGCAGAGTGAAGGTGGAGGATTCCGGTGCAAAAATCCGGCCGTTTTCCGCCTCCAGCACGTAAATGGAGCCGGGGAGGGAAACGTCAAAGGTGACTTCCGTGGCGGCTTCATTGAAGAGCATATACAGGGTGCCGTTGTCACAGTGACGGACACAGAGACGGAGCAGATCGGTTTCGCCCGAAACGGTGATGGACGTGGGAGCCAGGGATTCGATGCTGTCCATGACAGCCGCTTTTTCTAATCCGTCCGGTACGGTATCGGCAAGGACGAAGACCTTGCCGCCGCCGGCCATAAACCGACGGAGCACCGCTTTTACTTTCTCGGGCATGAAGCGACATTCCGGCACGACTACCGTGCGGTAGCACGTTTTGCCCATGACAATTTTTCCCGCATCCGTCTGTTTTTCATCCGCAAGCAGGAATACGTCATCATCTGCAACGTCAAAGAGGAGACGGGCGTTTTCCATTTTTTTAGCCGCCGCTTCAAAGGCCTCTGCCGCCAGTGCGTTATCCTTTCCGGACAGAAGATCGGGCACGGGCATATACAGGGCAGTATCGGCAGCTCGCTCACCCAGCGAGGCGAGGTAGGACAGACGTTCCGCATATTCGTTGAAAACGGAAAGATCCCGATAGCAAGCGTGTTTTTCGGTGAAATAGGGAAGCTCGCCCATCATCAGAAAACCGCGGCGCCAGTACGGAACGGCAAAGAGGTTGAACAGATTTATACCGCGGACGGCCTGGTAATTCAGTACGTACCGCATCTGATTGTAATCGAGTCCCTCCCCGTATACACCGAAGGATTCGGTCATGGCATACCGCTCGCCTGCCTGGGCGGCGGCAGAGGAAGCATACCGGGGGAAGAAGGTGTTCAGTGCCTCTCTTTTTTCGGCGGGGTTTTCCTTGATCTCGGGGAAGATCTGCCGCCAGATCACGTCAACGCCCGGGATGTCAAAGCAGCGGAGTGCACGGAGAAGGTTGAAATTACCCGAATCGGTGCACGCCCGATAGGCGGTGTGGTCCAGATCCATGTGCCCGGTGAAGGCCATGCCGTGCCGGTTGGCCCAGTTCTTGTTACGGAGCATGAAATTCTCACAGAACAGCCGGCTGCACAGATCAAACCAGGCGATCCTTGCAAGACTGCCTTCCCGTGTGGGAACGCGGGTGCCCGCAAGATCCGGCAGGAATTTTCGTATGCTGTAACCGTTCTCTTTTTCAAAAAGATCTTCGATTTCTTTCCGGAACGGCACCTTACGGGGCGTGGTGGGCTCATCGGTGAAAACCGCCAGAATATTCTCTCCCAGCAGATCCTTGAGATAGGGCTTGTAGGCTTCGTGGGTCATCTCGATAAACTTGTCCGTGGCCTCTGCCAGCGTGGCGTCCGGCAATTCGGGGATCGCTTCGCCGAAGCGTTCCTTATGGTAACAGTATTCGGTGATTTCGCAGTCGGCGGCGAAAACGTGTCCGCTTTCGATGGGTGTGTCTCCGTCAAGAAGGGCAAGTGCCACGTCCTTTTGTGCCTCGTACACGTCCCCCTTGGAAAAGGCGGCCTTGCGTGCGGAGAGACTCTGTCGGCCGTATTCGGGATATTCGTTCATCACCTTGCCGCAGGCACCGCCGGAGGGCCAGCCGCCCTCGCCGTAAAACCACATATACATACCGCGTTTTTTCATCTCTTCGGCGGCATAGCGATATTCTTCAAAATAGGGTTTCGTGAGGTAATCCGGCTCCAGCATGGTGGGGATACTCTCCGGGCGGAACGTCTTGGGCTCTGCAATGATAGCGATGGCTTTGATGCCCAAACGCTGCATTTCGTCCAGTTGGCTGTCGATCTCCTCCCGGGTGATGGGGCCGTTCCAGATCCAGTTATAGACCGGGGAGTGAAGGGAAGACGGGGATTTGAAATCTGTTTCGGAAAAAGTGTTTTTCTCGCTGTACAGCTTTTTTACGATGCTTTCCATAGGTTATGTATCTCCTGGTAAAGGGGAGTTTGTGTGAATGATTACGGGAAGCAAGGGGGAGTCTTTGAAAAGTCCCCCTTGGGTATTTAGTTCGACGTCAGCAAATCCGGTTACTGCGGCAGTGCCATAATCTGAGCTGCCAGCGATTTCAGGGCGGCATTCGTTCTTTCCGTATGGGTTGCCATCCAGGATGCCAGATCCGAAGCCTGGGTCAGCGTCATGGGAATCTCTGTTCCAATGTCACAGTACATATACATATAGCCGAAATCGCAGTACAGGTTGGACAGGGCGATATCCAGCATTTCGCGGGAGGTTGCATCATTTACGTATTTGTAGGACAGTGCCACGTCGAAATATGCGGGACGCATGATCTTGTAGGCTCCGGCTGCCAGTGCTTCCAGAATGATGGAGGTGGTTCTGACGTTGCCCGTGGTAACAGGGATGCAGGAAATAGCAGGCAGCGTTGCCGCACCGTACTCCATATCGTCCGTGAACTTGGGCGTAGGCAGAAGACCGAACTTGCCGCCGTCTCGCAGAACCTGGCTGCTGGCGTTGCTCAGAAGACTTATCATAAACAGAATACGGTTGTTATTGAATCCGTCGAGCATGATTGCGGTATCGCGTGCCGGCTGCCCGTAGGTGGCAAAACTTTGATACCAGTTGGCATCAAAAATCTTATGTACGGTGTCAAAGGCACCTATAAGACGGTCATCCATGTCGGAAACTCTGAGCGTTCCGTCCTCGTTGGTGGTGATAAAGGTGTATCCCGTAGTGTAAACCTGTTGGAACCAGGCATCCTGACGGCCTGCCATGCCGTAGATATCACTGTCATCATATATGCCGTCGTTGTTTACGTCGGAACCGACGGATTCGCAGATCTCCATCAGTTTGTCGTAGGTCCACGTGCCGTCGTAGACCATCTGGTATATATCACCTACATTGTAATTTTCGGCCATCTCCATGTTGAAGAACAGGATGGAGGAGCGGCTGATGGTATTGAAATCAAACCAGCTGGATACACCGTACAGACGGTTACCTACGCGCAGATTATCGATCACGTAGTTGAAATGCCACGGTTTCTCAAAGTCCAAAATCTCGTTGTCAGCCAGGTTGAGAAAACAGCCTGCAGGCATAAAGGGGGTCAGATACGTTCCTATGTGATTCACAAGGTCAACCCGGTCACCAGCGAGGATGTTGGACTGCAGTGCGGTAAGACGGGGACCGTTTGCCGCATCGCCGGCAGCACCGGTTCTCCAGTCAAGCACAACGTCAAATCGGCTCTCCACCTCGGCGTTTCGTTTATTGGTGGCTTCCGCTACTACATCGCCTTCTTTGTCGGGATCGGGATTGAAGATATTCGTGTACTCGTTGTGTCCGCACCAGATAATGATTTCTTCATTGCCAAAGGTTTCCGCGGGAAGATTATCAGCCAGGGCGGGATCTTCCGTTTCAGCGGGATCGGTGGCTTGTGTGGTTTCTGCGGGATCGGTGGTTTCTGCGGGGGCGGGGTTCTTCGTGCAGGCGGCAAGTCCTGCCATCATCACGAGAACCATCAGAAGAGACAAGATACGCATGGTCGAAAATTCCTTTCAGAAATGAATTTGTTTATTCTGTACGCTGACAGTATGGGGCTTTTTTCATTTCTCGTTCGTCTGATTGTAGGTGGGGAAAAGCTCCCGCCACACGTCCGTATGCGCTTCGCAGTCCAGATAATGGGCGAATTTTGCATTCTGCCGGTCGGTTGAGGCTGCCCCGTACGCATCGGCTACGGTGCTCAGGTAGTTTTCTTTCACGCTCTCGCAGAAGGCGTGCCAGCCCGCTTTCCATGCGCCGGTTCTGAGTTCCTCATTCCGTTCAGCAAACGATGCCAGAATCCGCTCTTTTTCTTCCCCCTTGGCGAGCGCGATGCCGTTTCCCTCCGGAGATGCCGTGAAGGGAATGAAGTCGATTTCGTTGGTTTTCGTGTCGTATTTTACGGCAAGAGACGTATTCCATACGTCACCGTCCACGGCAAAGGCGGGACTGATAAAGTGGAAATTTCCCTGTCCGTACAGGATGTGACCGCCTGCAAACTGCTCATAGCAGCCGATGCAGTGGCTGTGCTGGCAGAGCACCACGTCCGCACCGTTTTTCACCATGGCGCGGCAGGCCTTGTAAAGCCGCGGCGACGGATAGCGGCAGTGCTCCTTGCCGCCGTGATAGATCACGATCACCCGGTCGTTCTGCTTTTTCGCCTCTGCGATATCTTCCATGGTATCGTATTCGTCATAAGGGCGGGAGCCCATCCGGTCATCGAGGGCGTAGGAATATTCATGCTCGCATACGGCGATGATCGCCACCTTTTCGCCGTCCTTTTCAAAGACGATATTCTTTCGCGAATCGGCATAGTTGTCACCGAAACCTGTATAGGAAAGACCTGCCTTGTCGAGAAGGGCGAAGGTGTCCTTTACCCCTTTTATCCCGAAATCGAAAAAGTGGTTGTTGCTGAGGCCGCAGCAGTTGACGCCGATGCCGGCCAGAACCTCTGCTACCTCCGGCGCTGCCTTCAAAGCGGGGCCGAATTTTTCAATTTCCTTTTCGCTTTCCGTCAGAACGCATTCCAGATTGACGAAATTTATATCGTTTCCCTGAAAGACGGGCAGTGTATCCATGAAGAGCTTTCCGGTTTCCTTATTATGAAACAACGGATTGGTAACTTGAGTGGGAGAGAGATCCCCCAGCAGCAAAGCTTTCATAAACGTTCCTTCTTTCCGCGTTTTTATTTTGTTTGGATAATTGTATCACAAAAAGTCCAAAACAACAATGAACTATATTGAGAGGAAATATAGATTTTATGAACGATTTTAGTCCGTTACGCTGCGGATCACGTGACGCAGCACCGCCGTATGCCGGCTGATCACCGTATCAAATACCGTATGTATTTCGGGCTTGTGTTCGAAAACATATTTCCGCTGTTTTTTCACCAGCTTATCTTTGGTTTTGTCATCGTGCAGGGTGCAGGCGGCGATCAGATCGCAGTAGAGCAGGCACATTTTCGCATGGTGCATAAGGAGGTTCCAGTTCTTGCACCTGTTCTGCTTTTTTTGAATGAACGCGCGGGAGAACGCCCGGATGAGTGCCTTTGCCTCTTCGCAGTTTTTTAGTATGATCTCTTTGTTTTTGTGTTCTTCAAACTTGTACAGGTCAAGCAGATCACTCAACTTCCGCAGGTAGGATGCAACCTCGCCACCCAGCGCGCCGAAATCCGCCGCGTAGTATTCGTCACAGATTTCTTCAAAGTCAGCCTCCTTGTTCCACAGTGTTTTCGCCATGGCGTAGGCGGCGATGCCGGTGGGGAAGGCTGCCTGATTCACCTGACAGCTGATCATGCCGTTCAGCCCGATTTTTTCGAGATTTGCCATATCCAGGTGGATTATTTTTGCTATATTATAACATCCGGGATCGGCGTACTGGGCTTCGTACAGATGATAGTCAAAATCAAAACTGTCCCCGCCGAACAGCTCCTGCCAGGGCTTCAGCATAGCAAGATTTTCGCCCACCTTTTTGGGGAAGACGAGCTTGTTGCGCACGTAGGGCGGTACCTCAGCCTTTTCCGATTCGTCGTGATCCGTAAACGTCTTTCCGTACGTTCGGGTCAGCGGCGCGAACATCATGATAAACCGGTCGGGATTCGTAAAGCGGATATGCTGGGGCGCCCACAACAGATCCACATATACGAGGAACACGATCTTGACGTCCATATTGTTTTCGGTGAGCTTGCGGTCCAGCTCATTCAGCAGCATGACGTAATAATCGGCGGGGCGCATTTTTGCACATTCTGTGCATTCGCAGTTGTTGTTTTCTCCGTCGCCAAGCCAGACGTGCATATGGGAAATTTCCGGATGTTTTTTACAGTGCGCCACCACGGCATCGGTGATTTTCTCCCGTACGACGGGATTGGAAAAGCACAGATTGGAGTTGAGGGGCTGTCCGTTCCAGAATTTCCGCTCCCCGTCCAGCTGTGCGAGATACGGTGCAATGGAGTCGGGAATCGTGTCTACCTTCTGCCAGTCGGTGCAGTGGATGCCGAAGGGTTCGCATGTCCAGGAGTGTCCCACCGCCTGATAGTGGAGCCCCCGTTTTACGATCTCCTCCTCCAGCCGTTTCACGATATGATCCACGTCATCATCACTGACCGGCGCGGCGGGGATCACGGAGGTCCCGCCGTAATTATACCAGCGCTTGAAGAATTCACTGGGAGTCTGAAACTGGATATAGTACGAGTTCATGCCCACCTTGGGCAGCCATTCGATGGTATTGTATACATGCTCATAGCTTACCTCGCCCTCGATGCAGATACCCCGGTGGCGGTAGGAGGGAGATTCGTTTACCTGTACGGTAATCTTTTCTTTTTCCAGCGTGAGGGAGGGAATCCTCTCGCCGTCCTTGCCGGGATATACAAAGCGGCAGCCCAGGGCAAACAGCAGACGGTACACCGCCATCAGTACAGAGCGTTCGTTGGAACCGGTGACAATACCGCCGCCGTTCAGGATGTCTATAAATATGGTGTCGTCGTCTGAGGCGGGGACACTGCCGTCCAGTCCTACCCAGAGAATATCCTTGCGTGCGGGATCTCTTTCATCGTAGACCCGGGCATCAATGAATGCGGTTGGATCCATTTGTTTCAGATACTTTGCAAGTTCATCAAAAGCATACTGTATGGTGGGGCTTTTGCCGATACGTGCGAGAATCAGGTTCGTCATGGTAAACACCTTTCTTTTTGGTTTTGTCAGACGCTGACGCGAAAAAATAAAATTATCCCATTTTTCTCATTTCCATGGGCGTACGGTCAAGGTATCTTCTGAACAGTCGGGAGAAATAGTTGTAGTTGTCAAAGCCAAGGAGCTGCGAAATTTCCGAAAGCGGCATGTCGCTCCCCGTAACAAATTCCTTTGCCACCAGCATTTTCTGCTCGTTTATATAACTTGTCAGGGTTTTGCCCGTCTCCCGGCGGAAAATGTAAGAAACGTATTCCCGGGAGAGATTCAGCTGTGCACTGATGCTTTGCAGAGTGAGCTTTTCGGTACATTTTTCATCTACGATTTTGAGTATCGTGTTTACGTACGCATTCTGTGAGCGGAGGGAGTTTTTCTCAAGAAGTTCCAGCAGAATGTAGTTGAGAAGATTGGCGATTTTTGTCTTTTGGAAAGGATCGGGCGGAATATGGCTGTACGGGAACACCTGTATCAGCCGTTTCATATCCGCGGTAAAACTGTCCGGTAGATAGGCGGGAAGGGAGGGATCAAAACCGTCAAAGGCCTCGAAATTAAAACTCACGTACCGCACAGGTGCGTCTTCCTGCTTCCGCTCCCGTATCATGCCCGGCTTTATAAAGATCGCATCGTTTTTGTTCAGAACGTACGTAGTGCCGTTTACGCCGTACGTGATGCTGCCTTCCAAAACAAAGGTAAGATCGTAATAGGCGATCGGCTTTGGTGTGATCACAAAGCATCCCGGCAGCTTCACGTTGCAGTAGTGCAGAAGATTCTTTACGATGTATTGTTCCATTTTTTTGCCTCCTTTTCTGCCGGATCTTAAAATTGTGCAAAAATGCGCCGTGTTGATTAAAATCGTTCATTGCCGTAGAAAAAAGCTTGTATTATAATGAATAATGTGCCGGTGCATACAACCATTATGCACCAATCAGCGGTAAAAGTCAATATAAATTTGTGCAATTCCAGATAGTTTTTTATCGATATGCCAGGAGGGAATCGTATGTTTGAAAAGGTAACGCCGGAGGCGGTGGGCGTCTCCTCCAAAAACGTGGAGAAATACGTGCGGCTGATGGAGCGGTATCATCTGCCCGTGCACGCCATGTTGATGATCCGTCACGGAAAGGTTTTCTACGAGAACTATTGGGAGCCGTTTCATGCGGGGTATCTGCACAGAATGTATTCCGTAACCAAAAGCTTCGTGGCGATTGCCATAGGCTTTCTCGTACAGGACGGGCTTGTGGATTTGGATGCTCCCGCCGTTTCTTACCTTGATGCGGAAATCACCAAAAATGCGGGCGAGTACGTCAAAAAGCAGACTATCCGCCAAATGCTTATGATGTGTACGGGCGGAACCTGTAAAGTCAGTCACTTCTTCGCGGAAAAGCCGGCGGACAGACTGAAGCATTACTTTGACCGCTCCGCCCCGGAATATAAAGAGGTGCCGCATCTTCCGGGAACCGTTTTCGAGTATGACAGTACCGGTTCCTTCGTGCTGGGGGCCATCGTGGAGATTGTCAGCGGAAAAACGCTGCTTGCCTATCTGAGAGAAAAACTTTTCGATAAGATCGGCGTTTCCAAGGACGTGTATTGCCTTAAGAGTCCCGGCGGTCATACGTGGGCGGACTCCGCTCTGCTCTGCACCGCTATGGATCTTGCGAAAACCATGCAGTTTTTGCTGAATGGCGGGGTGTGGAACGGCGAGCAGATTCTGGACGCCGCCTTTGTAAAGGAGGCAACGTCCAACCTGGTTTCTACAGACAGAACGGGGCACGCATCCCAGGATACGTATGGTTACGGCTATCAGATCTGGAAAACAGCACACGATGGCTTTGCTTTTTCCGGCCTCGGTCAGCAGTATGCGGTAGCCGTTCCCGAAAAGGATATGGTTTTCGTCATTAACGGCTACAGCCAGGGGAATCCTTCGGCAGAAGAGATTATCCTCGGCCGGTTTTTTGAGGAGATCGAGGAGCTGGCAGCCGACGGCGCGCTCCCCGAAGATGCGGCGGCGTATGCAAGCCTTATGGAATATTCCAGGTCTTTGAAACTGTACGCGCTGGACGAGAGTGCGGAAAAAAATATTTCCGCAGAGATAAGCGGAAAAACCTTTGTCATGGATGAAAATCCCATGGGAATTTCAAAAATGAAGTTTACCTTTACGGATGATGTCTGTACGTTGGATTACACGAACGTACAGGGAGATAAAACCGTATATTTCGGCATGGGAAAGAACGTGTTTGGTAAATTTCCCGAGGAGGGATATTCCGATACGGTCGGCAATACATATGCGCCCGGCAACTATTATGCATGTGCCGCCAGTGCTGCGTGGGATCACGAGAGAAGTCTGAAAATTCTCGTGCAGGTGATAGACAAGTACTTTGGACGTTTGTATATGCGTGCCGTCTTTACCGAGGACGGACACCTGGCTGTTATGATGCATAAGGACAGCGAAGGCTTTATGGATGAGTACAGCGGTTATGCACAGGGAAAGCTGCAAGGATAACAGAAAAAATTCTGATTTGTAAGAGCATGGCAGCAGCATCGTACAGCACTGCCAGAAACATCCAAATTGTTCTGTAAGAAACCACGTGTTACTGTTTTTATGCAGTTGAATTACCGCATCGCTTTCATCATCACACATTTCAAGTTTTCCATATAAAATACGGGTCAGAAATGATATGCACGCCAAAAGTGTCTGACTTTTGGCGTGCACATCAAAATGAAGTGAACCCAAAAGTTTAGACAAAATAAAGTATCAAATCATTTGCGAATGGACTTGGACGGACCGTAGTTCCGCCTGTGATAGAACAGAACCAGATGCTGTTGCGTTTGAGTCTGTAAATTCATAGGGGTAAAGATGGGGGGAGTGTCAAAAAAACACGCACTTTTTTGTGCACATTTTCATGATAACACAAAGAAAAACACCCGAAATCAACCGATTTCGGGTGTAATTTTGGCTTATGGGATGGGATTTGAAAGGCCCTTCCGAAAATATAGTCGCCTGGTCTCGCCTCGGTACACTCGGTCTCGCCATGCTCCTTATTTTCGTGAATCGCTTCGTGAAAATGCCGCACCGCGGCGTTTTCGCTCGCTCCCCCATGACCTCCGGGTTATGAGGGGCTCCATTTTAGACAGAAGAAAAACAGAGTTACATAACGCCCAAATTCAAGGGATATACGTTCTATATTTCACGCCGTTGAATACTTGCATCCTTAACGTACCCGGTTCAATAGGTGTAGGCATGGGTAAAATGGGGGTAGAGTTGGCTTTAAGTATACCGTTTTCTGAAAAAGTAAGTTAAAGATCCACTTTTATACATTTAGAATTTGCTGCATTTTCAAACAAGTATGCGGATATACTTTTTTTGAAGATACAGATAAACTGTTACAGCCCCCGACTATATACCCAGTGTCCGCCCTTGCGGTGTTTAACAAGTTTTCCGTCCGTAGTCAATCCAGCAAGAATCCGATTCGCCGTAGCAGCAGACACGCCGCACAGCGTACGCACATCCGCATTCATGATAAACGCATGTGGTTCGAGGAATTTTTCAATCTGTTTCCAACGAATCGCTGTTTTATCTATCTTCGCATCGCTCATTTCGTCGCTCATGCTGATTGCATCAATGAGTGATGCTTTGATCGTTGAGAGCATGAACTCAATAAATACTGTGGATTCTCCGGCATCGTTGGAGGCATTGATAGCGGCATAGTATTCGGCCTGACGGGCGTGAATCATAGACTCAACAGGCAGCCAGGCAAATGCCGGATTCCATTTTGAAAGCAGCAGGGTATGCCACAGGCGGCCTATACGTCCGTTGCCGTCAGCGAAAGGATGAATCAGCTCAAGTTCATAATGGAAGACGCAGCTGCGGATCAGCATGTGTACGTCACTGCTTTTTACCCAGTTCAGAAGTTCCATCATCAAATCCGGAACATACTGGGGAAGGGTACCGAAATGGAGGACGTGTCCATTCTGATCGACTACGCCAACGGGGCGGGAACGGAATTCTCCGGATTCCTCCACCAACCCTTGTGTCATAATGCCATGTGCCAACAGCAGGTCGTCTACAGAATAAGGATCAAGGTCATCCAAACGCTCATATATCTCGTAAGCATTTTTTACCTCGGCAATATCCTTGGGCGGAGCCATAACCTGTTTCCCGTTAAGAACCGCCGTAACCTGTTCCAGGCTTAAGGTGTTCTGTTCAATAGCAAGAGATGCGTGGATCGTTCGGATCCGGTTTGTACGCCGCAGGGTAGGGTTAGCAGACAACTGATTGGCGGACGTCAGCTTACCGACCAGTTCTGCAATTTCCGCCACTTTATGGATGATCGCATTTGTTATTTGAAAAGGGGGATTTTTGTTTGGCATCGTATCACCCTCCGAAACGTATTATGTTGATATAATTTATTATACCAGACTTTGTGACGAAAATCAATACATCGCTCATATCATCACTCAAAATGATGGATGGTGTTAAAATACGGAGATAATTGTAAGGTTGTCACACCCAAAACGCAGGGGCTTACGTATTTCTATACGACAGCCATCCACCTGCAAATCCCACAAATCTCACTGATATATTATCCATCGGAAGCCGGGGTATAATCTGCGGCTATCTGTTCATCTGCTCAATCCGCACTCGGCCATTGCACGCGTAAACACTGACAAATGTGTGCCTTTGCGGTACAACAATGGAGAAAAATGCTCAATATCGGTAAACTCTGCAAAGGAACATCATCTCAGCTTTTCGTGCTTTTTAGAAAAAATTGTGGGCTGCCGCATTTTAATGCGACAGCCCCATTATTTGGCTGAACATTCAGTCGTTACCACTCATAAGATCACCGAGATCCACAGAACCATCGCCGCCGATTTCGATGTAATTCTGTTTTTCCTCGTATTCTTGTTTTGCGGTCTTCAGCCATGTGTAAAATTCCTTTGAAGAAAGAAACGTTTCTTCAAATGCACTTTGCTCCGACGCCGTCATGTGCATATACGTTTCATAGGAACATACATCGGCAGACGGCGGCGGATCGGACGGTGCAGGCGGATCCGGCTTTTCCGGCTCGGCCGCGGGCGGCTCGGGGGGATCCGGTTCCAGATCACCACCCGGAATATAGGGCGGCCAGAAGGGGATCGTCCAGCTGTCCTCCTCCGTACTGTCGGAATCGGGCGGATCCGGGGGCAGGACAGGAGTGTCTGTTTCTTTGCTTATGCCGTTTTTTTGAATATCCGCCGCTTTCAGAAAATCCTCCGCGGTGAATACTTCATTTTCCATCAGCAGATGGGCAAGAGACTCCTCGTCCAGCAAAAGGGCATTCCAGAAAACGGTGACCGCCTCGCCGCGGCAGAAGTCCTGATTGGGTACAGAGACGGAAATCAATCCCAGAGATGCCGCCAGTGCGTACGGATTATCCCAGCGGAACTGCGCCGCCTCTCCGCTGTCTTTGTAACCGAGAACCCGGAGTACCAGCGTCAGAAACATGCAGTCCGTCATGGGGGAATCGGGAGCAAATTCCGTATCGGAAATACCGTTTGTGATCTTATGCATAAAGGCGTAGTTCACATACGGCTTTGCCCAATCGGGTACATCCGTAAAGGGGGCGGTATAAGATATGGCTTTCGCCCGCGCTTCTTTACCGATCATACGCACGAGAAGCGTGATACCTTCTGCCCGGGAAAGGCGGCCGTCCAGATCGTAATCTACGTTATTACCGAGGAACAGCCCCAGATGATGCAGCGCGTCTGCCGTATTGAGCTGCTGATCCGTATAGGCACTGACCGCGGGGATAAAAAGCAGAACGGTCAGAAGAATGGCGAGGATTCTCTTCACTGTACCACCCCTTTCTTTATACTTTCCTATCCATCAGCCAACCACGCCGTCCCATACACCGGAAGTGTTTTCACCGGTCCATTCGTCTTCCAAGCCCTCGCCGTTGGCAATCGCTTCCGTGTAAAATGAGAGAATTTCCACGGTGGGCTTTACGTATTTTTCTTTCATATTGTTACCTCGTCTTTTCAGAATCCGCCGCTTACAGGCAGCGGAATTTCTTTACGTCAAACATCAGAACGACCATGGCAGGCTCGCTTTCGAGAGACAGGGATGCAGGTGCCGCTGTGACATTGTAGGCGGGCGTGCAAAGCACCACGCCGGTGTCTGCCGTGCCCACCAGTTCAATAGCGGCGGTCAGATCCGAAAAATCGGCGATGCCGGTTACGGTCACCTTGAACGCCTGCCCTGCCTTCAGTACAGACTGAATCAGCACAGGATCCGGACGCAGAATTACGTCACCGCTTGTGAACTGGGAACTGGTCAGCCGAATTTGAATATTCAGATTCTCGGCTGTTCCATCTGCCAGGTGAGCAGTTGCCGCTTTGAAATCGGGGAGGAATTTCCAGGAGAATGCGTCGCCGTTTTTGCTGACGACAGGTTGGTTGTAGTTCAACTTTGCGTCTACCAGCCGGTATCCCGTCTCACCGTTCACCTTCACAGGGAGATAATCGTTATCAAAGGGGAGTTTGAGGACGCCCTCCGCCTCTACTGAAATTACGCCGCTTTCCGTGGCATCGATCACGTGAGAGCCGGCGGCGGCGTTTACGGCGAGGGCTGTCAGCGCTTTGCCGTTCAGATCCAGCGTGACGCTGGCAGGAACCTTGATTTCCATATCACAGATCACGTTCTGCATCATGCGTACAGTGGTGCCGGCAGGCGCTCCGTTCAGTGCGTTCTGCAGTACGGCGGCGGAATCGCTGTCCGCTTCCACGATTACGTTTCTGCCCACGGAGAGTGACGCGTTGGCTCCCGCACTGACGACGTATTTATTTGCCGTTGCGGTGAATTTGAATGTACCGCCGTTGATAGCGGCAGCAGCTGTTCCGGTCACGCTGAAGATCGTGCTGCTGCTCGAAGAGAACGTACCTCCGTTTACGGTCAGCGTACCGCTCTCCCGTACTGCCACGTACGTGCCGGCTTCAAACGCACCGCCGTTGATGGTCACGGAGCCGCCGTCCACGGCTCTGCAGTAGATCAGCCGTTTCGCGGTTCTGTACGTGCCGGCATTGATGATAAACTGTGCGCTCTGGTTGCGGTTGAAGAAGATGCCGTAATCACCGCTTGTGTAAGTTTTGGCATCCACCACACCGTCACCCACGGGGTTTTCCGCCGTGGCAGAGGAGTCCGTCAGAATCACCGTGCAGGCTGTATCCGTGTCAAAGGTGAAGGCGTTTGCATTGGTGGAGTAAAGCGTCTGCCCGTTCAGATCGACGGTAAGAATACCTGCCGCCGGATGAATGTAACCACCGGGCACATCCGTCTTGATGTCAAATTGATTCACCGTTTTCTGCAGGACGATATACTGGACTTCCCGGTCGGTGTTGGACTCGGCCAGTGCTTGTGCAAAAGTACCCGCACCGAACAGGGTATTGGCATCGGTGCCCCAGTATGCTTCTGCGTCGATAGGCTTTGCGATCCTGTAAGCTTTGCCTGATTTCATCACGGTAACCCGGGTGTTCAGTTCATCGACCAGGGCGTATCCCTCGGGGAGAATAAACTGATCGGTGATCTCTACGTCACGGTACGCAGTGCCGTCGTAGTATCCGTTAAAGACGGTCATACCGTTTACGTCGTCGCCCATGGCGGAAGCATCCAGCCGGCCGCCGCAGTAGTAGAACGTACCGCGGATACCGTCAACGAGGGTGATATCGCCGGTTTTGTAGTTTTCGTCGCCAAGCACTACCATGGCTTTATGCCCGGAGGCGGTGCCCAGGTAAATGGGCGCCACGCCGTTTGACACGTTGTCCTTCTGGAAACTTTGAATTTTGCCCTTCCGGATCGTAACGGTACCGCCGTTGGCGAACAGACCGTAGTATCCGTGATACGTACCGCCGTTTATGGTAACGTGCAGACCCTCCGGGGAACCGCGGGTAAGAAGCGGTGCATACGTGTTCTGTGTGGCGCTCATTACGTCGCCATCACCGCCGGTAAAGGTGATGTTTCCGCCCGTAATGTTGGCGTTGGTGGCAAAGATCGCCGCCAGCTTCGTTGTCAGATCGTGTCCGTTCAGATCAAAGACGAAATTTGCATAGCTGGATTCAAACAGCTTGTCGTTGGTGGTGATGATGTCCCCGCCGCTGAAATCCTTCAGCAGCTTTACGTAGGTGATGCCGTTGTCGGCGGATTTGAGTGCGGTGAAGATATCTGCCAGCGTGCCGGTGTACCACATGCCGTCTGCCGTCTGATAGGTGACCTCCGCATTGGCGGGAGTGACGAGGCAAAGCAGTTCTTTGCCGTTCACTGTGGCTTTAATGTTCGCCACACCGATACCAACGAAGGTCACCGTGCCGTCCTGGGAAACCATAGCCACGGCCTCGTTATCGGAGGACCAGTTGACAACGGTGTTCGTGATTGCTTCACCCGGGTGGGCGGTGCAGACTACCTGCAGGCGGACGGGGGCATCCCCGGCCTGACCGGTAATTGCCGTGGTGCTGAGTGCATAATCGCACCTGCCGATGGCATCTGCCGCAAGATCCAGACTGCTTCGTGCCAGAGAGAGGGCGGAAAGCGTCGCCGTGGGATTGGCCGCGGTGGTGCTTGCCAGTGCCTGTGCCCAGGCGAATCGCTCCAGCGATGCCTCGCAGACGCCGGCGGTGTTTACACCGCTTGCCGCAAGGATAGAGGCGTGCAAAGCCGATGCCTGCGGGGCAGCGGTGGTATTGAGAACCGCACCCGTGGTGATCTCGTATTCAACAGACCGCTTCGCTTCTTTATCGCCGTTCAGTGCCACGAGGCGGAAGTAATAGGTCTTGCCGTTTTCGGGAAACTGTACGGCGAATTTATCCGTTTTGAGGTTCAGATAGGTGGGAATATTCAATCCGCGCAGGTTCATGATAGTGCCTGTGTACACGCCGGGCTCGGTGCCGTACACGATCTTGTACGTATGGGTGGGAGATTCAAAATTGGTAGCGATCTGCACACCCTTGTAAATGCTCTGCACGTCTTTCAGCTGAAATTCGGGGAGGGTGCCGTCCGCACTCAAAAACTCGCTCTTTTCAGCATCTGTAAGGCCACGTACTGTAAAGGCGGATACCGCAAAAGGTGCATTATAGGAACGGAGTCCCACGGAGCCGCTTGCAAACAGGTTGTTCTGTCCCTCGTAGACGAACTCGCCGTCCACATATACCCGGAACGTGTTACCGTAAACGAGAACTTTCAGCGTGTATTCCGTGCCTGCCGTGTACGTTTTGCCGGGCACGGATACCGTTTGGCTTTCACTCTCCCACCATCTGTTTCCGTCCGTGTAGCCGATCTTCAGCTGCATATTCGCAGACGTGGGGATGATGCCCACATAGTAGCCTTTGTATTTGTCCACGGCGGCGTCAGAAACTTGGGACACACGGATAATTACTCCGTAGTTGGAGCCGGTAGTTCCGCCCGAGAGGGTGGTCTCCACGGCGTAATCCGTCCAGGACTCGCCGCCGGTTGTCATCTTGAGGTTGGAACTGGCACCCACGTTCATCTTGCCGTCTGCAAAGGTGACAACGTCCTCCCCGTAGAAGGTCCAGTCCTTCTCTGCGGTGTCCGCACTGGTGAAATCGGACACGTGCGTACCGATATCGACTGTGCTTTCCGAGGGAACGAAGGCAGGAATGTTGACGGACACTTCATTGGAGTATACCTGCTGACCGTTCAGAAGGGCGGACAGGCGGAAATAGTAAGTATGTCCCGGGATCAGTCCGGAGATCACCGCCGCCGCATCGTAGAGATTGCGCACGGTGTGGGTGTAACTGCCCGATGCGGTGCCGTATTCTACCGTGTAGAAACTGATAAGGTCTCTGTTAAGATTGGTTTTGAGCGTTACGGTACTTTCCCCGGTAAGGGTGGCGGAGTGGATCTTTATTTCCGTCATGGGAGAAACGGGAATTACCTGAATACCCGTGATGGTCACACCGGTTGGATTGAAGAAGCGGACGTTGTTGTACTGCCCGGCGTCAAATTTGAAGCCTTTCACGGTGGATTTCGTCAGCGAATCGATACAGGTGGGAAGCTTTGAGATCAGCCCCGTGAGCGTGTAGACACCGCTTGCATCCAGCACCAGTGCTTCTTCGTATTTTGAGTTTATGTTCATGGTGGCGGTGCCGGCACCCGTGTAGAATACCTTGAGTGTGTAGTCTGCCGCAGGACGCAGAATCACGTTGTCAAACTCCACCACGTTTCTGCCGTCCTCCACATAGTAGAACGCGCTGTCTGCATCCCGAATGGTGGAGTAATCGGCAGGCACCTCCGCACCTACCCAGGGCATCAGCGTGATTCGCAGTTTGGTACAGCCGTATGGAACGAGAGTGATATCCTCCCAAAGTACCGGATTCTCCGCGAGGGGAGAGAAGGGCGGCTCGGGTACGATGTTGGCACGCAGTTCCCACTGGGGCACCTTCTGTCCTTTCGCGGCGATCTTCACCGGCGCGTTTTCCAGCGTGAAGGGCTGCAGGGGAATCTCATCTGCCACCGTTACGGTCAGGCAGTTGTTGATGTTTTCATCGTTCAGCACCAGTGCGTAATTCCAGTCGCTGGCGGCGAAGGTCTCGTAGTTATGGATAGTGTCTACGGGAATGGGATAGGAGGTCTGTGCGGTGGAAAGATCCGTCAGTTCCCGCCATTCTTCCTTCACGCCCAGGCTGAAGTTCAGCGCACCGTATTTTACGCCCACGGAATTGTTGTACCAGTAGGAGATCCGCAATTCACGGGGGAATACGATCTCCACAACGTCGCCTTTTGTCCACGTCCGTTCTACACGGAGGAATCCGTCCTCCACCGTTCCCGTGACGGTCTGTCCGTTTACCTTGAATGAGGGTGTCTTGCACCAGCCGGGTACACGGAGCAGAAGCGGGAATACGGCAGTCTCACCCTCGTAGGTGATGCCGATGGTATCCTTGAAGGGGTAGTCCGTTTCCTGATGGAACACCGCCGTTTTGCCGTCCGCCACCTTGGCGGTCACCCGGTTGGGACCGTAGGCGATAACGGCAAGACCGCCGTCATCCGTTGCCATATACATGGAGGAGACGAACTTGGGCCAGCCCATGTGCATATTGGGCAGACAGCACTCGTAGCCGGAGGGCACGCTGTAAGCTGCCTCACTGCCCCGGTCATCCGACTGCTCGTGGTCGCCGCGGGTAGCCATCACCCGGTTTTCCGCCTGAAAATAGATATGTCCCGTAAAATCGGAGGTAAAGCAGGCGGGCAGGGCATTGTAGGCCACATTCTCCAACTCGTCCCCGATCCAGCCCTCGCCGATGATGCTCATGCCTGTTTCGTAAGAAAGCATACCCTCCACTACGGCACAGGTCTCAAGGCCCCGGTGGGGGTAATTGTCCCGGGCGCGCTCATCCGAATGTACGAAGCCGTCAATCCGTCCGTGGTCGATGCCCCAGTTGCGGATTGCTTCTCTGAGGGCGATGCGGTCCTCCTCCTTGCCCGTCATCTGCCAGAGGATGGCAGGGGTGCGGAGTGCCAGGGTGGAGTCCACCGTATGCTCACGGGTGGTGGTATTGATGTACACGTCCGTCCAGGTCCGGTCACAGTTTTTGGAGCCGGTAGATTCTGCAATCATCTCCGCAAGACCCAGCAGCCAGTCACTGTCCTCCGGCTTTGCCGGATCGTACACCCGGTTGTAGTACCACAGAATCACTTCGATATTTTCGCCGCCGCGGGCAATGCTCCAGAGCTGGAAGGGATTTTTGGGAATCTGGGTCATCTGGAAGGCGAAATAGCCGCCCAGCACTTCCATTACCCGCTCATCGGGATCCCCCTCGTTTTCGGTGGATTCATAGTAATCCCGGAGGGTGCCCAGCACCATCATATGCGGCCACCAGTCGTTCCCGGTGAGGGAGGATCCGTCCCCGTGGACGGCGGGGCCGAAATAGCCGGTCTTCTTGCCGCTTTCCAGAATGGGATCGATCCACTGCATGGCCATTTCTTTCAACTCGGGATCGTCCAGCGTCCACGCCAGCGCCACAAGACCGCGGAGATAGCAGGGGCCCTTTTCCCAATAATAATCGTAGGAACTGTTCGTGCCGCCGCGCCAGGCGTTATCCGCACTCCATATGGCCCAGTACTGGTGGAGCAGGCTGGTCAGATTCTCTTTCTGATAGAGCATCTGCTGGAGCAGCCAGTCCTCGGCACGCACCGCCCCTTGGGGCAGCTTGGAAAAAGCGTTTTTGTGCAGTTTTCCTGTGTTGAACGTGTAATTGGCTTCTGCTGTCTCAACACTGGTCGCTGCGTACGATATGATCTCCATAGACGTAGTCAGTATCATGAACAAACAGAGAACGGCGCAGAGAATGCCTCGCGTTTTTTTGTTCATAGATCGGTTCTCCCTTTCTTTTTTTTGGAATTTTTGGAAAAATATACTTGCATTCATGGGAAATCGATGGTATAATCAAAACAGAAGACGGCTTCTGTTATATTGATTATACCGCAGCCTTTTTCGGCATACAACCACCATCACCGTAGAAAAGGGGAGAAAATCCGACATGACGGAAGGCGCGAACAGATACATGGGCGGCGGCCGTTTTACATCCCGGGCACCATGGATCCATAAGAGCGTCCCGGGAAAAACCTATGAGCTGATGCTTGTCACGGAAGGCGAGATGTGGATGCGTGAGGACGGCGTGGACTATCCGCTCACAAAGGACATGGTTCTGGTGCTGGAGCCGGGGAAATTCCGGGAGGGATACCGGGTGTCTAAGAGCAGAGTCTCCTTTTACTGGATCCATTTTCTCGATCCCGATCCCGATTTTTCGCAGTATAAGAAGTATCTGAAGATTCACGATCCGCAGAACCTTGCCATGCTGTGCCGGCAGCTCACTCATTACGAAACGAAAAAATTTCCGCCGTCCGTGTGCAATTCACTGCTGCACGTGCTGCTGCACGAGCTTGTCCGGCAGAGCCGGGACGAAACAGAAATCGCACCTCTGCCCTATCGGATCGAGCAGTGGATCAATAACAACATTGATCTCTCTCCCACAGTGGCAGACGTGTCGGATATGTTCGGATATAACGCCGAGTACCTTTCGAGAGTTTATAAAAAAGCGTACGGAACGACTCTCAAAAAAGCCATTGACGAAAAATCCATGAACCGGGCAAAGCGGCTTCTTTTGGAAAGCGATCTTTCTCTTACTGCCATTTCCGAACGGTTAGGGATGAGTGATTATAAGATTTTTCTGAAATTCTTTAAGTATCACGAGGGAGTTACTCCGTCGGAATACCGGAAACTGTACCGGGTGATACGTGTAAATAACTGCTGAACAAAAATGTGTGGGCAGGTATAATTGGAGGCCTTGGCTACGGGGGGATTGGAAAGGCCCTGTCAAAAAGCATAGTCGTATCGTGCGCATTGCCTTGCACGCGCCCGATACGACTTGTTTTCTTGTCGCACTCTCGTTATCCACCACAGCCCATGACCTCCTCCGTCGGTCATGGAAGGGAACAGTTCTCATCTCACAGGCGAGACAAAAGAAACAGCCACCTTACGATGACTGCTTTCTTTCGTTTGGTTGCGGGGATGGGATTTGAAAGGCCCTTCCGAAAATATAGTCGCCTGGCCTCGCCTCGGTACACTCGGCTTGCCATGCTCCTTATTTTCGTGAATCGCTTCGTGAAAATGCCGCACCGCGGCGATCCGGCAGCCTGTTTTGGCTTTTTTACCGAAGAAAATCGAACGCCGCGCCGGTAACGCTGCCGGTGAAAATATCGAAGTCTCGGTTTCCCTTTTCAAAATGAGCGCACAAATCGATAAGGAACTGACGGACCAGCGACATATTCCGAAGATACGTATACCCGGCGGAGCGGATTTTCACAAGCTCGGCAAACGCCATCAGCTTCTCCCGTTGGGCGATAAGCCGCTTCAGTTCATTTACGATCTGCACCGTGTCTGCCGCACCATCGTTGTACGCCTGCCACAGATTGTACACGGTCAGATACTCGTCCGCCACAGCGTAGTAATGCCGGGCGGTGAGCAGCCACTGATCGTGGATTCGGGAGGCAGTGGGGGCGGTTTCAAAGAAGGAGAGGGCGTCGCCCGCCTTTTCCCGAACCTTCATCAGATAGGGCACAAGCTCATCCTTTTTCTCATGCAGCACCTGGAACGCGCCGCCGGGGAAACTTTTCAGCGTTCTTTCCGCACCTACACGGTAGGAGTAGAAATAATAATCGAAATATTTTAAGAGTCGGTTGAAGTAGCACGAACGGCTGTCGTCCATCATAATATCCCCAAGGGACCGAAGGGCGGAAAGTGCCTCGTGAGGTGCTTTCGGATAGGTGCGAAGGGCGTACTTTTTGTCAAAACCTTCTGCGTCATCTACGGTACTCTTGTTCCATGCCACATCACTGAGGGTGAGGAAGTTTTTGTCAAAGCACAGATCATAAGTGCCATAGGCGATCATGCTTTCAAAGCCGTGCTTGTCGGCGACCTTCATGCAGGCGCGGATATTCTCCGTGTGCTCCGTGGGGATGCACCAGCTGTAATAACCGGTATAAGGCTTTATGTTGCTGTGGAACAGACCGTTTACCTTGTCCGCCTTGCCCCAGAACAGCATGGAGGGATCTTCATAGGTCCACCAGTCCAGAACTACCACGTCATAAATGTCCTCGTCAATGAAGCGCTGCTTCAGTTCCTCGTTTACCACATCGAACTCGTTGAAGAGCATATCGTGCGCCACATAGAGACGCTTCATGCCCCGGGCTTTCAGATGTTTACATACGCGGATAAGATATTCCAGCATCAGCTCTGCATGGGTGCTGCCCTTGCAAAGGGGGCAGCTGCACCGATACGGCTCGCCTACCTCGTCAAGACCCACGGCAAAATCGGTGATGCCTTCCGGCTTCAGATACCGGTCAATAATTTCGTCATAGATAGAGAAAAGAATCTCAAAGGTTTTGTCTCCCCGTGTGCAGAAGCCGATTCCTTTCGACGTGCCGTCCTCGTTCTTTGCCGCCATTTCCGGATACACCTTCGGAAGAAGAGTGTTGTGACCGAGGCTGTTGAAGCGGGGGTACACGGTTACGTTTTTCTTTTTACCGTAGCGGATCAGTTCTCCGAAAAAGTCTTCCTCGTACATGGTGGGACGCAGGTGCTGCCTTTGTACCCACCCGCCTTTTTGTACGGAGTAGTATTTGATCGTTTTTTCCGTTTTCAGAAGGGGATCGTTTCTAAGGGGCAGATAGAGAAACTGCACCGGCGTGCTGTCATACTGATAGTTCCAGCATCCGTACACACCGATACCCAGCCGGTTGCATTTCGTCTCGGCAAGATAGTCCACCGCCTCCTGCCAGTCGGTAAGAGACATAAATTCCGTGCCGTAGCGGCACTCGAAAAAGTGTCCCCGGTATTTGAGATCCGGATAGTCAAGGATATACGCCCGGGGCAGAAGAACCGTACCGCCCTTGAGCGACAGCATCTGACAGAGCGTTACCGCGGCGTAAAATGTGCCGGCCTCCGTCTTGCCGCAAAGGACCGTTTCCGTCTCCTCCGTGCGGATGAAATACGCCTCATCGCTGTCGATGCCGGCAAAGGCAGGATTGGAGGCATCGGTTTTGAGCACGATGCGGTACGCCCCCTCCGGTGTGTTCTTTACACAGGCGATGGCATGAAGTTTTTCCTCAATCTTTTTCGCGCCCTCCGTCAGCATATCGCCGCTGGGGGCGAGAATCTGCACCGTGCCGCCAAAGGGGGCAACGGAAAACGAACCGTCCGTCTGCTCTATTCTCTTCGGCAGGGGAATAAGGATGTGTCTGAGTTCTGTCATGGACATACCTCCACTGTGTTTCTGAGTTATTCGGATGCCTTTATAATGGCGTCGATAGTATCCACGATCTTCTTATTGGTGGAATCTACCATGGCGGTGTAGCGGGAAACGTAGTTTTTGGTCTGCTCCACAAGGGCGGTGGTGAAGAAATACGTGCCGCCGATCCGTGCGGAATACTCTCCGAGGAACGTCTTGAACAGGCAGTTCTTCACGATATCGATGCACTGCCCGGAGTACGCGTCCCGGGAATATTTCATCTTCAGAGCTGATTCATAGAACACCTCCACCACACTGCGATAGGATTCGGAGGAAAGTGCCTCAATCACGCCGCCGATGCGCTCGTCCGTGCAGGTTTTCGGGATGGTGATAAAGGTGGCGGAGGTGGTGATGGGCGCGATGTAGGATTCCTGCTTTTCATCCACACGGGGCATGGGCAGAATGCCGTAGTCATCCTCCATATTGCGGAACAGATCCCCATCCGTCTGAGAGAGGGTGGCCATCTGGAACAAAACCACACCGTCGGTAAACCGTTCCGCGCGTCCCCACAGATTCAAATCAGCGTCCACGCCGGGCGTATCGTAGAGCAGAGTATAGAATTTGTCCAGAATCTCCATGCCGCGGTCCGTATCGTGTGCCAGCACGGGATAGCCGTTTTCATCCCGCTCGACGGTTTTCAGACCGGAGGCGTCCTGCATATAAGAGAGGATCCACTGGTTGTCGAAGAACATACCGAACGTGTCGTCCTCGTCCATCTTGCCGTCGCCGTTTACGTCGTTGTACGCCGCCTCGGACATTTCCATCAGATCGTCGTAGAACCAGTCGTTGCCGATCGCCTTTTTGTACAGTTCATCCGGATCGCCGAAGTTGTCCTCGTAGATCCGCTTGTTGAAGAAGGTGACGTACGCCCAGTAGTAGGTATTCATGACGGCATCGCCCACCAGGTAGCGGATCGTCTTTCCATCGATGGACATATTCTCCATCAGATCTCCTGCCCACCATCCTCTCTCGAAATCCAGATAGGGATTTTCACTCACATCCAAAAACAGATGGTCGTTGCCCAGACGGATGGAAGCGTTGCCTGCGGCCAGAATGATCTGCCAGCTGTCATCACCGGCCATAACCGCTTCCTGAATGGCGGCGCCGTAATCGTCATAGCCCAGCTCCAGATCGGTCAGCGAGAAGGTAAGGCCCAGTCTCTGCTGTACGGCTTCGGTACGGTTGAACACGGCCTGTGCCAAAACCTCGGAATCCTTGGCGTCGCCGCCGTCCCAGTCGATCTTGCGATAGGTGTTTCGTGTGAGCACGCCCACCGTTTCGCCGTTCATATTGAAATCGGCAGGGAGGTTGTCTTTGGCGTTCTTTCTGTCGTTCGGATCCAGCGTTTCGGCGGGATCGGTAACTGCGGGCTCGGTAGTGCCGGCATCCGGCATTTCAGGTGTTTTGTTGCAGGCGGCAAACAGGGGGCAGAGCAGTGCGGTAAGCAAAAAAGCAGCAATCAATCGTTTCATTGGGATATCCTCTTTTCTTTATTGTATAAGAAAAATTTCTTTCGATTCATGTGTTTTTGCAGTGTGTTTGTCATTTCTCCTCTCACCTGGAAGAGCACGCATCCTTTACCGGATCTTCGCGCCGTTTCGTTCCAGCGTGTTCTGCACGGCGGTGACGCTTAGAGTATGTGCTGTCCTGTCTGTGCGGAGTGCTTCTGCGGCGGCCACCCCTGCCGCCTCGCCCATGCAGGCACAGATGGGCATAATGCGAACGGCGGAATGTGCTTCATGGGTGGCGGAGAGACAGCGTCCGGCAACCAGAAGATTGTCCGTCTCCCGGGGCAGAAGCGAGCGGTACGGGATGGAGTAGTAGGTGGCAGGATCAAAGTAATGGATATACGTGCCCGAACCCTCCGGGTTGTGAATGTCAATTTCGTAATTGCCCAGCGCAATGGAATCCGGAAAGATCACCGTGGATTTCAGATCGTCCGCGGTCAGCGTGTACACGCCCGACAGCTTGCGGCTTTCCCGAACGCCGATCTGCTGCGCCACGGAAACCAGTACGCTGTTTCGGAACGCCCGGCTGTTCTGCCTGCCGAAATCACAGCCGTGCCTATATCCGCCACCTCATCAAAGCAAAAGAGGCACTGGGCATGCGACTTGCCTGTATGCACAATCTGTATTTCTACAACGAACTGATGCAGAAGATCCGGGATGCACTGGACGGGGACTATTTCGAAAGTTTCTATCAGAAGTATCCGAAATCATATAATTTTGAGTGCGATTTTCTTTACAGATAGGATTTGAAAAGCATTTTTGAAATACGGTTGTTGAATATCGGTACACTTGAGCCGAAGCACGCCTGCATTTTTCACAAAAGAAAGAGAATAACCGGCGTAAAGGGAGCAGCTTTCTCCTCGATCCGAACGGTATTGTTTTCCTGCTGGAAGATACAGACACTGCGGGTACCGTCCGGATTCAGTTTTTCGATCCTGTGTACGGACGTGGTACAGACAAGCGGAATATCCTCCAACTCGTCAAGACTTATATTGAACAAGGCACAAAGGATCTCGCCGTTCTCAAGATGACCCGCACGCACGTATACCTCAACATCCTCCGGATAATATACGGGCAGATGTCCGCTTGCGGCAAGAATTTCGGCAAACTGTTTCTTCCGCGTTTCGTTCAGCATGGAAAACGCGGTGTAGTAACGGAAGGGCATATCGGGCGTTCCCGCGAATACGATGACCTCGCCGCCCCATTTGTTTTTCAGCCTTGTCACCCCGGGGAAGAGGTTGCGGATGCTGTCGTCTCTGCCGTTTTGATGTATCACCTGGGACAGCGATTCTACGCCGTCGCGGCATACGGTGAGTTTTTTGATTTTGTACTGCTTGCCCACACGGACACCGTTCACCAGCTCCGTGGTGATTACGTCCCCCGTCCAGTCGCTGACCTGAACGCCCGTGTAATCGGTAAATCCTCGCCGGTTCAGTGCATCTGCCGCCATGGCGGAGAGAATCAGCGTCCCGTGCATGTACGTTTCAATGGTACTGTCATCAAAGCCGTCTGCCGCACCGTCGTCAAGAAAGACCGCGCCGCCGCCGTCGTTTGAAAAATACAGGGGGAATCCCATACGCTCCAGCACGCAGGTGGACCACGGACTGACGGTTTCTCCCGCCCCCTTTTCCACAAAGCGGTAATCCTGCTTCAGCGTCAGCGGGATGCGGCAGCCGAAAGGGCGAAGCTCTTTTGTATATTCACACAGTTTTTCATAGAATCCCGCATATTTTGAAAGTTTTTTCCGATACGCCTTGCCCGATGCGGGTTCATGGGCAGCGAGCCTCGTGATCCAGTGCTTTGCGCCTGTAGCCCCCTCCAGTATGGATGCGGTAAAATGGGCGTGAAGCAGGGCGGCACTGGTGCTGTACCGATTCTGCGGACAGGTATCTGTTTCCGCTAAAAAGATATCTACGGTATCCTTTACGTTCTCCCGCAGTATAGCGGCGCGGAACATGGTATCCGTAAAATACCGGTGACCGGCTCTGGCGTACGGACCGCCGTTCAGACGCACAACGGCAGGATTTCCCTCGCCGGCAAAAACTTTTGCCACTGCGTCGGAAAATTCACAGAAGCCTCCCACGTAGATGCCCGATGCCACGCCCTGAATCGTGGGGTCGGCTTCGTCCAGCCCCTCCCGCATGGCACGGGCAGCACCCACAAGCGCATCACGCTGTACTGCCACGTAAACGTCGGTCAGCCGCTTGTCCTCCTCGGACGTTCCCTGCGTATGGGCATACAGTGCCTCCCGGCTCATGTTCGTCCCGGCACGACGGTTGAATTCAGCCATGTGATATTTGCAGGCGCATCCCTTGGTGCTTCTGTAAATCAGCCCCATGTCGTCGTCGATCATAACGACGGCGGGACTATGGCGTGCCAGCGTGTACATCTGTCTTTTGAGATACACCCGGAAATCCGGATCCAGCGGACAGGCGGTAACAACGCTTTCCTCTCCCGTAACAAGGCTGACCGTGGGCTGGAACGGATAGGGCTCATAGGGCGTGACGATATGCCCCAGTGTCGCCTGTACAAGCACGCCGTGCTTTGCCCCTGCCGCATCCAGCCGCTGCCTGAAAAGATCGTATTTTTCACACTGGATTTCCGCTTTTTCCACCGGTGGTGTGCCTTCGGGATTGAATTTCATCATGAACATGGCGTGGGTGGAAACACCGGTTCTCTGCTGCTCAATGACGTCTGCGCATATTTCCTCAATATGCTCCACATCCAGCGGCATGATGGAAAGATTCAGCATACTATAAACTCCTCGGCTGTTTTTACGTTTATCGGCCGCCCAAACGAATCGTTTCTCCGGGCTTTACGGAATATACTTCACGGTCTACGTCGAACCAGACCGTATAAAGAGACGGGTTATACACTCTTGTCCCGTCTGCACTGTATATCAGTGCGTGATACGCCGTCACGTAATTGTAAATCTCCATGTTTGTGGCGTACCAGATGTCCTCATGAAAAGATAATTTCCGGCATATTTCCTCAAGATGCGCCCAGTTGTCTTTTTTGTCAAATTCATAACTGTGTCCCCACATATAAAACAAACGGGGCTGACGTTTGGCTCCATACGCCTCGGGAGCATGCAAATCGATACGCAAAAACTTGTCTATATATTCAAAAATGCAGGGATTGTCATGATGGGCAGTAGGCATCCAGGCATAAAAATCCTGGGGCAGGGCAAACGAATCGTTGTCTCCGCTCAGCGTACGCGCATAAGCAATATCCAGTTCTTTAAGATACTGACGGATGCTTTCGTAACTGGCACCGTTCGTGAAATAGGTGATGCCGCTGTCCGGATAAGCCATCCCTCGAATGATGATTCCGTAGGCATCTTCCAACTCCACTCGGTTGTCCAGAACGTCTCGGATTCCTTCAATGGGGCGGAGCGTTCCCTCGGCACGGTGATAGCTGCCGTGAACCGCCACTTCATGCCCTTTCCCCAAAATGTATTCGACCACCTCTTCCCGTGTCAGTCCCGGGGCTGCTCTTAAAGACCGGCTGTTATGGTTGAAGGTGCATTTGAGTCCGTATTGATTCAAAATCTGTGAAAGACGAATATCCTGACGGACACCGTCATCGTAACTGAAGGTAACGGCTCTTGATTTTCCTTCCGGAAAGCGTAAAAACCGGTATCTCATCCTTTTGTTTCTCCTTTGTGTAAGATGTTATTTCTCTGATTATTTCCCTGTTTTTTGCCCGGACGAATCACAACCAGCACGTACAGAACCGCCGCGGCCGAAAGTAAGGCGGCGATGGCGGACGTAACCTGCTGTGCGTATACCTGCACACCAAAAAACGTATTCCCGTGGCTTTGAATACAGGACACCAGTCTGCTGACAACGACCGTCATGAAAAAGCCGACAACACCTGAAAATGCTTGTGTGATTGCCAGCGCGTTGGAGCGAATCTGCGGCTTTACCATATCAAATACCAGATTGATCAGCGCACTGTTGATTCCGCCCATGGCGATGGCATACAGCGCGTAATACAGCGTGTAGAAAAACCGTCCGTTTTCGGGGACTGTGAAAATATTCACGAAAAATCCGGCACCCGCAATGCACAAACAGACGCTTACCATGGATGCAAAGGAGTTTTTGTCCGCATATTTGCCCCAGAAAGCGGAAACGCTGGAGCGAACCAAACTGTATACGATACTCAGAACGGAGACAAACTGCAGGCTGAATCCCAGCTCCTTGATTAGATACGTTCCGTAAAAGGGTGTGGTGCTGCTGGTTGCCATATGCCAGATGACGAACAGCACCGTGACCTTCACCACGTTTTTGTCCTTCAGTGTCAAAAGCATTTCCCGGATGGGCGTTTTCCCCTTCTCCGCTTTCCCCTGAAGGGGGATCTCCACGGCAAAAACCATGCTCAGCGTATGCAGCACCGTCAGTACAAACACCGTAATTCCGCAGAGAATAAACGCCGTTTCGATTTTCCCTTTATAAGAAAAGTGATCGATCATGGTTCCCATACCAAAAGAAAAGAGCATCCCGGAAACCAGTGATACGATCTCCTTGCGGGACGTAAAGAGCCCGCGCTGGCTGTCGTTCACCAGAGACATAAACCAGTTGATCTTCAACGGATGGACACAGTTGTAGATCAGATACGAAAGAAAGATTGCCGCCATAAAAAGGATGATGCCCATCTGCTTTGACCCGCCGGCAAGCGGGATAATGTACAAAAGCATGAACAGAAGCTGATTTATAACGCTCAGCGCCGTAACGATTCCTTTGACACGTTTCCGTTTCAGAAAAACGGACAAAAGCTGAAACAGGCAGCCAAGGGAAACAAACGAGGAAATGATGCCGGTGAGACCGTCGGATATCCCCAGGTGGGTGGTGAGCGTTGCCAGGTAGGAGCCGCTTACCAGGATGGAGATAAAATACTCCAGCGCAGCTTCCATAATATACAGCGTCCGGCTCCCGGTACGTGATAAAGGCTTTATCTTCATAGTACTCTGTTCTGTTTATTGTTCAGTTTTTTGTTTCAGCGTTTCCGATCGTGGTGGGCATACCGTTTCCCTTTTCACCAGCCGGCTTTGCACCGCCACATGCTGCAGTACGTGACTGTCCGGGTTTGTGATTTTCTCGAGCAGAATCCGAATGGCTATATGGCACACTTCTTCCTTGAACGTACAGATCGTTGTCAGCGGAACGCTGGCATATTCCGAAAAAGGGATATCATTGATGCCGATCAGGGAGATATCCTCCGGGATTCGCAGACCTGCCTGCCGGAACACTTGTATGGCACCCATCGCCACTTCATCGTAAGCGGCGATGAGCGCAGTCGGCTCCAGTCCGTTCTGCAGATAATACGCGGCGGCCTCCCTGCCGATTTGCTCAAAACGCCTGTCGCTGAGAAAAACGTGGGCGTCGTTTATGGGAATATCCAGTTGCCCGGCTATTTTGTAAAACAGCTTCTGCTTTGAGATTGTGTGCTTTTCTCCGATAAAACCGATTTGTCGGTGTCCCAGCTCTTTCAGATACCGCATGGCGTCAAGCATCCCCTGTTCAAGACTGACACCCACAGAGTCTGCCGTTTGGGAGTTTTCTGTGGTAAAATTCACCACCGGCAGAGAAAGCTTTGCTTCGGATTTGATTGCACTGATTGTCAGAATCCCGTCCGTCATTCCTTCATCAGCCAGCTGCTGTATAATGGACAGGGTCTTTCTTCCATCGAACCCGGTCAGATAAATATTACCCACAATATTTTTGCCGTCCAGAATCCGTATAATTTCAGATACGTGCTGTGCGTAATGGATACTGATAATTTCCGGGACCAGAATGGCGATCCGGATTTTTTCCAGACCGCTGTTCATGCTTTTATAATATCTGGCTGCCTCGCATCCGTATTCCTTCATGATCCGGCGCACCTTTTCGGCTGTTTTTTCGCTGATCTCGGTACTGCCTGCCATTACTTTGGATACAGTGGAGGGAGACACCCCCGCCAATTGGGCAATTTTTCTGTACGTCATGCTCGTCGTTCTCTTCCATTTCTGCTTTACTACGAAAATATCTGCGTATAGGATAGCACACCGGCATAGGTTTGTCAACGAATCATACTGCGAAACAATTTCGTCTTTTGAAACTACCCGAACTAAGAAAAAGCCGTCGGTACAGAGCCCTACCCCATCCTTCCCTCCGCCCCATGCTTCTTCGCACGGTATGCCGAGGGCGTCATGCCTGTGTGCATTTTGAAACTGCGGGAAAACTGGGACGGACTGACGAAACCGCACTCGAATCCCACGTCGATTACAGAAAGTTCCCCCTCGGACAGCAGTCGCTTGGCACACTCCATCCGCAAAGAGGTCAGATACTGCTTGAAGGAAACGCCGGCGTTCTCATGGAACAGATGAGAGAAATAAGATTCCGTAATACCGAATTTTTCGGCAAAGGTGCGAAGAGAAATAGATGCGGACGGATTGGCCAGCATATAAGCGATGCTTTCTCTTACGATGGGATGGATATCCTTTGCAGCAGGGGACAGGTGCTGTCCCTGTTCCAGAATACGGATCAGGATGCAGTTGAGCAGGTGATGGAGGTATCTGTCCCGAAAAGCGGATTTTCCGCTGAACACCGTGTATAGTTCTTCGATCTGCCCGGCGAGAAATGGCGGAAGATCGTACAGCACGATAGCCTCCCCGGTGAGTTTTTCCAGTATTTTTTTATCTGCGATCTGCTCACTGAAAGAAATGATCAGTGCATAGGAATCCGGCACCTCCTCGGTGATGAGGTAATAGCAGAACTACGCAAGGCAAAAAGTCAGTATATGCTGGATCTGTTCAAGTACGGGGCTGGATTTCAGAACCTTGACTTCGTGATACGTCAAGAGGATGGCTCTCCCTTCAAGCCGGACTCTATGACACAGAAATGGGAGCGTCTGCTGGAGGAGAAAGGACTTCCAAAAATCCGGCTGCATGACCTGCGTCACAGCAACGCAACAGCACTCATCCAGGCCGGTGTGAATCCACGTGTAGTTCAGCAGAGGCTTGGACATTCAGATGTAAACATTACCCTTAACACATATACCCATGTGCTTCCTGAGATGGATGTGGATGCCGCTGAAAAGTTAGACTCCATAATGCTGAAGAAGGCGTAGAAGTAAAATTACTTTGTCGGTTTTTGGGATGAAAGGTCGGCTTTCTCGCCGGTTTTTCACCCCAAACGCCCGTCCTGCCAAGGCGATCGATCGAATTCCAGCTTTTGCCAGAGCCTCTCATGACCTCCGGGTTATGAGGGGCTCCATTTGAATCAGAGAAAAAACAAGCGGCATAAAACGGTCAAATGCAAGGGATATACGTTCTATATTTCACGCCGTTGAATACTTGCATCCTTAATGTACCCGGTTCAATAGGTGTAGGCAGGGGGAGAATTGGGGTGGAGTTATTTACAGTTATTCATGTGTTTCGAGAAATTTTCCAATCTGTTTCCAACGAATCGTTGCTTTATCCGTCTTTGCATCACTCAAAATGATGGATGGAGTTGAAATACGAAAGCAAAAGCAGGTTCCTCTCACGAGGGACCTGCTTTTAGTGAAGTCACCCACTACCAACATCGGTGTTTCATGAATTTTTTTCAGGCTTCTTCCCATTATTTGACCAGTATTTATATTCTTTATAATGCTTCAGGAGTGCCGTTGCCAGGATAACAATCATAATGACTACATATGCAGCAACCGACCGCAAAACCGGAACAGGAATTACAGCGCTCATTGAAAAGCACGGATAGAGTCCGGTTGTAATTGGAACAATATTCAGAAAATATCCGAGTTCATTCAGCACAGCCAGAATGCCGTAGTGTACAAAAAGATACTTTCCATCCCGCTGCACAAAACTGGTTAATTCTTCTTTCCAGCAAAACGAGTCTTTTTGCTGGATGGTTTGTTCCTCACTGTATTTTTTCAGATACGCCAAATAGAATGATATACCGAAAATTACTATCATGCTGTAATGAATGGGAGTGAAATCGCGCTGTCCCGGCGGCGTATCTTCGTAAAACGTCAACACAAGAAAAATGCTGCAGACTGCATACACACCAAAAGCAAACAGGATTGATTTTACTGTGCCCCACACAACCCGTGAAAGAGTTTCTTTTGTTTTCGTATTCATCTTGCGGTTCCCCCGAAACTGTCAAAATTGAATTCGTTTTTTGCCTTATTAAGTTTATTTATGAATGCCATGGGTGTTTCTATGCTCGGCGAATAATTTGGAGCGATCCCGGTTCCTTTTTTTTGCGCCCAAATACTCTCCCGATATCACAACACCGCCATATAGAACATCATAGATGAAAAGATTAGGCAAGACGTATTTGCTGTCTACGCCCGGTGCAGCATTATTTTTCAGAATGCTCACAATATCGCCCAACCAGTATGCTGGACCGGAAGTAAACACAGAAAAGGAAAAAACGCATGCATACAACAACTGAAGCATAAACGCAATTGCAAGAGGAACAAAAATCTTTTTCAAGCGAAAACTGCTTTCCCGGTATGCCCAGCGATGGGAAAGCAAAAACATCCCAACCAGCATAGTGACCGACATCAAAACTGTACTGCAAATGCTTTCACCGAGAGAATCTGCAGGAAATATAAACCTTGTGATCAGAACGCTGGACATTACAATCACCATGGAAACCCACAGGCAAATAACCAAATAAACGAAATACCAGAAACCTTTCGTCAGATAATCTTTAAGCATTCTCGTTATCCTCCTCTTCCTTGTAATATATCAGTTTATAGCCTGCCGTTGTGTGCAGAATTTCCGCATCCTCCGGCAGAAGCCACTTTTCCAGCTGGCGCAGATGGGATACCAGAATCCAGTGAATATCGCTGTCAGTGAAATACCGCAGTAAGTGATACAGTCCCTCCGCACCCTCGTTGTAGGCGGTACTTTGGAATGTCTCATTGAGAAACACGAGGGAACCCTCCTTCAAAGTATCAACCATGGTGGCAAGCTCCCGAACCTCTTCTTCAAACCGTCCAGATTCACTTTCTTCACTGCACTCTTTTTCCGCTTCGGAAAATTGCGCGGCGATCCGGGAACACACACCGATCTCTGCATGCTCACAGGGAATGGGTAATCCCGCTTGGGCAAGAATCTGCATCGTTCCGATAGAGCGCAGGTATACTGTTTTTCCACTCCCGTTATCGCCAAAAACAATCACGCCGTTTTTACGGCCGTGCGAAAAATCATTGGGAACGATATCTTTTACGATGCCCACAGTCATCAAGAGGTACAGATCGTACAGCTTTGTGACCTGGGTGGTTCTGTTGCTGTTCAGATTTGGGAAGCACCACGGCACGCCGATTTCCTGCAGTTTTGCCGCATACCGCAGTGCCGTATCATAAAAAAGCAGATCCTCATAGACGGGCGAAAACCGGGCAAAAATCTGTGCAGCAATATCCCCAAGCAATCCAGACAGATCGGAGAGGGCGGAAACGGTCAGTTTTTCGTAAAAATCATTGGCGGGTGGGTATAACCGTTCACATGGAAAGGCTTGTTCCGTCTCCTTTTTGAATAGGGAAAAACCTTTCTTTTCCTGTTCCGGATCGGTAATGTGAATATATCTGTGATCGATGAGACTGTACCGGGCAATCCGTCCTTTCTCGTTCAATTCAAACTTAAAATCAAGAAAACCGGTGGTAATGAAGTTTTCATATCTGCCGCAGTGGGACAGCAGTTCCTCAAAATCCGGGTTTTGACAGATATCGGAACACACATTCCGAAATTCCATCATGCCTGCGGATTGCAGATCGCATCTGGCAAGGAGTTCCCCAAAACTTTTCACAAACAAAAGTGCCCGTTTCAGCACCAGCGCTCGTGCCTGGAGAATGTTTTTGGCAGATGACACAGAAGACAGCCGGGTGGTATGCAGGGAAATGCTTTCTTTTTTCGTTTTCTTCTGCGAAGCTTTCAGTTCAAGAAAGCGGTAAAACAGGGAGATCAGCCGGTCAGACAATCCGGGATTTCTCAAAAAATCTTTTATTATATTCTGACGGTGGTTGATTTCCTGTATGTCATCTGTGGGCATGGATATTTGTGACAGAAAACGTTCCCGGGATTCTTTTGTTGGGCATATATAGGAAAAAGTACGGTCAAGGGAAAGGTGATACAGGATTTTTTCATCAAGCGGGGCACGTACTGCAGATGAATCACTTCGATTCAAAAGACGAATTGCCACGTTCATTCCTCCGTTTTCGTAACGACTCTTTATCCAAACGGTATTTTTTCAGAATATCCGCCGCATAAGATGAAGCTGCCCCTTTGGCTTTTACAATGCGGTATGTTCGCTTATTGTCATCGCCTGCATCAATTTCCGCCGACAGAAGGGGATATTCCGTGTCTGTAACTTTATGAAAATGGGTAACGTAAAGACCGAATATCCCTCTCCCATGCATTTTTTGTACTGTCTCAATTAACAACGAAAATCCCCGCATGTCATCAGTGCCGCTGTAGGTTTCATTGAAAAGCAGAAATGACGTCTTGCCTTCTGCGTCATCGAGCATTTTCTCCGTGCGCTTCCGTTCTTCGTCCAGTCTTCCGGTATTATCAAAACGCTCATCTTTAGGAAAATGGGATGAAAGAAACGCAAATGGATAAACAGATGCCTCTGATGCAAAAATTGGGCAGCCGCTGAGAAACAGAATCAGGCTGATTCCCACTGCGCGCAGAAAGGTAGTTTTTCCGCCGCCGTTGGCACCGGTAAGGAAGAAGAACGGTTCCTCTTTCGAAAAATCTGCATCATTCGGGACGATGTGCCCGTCAGTTTTTCTGAGCAGAGATATGTCATACATTTCCTTCGCTGTAAATGCAGGAGATTTGGCAATTTGAGGGAAGCAGTGGGGAATACCGAAGACCCCCGCATTACAGATAAGATCGTGGATATCCAGAAAAAAACGGATTTCCGGAATGTAGGAAACTGGCTCATAAAAAACGGAATTGCCGTACTTTGCAAGAATGCTCTCTATTTGTGAAACTTCCTGCCTGTTGAGACGGCATACCGCATCCGAGAGGGAATTGTCTGCGCGTACATTCCTGTCCTTTATTTCTGAAACGGACAAACCTAGGTTTTTGGCTGACTTCACCACAATATCATATTCTGTTACCGCCTGGCTTGGTGGCGTGATCCAGTGTTTATCAAAAAAGGATAAGCATCCGCCGCGCAGTTTTGAAAGAAGGGAAGCGAGCCGGACAAGATCGACTTGGATTTCTGAGGCTATACGCTGTTTTTCGGCAGAGGAGAAGTATTCCATTATTTGTGCGAACCGCTTGCCGCAGTCGGACATGGATTTCAGTTGATCGGACACCTGAATATGCACGGTATACAAATCCGCATAAAGATGATATCTCTCAAGCGGAGTAATATTTTCTCTAAGCAAAAACAGTATCCGTTCTTCCTCCCGCAGTGCGGTGAACAGGCACAGGATTTTCTCATGAAAAAACACATCCTCAAGCAGACGGAACAATTCCTGCCGGCAAAGGATTTCCTCTTTGCCGCACGGTTCCTGCAAAACAGTAACCGTTTCCGGCTGCAGAAATGCGTCCAGCTGCAGATCGGTAAAAATCTGGCGGGGCAGTGACGTCTCGCCTGTGTGTTGGAGTAAACGGGGCGTATTCATGCATTTCTCTCCAGTTCACTGATAAGCCGGGAAAGTGACTGTATCTCCATGCCGTTCACAATGTCTCCTGTGCCCGCAATCAGCTCAGGACCGAAATCCGGCTGGAGCCGGATTTCCATGGAAACAGGATGGATTAGAAGGATATTGTGTGGCGTTTTAATTTCCCATTCGTCTTTGTAATGATATCGGAAATTATAAGCGGGAACCGGTTTCGGTTTTCCGTTGAAGGCGTATTTTATAAAGGTCAGAATATACAGGTGACGGCGGATGAACCAGTCACCGTTTGTTTTGAATAACAGAACATGATGATGTCTCGGCACACCGAAGAATTTGACGGCATATACACTGGCCGAAGTCTCTACATAGAAATCGCACTTTTTGGAATGCTTATGGCCCAAAAACCAAAGAATATGTGCCTTGTGTAATATCAGCGATTTCTTGCGGCAGATATTTAAAATCTTTCCCGCGCAGATGAGCCGTTTGATAAAGCACCGTATGTACGGGGATCCAAAAATCCATACGGCAGCACACAGTACTATAATCCAGAATGCCATCGTTTTTACCATGCCGTGCTGTCATCTTTAGGACGAAGCCGATGCTTATCCCAATAGTGAGCCGCAAACCCAAGACAGGCATAATACTGCAGCGCGAACCACACAACAGCCAAAAGATAACTTACGATACGCGGAATAGGCAGCATATAAAACAACATCTGAGAGATGGATATTAATGTGGCGGGATTATCAAACGGATCCTTAAAAGGAAGCAGTAAAAGCAAGGAAAATGCCGCGTAAACCAGGAGATCGTATTTTCCAAATTGTACTGTGAACTGTTTAAAAATACGCTTTAGGTTAAACTCTTTTTCTGTGATGTGAAGAATAAACACCTTGAATCCGGTGTCCTTCAGAAAATAGATGAAATATAAAGGGAGTCCGTAGGCAAGGGCATACAGGATAAACCAGCCGTATCTCCCCATAAAACTGAAAGCGGTTTCATTGATTTCATCCGGCATGAACAGGCCCCTGGCAAACATATTAAGTACAAACATTCCAATGAAGTATACGCCCAAAACGATGAGACCACAAAAAATGAAATGAATTATTCTGTGGAAAACATCCTGTGCCGTTAATTTTTGGTTCATTGGGTGCCTCCTTTTACATGGCTGATTCACAAACAAGAATCAGAGTTGTAAATTTACGCCATTTACATTCTATAAATAATAGAATGTTGTTAATTTAATTCTGTTGTTTATTGTATCACAGGACGGTAGTATTTGTCAATACGCTTTTTACAGGAATTTTTTGACACATGGGAGAGCGAAATATACGTATGAAAAAGGGCAATTTTCAACACTTGCATTGACAAGCCTCTTTCTTGATGATAAAATAACATTATTCGAACATTCATGGAATGTGTTTTTGGTTCTGTTGCTCAATTGGACAACAGAATGCGATATTTGACACTGGCAGTATACGATGGAGAAAGTGTATGAGCAAATTTGAATTTGTCAAAGAACCTGGTATTCTTCTGGATGCTATGTTTCTTTTGAAGTTACGTTTCAACGGTGAAAGTGCATACAGTTGTTTTCGTGGCGAGATAGATCACACGGAGCAGGACGAGAAGTTTTATGAACTCATGCGCGCCAAAACAATGGATATAAATGAAAAACTGCTGCCTCTGTTTTACTGTGACACAAAAAATGATGGGGGGACGCCTCTCCTCGCTTACATGCGTGCGAACTGGGAAACTTTAATGCAAGAGCCGGATGCTATGATTGATGCATTCTATGCATTACTGGAAGATTGGTCAGAACTCAAAACGTATATTTTTCTGCATTATTTTCCTGGCAGTATGTCTCCTGTATTTAATCCGGAGGGGATGGAAAACGTTCGCACGCAGATACTGGACGCAGAGCTACCTGTTGACGTAAAACTGTATTTGTTAGATTTCTTTCTTTCTTCGGATTCTGCCTGTCCGCTTGTAGTCCGCGAGTTTCAAAAAGCAGTTGGCATTGCACTGGAAAACTGGCAGCAGAACAAAACAAGAATCGAAGAAAAAATCCGGGCATGCAATGAGAAAACCATGGGAACGATATGCCAAAGCATGAATATACCTCCCGATTGGTGTTCTGGAATATACTATACATACTGCTGTACTCTCCGAAAAACCATTGCTTCCGCGCTACACGGTGACAATGGCATTCTTTTGTATATAGGCATTCACGCTGATCGCTATATTGACTCTGTCAGAGCGGAACCCCCGATCGATTTCTATGAATTGGGGCGCTGCATATACGATGAAACACGGCTGAAGATACTTTCCATGTTGAGAAACAGAGAAATGTATTGTGCTGAAATTGCACGTGAATTGGGGCTAAAAAACAACAGCACAATATATCATTTGAATATGCTGCATAGCCAAAAGCTTTTGCGCAAACGTACATTGGGCAATAAACTGCTGTACAGGCTCAATGTGGATTTTCTCTTGACACTGGACGAGTATCTGAGAAGCATCATCGAGGAGACAAGCATGCTGGAGCATAATTTGGCAAAAACAGATAATAAAAACGATTGAAGAATAAACCTGCCGGGAGCGACCAAACGGTCATTCCCGGCAGGTTCTATTATTATACGAGGGGTGACTCTTCCCAGGTAATAGTGATATAACCTTTATTGCTTGGTTCCTTGAGTGATAATGATATCAATTCATATCCAATCATTTCATTGTTATTGTCCATACGAACATTTATGCTGTAAACATTCATTGGCAAATCATCTTGATCAATGATATATTTTATCAAATCGAAATAGATCTGTTCAGGAGAGAAATCCTTCAAATCTCTTTGTGAATTGACAGGTAATGTTCTGAAAACATCTGTAAAGCGATCTTCGCCTTCAATCTCATCCAACACTTTTCTTATGATGTCAATTTTATTTCTCACAGTATCCATTATGCTTTACTTTCCGTATAATACTGTGCCTGTGCGTGCCAAAGCTGACTGTACTTGCCGTTTTCATCCGTCACCAGCGCATCATGGGAGCCTTCCTGCACCAATTTACCGTGATCAAACACTGCAATGTTATCGCAGAAGCGGCAGCTTGAAAGCCTATGGCTGATAAACACAGATGTTTTATCTTCCACAAGCACATTGAAATTCTCGTAAACCGCCGCTTCCGCGATGGGATCCAGCGCGGCAGTCGGTTCATCCAGAATCACAAACGGCGCATCCTTGTACAGCGCACGGGCAAGGGCAATCTTCTGCATCTCGCCGCCAGAGAAGTCGATACCTTCGTTGTCGTAGTCCCGGCCGATGGCGCGTTTCAGGGGATCTTTTTCTTTTGCATTGGGATCGTTATCGAGATCAGATAGCTTGTCCCCGAGGCCCGCCCGTATCAGGCAATCGCGCACCTTTTGGTCATCATAAGTGCAGTCAGCGGCGACATTTTCACCCAGCGGGAAACCGAATAATGTATAGTCCTGGAATACCACCGAAAACAGCGCCATGTATTCGTTGTATCTGTACCGCGTGATGTCTATGCCGTTGAGCAGGATTTTTCCCTCCGTGGGATCGTATAGGCGGCAGAGAAGTTTGATGAATGTAGTTTTGCCCGAGCCATTCTCTCCGACTATGGCAAGCTTGTCACCGATTTTGAACTTCATACTGACGTGCCGCAGTGCCCAGTTTTCAGTGCGCGGATATTTGAAACTGACATCACGGAATTCGATTTCGTAGTCGATGTCGTCACGCTTTTCTACGGCAAGAGTGCCTTTGTACATATCGTTGGGCAAATCGAGAAACGCATACAGTTCTTCGAGATAGAGATTGTTATGCCGTAGACTGCCGATTTGGGATGCAAATCCCGAAACTGCGGAGATAAAACGGCTGATTGTTCCCTGATACAGAAGAAAATTACCGATGCCGAACACGCCGATAAATGCTTTTGCCGCTACAAACAGGAACAGAACAATATTCATCAGTGCATTCAGAATAATAGCGAGAACACCGTAGCAAATCTGCACCTTTTCCATTTTTTCTATCCACTTTGGACGCAGTTGGTGCTTTTCGAATTCGTCTGTGACAATACGGTTTAGATTGAAAATAATCATATCCGCACCCCACAAACGATTGTACACATGATGTTCTGTGTTTTCTTTTGCCAAGTCCGCGATAGCTTCGTTCTCCTTCACCGTTTTTGCTGATGACATTTTGATAGACAAGACTATATTAAAAATAAGCATCACAATGATAACAGATGCAGAAAGCGGTGAATTTATAAACTCCCATATGCCGTTGAATTCGCCTTCGGCGGTCAGGAAAAACATGGAAACGGTGAGTGATACCGAGAATATTACGTTCAAAATATTTCCGAGCATACGTTGAACCGACAATTTTACATTGTACAGTCCTCCGCCGACTGCGTTCATTGCGGCAAAAATTTTCGATCTCATCAGAACTATATCGGCGTTTTCAAGGTGTTCATACTGAAATTTGTTCTGTTCATCAATCATGTAGGCTTCATGCTGCTGCCACAAAAGATAGTCTTTCAGACTTCGCTTGCTCTGTATCAGTTTTGTCACAATGGAAATTGCAAAAACGCCTCCGATTGTAATGCCGGCAAGAGTAAGTAATTTTTTGAGGTCACAGCGCCCTGCAAGTTCATTCACCATTTGTGCGGACATATAGAGTGCAAAATACGGCGTGAAAGTTTCAAGCAAAGTGCAGATTGTATACCAAAACCAGAAACGGGGCATAATGTCTTCCCATATACCAATCCCTCGCTTGATGAGAAGCCATTCTTCGCGAATCGTTCGTTTGATTGGCTTATTCTTCATCCCCGGTATCCCCCTCTCTGTAGTACTTCGATTGAATATCGAACAGCTCCCGGTATTTCCCGCCGAGCGCCATCAACTCGTCATGCGTACCCACTTCCGCAAAATTCGCGCCGTCCAGCAGAAAAATGCGGTCACAGAATCGGGTGGATGCCAAACGGTGCGAAATGAATACAGACGTTGTGTGTGCTGCAATATCGTTGTATCGGCGATACATTCTGTCCTCCGCGATGGGATCCAGTGCCGCTGTCGGCTCGTCGAGAATAATGCACGTCGGATTCTTGTAAAGCAAGCGTGCAAGCAGGAGTTTTTGTGTTTCGCCGCCTGACAGTTCGATGCCGTCATTGTTTATCTCACGATTGAGGGGAGTTTTGGCACCGTTTGGCAGAGAGGAAATCTTCTCCGTCAGCCCCGCCACTTCAATGCAGTAGTTCAGCCTTTCGTGGTCAATTTCCTCCTCGGTCATTGCTGCGGCGATATTTCTTGCAATGGATATGGGTAAGAGATGATAATTCTGTGGCACAAAACCGAACAGGGTGTACATCTCGTCTCGGTTGTAGGCGGTCAGCGGTTGACCGTCAAGGAGGATTTCGCCTTCATCCGGCAGAAGCAATCCACACATCATCATCGTAAGCGTTGTTTTTCCAGCGCCGTTCAGACCGACAAGTGCGATTTTTTCACCTGCTTCAATTTTGAATGAAAGATTATCGAGAACTTTCTTTTCACCTTTCGGATATTTGAAGGAAACATTTTTAAATTCAATCGAAAACGGTCCTTTGGGCGTGGGAATGCCTTCTCCGCGGTTGAGGCGACTGGGTACATCCATTGCCTCGCGGAAATCGGAAATCTGCATTGCACCGTCCTGAACACGGTTGATTGTGCCGAGAATGCCGCCCATCAATCCCGCCATGGATGTGATCGCAGAAAAATACAGCACAAAGGAAGAGGCATCTACGTCACCCTGCACGGCTTTGAAAATGAGAAACGCATATGCCGCGCCGTCACGGATGAGAATAATGAGAAAGTTTTCGATAGCGTTCAAAATACTGCGCAACTCCAGTTTTTTCTGCTCCTGCAGACGCAGATCAAACAGTTTCGCCAGCCGGTCATGCAAAAAATTCTGCATTGTGTACAGGCGTACATCTTTCGCATATTTGAAATCGCGGGACATATACACGGTAGAATAATTGATTTTTTTGTCAAGATCGTTGCGCAGATCGCGACCTTTCCAATTCTGTACTCTCACCCATTTGTCCATGAAATAATTCAGTATGCTTCCCACGGCAAGCAGCAGAATAATCGCGGGATGCAGTAGAGAAATCACTGTGCCGAACAGAAGGAATTTCAAAATCTGCGTGAGCATATTCGAAAAATCCATCGGAAAATGCACACCCGCCATGTGGTTGTTCTGAATGGCTTTGTTGGCGCGTTCATCCAGCTTTTTGATTTCAGGATCATAATCCAGAAACCAGTCACGGTCACGACAATACAACATCCGTATATACATCATTCGCAGAAGGATATAATGATCTGAATTTAATATTCTGATATTTGTGAGTCTGTCTACAAGATCAAACAGCAGTTTTGCCAGCAGCAGACCGACGATCACAAGCGCTATATACGAAAATCTGTCCGAGGACTCCAGCGCTGACAGGATCACAGTCGGTGTGTACAGCGTAAGTGCCGACAGAATCAGCGAAATCGGTACTGTGAATATCCCTACAAGCGCCAATTCTCTCTGATTTTTCCACAGCAGGCGGTATATGTACCCCACACAGGAGAACAGCCCGTATTTCGGCTTGCGCTTGGGTTCTTTTTGCTTCTTTTCTTTTTTAGCCATATGAAAGCCTCCCTTCGTTTGTGATGACATTATAACATATCCAATCAAAAAAAGTACATTCCGTGAACCAAACGTCGTTTTCGGTGAACGGAATGCACTTATGTTATGCGAGTGGAATTAGAATTTCAGCTGTAAACCCGCCATCCTCGCTGTCCGCCGAGAACTGACCGCCATATTTCTTCACGATACTCTCAACCCGCGACAGTCCGAAGCCATGGTCAGCACCTTTCGACGAGCCGAAAAGGCCACCACGCTTCGTCTGCTTTTTTCCGGCGGCATTGGTGATAGCAAGATAAAGTTGTGTGTTCTTCTGCCCGATGTAGATGCGAATGAACCGGTCCTTCTCGGGCAGCTTTTTGTTTTCCTCCACGGCGTTGTCAAGCAAATTCCCGATGATTACACATAAATCAACGTCAGTGACGGGTGTATTTTCCGGAATTTTCGCCTTTGCATTGACAGGGATGGCGTTCTGTGTTGCAATGTTCGTTTTACCGTTCAGAATGGCATCCACCATGACACGTCCGGTTTTGATCGTGGTATCCACATTCGTCAGGTCATCATTCAGTGAACGGAGATAGTCGCTTACTTCATCATATTTTCCGAGTGCCATGCTCGCCTGCATTGCCTGTATATGATTGTGGTAATCATGCCGCCAGCCGCGCATCTTTGTATACATGGATTCCACTTCATCACAGTATTTCTGCAAGAGATCGCTCTGGTAGGCGTCAATTCTCTTATCGATCCATTTTTGAAACAGCATATATACCTCGTTAGAATAAACGTATGATTTCTTTGCCGATCTTCTCCGACATTCCGCGGCTGATGGGAACTTCCGTGCCGTTTTTCAACATCACGCAGTCGTTTTTGATTCGCGTGATGTAACGCAGGTTTACGATGAACGAGCGCTGGCATTTGAAGAAATACTCGTCAAGTTTGGATTCCATTTCCGAGAGGGAAGATTTCATGCGGTAACAGTTCTCTGTCGTATGAATCTCCACATACTGCTTCTGCGCTTCGATGTACGTGATTTGACTGAGCGGAACGTAATCAACCTGCCTGTCGAACGTGACGCACAGACGCTTTTCAGCTTTCGCCAAATTGGCGGCAGCTTTATTAAGAACCATATGGAGCTTTTCCTCCGATACCGGCTTCATGAGATAGTGAAGCGCGGAGACTTCGTACCCTTCGCCAATGAAATCGGGGAAGCCGGTAATAAAGACGATCTGAATAGTATCATTGAATTGTCGGATGGTCTTGGCAAGATCGACGCCGTTCATCCTGCCCATTTCGATGTCCAGCAGGAGGATATCGTATGCTTTATCATCCTCATATGCAAACAGAAACGCTTCGGCAGAGTGGAAGGAGCGGACCTCACAAGTGTGGCCTTCATTCGCTCCCCAGGACGACACGAGCGAGGCTATATATTCAATTTGATTCTGCTCGTCGTCGCAGATGGCAAGTTTCAGTTTCATGTGTATTACCTTTCTCGGTCAGATGCTGAAATGCAAACGGAATGCTGGTGCGCCTATTATAGTGTGTAATGGTGAACAATTTTTCAGTAAATACGTGAAGCAGAAATTACAATGCTTTTTGGATTTTTGGTGTTTAGTTTTAGTATTTATAGTTGTTCTTCCTTTCGACGCAGTAATTTTTCGTCTTTGATATTGAATTCACTTTCCGCATAATAACTTTGCGCAATTTTCCGCAGGGTATCCGCGAACCGACTGTAACCGTTGGCAGTTGCTTTCTGCGCTTCTGCCATATATCTGTCACCCAAGTCTTTTTCATGAGTTCCAGTAGGATCTACCCAATGAAAACCGCGGCTGTTGATAACCCCAAAATAATAACCTGTTCGCATATGTTCATTGTCCTGGTGATTCAGTTCCTGCAAAACAGCCGAATTTAACATGCCATTTTCATCGGCAAAAGCATACGAAAGACCGCTTCCTATTGTTTGCAACACTACCTCCCAACGGTCATTTTCCTTTGCCCATTCTTTTACCGTACGAATCCAATGCACAAAAGCATCCTCTTGAAAAACGCCATTCCAATCCACACCGGGGATGATATCGAAATTCCAAATAATCTGAAAAACTCGTTCTCGAATCGCGTCGGAGGATTGAACGTTATTTTGTTCTTCGTGTCTTTTTTTGTACGCGATTTCCACCAGAGAACAAAACGCATCCGGGTCATTGGCAATTTTGTAACGGAGTGCTTTCGGTTTCACCGGTGAATAATCGTCCAGATATGGCAAACAAAGATATTCAATATTGCTCAGCATTTGAATGTTGGGAACGTCTGTGTTCTGCAAATGCTGTATTAGTTCACGAGCTGAGTGTGCACGTACATACTCCGGCGAATCATCTGTTGAAATCAATCTAAACAGTTGATATATAGTATCTTCGTCTACATATTTAGAAATATCCTTTGAAGCGCCGATTAGATTTATTATATGCTTTACCCGACCGTTTTCCAGTAATTTCGCAAGGATAGGCTGAGGATCGTCCCTGTATCCTATCAGCCAATATTCCGGGAAATTTACTTTATTCCAATAGAGCGGCTCCTTTTCTGGAAGCAATGCAGATACGACCTCTATTATATCTGTATCCGGATACACTCCCACAAGGGCAGCTGTGACAAACTGCTCGGTGCATTTTCCCAAACCAATGTCAAGCAGTGACCTGCTTCCGTTTTCTACTGCATATCCGCGTATTACATGCTGTGCAAACTCGGATTGTTGGTCGCTTGCAATATTTGCTATCAAATCACTCATTTGTTTGCGGTTTAGGCTAAGTCCGAGTCTGTATCCCACATCCGTTAATGCATCCACATCTTGGCCAAAGCGAATCAAGCTGTTTAATCCAAACTCCGAATAAAGTTCTTCAATCGCTTTTGTCTTGTTTTCCTCCTGCTTTTCCCAATTGCTATGTTTGTTTTCCACCGCATTCTCGTCAAATGATAGCAAGTAGAAACGCTTGTGTTGCTCAATCTTGGATTGGGGTTTAACAGATTCTATTGTTTCGCATAAATACTGATAATTTTTTGTTTCCGGTACTTCGCCTTCATACTGCAGAAGAAGTCGATATTTAACATCGCACAATTTGAGCCATATGCGGCATAATTCCGTTTCTGTAAACTGCGATCGCACAGAATTCAGTTTTTCCAAGAAAGAATCCACTTGTTCTGCGGGAAAATAACGCAAACCGTCTGCCAAGTCCAGTACTCGGTCCGCAGAATCAAATCCCATCTCTAACGCCATATGCATATAAAACTGCATCATGATTCCGGCATCGGCTGAAACAGAGTTGCTTTCCGGAATATCCGTCAGAATATACTTTGGCTTTACATTATCAAAAATAACGCGCGAAGGTCTGGGCATCAAATGCTTTACTGTAGCCCAACACGTTTCGGGATAATCCTTTTGCATGCAAATGAGTGCGCTTTTTTTGGTTTCTTCATCCGCCAGAGTCTGAGGTTTATAAGGAAGCAATATTTTAACAAGAGAATTCAGCGGTATGTCGGCATGGTTTGTTTTATCGTACTCGATCTGTTCCAAAGCTCCCAAACACCGCGTGCATCGAACCAAATAGGCTCCATCCCATGCCAGCGTTTCAATCGCCCACAGGACAGCGGTAATAAAGTTGTTTTGAAACAGGTTTTCCTCGTCCTTCTTGGGAAAGAGCCGATACATTTCGTCCGCGTGATCCAGAATATACTGTTCCATACAATCCAGAAACGCATCCGGATTCAATTCGGCAATTGAAGGGAGGAGTTCTGAAAGGCTGGCAAGGCGCATCCAATCGCAATCGGTAAACACAGTTTTCACGGTATTGTATGATTCTCTTTTTACGATACCGTCCGTACAGTGAACCGGTTTATCTGTGGTTGCTAGCAGGCAAAGCCCTGCTGTAAGAGCAGATCGAAATGTTTCTGAGTGATCATAACAGCCGTCGGAGGGGACAAGGATGCTGTATTCACCGTCAGGAGAAAAACGTTTGTTTTTCTCCTGACATATTGTCTGTTCCTCTTCAAAAGCGGACAGAACAAAAGAATCATAAAACAAATCTTTTACGCTGTTTAATAGTTTTCTTCGATTATGAACTCGCCAGATTCCGTTTTCCAATGACAGTATGCCACTATCGCCTTGCAGAAGCACTCGAACACTCTTTTCAAAACTCCGATAATCCGTATCGCAGATTTTTTCTATGGATGCCCTATCAAATGAATTTTTTTCGTTCCATCCACCGATCAGTGCCAGTTGAGCGATATATTCATGGAACAAAATGGTCTGTGGCAGCGCAATCGTAGGCTGATGACCGAAAAGTTCCAAAATATCATCTCGAATGTTGTTTATCGTAAGTGTTGCTGCGGCGGTATTGCATTCCGAAGCATATTCGTATAGCGAGTTCCATACCTGTTTTGCATTTCCGGAAGATTTGCATGCAATCAGCGAATGGATCAGCGTTTTGTTAATGCTATTTTCATAATCCAGATCAAAAACCACCAACTTAAACGCTTTCCAAAATCCCCAAATATCCGATGAGGGGACGGCTTTGGCTTGGTTTGCTCTGTGCAAACATGTTTTTACAACATGAAACTTTTCTCTTGCATCATCACTGGTGAAATTGGGCAATTCTATCCGATGCATAAACTCATTCTCATCGGAAGAATGAATTGCTTGATCGTGAATATATCGTAATGTATCCGTGGTTGACTTGGCCAAAAGTCCTGTTACTAATGCAAGTCTATCGTCGGGATTCTTCTTATAATCATTCCAGGCAGCCGTAATTACACTCTGAAATATATCATTGTGGGCAGAAACCTGGACACTGTGTTTGATCTGACAATGCAGACGAACAACAGATGTAGGGCTTTCTGAATAGACAATCAGATCATCCACATCGTAGTCATTCTTTTTCCCCTGGAATTCGATCTTCGAGATAGGATTATCAATAACAGGCGAAAACCCTTCAATCAACAGCGCAAGAAGAAAGACCGCCTGCACACGGTTTTCAAAATGTTCGCCACCACCGCCGGTTGAAAAAGCGTTGCTCAATTTTGCGGGATCCGCTGTTTTCATAGGTTTCTATCCTCTTTCTGCACGTATGATTGTAACTTTATTATATCAAATTTCAGAGAATAAAGCAAGATTTGCTTCTGTCTGAAATGATAGTTTCCTCCGCAAATCCCCGATATTTCAACCACATATTATCTCCATGGAGCCCCGGGCGACGCACCCGGGGCGAATTTATTTTATGGAGGATTTTATGTCTGAAACCACCTGCCGCCAGTGCGGCCAACAAATCGCGCCCGACCGGCTCTGTGATCTGGACGGGCAATTTTTCTGCCCGGAGTGCTATGAGACACGTACCCTGATCTGCGCCTGCTGCGGAGATCGTATCTTCCGGGAGGATAACTCCGGAACGGAATCCACGCCCCTGTGTGCCGATTGCCGGGACACGGAGTATACCACCTGTACGAGATGCGGTCGGCTGATCCATAACGACGACGCCTTCTACTTCGGCATGCATGACGACGCACCGTACTGTGAATCCTGCATGGATGCCATGGAGGGACAGCCCATCCACAACTATCACTACAAGCCTCAGCCTGTCTTTCACGGAGAGGGCAAGCGATTTTTCGGCGTGGAGCTGGAGATTGACGAAGCCGGGGAAACAAACGACAATGCCAGGGCGATTCTGGAGATTGCCAACGGGGACGGGGAGCATGTCTACTGCAAGCATGACGGATCACTGGATGATGGGTTTGAGATCGTCACCCATCCCATGACGTTGGAATATCATCTGCAGTCCATGCCCTGGGAACGGGTGCTGGAGAGAGCACGGGAGATGGGCTACTACTCCCACCAGGCAGGCACCTGCGGACTCCATATCCACGTAAACCGGGATTCCCTCGGGGAGAATGAGGATGAAGTCATCGCCCGGATCCTGTATTTTGTAGAGCGGCACTGGAATGAATTGCTCCAATTCTCCCGCCGTACCCACCGTCAGCTGGAACGGTGGGCGGCACGGTACGGGTATAAGGATCACCCGACGGAACTGATGGAGCACGTGAAGAAGGGCTGCGGCGGACGGTACACCTGCGTAAATCTGATGAATGACGATACGGTAGAGTTCCGCATCTTCCGGGGAACGCTGAAGTATAACACACTCATCGCTACGCTGCAGTTGGTGAACCGCATCTGCGATCTTGCTCAGTGCCTCACTGATGAGGAGATCCGGGGCACTACCTGGTCGCAGTTCATGTCGTCCGTCACCGAGCCGGAGCTGATCCGGTATCTGAAAGAACGCCGGCTGTACGTCAGCGAGCCGGTAAGCGGAGAGGAGGAAATCTGATGTGCTGTTTATTCGGAATACTGGATTACAAAAACACGCTCCCCGTTGGAAAGCGTGTGAAGATACTGAACGTCCTCGCCCGTGCCTGTGAGGAGCGTGGCACGGATGCTACGGGTATCGCTTACCACGACGGACAGCGACTCTGTATCTACAAACGCCCTCTCCCGGCACATAAGATGCATTTTCACCTGCCGCCAAAGGCAAATGTGATCATGGGGCACACCCGGATGGCCACACAGGGGGATGAACGGTTCAATCAGAACAATCACCCGTTCCTCGGACGGGCGGGAAATGAACGGTTTGCACTTGCCCACAACGGCGTTCTCCGGAACGATAGGGATTTGAGACGGATCCACAATCTGCCCAAAACATCCATTGAAACGGACAGCTATGCAGCAGTGCAGCTGATTGAAAAGATCGGCGAATTAACCCCGGACAGTCTTTCGCTTATGGCGGAGGAGGTACGGGGCAGTTTTACCTTTGGCGTCATGGACAGCCATAACGGTATCTACATCATAAAGGGGAATAATCCCCTGTGCCTGTATCACTGGGAAGAACTTGGTTTATACATATACGCCTCCACGGAGACAATTCTGAAAAAGGCGCTATCCAAACTCCCGTTTCTGCCATCCGATGCGGAGCCGGTATCGGTAGAGATGGGGGATATTCTCCACATCGACAGTACCGGGAAGCGAACCTACGGGCACTTCAACTACGATCACCTGTTGTGGGCGGAGTATCCGCTGTACCGGTATCCGGAATCTGCATACACGGCATCGGACAACTCCTATGCGGAAACTCTTCGCTCCGTGGCGTATCTGTTCGGCTTCTCCCCAAAGGAAGTGGACCGGATGCTGGCGGAGGGCTTCGATCCCGAGGATATTGAGGAGATGTATTACTGCGGGGCGTGGTGATCCATTGGGGTACACTCTATTGGCATGGTGAAAAACTGTGCCAATAGAGTTGCTTTCCCCCTTTTGGCATGTGTCATATTTTGCAGGAACCCTATTGAGAATGGAGGTGAAAAACACTGAAAATCGGATACATAAGAATCAGTTCCGCCGATCAGAATACCGCCCGGCAGGAGGTGCTGATGCACGAGTTGGGTGTGGAGCAAATCTACATCGATCGTATGAGCGGGAAATCTGCCGACCGCCCGGAACTGAAACGGATGATGACTTTCGTCCGTGAGGGCGATACGGTGATCGTGGAATCTATCAGCCGCTTTGCACGAAACACACGGGATCTTCTGGAGCTGGTGGAACAGCTGACCGTAAAGCAGGTGGAGTTTGTGTCAAAGAAAGAGGCGATCGACACATCCACGCCCACGGGCAAGTTTATGCTGACGGTATTCGGCGCAGTGGCGGAACTGGAACGGGAATACATTCTTCAGCGGCAGCGGGAAGGGATCGCCATCGCAAAACAGAACGGCGTGTACACCGGACGTAAGCCGATTGAGCATCCGCAGTTTGACAGCGTAACCGCACTGTGGCACAGCGGTGCGATCACCGCCGTCGAAGCCATGCGACGGCTGGAGATGAAGCCCAGCACGTTTTACAGGAAGGTAAAAAGATGGAAAATGAAAAGTGCAAAACGATAAGAGTCCTTGTGGTCGAGCCCGGAAAGCATCCGTATTTGAAAGAAGCAGAAAACACTCTTACTGCTCTTCAGAAAGAGGTAGGAGGATATATCCAGGCGGTATATCCCTTTGACGATCCCGTTGGTTTGATTTGCAACGAAGAAGGGAAGCTTATGAATCTACCGCTGAACCGTGCTTTGCGGATGGAGGACGGCGAGGTCTACGATATTATTGCCGGTACGTTTCTGGTCGCAGGGCTTGGCGAGGAGGATTTTGAATCACTGACCGACGCGTTGGCGGAGAAGTATGAGGAAAGATTTCATAGTCCGGAGACGTTTCTTTGGATTGATGGTCATGTTCATGTAATTGAATGTGTGCCGGAGATAGAATGAGAAAATAACCGCTGTGTAATGCTCGGTAGTCGTGAAACAGTAACATTTGAATTTCTTGAAACAGGCATGATTTCGCTCATGCCTGTTTCACTTTTGTCAGTTCATCTAAGGAAATGTCAAAATTGATATGTACCTTCTGTTTGCATTTGCTGTTGGACATGATGAGGGACTTCCACGTAGATAGCCGCCATACATGGGACAATTTTTCGTTCTTCACGTATTTGTCTGCTACTCTGATGATTCCAACTGGCACTGTTGTTCCCATTTTGCCTAAATTGAGCAGAAGTTAAAAATCACTTCGCCGCAATTTGCACCGAAGTGGATAAGACAACTTCGACACATGTTGTGTCGAAGTTAGATTTGTTAAAAAACAAGGCACCAACTTTTCACGGTTAGTGCCTTGCACAGCGTTATATCCAGTTTTAATTTTTTATGTTCTCGTATCAAACAGAACGGAAATCGTGGTTCCCTTATTCGGTTCGCTTTCCATAGTGATCTTTCCGTGGTGGTACTGAACAGCGTGCTTTACGATAGAAAGACCAAGGCCGGTGCCGCCGGACTGTTTGGAATGACTCTTATCCACACGATAGAAGCGTTCAAACACCTTGTCCAGATGTTCGGGAGAAATACCGATACCGGTATCCTGCACGCTCAGCAGCACTTCACCGGGCTTCTGAGCCACATTCACTTTCACGCTGCCGCCGGGGTTGTTGTACTTAATGGCATTGTCGCAAAGGTTGTAAACGACCTCATACAGCAATCTGCGGACACCATTGACAACACCATCATCGCCGGTCACTTCCAGAGAAACATCTTTCAGCTTTGCGGCATCTGCAAGTGTTTCACAGACTTCCTCAGAAAGAACTTTGAGAGATACATCTTCATGGGGCATTTCTGCTCCTTCATCCAACTCAGACAAGCGGATAATATCGTCGATTAGAAAGACCAGTCGAGATGCTTCCTTGCGGATATGTCCCACAAAACGGGGAACATCTTCGGCTTTTACAATGCCGTTTTCCATCAGTTCCGCAGAGCCGATGATAGATTGCAACGGCGTTTTCAATTCGTGGGACACATTGGCTGTGAACTCCTGACGGTGTTTTTCAGCGTTCACCTGCTCGGTCATGTCAAAGGCGAGGATCACCATGCCGTGACTATTGCCGTTAGAATCAATGCGGCTCAGATCGAATTGATATTCCCTGCCGTTTTTCTTGGTGCGGAAATCGGCGTGTCCCTGTGACTTTGCTTCCTCCAGAGCCAGCCGCATATTCTGCTTTCGGTCTATGGTAAGAAAATCTTCTCCTACGCAGGCAATACCGGCTCCAAACAGCGTTCTTGCCGCAGGATTGATACTAATGATCCTGCCCATGCTGTCCAGAAGGACAAGCCCTTCTTTCATGTTGCCGGTGATCTGCTCAAACTCATCCTGCTTGCGTTTTAATGTCCGCATCTGGCTTTTGATTTCGGAGTGCTGTGCATGGATGCGGTGCAGTAGAGGAGAAAGCTCCTCATAGGCTTCATTTTTCGTAGGATTATCCAAATCCAATTTATTCAGCGGTTCTACAACCTTCTTTGCCATGCGGTGCGCCAGCCATGCGGATAGCGCAATGGCAATTACGAGAACAATGGCAATCGGCTGGAGCATACCGAGAACCAGAACCAATGCGGTCGCACGGCTGACGGAAATACGGAGCACACTGCCGTCATTCAGTCGGGCTGCTTCATAAATGGTCTGTTCCGTCAATGTAGAGGACTGACGGGTGCTGCTGCCGCTGCCGGATACAAGAGCTTCCTTGATTTCTTCACGGTCAGCATGGTTTTCCATGGCAGCGGCATCCGCATGGCTGTCAAAAAGAACGGAACCGTCTGCATCTACCCATGTCAGGCGATAGCGGTTATAATCCAGACCTTCCAGATAGCTCTCGCCAAGTTGCTCCGTCGCACTTGCTGCCAGGCTCAATTCATCTTTCAGCTGAGACTCCTGCACATCACCAAAGTACGGATACAAAACACCGATAATGATGACAAGGCTTGCCAACAACACGGCGATGGCTACAGAGAGGATGGACTTAAAAATTTTACTTGTCATAGCCAACCTCCCAGCGATAGCCTACATTACGCACGGTTTCTATCATCTTGCCGTAGCTGTCCAATTTCTGGCGCAATGTACGGATATGGGAATCCAGGGTACGGGAATCGCCCATATAATCCAGTTTCCACACCTGAGAAAACAACTGCTCTCTGGTATAAACCATTCCGGGATGAGAAAGGAACATCCGAAGCAGTTCAAATTCTTTGTAAGTAAGCTGAACTCTGTTACCGTCCACAACAACAGTATGCTCGTCCAGATTGACCACCAGACCGCCTACCTTCAGCAGCTTGGAT
>JAZPZY010000030.1:0-4243 GCA_045544955.1 Eubacteriales bacterium
TTTGGAGCGGATTACGGGGCTCGAACCCGCCACCTCCACCTTGGCAAGGTGGCGCTCTACCAAATGAGCTAAATCCGCATATGGTGCCTCCGGTCGGAATCGAACCAACGACACGGGGATTTTCAGTCCCCTGCTCTACCAACTGAGCTACAGAGGCAACCTGTAGCCGGAGAGTGACCTTAGGCTACTTGGCGACCCGAAGGGGACTCGAACCCCTGACCTCCGCCGTGACAGGGCGGCGTTCTAACCAACTGAACTACCGGGCCAGTTAATGTCGCCAGGGGGTAAGTGGTGGGAACAATAGGGCTCGAACCTATGACCCTCTGCTTGTAAGGCAGATGCTCTCCCAGCTGAGCTATGCTCCCATTTGCGGTCGCCTGAAACCGGCTGAAATCCGTCGGTTTTTGGGCCGCGCTCCCTGCGACGTGTATTATTATACTATACTCGCTTTCGTTTGTCAACACCTTTTTTCAAATTTTCAAAAAATTTTTTTCGGCCCGTTTTTCCTCATGTTGGCTTTATGCACCGGGCGGCAATATACCATCTCTCGTCCGTTTCCCCGGCAGGCGTAAAGGCATAATCGGAAAACATACCGAGAAGTTCAAACCCCGCATCCGAAAGCGTACGCCGGATGCTCTCGGCGGAATAACAGCGTTCTCTCTGCACCGTATCCGTACGGCTGTACGTGCCGTCTGCGTTTTCGGTAAACACCGTCAGATCAAAATCGCACACGCCTGTTTTTTCATCATACGAGTTCCGCCAGCAGCACACGCTGTCTCCCGATTCGCTGTCGATGATATAATCGTTCATGCCGTAGACGGTTTCAAATTTATACGGCGTGTTCACGTCGAACAGAAACAGCCCGTCCGGATTCAGATAATTGTGAACGAGGGAAAAACACTTTGCAAGATCCCCTTTGCGGGTGAGGTGATTTACGCTGTCCAGACAGCACACCACCGCATCTACCGTGCCGTACAGTTCAAAGGAGGTCATATCCTGCCGCAGAAGAAGCACGCCTTCAAGCCCCGCCTCCGCGATCCGGTCAGCGGCGGCGGAAAGCATATCGGCACTCAGATCCACGGCGGTCATATCGTAGCCCCGGCGGGCAAGCTCCAGCGTCATACTGCCGGTGCCCGCCGCCAGATCCAGCACCAGCTCCGGCTTATTTTTCGCATAACGGGAAAACTGTGCCTCGATAAAATCCGCCCAGGCGGCGTAATCCAGCTCCGCATTGATCCCGTCGTAAATGGGGGCAAGCACGTCGTAAGGCGTTTCCATCATGCGTCCTCCCCGTCCTTCAGCCGCTGGAGCACGCGGACGTATCCGTCACTACCGTATTTCAGGCACCGGTTCACCCGGCTGATGGTGGCTGTGCTGAGCCCGGTCTCCTCGGCGATCTCCGTGTAGATCTTGTTTTCGTCCAGCATCTTTGCCGCCGTAAGACGGCGGGACATTTCCGACAGTTCCTTTACCGTGCAGATATCCTCAAAAAAGGCACGGCACTCTTCCACTGTATGTAAGGTAAGGATCCCCTTGAACAGATATTCCATTTTTTCATCCATATAATTCTTTGCCATAACGTCCTCCCGCTGAATCACTGATTGTCTATTTGTACGCACATCCGGGACACCTGCACCGGCAATCACCGCTGTACGGTATCCCTGTATTTGCCGCAGAAGTTCTTTGCTTCTTTCTTTCCGGCACCTGTATCGGAAGCCACCGCTGCACGACACCCCTGTATTTGCCGCAAAAGTTCTTTGCTTCTTTCTTTCCGGCACCTGTATCGGAAGCCACCGCTGTACGGCATCCCTGTATTTGCCATAAAAGTTCTTTGCTTCTTTCTTTCAAGAAAGAAGAGAGCCGTTTTCCCTCCCGTTTTCCCTCTCGTTCTCTTTCTCTCCCAGAAGAAGCCCCGCGATCTCCTCCGCCGCGGCCCCGGCAATATAGGCTTCCACCGGCTGGGGTGCGGACTGCAGTGCCGCAAGAATCGCCTCCCGGCGAAGGGGCACGCCAATCAGTGCCTGCTCCAGCTCCCCAATGGGCGCCGTGCCGAAATAATCCCCGTACAAACGGATCTCGCTCACCGCACCGCCCACGGCGGTATAGGACGCCGTCAGCGTCCCAAAGGGAAACCGCACCGTGTATTCCGTAGTGTGCCGGGCCGACGCTCCGAAATTCCACTGCCACGTGCCGTATTTTTCTGCACGCAGTTTTTCAACGCCCGCCGTCTCCTCCGCCGTAAGCGAAGTGACGGGCGTGCCGGCAGACAGCCGGTCTGCCAGAAGATGCATGAAATCTGCCGCCGTCATATCCCGGGGGAAGCCGGGCAGATCTCTGATATTCGTTACCCGGCTCCGCACGCTGGCAATGCCCTTGGTGCGTATCTTTTCGGGATGCACGATAAGCGCCTCCGTGAGTGCTTCCAGATCCGCTCCGAACAGGATCGCCCCGTGATGCAGCTTACGCGTGGTTCCGTCCGGGCGGCGGTACACCGCCTGGGCGTTGCCGGAGATCTTCACGCCGTTTACCAGAATATCGTTCCGACCGCCCAGCTCCGCCGGCACGCCAAGAGAATGAAGCGCCTCCAGCACCGGTGCGGTGAACGTGGCAAAATCAATGCCGTCCTCCGCCCCGTGGGCAGTAATAAACGTGTAGTTCACGTTGCCCGGATCGTGGAACACCGCACCGCCGCCGCTTAAACGGCGGACCACGGCGATTCCGTGCTTTTCCGTAAAGGGCACGTTCACCTCCGCCCACGCGTTCTGATTCTTGCCGATGATCACCGATTGGCGATTTCGCCACAGCATACAGATGTCGTCCTCAGCGTGCAGAAGCAGATACTCCTCCGCCGCTAAATTGAAATACGGATCGGTGGCAGAAAGCAGAATCGTTCGCATGGCGGCTCCTTTCCGGGCAGGTATTGTTTCTCCTTATATTATACCCGATTCTTTCAGCAAAGTAAAGCGATAAATTGCAAAAGTGCAAATTTTTCAAAAAAGAAAAGCCCCGCGGCAATAGGGTTGTACTCTAAAGGACAGTTTTACCTGCCGCCAAAAAAACAGAAACCGCAGATTGATTTTCTGCGGTTTTTGTTTTATAATATAGGCGCGGGTTTATTTCTATGCATAAAGGAAAACACACTAAACATCAGTTGAGAATAAGAATTTTACGAATGGAGGGTAATTAATCTATGAACAAAAAATACAATAACGTAATTCACATTTTCTTTTCAGATTATCTTGCTTGGCTTCTAATCGTATCTTCTTTATTTGTTGTTAGTTGCGTTTTGGCTATTGCCTTTGGCAAGGCGCAAGGTTTCATTTGGATTATTCCCATTCTATTCCTCGTTATTTATTGCTGTTCACTTCAATTATTAGTGCTTTATTGCAAAGTGAAAAAGGATATAAAAGATAGAAATATTGAACATATAACAATTAAAAACTTTAAAATTGAGCAAGATGATACATTCGGCTTTAAAAACCGAGGTGGAGCGGCAGTCGGAAAGAGAAAATACAGAATTATTGACGAAAACGGTAATTACTATTTGCTCTCTACAGCAAGCGAAAAAGATATGTTTTTTATGTTTCACATTAATCCTTCTTTTTCAATAGAGATTGAGTTTTTAAAAACATCGCGTCTGGTTTTACATATGAAAATAATTGACGAGCCTCAAACGAACAAGAAAGTTCGAGCAAAAAAGTATAATGCTGCATCAGATTTTCGAAAAATATTCGGTCACTATTTGTGATATACACCATCAAACTCCAATTTATGAATAAGTATTGGAGCATATTAAAAGCCTCCCTTGTGTAAAGGGAGGTGGCACGCCGACTTCGGCGAAGCCGGACGTCGCCGTGACGGAGGGATTGTAATGCAGAGGAAACACAATAAAGATATCGTTCCTACCGCAAAAATGCTGAGAAAGAATATGACGAAAGAAGATAATCATCTTTGGTATGATTTTCTGCGCTCCTATCCCGTCCGTTTTTCTCGTCAGAAGATTCTCGGAAGGTATATCGCAGCTTTTTACTGTGCAGAGGCAAAGCTCGTCATGGAGCTTGACGGCTCAGGACATTATACCGAGGAAGGAAAGCAATACGATGAAGAAAGAACTGCTTTTCTTCAGGAATACGGTTTGACAGTTATCAGAATACCTAATACGGAAATACATAAGAATTTTCGGGGTGTTTGCGAATATATTGATCACCTCGTAGAGCAATCCCTCAGTCAGCTTCGCTGACAG
>JAZPZY010000031.1:0-18510 GCA_045544955.1 Eubacteriales bacterium
GTCGGCCGCCAGACGGCGCTGCGCTTTCTCCACTGCGTCACCGTTGTCAAACGCCGAGGTGTTGGATACGATATACCGCAGGATCTGCGTGGCGTCGGTTACGTTGGTAATGCCGTCACTGTTTACGTCACCGTACAGCCATAGTTTCTGCTGACCGACGTCAACGGCCGCACCGGCTACGGTAATTTCCACGATGGCGGGAACGTACTTGCCGGGTTTCAGAATCGCCAGCTTATACTTGCCGTCCGCAAGCCCCTCAAAGGTGAACGTTTGGGATTTCATAGTCTTATTGTTCACCGTTACGTCGGAGATCGTCTCTTTCAAGCCGGTTGCAAGAACGTTGTCGGCGGTTGCGTACGTGCCTGTCTTCCATTCGTTCACGATGGTGCTGTCGTCGATTGTGCCGTCATACAGCAGGTATTCCGCATCGTCCGTTCCGTTCCAGGCGACGGCCGTACCGGTGATGGACGCATCGCTCGCTGCCTTGGGTGTCTGTTTGATCGTGAACGTATCCACCACGGAAATGTTTTCGGTAGTTGTGGTGCCAAGATTGTACGTCACCAGCTTCAGCTCGGTGGGCGTTACGTCAAAGCGGATCAGATGACGGTCATCAGCCGTACCGATCACAGCGGCGTAGGGATGCTCAACGGATGCAGTATTTATCTGCGAGCCGGAGGCGGTAGCACCGGTTACGTGGAGAATACCGTCCGGATCGGTAACCTGTACGGGCTTGGAGGAAACCTTCAGATCCGTATGTGTTACATTGTTTTTGTCCGTCCAATCCACGTATGTTGGCGTGCTCGTGCCGTCTGCATAGACGTAGCTGCCGTCCTCGTAGGGCGTGATCGTTGCCGAATCAATGCCGTATCCGTCGGGCTTCAGAATGTGTGTACGCGTGTAGGAGTGGTCGTGACCGGAAAGGATCAGATCCACGCCGTTTTCATACAGCACCGGCAGGAGATATTTTCTCATGTTGGAGAACTGATACTGCTCGGTTCTTGTGAAAGCACCGCTTTCGTCTACGGTGTACTCACCGTGATAGCTGGAGCCGTAGGGGGATTCGTGGTACAGACAAATGGTCCAGTTGAAGTCCATGTCAGCAGTTTCTTCCATGACCCGCTCAACGAATGCCGCATGCTCTGCTGCTGCGGCTATATCAGCCGCTTCACCGGAAGCATTCAATGCCGTGAACGAGTTGGAGTTCAGAACGAGGAACAGCACGGAGTTATAGGTGAAGTAGTAGTCTGCGCTGTTCATGATGCCGCTTGACTTGGTTGCACCGTAGTAGGAGCCGTCCTCCTTCGTCAGCATGTTAGGCAGATTTACGTGGTACGAATAAACGGCATAGGGCTCATTATCGTGGTTGCCAAGCTGGGTTACCGTGGGAAGGGAAAGCAGCGGATCGTGGTTGGAGTAGTTGTCCCACTGCAGCTCGTGTCCCTTGTAATCCTGCAGATAGGTGTTGATCTGGTCGCCGGCGGACATAAGGAAGTCAACGCCCTTAAATTCGTCTGCCGTTGCAAGCTGAGACAGCGTCAGTCCCCACTGCTCACCGTCCGTAGGGATACAGCTCCAGTTTTTGGAACTGTCGTTTCCGTATCCGCGGCCGATCTGCGGGTCGCCGGCGTAGGCAAAACTGAACGAGCCGCCGCCCTCCGCCGTGGTGAACGTGTGAATGTCGGTTTTTTCCTCACCGTTTGCAAGCTGATAGCAGTAAGCGGTGTCGGCTGTGAGACCGGTGATGGTGGCTTTGTTGCCCACGTAGCCGGTCTTTACGGAAGCGGTTCTGTCGGCAGTCACTACGGAAGCACCGGCGGGGAAAGCACCGTCTGCCATATCGGAAGCCTTTGCATAGGTGATCGTGCCGACCTCCTCGGAAATGGAGAACCAGGTGAAATTCATCTGGGATTCGTCCGCGCCAAGGTTCAGAACGATGTTGGTATGTGCCGGCGGATCCTCAGCCTCAATCAGCGTTGCAACGCTTGACGTACCGTTGTGAATGATAACCGCGATATCCTCAGCGGCTACGTCATACAGATCGGCGTCGTAGGGAATTTCCGTGAACGCCGTGTTCTGCTGGTCAACGTAGAGCAGGGTGTGCGTTGAAGCGTCGTAAGCGGGAATGTAGGCGGGTGAGAACGTATTCGATACTGCATACGCCATTACCGCATACGTTGCGGCATCACCTGCAGGGAGCATATCCTCGGTGACGAAAATCGTCTCCTTTGGGCCGGATGCGATACCTACTGCCTTGTGGATCTCGTCGCCGATCTCGTCATAGGCGGCAAGAGGCTTGGCAGTCGTAAGGCTTTCCCAGTACAAAGCCTTTACGGAGTCGGCATACTTGAAGGTTTCGTAGCTTTTGGAAATATCAAACTTCGCCGCCGTGGAGGCAGTTGCATTGGTCAGCTCTCCTGCCAGAGTGGTGAGCAGCTTGCCCTCGGCGTCGTAGGCAGCCAGCATGGGCGTCATAGTGCCGCTGACAGCCTCGTCGGGGGTAAGAACGGCGGTAACGGGATCATAGCCTTCCATAGTAAGGGAAATGTTGTCAAGCTGGAAGCGGGCAGCCTGCCGTTCTTCGGAGGTATCACCGGTGGTTACCGGTCTGAACAGAAAACAGAACTGGTTGGCACGTCCGCCGCTGATTGCACTGCCGCGCCCTGCAGAGATGGATGTCTCTGTGCCGGCGTTATCGCCGGTCAGTGCGGTCTTGGTAGCGGTAACGGCAGAGCCGGTGCTTACTACCTTTACGCGATACCAGATGTTTTTATCAAAAAGACTCGTGTTGAACGTATATCCCTTGTTGGCATTTCCCTTGACGGCATCGTAGATGCAGAACATGAGCTTTTCGCCTGTATAGCCGGTCACGTTGCAGAAATCAAAGGAAAGAACAAAGGGATCTTCGGGACTGGGAACGTAGCCGGAGATCTGGTCATCCGTTTTTGCCGTACCGGTATAAACGAAGCCGGCAGCGTATGCTGCGATGCTCTTCGTCCAGTCATTTTTGGAATAGTCTATCTCGATTACGTTGCCGTTTGCGTAGCCTTCGCCGCCGCTTACGATTGTAACCGGTGCAACGCCGTTGTCCGGGGAGTTTTCGGCATAATCATTCGTGCTGTTGATGCAGTTCTTCGTCAGCGTCGTGTTGGCGGTGACGTTCTCATAATCCTGGTTTACGATGTAGTTTGTGGTCATCTGCGGTGCGGTGGTCTTTGAGGTCAGAAGGAAGTTGTCAAACTGGAAATGAGTTTCATGACGTCCGTCGCTGTTGTCGTACGGAGAGGTGTTGTCAACGGGAATGATCTGGAAATGATTGATTCGTCCGCTGCTGAACGCACTGGTGACTTCGTAATCCGTTCCCTTTGTGAGGGTGGTTACGTTGCCGCTTGCGTCTGTCATGGTGAGAACAGCCGTGGCGGCACTGTCCGTTACGTTGATGGTAACCTTGTACCATTCGCCCACCTTCATGGAGGTGGTGAAGATGTTAAACGCCTTTTTGTTTGCCTCCGTAGGCGGATAGTAAGAAAGGAGCAGGCTTTCCGAGCTGACTCCGTCGTCCCAAAGGGCTGCGGTTACTCTCTTGAAATCAAAGGAAAGGGTAAAGCCTTCGGAAAAATCGGGGAAGATCGGGGACGCAGGTGTTTTGGTTGAAGCGGAGTTGGAGGAACCAATGGGGTTTTTCACGCTGGTGGTTTCCGTCCAGCTATAGGCACTGTAGTCAATGTCCAGTACGGTATTTCCGTCTACTGTTTTTTCATTGACGGTTTTGCCCTTGCCATTACAGCTTGTCACAAAGACGGAATTGCCGTCGGCTTCAAAATCCTCCTCATACACGACCGTGTCTACGGGTGCGTTGAGAGATGCGGGTACGGTGGCAGTTACGGCTGCGGATACGGCGTCCGCCGCTATTGCCATAAACGTGGTGGAGGGAATCATCATGCAGAGTGCCAGCATGACAGCCATAAAGCGTGATATGCGTGTCTTCATGGGAAAATCTCCTTAGCTTTTTTGAAAATTTTACAAAAAATACATAGTTATTATAATTCATTTTGACCAAATAGTCAAGATAAGCAAAATAATTAAGGGAAAATTAACAATTTCAAACTATTCTTTTTGTAATTCTTCGCAGATTCAGGATAGAACCGGGGTCTAAATGCCCGGACACTGTTGCAAAAATCATGGAGATATGCTATAATAGCCTTGCAAAAAATAAACGCAGATCGCCGGAGGCTATTCCTTCGGCATCGGGCATACGGCGACGTGTGCTCGGGGATAAGGAAATTGCGGTGAAAATCCGCGGCAACAGCCATTACCGTAACTGAGACGGAGCGTCTCTCAAGTCGGAATGCTTATCGTTCTGTGAACCGTAAAAGATCTCCTGGGCAAAGTGGGGAGAGGCGGCATCCGGGATACGGCAGGGTATCCTTTGTTTTGATGCGTCGCACTCCCGGGAGGGGGTGCTTTTACTTTATCTTTTGTATGAATATAAAGTACGAAAGGAAATCTGAAAATGAAAAAAATCAAAACGTCCGCCTTGTCTGTATTCTTGTGTCTTCTGTGTGTCGTCTGTCTTGTTTCCTGCGGGGAAAAAGTAGATGTGGAAACGCTTTGGAAGGATGCTGTCTATACCGCTGATACCGAATTTGGTGAAGGCAGCAAAACCGTGCAGGTGCAGGTCGTTGCCGGTGAAAATAGCGTAACCTTTACCGTGCACACCGATGCCAAAACCCTTGGCGAGGCCCTGCTCGCCCACGGTCTGATCGCTGGTGACGCCGGTGAATTTGGTTTGTACGTGAAAAAAGTCAACGGAATTCTTGCCGATTATGACGTGGATCAAAGTTATTGGGCATTCACCAAAAACGGTGAGACCATGATGACCGGCGTTGATATGACCGAAATCGCCGACGGCGAACAGTACGAGCTTGTTTACACGAAATAACCGGCCGGCCGTAAACGCAGTAACCGACCGATCACACCGTATCCGAGAAATGATCGTGTTCGCCATGCTGGGTTCGCTCATGTTTTGCTCCAAAATTATTATGGAAGCACTGCCAAACATCCACCTGCTCGGGATGTTTACCATGGTGTTCACCGTCGTATTCCGAATAAAAGCCCTGATCCCGCTGTATATTTTTGTCATTCTGAACGGACTTTACGGCGGTTTTTCCCTTTGGTGGATGCCGTATCTTTACATATGGACGATTCTTTGGGGAATTACCATGCTTCTTCCGCAAAAGATGCCGCGGCGTTTTGCGATGCTTGTGTATCCGTGTGTGTGTGCACTGCATGGCTTGGCTTTCGGCCTCCTGTATGCTCCCGCGCAGGCACTTCTGTTTCATCTTGATTTTCGGGAGATGCTTTTGTGGGTGGCATCCGGCGTTCCGTTCGATATCATGCACGGTATCGGAAATCTGTGTGCCGGGATGCTGATTCTTCCGTTGGCGGAACTTTTGAAAAAACTAATGCGTTACTGAGTGGAAAGCAGATTCGTGCAAGCGGGTCTGCTTTTTCTCCTTTTTCTGCAAAATTGCTGTCCCTCTTGCAAATAAAAAAAACGTGTGCTATACTATCAACAAAGGGGTGATTTATACGGTACGCATCGGATTTGGAAAAACGGATCTTGAAACGTCACTTCGGCCGCAGGATCCGGTTCGTGAAGAACGGGTGGAGGCAGTTTCGCTCTATGCCGGCGACGCACAGCACCAGTGCGTTTGGGTGGTTTTGGATTTTATGGACTTTGATCTGCACGTCGTCCGGACGCTGACTGAGGCCGTGGCAGAAAAAACGAAAATTCACCCGGACCACGTTCATATCGTTACCACCCATAATCACGGAGGCGGCACGCCGGAACTCTCCGTATTGGCAACTCTTACGGCATCCTGTGCCGCACAGGCAAAAGCGGCGGCCAGACCGGCAGAAATGCGATTCGCACGCACGGTGTGCGATAAGCAGGTGAATATCATCCGACGCAAATACATACCGGAAATAGACGGCGTGACAACGCTCTACTACGGTGCGTCGGAAAAGGAAGACTTTGATGCGTCCCCGTTCGTGGAAAACGCCGTTTCCTCTTTGATGGAAGGGAACGTAGTCTATTGCGGACGTCGGGAAACGCAGCGTCCGTTTGATCCGTTTCTGCCCGGTGACAGCGATATAACGGCCGCAGAATTTCGGGATAAAGAGGGAAATACGTTGGGAACGGTGGTTCGGTTTGCTGCACACGCCGTTTGCTGCAACAGACGCGGTTCCTTTTCCTCTGATTATCCGTATCATATTCGTTCGCGGATGGAAGAAACATTCGGCGGGACCGCCCTGTTTTTCAACGGCCCCTGCGGAGATATTGCACCGGGAATGGAGAATAAATTCGACGGTACGGAGCGTGTGCTCGGTACGTATATTGCAGAAAAGGCTGCGTCGGCTCTCCGGGATGCCCCGTTTTCTCCGATCCGTTTGTTCCGTGACGCCAAATTCTCGGCGAAACTGCTCGTGCGGGAGGGTGTGAAAAAGAATTTTGTAGATACGGACGCACCGATGCCTGCAGAATTGCCGGCACGTCTGCGTGTTCTGGAGAGACAGAAATATGCTGCCCTTCTTGGCTTTCTGCGGGGAAAATACACTGCCGGTGAGGATGATCCCGGAGATACTATTGAGGTATCCCTGGGCGCGCTTCGCCTCGGAGAGCTTGTTTTTGCGGCTTTGCCCGGAGAATCTTTTTCCGTCACGGGAAAAGCGCTTTGCGAGGCGTTTCCGGATGTTGAACTTTGCACAGTTACAGAGCACGGAAGGACTGTTATGTATATTCCGCCCGCTGGTCAATGTGCTGAGGGCGGTTACGAATCCGTATGCCGCATTACCAAAAGCGGAGAAGAAGCCACGCTTCTGCGGGCGGCTATCGCGGGAGTCCACCGCTTTTTAGCGGAATAGAATAATGGAAAGGGAAACTTCATGAACGTAGATTACAGAATCCTGAAAGAGGATTTTTCACGCATCGGGCTTTGTAAAGGAGACGCCGTTTTGCTTCACTCCTCCTATAAATCCATGGGAGGTGTGGGAGGTGGTATTGAGACGGTGATAAACGCACTGCTGTCCGTCATCGGTGATACAGGAACACTTATTGCACCGGCGTTTACCTTTTCCTACGTAACGGAAGAAAATCCCGTTTTTCATTACGTGGAGATGCCTTCCTGCGTGGGGGCAATTTCCGAGTATGTTCGTCATATGGACGGAGCCAAGCGAAGCATCAACCCTACGCATTCCTGTTCCGTGATTGGTGCTAAGCGTGATTTCTACGTGGACGGTCACGAGAACGACCGAACGCCAATAGGCGTTCATTCCCCGATCTATAAGCTTCATAAAGACGGCGGAAAGATCCTCATGCTTGGGTGCAGTCTGAACAGCAATACCAGTATGCACGGTGTGGAGGAGCATTTCCGAACGTCGTATGTATTTGACAGCGTGCCGAAAAAATACACCATGGTCATGGAGCACGAAACGTACGATATTGATTACTATCGGCACTATATTACACAGCACGGTTACAAGACGAAGTTTGCCATTGTTGAGGATTTACTTGATGAGAGGACACTGAGGATCGACTCCATCCACGGTGCGAAAAGCTATCTTATGGATGCAGCCGGACTGTGGAAAACTGCTATGGAGGCACTCCGGCGGGATGAGTTTTTCTTTGTGGATAAAGTAGATCCCGGCGTGTGATGTACGTTCACTGTTGCCAGCCGTAATTTCGCATACACATAACTGAAAACAGAGGAGAGGGGACAAAATGCCATCTGTGAAGCCGCATGACGGCAAAGAAATGAACCAGGAGCCAATGAACTCGGCGGTTCCGTATAAAGTGTGCCGCATTGGTGATGCGGAGGTTTGCTTTTTCAGTACTGCTAACCTATGTGCTTTCAGCGATTCCCGGGAGAGCATTACCCATTTTCGTCAGTGTTATGAATTTCACTTTGTGAAATCCGGATTTGCGGATATAGAAGGCCCAGCGGGTGAGTGCCAGCAGATGTCGGAAGGAATGCTTTGTGCCGTGCCTCCGCAGACTGTATGCTTAATATCACGTTCTTCTAAGGATCTGGAGCGGACTACACTTTCCGTAAGACTGGAAAAATTGGAGAAAAAATCAGCCGGAATCTTTTCCGAATATGCGTACTATACGGAAATCTTAGAGCGTGTTCAAGCTGTGTGGGTACTGAACGCTTCCTCGCTTTTTCCGCTGCTTCGGAAGATCGGTACGCTCTCTCGCAAGCCGTCCTATAAGGCAGAACATATGCTGGAGGCTTACCTGTCTGTGTTTTTTATCGAGCTTTGTGCACTGCTAAATCAGGATACACCGGAAACTCTTTCACCGTCCATGCCGCGGGAAGATCGGTCGCTGCATAAAACGCACCGCCGATGGATCGTTGAAAACTACATTTCCAACAGCTACGCCAATGAAAATCCCATTGAGGAGCTGATGCTGAAGCTGCATCTCAGCAAACGGCAGACGGATCGTGTCGTGTATCAGCTGATGGGGGAAAGCCTGGCTCAGCTGATAACCAAACAGCGTATGCTGGAGACAGAAAAATACTTGCGGACAACCGAAATGACACTGGAAGAAATTTCAGAGCGTGTGGGGTACCGTTCGTACAGTGGATTTTATAACGCCGTCCGCAAATACAGCGGCACTACGCCGGAAAAATTAGCTCTGGATCTGCGTAAGGGGATCACTACCAAGTGATACCATGCCGGCAGGATACGACGATTCAAAATAAAGTGACAAATTTTCGCACGAAGAACGCACGATAGTTTGTTTACAAATTTGGGCGTGTGTGGTATAATAAGTCAGCATTTGTGTGTGCTGATTTGAACATTACATAAACCAAGGAGAAGGAATATGATTTTTCCAAAGCCTAAATCGGAAAAATACTTTGAAGGAACATATGATTTTTCAAAAGTAAGTCCGGAGAAAAGCCTCGTTGACTTTTACAGAAACTCGGATGCTATGGGAATCGCTTTTTCGAAAAATGCTGATTTTGAAAGCGAAGAGTATACGATTGAAATCGGCGAAGGCGGTGTTGCCGTCACTTACGCTGCGGACGAGGGAAAATTCCGTGCCCTCACTTCACTCCGGCAGCTGGTAAAAAAGAATAACGGCGTGCTGCCATTCTGCAAAATCTCCGACAAGCCGGATATTGACAGAAGAAGCTATATGCTTGACATCAGCCGCGGCAGAGTTCCGAAGCTTAAGACCATTCTCGATTATATCGACGTTCTGGCTGAAATGAAATACAACGAATTTCAGTTGTATATGGACAATTTCTGCTTCAAGTATTCCGCTTTCCCGGAATATACCAAGAATTTTGACTGCCTTACTCCCGATGATATAAAGACGATCGACCAGTACTGTGCGGACCGCTTTATGGACCTTGTGCCCAATCAGAACAGCTTCGGTCATATGAAGGCATGGGTGGATCAGCCGGAACTGCGGCACCTGGCACTGGGAAATGATAAACAGATCACCTGGTCGCTCAATCCGCTGGACGACGGCTCCGTGGAACTGATGGACAAGATCTACGGCTCACTGTTGCCGCACTTCCGTTCCAAGTACGTCAATATCGGTCTGGACGAGGCAACCGGCCTCGGTAAATTCCAAACGGAGCAGGCTTGTAAGGAGCGGGGCGTTGCCGACGTATTCGTAAGCTATCTTACCAAACTGAACAAAATCGTCAATGAGAAATACGGCAAGGAAGTACATTTCTGGGCCGATATGATCATCAACTATCCCGAAGCGTTTGAAAAATTCCCCAAAAACGTTACCGCTGTGGAGTGGGGCTACGGCATGATCGCCACACAGGTAATGGAGGAAAGAGTGCGTGCACTGAAGGAGAAGGGGATCCGCTTCTACATTGCCCCCGGCAACCTCACCTGGGGCGGCATTGCTTCCCGTGTGGAGATTATGGAGTTCAACGTAAGAACCACCGGCGAGTTGGCGAAAAAATACGGTGCTGCCGGCTATATGCTCACCGACTGGAGCAATCCGAACGAGGGACATCCGCAGTATCTTGTGCAGAGCTATTTCCCAGCGGCTATGGCAGCACAGTACGGCTGGAACAGCGGTACGCCGCAGGTTGGTGCTACACTGAACCTCTTCAAACATGAGTTCCGCTACGGTGCCATGGAATATTTGGATGAAAACGTGTTCGGCTGCAAGGGCGTGACGGAGCTTCTGTACCGTCTTGGCAGATACGATCTGTACGAGCCCCACGTGACGCACGGTATGTCCATGATCGCACACGCTACCATGATTCCGCTTTCTAAGATGCGTCCCAACGATACGGTTGACGCTGTAAACGTATACGATCACGCTATGTGCGGCGATACGAGCTTCTACTTTAGGAATACGATCAATTATCTCTACGACGTACGCAAGGATATTGCTGCCGCAGAGTTTGATGAGCGTCTCAAGAGAGAAGCACTTGTGAATACGGATATGCTGATCCTTGGGGCTGAGCTTTGCATGATCAAGACGACGCAGAAGCTCACCGAGGAAAAACGGCAGGAGCTGTTCACTCTGATCGACTCTATCCGCGCAGAGCATAAGGAGCTGTGGATGTACAGAAACTTCGAAAACGGTTTTGCCATCTACGATAATCACATGATTAACAGAAAAGCGGAAATTGCCGCATTCGTTTCGGCTGAATAATTGCAAAAATAACGACCGGTGCAGAAATCCGCACCGGTCGGGTAAATACTGGCACCCCGAACTGGAATCGAACCAGCGGCCTAACGCTTAGGAGGCGTTCGCTCTATCCTACTGAGCTATCGGGGCACGTGTATGTAAAGCCGTGTATCATTGTATCACAGATTTATCCGGAAATCAAGTTTTCCGATGAATTTCATAAGCAGGATTTTCATTTTCAGAAATGACAAAAGCCACGTTTGCACGTGGCTTTTGGTACCCCTTTGCCGGCTTTTGCGAATTAGTCGTTGTATTCGGACTTGTTCTGGTTCTTCTGCTGGTTGTTGTTCTGGCTGTTGTTCTGATTGTTGTTCTGCTGGTTGTTTTTGTTATTGTTCTGGTTCTTCTGCTGATTGTTCTGATTGTTGTTCTGATTGTTCATGTTTTGTGATGCTTTCTTCCCATGTTATTTTCGGCGGGTTCCCGGGAAGGAGCCGCCGCTGTCTGTGGTGCTTCACAAAGGGTACGTTAGTAGTATGCCGTTATTTTCTTTCTTTATACAGTGCGAGTTGTTCTATGATACCATTATTCCACGAAAGGATACCATATATGATACACGAATCGTTTGAATCGCTTATCGGCCGCACGCCTATTGTTAAACTGAACGGATTTTCTGCAGCGCGTACGCTTTCCGCGCCGCTCATGGCAAAACTGGAGTATTTCAATCCGGCCGGCAGTGCCAAGGATCGCGTTGCCCGTGCTATGATCGACGATGCAGAACGGCGTGGGCTTCTAAAGCCAGGTGCCGTGCTTATTGAACCAACGAGCGGTAATACCGGCATTGGCCTTGCCGCTGTGGCGGCGGCAAGGGGATACCGTGTGATCCTGACCATGCCGGATACGATGAGTGCAGAGCGGCGGACGCTTCTTGCCGCTTACGGTGCGGAGCTAGTACTCACTCCCGGTGCTGAGGGAATGAGCGGTGCGGTGTCGCGTGCCAAAGAACTGTCGGCATCGATCCCCGGCAGTTTTATTCCCGATCAGTTCGGCAATCCAGCCAATCCGCAGGCACATTATGAAACGACCGGGCCGGAGATATGGTCGGATACCGACGGACAAGTGGACATTTTCGTTGCCGGCATCGGTACGGGCGGCACGATTACCGGAACGGGCCGTTATTTGAAAGAGAAAAATCCCGCCGTGCAGATCGCGGGCGTGGAGCCGGATACGTCTGCCGTTCTTACCGGCGGTAAAGCCGGAGCACATAAACTGCAGGGAATCGGTGCGGGCTTTGTGCCGGATGCACTGGATACGACCGTATATGACAGAGTAATTCCTGTATCCGCTGAGCAAGCGTATACAGCAGCACGGGAAGCCGCTAAATTTGACGGAATCCTTTTAGGAATCTCTTCCGGTGCGGCTTTGCACGCCGCTGCTGTGATTGCTGCCGAACCCAAAAATACCGGTAAACGGATCGTAGTTCTTTGCCCCGATGCAGGGGATCGCTATCTGTCTACGGAGTTGTATAAGACGGTGTGATTCCACCGACGGTATTCACAGATAACAAGAGATAAAACAGTCGGTGGCGTATCTGCCACCGACTGTTTTGTATTTTGTTTATCCCACGTACTGCATCAGGTTTAGAAGGATCTGCGCGGTTTGGCCGCGGTTCAGCGTTGCATAGGGGGATATGGCACCTGCGCCGGTACCACGGAGGATGCCAAGATCGGAAAGTGCGTACAGTGCACTTTGTGCCCAGACGGGAATGGCATCGTTATCCGAGAACAGGGAAACGCGCAGTGGAACTTCTGCTCCCAGAATGTTATTGATCATTACCGCCGCTTCCGCACGGGTGATACATTCCTTCGGGCAGAATACGGGCGTGCCGGATTCAGTTCTTCCTTTTATGATGCCGGCGTTGTAAGCGGCACTGACGTACGCTTTCGCATCGGGACGTATTGCACTGTCGTCAGAGAAAACGGTCTGTACATCCTCACTGCTTTTTGAAAGATCGGCCCCGAGAACCCGCATGACCATAACGAGAAATTCTTCCCGGGTGACTTCCTTTTCCGGCATGAATACGGCTTTTTCACCGTCGGACGCATAGTCCATGATGCCGGCATCGGTCATCTCAATAGCGGCACTGTGTGCCCAATGATCGGTCATGTCGGAAAATACCGTACTGTGGCTTTTTCTGGCAATCGTCACATTCGCGGTGGCAGTGTCGGAGAAATTTCCGTAACTGTCCCGTACCCGGTAAGTGAAACTGTCGCTGCCGGAACAACCTACGTAGGGCGTGTACTGAAAGTCGCCGTGCGTCTTATCATTCAGCACGAGAAGCCCCTTTTGGGGGTACGATACGATTTCAAAAATGAGTTTATCCCCTTCCGGATCATAGGCGTCCAACGTGCCGTAGCAACGGATATCTTTTTGCGTCCATACCGCTACCGCATCCTCGTAAGCGGCGGCAACCGGTGCAAAATTCACTTCATCCGTGATCCGCATCTGACAGGTAATGGAATAATCACGCCCAAGGGAAAAGGTGAAACGACTGGATTCGGTTCCTTTCGTGGGGATGAACTTCAGACTGTCCAGACTCTTTTTGGAGATACTTTGATTTACTGCAACCGGAACGGCCCCAAGGTACAACGTACCGTCCGCAGCCGCCGGCAGGGAAGTGACTGTGACTGTGTCGTCTTCCAGAAGGGAGGCGGCATTTTCGAAATCTGCACCTGTAAACAGCACACCTGAATAGGAGTTTCCCGTTTTTATCATGATAGAATCTGCGGCGATTTTTTCAAGCGCCGGGGAAAGCGGTGCAGCTGTAACGGATGCGGTCAAAAGGGAGAGCAGGAGTATAGAAACAAGGAGAATTTTGACGTTAGTTTTCATGTCCTAAAATCCTTTCTGAATTCTTCGGAGTTAGTATCGATACGAATTGGATCGATTATGCAGCCCTTTTTGAAACGTTAAAGATTGTTCACAAATTCGTCTGCCGCTGCTTCCTTCTTGTTGACAGATACCAGCAAAAGGAGTATAATTAACAGAAAATAACGGGAAAAGAAGAACGGATATGAAAAAAGCATACGTCAAACATATACTGTCTTTGCTGCTGTTCGGCACCAACGGCGTGATCGCCAGTTACATACAACTGAGCAGTTATCAGATCGTTTTATTTCGCACCATGATCGGCAGCCTTTTACTGCTTTTGCTTTATAAACTGAAGGGTGAGCGGTTTCATTTCTTCAAATTTAAAAGAGACTTTTTGTTTCTGGCACTTTCCGGCATCTCTATGGGAGCAAGCTGGATGTTTCTGTATGAAGCGTATCAGCAGATCGGCGTTGGGGTAGGCACACTGATATACTACTGCGGACCTGTTATTGTCATGGTTTTGTCCCCCTTGATGTTCGGGGAAAAACTGACCGTGCCCAAACTGCTAGGATTTGCCGTTGTTCTTGCGGGACTGTTTTTGCTAAGCGGAAACGTAGTGTCAACCGGCGGCAGCCTGTGGGGGATCGCATGCGGCGTTTTATCCGCTGTGACGTATTTCTCCATGGTGACTATGAACAAGAAATCGGTCAATATTACCGGAATGGAAAATTCGGTTCTTCAGCTGATCATCAGTTTTATCACCGTTTCTTCATTTGTCCTTATCCGGGACGGATTTGCGATGGATCTCCGCGGTGTGAACGTGCCGGCAATCCTACTGCTGGGCGTTGTGAATACAGGTATCGGCTGCTATCTGTACTTTTCGTCGCTGTCGGATCTGCCGGTGCAGTCGGTGGCTGTTCTCGGTTATCTGGAGCCGCTTCTGGCCGTACTGTTTTCCGCATGGATTCTATCGGAAAACATGACGTTCGGCCAGTGGATCGGTGCGGCCTGTATCATCGGTGGTGCTATGATCGTTGAGTTCGTGCATCCAAAGCCGCACCGCCCCGCACAAGGTTGACAATCCGGATACAGAAATGGTATAATATTAAAGATTATGATTTTGCAAACGGAAGGCATCTAAATATGACGAAAAATTCTATTCTGACCCGTGCGATGACACAGGACGGAAGCGTCCGTGTTGTCTGTGCGGATACGACTGCCATTGTGCAGCGTGCACATGAAATACACGGCACCTCTAAAACCATGACGGCGGCGTTGGGACGCTGTCTTACGGTTACGTGTCTGATGGGTTCGCTTCTGAAGGATTCGTCGGACACGCTTACCCTTCAGATCAAAGGGGACGGCCCGGCCGGTACGATCATCTGCGTCAGCGATTATAAGGGGAACGTCCGCGGCTATGCGCAGGACTGCTCGGTAGAGCTGCCGCCCAACGATCTCGGAAAACTGGACGTTGGCGGTGCTGTTGGCCGCGGCTCTTTGGGAATTATCCGTGATTTTGGTACGGGCGAGCCGTACGTGGGCATTTCTCCTCTCGTTACCGGCGAGATCGGTGACGATATTTCCGAATACTACGTTACCAGCGAACAGACACCGACTGTTTGTGCTTTGGGCGTCCGTGCCAATACAGACAATTCCTGCAAAGCGGCCGGCGGTTTTTTTCTGCAGCTTTTGCCCGGTGCGGATGAAACGCTGATTCCCATGATCGAAGCGAACATTACGGCACTGGGGTCTGTGTCCAAGCTGATTGAAAACGGACGTACGCCGGCGGAAATTATCGGTATGGTATTTGAAGGCATTCCGTTTGATTTCTTTGATGAGATCGACATCGCTTATGTTTGTACCTGCGAGCGGGAGAAATACAAGCGTGCACTGGTCAGCATGAGCGAGACAGATATTGCGGAAATTGTGGCTGACGGTAAACCTATTGAGACAGAGTGCCGTTTCTGTCATGAAAAGTACGTGTTCACACCGGAAGAAATTCTGACAGCGCGAAAGGAGATGGGAAAGTGAGTACGGATTTTTACAAAGATTCGATTCGTGCCGTCATTCTGGACGGAGCCACGCTCGGTGACGATATCTCGTTTTCTCCCCTTGCGGACGTTTCTTCACTTACCGTGTACCAGAAAACCACGTCGGAAGAAGTGGCAACGCGTATTGCCGACGCACACGTGGTGATCGTCAATAAAATCAAACTGAACGAAACGAATCTTTCCGATGCCAAGAATCTTCGGCTGATCTGTGTGGCGGCCACCGGTTACGACAATATCGATCTTGCTTTTTGCCGAGCCCACGGAATCGCCGTTTGCAACGTACTGGGCTATTCCACGGACAGCGTAGCACAGTTGACTGTGGCTCTCGTGCTTCAGTTGGCGTTCCGCCTGTCGGAATTTACGGATTTTGTGAAAAGCGGAGCATACACGGCCTCCGGTGTGGCGAATCGGTTGTACCCGGCATTTCATGAATTGGCCGGAAAAACCTGGGGAATTGTAGGTGCCGGCAATATCGGTAAAAAAGTGGCAAGGATCGCAGAGGCATTCGGCTGCCGTGTGATCGTTTGCCGGCGTAAACCGGATCCTGATTATCCTACGGTGGATATTGATACGCTTTGCCGGGAGTCAGACGTTATTACCGTGCATACTCCTTTGAACGAGCAGACGCGGGGCCTTATATCCGGAGAGCGCATTGCCATGATGAAGCCGGGTGTGCTTCTTGTGAACGTGGCACGGGGAGCAGTAACCGATGAGGCTGCCCTTGCCGAGGCGGTTAAGTCCGGGAAGATCGGCGGACTTGGGGTGGACGTCTTTACGGAAGAGCCGATTCCCGCGACGAATCCTCTCTACGCCGTGCGTGAGCATCCGGCTGTCTGCCTTACCCCTCATATGGCGTGGGGAGCCGTGGAAGCAAGACAACGCTGTGTAAACGAAATGGCGGAGAATATCCGGGCGTATTTTGCCGGAGAGATCCGCTGCCGTGTTGAACTGTAAACAAATAAAAATAACGGCAGAGGCAACAGCCTCTGCCGTTATTTTTTTATATATTCATGAGAACCACGGAAATAATGCCGAAGAACAGTGCAAGATATTGGTTTCGTGAAAGTTTTTCTTTGTAGACGAGCAACGAAACGATGCCTGTCAGAAGGATGCCGCCCGCTGAAATGACGGGATACAGTATGGAGGCGTTCATCTTTACCGCAAGAACCATGACGAGAAAATTGCATAATCCGTTCAGAAGTCCGTACGAAACGGCGTGAAGTCCGCCCTTTTGAACGGAGGGCCTGATGTCCGATTTTTCCGTGAAGAGTGCAAAAACGAACATAGCAGCCGATACGATTAAGAGTGCAAGGATCATAAGCTCACTTTTGTATTGCCCGGCAAAATTTTTCTGCTGAACCATCTGCACGGTGGAACAAATTCCGTTTCCGAGAAAAGCCAAAAAGGCGAAAACAGCCCAAGAAAACGTGATCCGACTGCCGGTATGTTTGGAATTTATCAGAAATAGGCTGACGCAAAGCAGAGCGAGGCCGATGTAGAAAAGAAACCCTACGTCTTCATTCAGAAACAGCAGTCCGTAGAAGGTCGGCACGATCAAAGAATAGGAAATCACCAGAGAGGATAAAGAAAGGGAACCAACCTTGATGGAAAGAAGCTCAGCCACAATCGCCGTACCGTAAGATAACGCAAATCCAAGTGCATACGGAACGATTTCCCAGGTGAAATGCAGTTTGAACCCGCCGGCTGCGAGGAAAAACAGAACGGCGAACAAGACGGACACGGAACTGAAAATAAACACGCCCCGGGTGCCAGTTTTTTTGTTGTATGCTTTCATTAAAATCTGCTGGAGCGAGGTGCCTGTCACTGTCAGAGCCAAGAAAAGAATATTAAACACGATGTCCTCCCGAATGTTGTATGAGCGTAAAAAAGGAAAGGGCAGAGAATGGGAAATTTCTCCGCCCTTTTTGCTTTTCAAGTAACTGTCGCTATCAGCCCAGACGAGCTTCCAGTGCAGCCAGCTCTTCCTTGAGAGCTGCGGGAACGCGATCACCGATCATATCGTAGAATTCCTTGATATTGCCGATGTCGTCCTTCCAGGACTGGGTATCAACAGAAAGCAGATCACGGATCGTATCGATCGTTACGTCGGTCAGGCCTTCGATGTTGATGTCCTCTGCCTTCGGGATATAACCGATAGCGGTCTCAACAGCATCTACCTTGCCTTCGCAGCGAGCGAGGATCCACATGAGAACGCGCATGTTGTCGCCGAAGCCGGGCCAGATGAAGTGACCCTCGTCGTCGGTACGGAACCAGTTCACGTGGAAGATCTTCGGTGCGTTGGGGATCTTGTTGCCCATTGCCAGCCAGTGTGCAAAGTAGTCGCCCATGTTGTAGCCAACGAAGGGACGCATTGCCATAGGATCGCGGCGAACAACGCCTACTGCACCGGCAGCGGCAGCGGTGGTCTCGGATGCCATGATGGAGCCGACAAACGTACCGTGCTGCCAGTTGAAGGACTGGTATACCAGCGGAGCGGTCTTGGCGCGGCGGCCACCGAAGATGATAGCAGAGATCGGCACACCTGCAGGATCGTTGAACTTATCGGAGATGCAGGGGCAGTTAGCAGCCATAGCGGTGAAACGGGAGTTGGGATGTGCACCGCAGGTAGACTTGTCTTTCTTGTCGTACTTGGTGTAATCCCAGGGGTTGCCCTTCCAGTCGATGGCGTTCTTGGGCGGATTGTCGTTGAGGCCTTCCCACCAAACGGTGTTGGTGTCGGTATCCAGCGCAACGTTGGTGAAGATGGTGTCGCGGGTGGTGGTGCTAAGCGCGTTGGGGTTGGAGTGCTCGTTGGTGCCGGGAGCAACGCCGAAGAAGCCGTTTTCGGGGTTCACAGCCCACAGACGGCCGTCCTTACCAACGCGGAGCCATGCGATATCGTCGCCCACGCAGAAT
>JAZPZY010000032.1:0-3947 GCA_045544955.1 Eubacteriales bacterium
GGATGGCGTATCGGTTTATATGCCTTCTCCTGTGGGAGAAGGGGGACCATGCGACATTCCACGAAGTGGAAGTCGAATGGTGGATGAGGAGTAACATTGCGTAAAGGACACCTCATCCGTCCCCTGCGGGGACACCTTCCCCCACTGGGGAAGGCTATTGTGCCGTCCGGTTTTCGGCAACGTGATGTATGCGTATGTCGTATCGTTTTGTGGTAGGGGATGGCCCCTGGACATCCCATTTCGTTTGGTTTGTACCGTTCGTGGCGGGCGAACAAAGGTGCGGCGGGGCGTCGGGGCGCCGCGAGTTCGGCCGAGTTAGCAAAGCTAACTCGCGCGAACTCGGCCCTACCGGATGCCGGTACCGCCCGATTTTCGCCTACGTATCGGTTGGGGAAACCGCACGAATAAAAAAACGGGGGCAACGCCCCCATTTTTTTATCGCTTTACTGCATTTTTCTTTTCGGGATCAGTGCAAAGATCAATGCGGCCACGGCAAGAATAATGATGATGGTGATCACCACGCCGAACACGGACGTGCCGTCATCCGATCCATTGCCGGAGGAGGACGCCGCCGTATCCGTGGCCATATCCCCGGTGACGGCTTCGGTATCCCTCGTATCATTCGTCCCGGAGCCGCCGGCCGTGCCGGTCCCGCCGGCCGTGCCGGAGCCACTTTCCGCACCGGCGGAATCGCCGCCGTTCATCATACCGCCCATGAGGCCGTCCGTCACCTCGTTCAGCATGCCGCCGGAGCCTTCGCCGGAAGTGCCCTCCACCATGCCGTCCGCTTTGCCCGTCCACTGTGCGTCCGGGGCCTCCGCCGGTGCGGTATCACCCAGGTTGCCCGTGTCCTGTGCCAGCACGGCAAGGGAGAAACTCAGGAGAAACACCGCCGTAAATACGAAACAAAAGAGAAAAAATTTCGGCTTTTTCATAGAGAAAATCATAAAAAATCTGCCTTTCTGAAACAAAAAATGAGAGGAGAATCGCTCTCGCTCTCATAGTATGGGCAGATACGGGGGAGAATATGCAGGAGGAAAGAGCCGGGGGCACCTTTTTACAAAAAGGTGCCCCCAAACCCCCACCAAAAATCTTTATACTATATCAAAAATTTCGATTGCGTGCAGTGATAAAATATGAATAGCTTAAAAGTTTTTGGGGGTGTGGGACCTTTTTTCAAAAAGGTCCCGCAAACGTTCCCCCAGCTCCTTAAATCCGCCCTGCTTGTAGGGGGAGGTGTCCTTGTTTTCCCGGTTCACGGGATAGTCGGAGAGGAAGAACACGTCCATGCCGACGTTTGCGGCGGACATATCGTCTCTTACATCGTTGCCCACCATGAGGCAGTTTTCGGGGGCGACGCCGATCTTCTCGGCGATATCCAGATAATACCCGGGATTTGGCTTGCAGAAGCCGGAATTTTCAAAGGTGGTGACGAGGGTGAAATCGTCGGGCGTAAGTCCCGCCCAGCGGATGCGTGCCTCCGTGGCCGTTCTGGGGAACACGGGATTGGTAGCCAGCACCACCGGGATGCCGGTGGTTTTCAGCTTCCGGATCAGGGATACGGCGTCCGGATTGGGCGGAAAGACGGACTCTTTCAGATCGTCGAAATCGTTCCGGTAAAAATCATCGAAGTACGGCATGTCCCCGGTCACGTCCCGGCCGAACACGTGCCGGAACGCTTCCCAGAAGATCTCCTCGTTCATCCGGGAGCCGTCGTTTGTTTCCATGACGCGGATGCCGGCCCAGACCGCTTTTTTCAGAAGATCGGCATCGTAGCCGCGGGGTGCCATCGCGGCGGTGAGCCGCTTGAAATACGCTATAACGAAATCGTCCTGCCAGAGGGGCAGAACCGTTCCGTCCAGATCAAATAAAATCGCCCGTGGGAGCATATGGATACCTCCGAGAGGGGGGATACGCAGGGATGCGACGTGGGACCTTTTTGAAAAAAGGTCCCACACCCCCAAAAACTTTTAATAATAGGGATAATATACAGTTACAGCTAAACCAATCGCGGCGGAGCCAAGAGTGAAGAGTGAATAGTGAAGAGGGAAGAGGTGGCGGCGATGCCGCCGCCGTCATTCCCCTGCCATTCGCAGAGCCTCATCCATGTGCTCCGCCACGTTTTCCGCACCCAGTGCGGCGATAAATCCGGCCTTTTCCATGGCCTTTCTGGGATCCTCGTGCACGTGTGCCAGAATCAGACGGATGCCCTGTGCCCGGCAGGCGGAAAGAAGCTCCGTCAGATTCTCCATGGCGGTGGCGTCCACGTAGGGCACGCCGGACAGGCGGAGAACGATCACCTTCGTATCCGTATCTTTCGTAAAGTGCAAAAATTTATCCGTGTCCGCAAAGAACATGGGGCCCACGATCTCGTACACGGCCACGCCCGCAGGCACAGCCTTGTCCGCGTCGCCCGCCTCGTGCCAGCGGCGGACCTCGGTCACGTCGGACATCTTTTTCATAAACAGAACGGCGGCGAGGATCAGGCCGGCGGCAATGGCAACCACCAGATCAAAGATCACCGTAAGGGAGAAGGTCAGAACCAGCGTGAGAATATCCCCCGCGGATGCGTGCTTACAAATCCGCACGAAGTGCCGCCACTCGCTCATGTTGTACGCCACCATAAACAGGATGGCGGCGATGATGGGCATGGGGATCATCTTGGCCAGGGGCATCAGAACGACAAGGAACAACGCCAAAACCACGGCGTGCACCATGCCGGCGATGGGAGAGCGGCCGCCGTTTTTCACGTTGGCGGCGGTGCGTGCGATGGCGCCGGTGGCGGGGATACCGCCGAAGAAGCCGGAGGCAATATTGCCGCACCCTTGCGCGATCAGCTCCGTGTTGGAGTTGTGCCTATCACCGATCATACCGTCGGAGACCACGCAGGAGAGAAGGGATTCAATGGCGGCCAGCACCGCAATGGTCACCGCACTGGGGAGCACAGCGATCACCGTATCCATGCTGAAGGCGGGCAGAGACGGGGTGGGGAGAGCGGAGGTGAGATCCGGGTACAGAGAGCCGATGGTGTTCACCTTAAGGGGCGTCAGCTGCACCAGCAGGGTGCCGGCGATAACGGCAATGATGGACGGCGGGATCTTTCCGCAGATCTTGGAGAACGCGCCCCATTTTGCCCGGCCGATCATGGGCCACAGAATGAGGATGGCAAGACCGAACGCGCCAACGAGCAGCGCGTGGAGATTCAAGGTGCCGATAGACTCGGCGATGGCTTCGATCTTCTCAATAGTCTCAATGGCGTTCGTGCCGGGGGCGAAGGTGAGGCCGAGGAAATCTTTGATCTGCCCCACGAGGATCGTCACGGCGATACCGGCCGTAAAGCCGGTGGTGATGGTCATGGGGATGTATTTGATGAGGGAGCCGAGGCGGAGAACGCCGAGGAGGATCAGCATAACGCCGGCCAGCACCGTGGCGATGGTAAGCCCGGAAAGGCCGTGGGCGGCCACCACGCCGGCCACGATGGTGGCAAAGGCGGCGGTAGGACCGGAGATATTCACCCGGCTGCCGCCGAGAAATGCAATAACGAAGCCGGCAACGATGGCGGTGTACAATCCCTGCTCGGGGGACACGCCGGAGGCGATGGCCAGAGCAATGGACAAGGGCAGAGCGATGATGGCAACGATCAGACCGGCCACAAGATCGCTTACCAGATTTTCCTTTTTGTACTCCTTGAAGCACTGAAACAGCTTCGGCTGAAAGGTTTTCATGAAAACGACTCCTTATAGTGATGTGGGCAAATTTTGACGGGTATATTATACAGCAAAATGGGAGGAAATGCAAGGGGGGAGGAGATAGGCGGGGAGGCCCTTTTTGTAAAAAGGGCCTCCCCAAACCCCACCCCAAAAACTTTTGGACTATATAGGGGATACAGGCAGCGGGCGTACCGTTTGCGGAAAATCGTTCGAATTCAGGTAGGGGACGCCGCGAGT
>JAZPZY010000033.1:0-5476 GCA_045544955.1 Eubacteriales bacterium
ACGGATGAGGTGTCTTTACGCAATGTAACTCCTCATCCACCATCCGACATTCCACTTCGTGGAAGTCGCATGGTCCCCCTTCTCCCACAGGAGAAGGCATATAAATCCGCACGGCATCTGCATCCGCCACGTTATCGAAAACCGGGCGATACCGGCATCCGGTAGGGGGCGGCCCCCGACGCCCCGTTCCAAACGACATCCGCATCCGCCACGCAAGCGGAAACCGCACGCCCCTCCCCCACAATTTTTTCCACTTTTTTCAAATTTCCTCTTGCAATGTTTCCCATTTTTTGCTATAATTTTTACATTAATTTCTATAAAATTAACATTTAATGGAATAAAAGAGGCGATACTTTACGGAACGGGTTTCCATCTACATGCCTGCGTATATGCAGGAATTCCGCTGCAAATGCGGCGAGTGCCGCACCAACTGCTGCCACGGCTGGCGCATCCAGCTGACGGAGGCAGAGCACCGGCGGATCACGTCGCTTACGCCGTCCCCGGCCCTGTCGGCTGCCATCCGCCAGAGCTTTGCCCTGTTCGATCCGCCCACGCCGGACGCCTACGCCTACATCGCCCACGGGGCGGACGGCCGATGCCCCATGCTGGACGAAAACGGGCTGTGTTCCCTGCAGACGGAGTGCGGTGCGTCCGTCCAGCCGGCGGTGTGCCGGCTGTATCCCCGTGCGGTGCGTGCGGGCGATCCCACGGAGATCGTCTGTGCCGGCAGCTGCGAGGCTGCGGTGGAAATGCTGATGGCTTCGGACGCCCCTCTTTCCTTCGTGACCGTCACGGGAGAGATCGCCGGCAGCATGCCGCCCACGCCCCCGGTGCACGAGGAGGAGACGGCACGGCGGCAGGCATGCATTGCCGCTTTGCAGACGAAGGGCCTCTCGCTTCCGGAAAAGCTCCGTGCCGTGGGTGCGGTGCTGGGCGTGCCGGTAAAAGAGGAAACGCCGGCGGAATTTCTCACCCGGGCACGGACACTGCTTCTCACTTACGGAAAAAAGGACAGCAGCATTGCCCCCTTCGTACCGGGAGCCATGGAAGCCTTTTCGCTCAGCGGATCGGTGACGGCGGAATCGGCGGCACTGTGGGATGCGGCAAACGCACGGGTGCGCTCGCACTTCCCAAAGTGGGATGCGTGGATGGAGAATCTGCTTGTGAATCATTTGTTTTTCGTGCAGTTCCCACGGCGGGATCTGCCTCTTTCCGCGTCAGCCGCAGCCCTTCTGGATGCCTACGCCCTGCTGACCGTGCTCACCGTTTCGCGAACCGATGCCCTGGGCACGAAAGAAGCCTTTGCAGATGCGGCGGCGGCTTCCTTCCGAAGGATCGAGCACAGCAATTTTTACGAAACGGCGGCAAAGGTAACGGGATGAGGGGACAAGACGGGGATGCGATGGGGAAACTTTTTTGTAAAAAAGTTTCCCCAAACCCCTTCAAAAAATCCTTAAACTATATAGAGAATACAGTCTGTGCGTTGTCATTTAGCACAGGCTGTATTTTTACGTAGGGCAAAACCGGTCGGCACCGCACCCCCCTACCACAACCGATACGTCTTCCGCAGACGGCACGTTGGCGGAAATCCGCACGGTACAATAGCCTTCCCCAGTGGGGGAAGGTGTCCCCGGAGGGGACGGATGAGGTGTTTCTTTGCGTTATGGACTCCTCATCCGTCAGCGCGACGTCGGCTTCGCCAAGTCGGGCTGACACCTTCTCCCACAGGAGAAGGCATATAAAACCGAACGCCATCCGCAAACCGCCACGTAGGGCGGAAACCGGTCGGCACCGCAAACCCCTACCAAAACCGATACGCCTTCCGCAAACGGGGCGTTGGCGGAAATCCGCACGGTACAATAGCCTTCCCCAGTGGGGGAAGGTGTCCCCGAAGGGGACGGATGAGGTGTTTCTTTGCGTTATGAACTCCTCATCCGTCAGCGCGACGTTGGCTTCGCCAAGTCGGGCTGACACCTTCTCCCGCAGGAGAAGGCATATAAAACCAAACGCCATCCGCAAACCGCCACGCAGGCGGAAACCGGACGCCATCCGCCGTGCCCGGCACAACCCGCCCGTTCAAATCCGCCGCACAAATCTCAAAAAGCCCTTGCCTTTTTCTCTTTATTGCGTTATAATAGTAAAAAGGATAGATAGGATGTGATTACGGTGCTGGATGCGGTTCTCTTTGATCTGGACGGAACACTGGCGGATACCATGCCCAATCTGGTGTTCTGCGTAAATCACATGCGTGCCCGGTTTGATCTGCCGCCCGTGGACACGGAAACGGTAACGTCGCTGGTGGGCGTGGGCGAAAGAGATTTCGTCCGGGGTGCCCTCACGGAAGAAGCGGTGGCGGCACGGGGCGAATCCTTTTTTGAAGAAGCGTACGCCTTTTACGAATCGTTCTATGCAGAGCACGGGTCCGATCTGGTGGTGCCCTACGGGGGCATGACCGCCGTTCTGGATCAGCTCCGCCGGCGGGAGCTCCGCCTCGGCATCGTCACCAACAAGGTGCAGATCTTTGCGGAGAGAATGGCGGAGACGCTGTTCCCCGGCCGATTCTGTGCCATCGTGGGCGTGGGGCAGTACCCGCCCAAGCCCGATCCGGCACCGGCCGTGGCGGCCGCACGGATGCTGGGCGTGACACCGGCGCGGTGTGCCTTCGTGGGCGATTCGGAATTTGATATGATGACGGCGAAAAACGCCGGCATGATCGCAATCGGTGCCGGATGGGGATATCGCCCGGCCATGCTCCTCACGCAGAACGGCGCCTCCGCCGTGGCCGAACAGCCGGCGGATCTGACCGATCTCATCGGTCTGTGCGAAAAGGGACTGCTGCTGTAAAGGGATACGATGTGGGGCGCTGCCCCACACCCTGCAAGGGGACTGCTTCTCGCTGCGGCTCGGTCACGCTCGGGTTCTGACAATCCACAGGATTGTCATTCATTACCCTCGCGCCGCTTCGCTACCCTTGACCCCATACTGAAAAAGGGGTACAAGTGGGCAAAACCCCGATAACATATTGAAAAAATTAGATGAAAATGTTTGGAGTTATGCCCCAGCCAAGGAAGTGGGGTGAATTTCGCCCGACAGGGCGAAAGAGGGGCAGGAAACTTCGGCGTCTGAGATGGTTCCTGCCCCTAAATAACGAAAAGCGCGCCCCGCAAAAAAGACGAACAAAATGCCGGAAATCCGGCTTGTTAATACATTTTTTACCATAGGAGAAAAAACAAATGGTACCTTTCAAAGTTGACCTTACCAAAGAAGTAGCGGTTGTAACCGGTGCGGGCGGCGTTCTGTGCTCCGGTTTTGCCAAGGCACTGGCTGAATGCGGTGCAAAAGTGGCCGTATGCGATCTGCGTGCGGAGGCCGCACAGAAGGTAGCGGATGAGATCAACGCTGCCGGCGGCACGGCTGCCGCTTTCGAAATGAACGTTCTGCAGAAGGACTCCATCGTGAAGGCACAGGCTGAGATCCACGAGAAGTTCGGTGCTGTGACCATTCTTCTGAACGGCGCCGGCGGCAACAACCCCAAGGGAACCACCGACCGGGAATACTGCACCCCCGAGGACATCGCTGAGCTGGAGAAGAACGGCACCATCGAGGGTGTAAAGACCTTCTTTGACCTGGATCCCGACGGTATTTCCTTCGTGTTCAATCTGAACTTCCTCGGCACGCTTCTGCCCACCCAGGTGTTCGCCCGTGAGATGGCAAAGACCGGCGGCACTATCATCAACGTGTCCTCCATGAACGCCTTCTGCCCCCTCACCAAGATCCCCGCTTACTCCGGTGCTAAGGCCGCCGTTTCCAACTTTACCCAGTGGCTGGCCGTGCACTTCGCTCCCGTGGGCATCCGCGTAAACGCCATCGCCCCCGGCTTCTTCTGCACCGATCAGAACCGCGCCCTGCTCTTCAATGCAGACGGCAGCCTCTCTGCCCGTTCCGCAAAGATTCTGAACAATACCCCCATGAACCGCTTCGGCGAAGTGGAAGACCTTACCGGTACCCTGCTCTGGCTGGCCGATAAGAACGCCTCCGCCTTCGTCACCGGCGTGGTCGTTCCCGTTGACGGCGGTTTCGCCGCTTACTCGGGCGTGTAAGAGAATAAGATAAGCGGGGAGGAACTTTTTGCAAAAAGTTCCTCCCCGTACCCCTTCTTCAAAAACCTTTTATACTGAATACAGGTACAGTCTGTGCGTTGGAATAACGCACGGGCTGTATTTTTTGTTTGGGCGGCGGTTGAGGATATGTTCGCACAACCGTTGTAGGGGCGAACTTTGTTCGCCCGTTTCGTTCGGTTTTCGCCTGCGTGACGGTTGCGGATGTCGTATCGGTTGTGGTAGGGGCCGGCCCGCATCGTCCGGTTTCCGATAACGCGGCGTCTGTGGATACCGTGCGGGTTTTGTTAAAGGCTCCCTCTGGGAGGGAGCTGTCATCGGCAGTTCGCAAAGCGAATCTGCAGATGACTGAGGGAGAGTGCGATACCGTCTGGTTTTCGCCGACGTACCGTTTGCGGATGTCTCTTATGCCGCAGGCTCCTTCCGTCATTGCTTCGCAATGCCACCTCCCTCCCAGAGGGAGGCTATTGTGCCGTCCGGTTTCCGCTTACGTGCCGGTTTGCAGAAGGCGTATCGGTTTATATGCCTTCTCCTGTGGGAGAAGGGGGACCATGCGACTTCCACGAAGTGGAATGTCGGATGGTGGATGAGGAGTTTCATTGCGTAAAGGACACCTCATCCGTCCCCTGCGGGGACACCTTCCCCCACTGGGGAAGGCTGTTGTGCCGTCCGGTTTTCGCCAACGTCCCGTTTGCAGATGCCGTGCGGGTTTTGTTAAAGGCTCCCTCTGGGAGGGAGCTGTCATCGGCAGTTCGCAAAGCGAATCTGCAGATGACTGAGGGAGAGTGCGATACCGTCCGATTTCCGCCGACGTTCCGTTTGCGGATGTCTCTTATGCCGCAGGCTCCTTCCGTCATTGCTTCGCAATGCCACCTTCTCGAGATGCAAAGCATCTCGGCCGGAGGGAGGCTGTTGTATCGTCCGATTTCCGCAAAAGTGACAGGTGGGGATGGCGTATCGGTTTATATGCCTTCTCCTGTGGGAGAAGGGGAACCATGCGGCATTCCACGAAGTGGAAGTCGAATGGTGGATGAGGAGTAACATTGCGTAAAGGACACCTCATCCGTCCCCTGCGGGGACACCTTCCCCCACTGGGGAAGGCTGTTGTGCCGTCCGGTTTCCGATAACGCGGCGTCGGCAGATACCGTGCGGATTTTGTTAAAGGCTCCCTCTGGGAGGCTGTTGTACCGCCCGATTTCCGCCTACGTATCGGTTGCGGATGGCGTATCGGTTTATATGCCTTCTCCTGTGGGAGAAGGGGGACCATGCGACATTCCACGAAGTGGAAGTCGAATGGTGGATGAGGAGTAACATTGCGTAAAGGACACCTCATCCGTCCCCTGCGGGGACACCTTCCC
>JAZPZY010000034.1:0-21124 GCA_045544955.1 Eubacteriales bacterium
GCCGTGACGGAGGGATTGTAAAAAGCGATAATCTACACAAAACAATCCCTCAGTCAGCTTCGCTGACAGCTCCCTTTACACAAGGGAGCCTTTGACACAAGATCATTCTACGCTGAATTTTTATTTGCTTTCTGCTCATCGGCAAAGCCTTTATGGAACCCCGCCACTATGGCGGGGTTTTCATCTTACAAAAAACATCCGTGCAGTCAAAGGCACGGATGCTTTTTTGGAAAATCGGTTCAGGAAGGAATCTCCGTTACCACGCCGCAGAACAGCGGGAGATTGGTTTCATTGTCCACGATCGCAAATACGAAGGGACGGTCCAGGTAGATCTCCACCGGCGGCACATATGAACCGGGACCGGCAGAGGTTGCCATCATGGTAACAACGGTGGCGGCGGCGGCCTTGGTGCCGTCACGGGTCAGCTCGATACGCGTTTTCTGAATCACGCCGCCGATGGCAATATTGCCGCCATCCACGGTGCCCATCCGGCTGAAATCCGCACTGCCGCTGAACGCACGGTCCATGCCCATCTCTTTCAGTGACTCACCGGCATCCGTATCGTAGTCAAAGGTAAATTCCGGGATGCGAACCAGAGTTTTGGCGGATTTTTCGCTGTTCAGTGCGTCAAGCAGCTTTTCTCCCGTCAGATCCTTCAAATAGTCGTACACGTCCACGTCCGCATCCGGCAAAATCCCCACGAAGCTGTACCGATCCGCATAGGGACGGCGGAAACCCTTACCCTTGCCCAACTCGAAGTAACCGTCCTCCCGGGAGCAGAGCATCTCCGCATCCATTAGCGTGCCGTCGTAGGCGGTAAAGTTCATGGAGCGGACGTCGTTCTCGCCGTACGTCTCCTTCCACTTGCCGTCAAACAGAACCGTGTTCACCAGAAGCATAATATCTTCCGGCTTCAACTGGCTGATAATCTTCGGAATCATACCGTCCGTATTGTCGGACACCCACTGATTCACGGCGTCCACAGATCCGGGATCGGAAAAATCCCGGCCGAACGCACCGGCACCGTAGTAGGTTGCGTCTTTGGAAAGGAAGTCGGCGTTCACGGAAAACGCCGCATTTTTATTATTGAACCAAATGGAATTGGCGATATCCAGTGAGACGCCGTTTGTTCCATCCGGCAGGTTTTCAGTAAAATGGAGAAAATGCCCGTTGGCCGTATCCACGGAAATACCGCCGAACAGTACGTCCTCCATCTCGGAAAGCGTCTTGCCGTCTGCCCCGTTGGCAGTCATGCCCAGAGCGTACAGGAGGGACACGGGAGAGATCATCACGTTTTCTCCCAACTTCTGCTTCTGCAGAAGGGTGATGCCGAAATCCGCCGCCGCACGCACGAACTCCTCACTCATGGGCACGCCGTCCGCCTCACCCGCCACGGCAAGGCCGCTTGAGGAATAATCCACCGCCACGTCCTGTGCCGGCAAGGTAACAGCCGGCTCCTTTTCTTCGGGCGTCTCCTCCGGCACGGCACAGCCGGAAAGTCCTGCCAGACCGAGTGCCAGTATCAATCCCCATGCGGTCAATCTGCGTATTTTCATATTTCACTGCTCCTTCTTTTTCGTTTGTTTGTTTCGTTTGACGGAATTTTCCGCAAAATGTTCCAAAGGGGCAGAATTATTCTTGTACGTCAGGGATTTTTATGGTATACTACTGTATATGAGAAAAACGGACAGAAAGGTTCACCCACATGGAAAAGAAAGAATATCTGGACTGTGCCGAAATCGTTGGCACCCACGGCGTACAGGGCGGTATGCGTCTGCAGTCCCGTGCCGATACCCCCCGCACGCTTACGAAAATGAAGCGGATGTTTCTTCCCGTGCCCGGCGGATTCCGGGAATTGAAGATCACTCGTGCCTCCGTACAGAAGTCCATGGTTCTGATCTGGTTTCAGGGCATCGATACCCTGGAAGCGGCGATTCCTTATAAAGGGAAAGTGCTGTTTGCCCACCGGGACGATTTCAAATTGCCCAAAGGACAGCACTTTATTGCAGATATGCTGGGGCTCCCCGTGCTTGATGCGGAAACAGGCGAGACTTTCGGCACGCTGACCGACGTAAACACGTCCGGCGTGCAGGAGCTGTACACCGTTCAAAAGCCGGACGGCGGCACGTTTTTGATTCCGGCCGTGCCGGTGTTCGTAAAGAAGGTATCCGTTGACGAAGAAACGGACGGCTGTGCCCCCGGCATTTACGTTTCCCTCATCGACGGAATGATGGAGTAAGCCATGCGGATAGATATAATGACCCTGTTTCCCGGGCTGATCGAATCGGTCCTTGGAGAAAGCATCATCGGCCGGGCACGCAAAGCGGGTATTGTGGATATCCGCGCACACAACATCCGGGATTACTCCGAGGACAAACATCACCGGGTAGACGATACGCCCTACGGCGGCGGTCGGGGCATGCTGATGGCGGCTCCACCCATCTGGAACTGTTTTTCCGCCATCACGGCGGACGCCCCTGCCAGCGAAAAGCGGCACGTGGTCTATCTTTCGCCCCGAGGACGCACCTTTACCCAGGACATCGCCAAGGAATACGCGTCCTACGACCGTCTGATCCTCCTGTGCGGACACTACGAGGGCATCGACCAGCGGATCATTGACGAAATCGTGGACGAGGAGCTGTCCGTAGGCGATTTCGTGCTGACCGGCGGCGAGATCCCTGCCTGTCTCGTAGCGGATGCGGTGTGCCGGCTCATTGACGGCGTGCTCCCTTTGCCGGAATGCCACGAAAAAGAAAGCTTTGAGGACGATCTTTTAGAGTATCCCCAATACACCCGTCCGCCCGTGTTTCACGGACGGGCAGTGCCGGAGGTGCTGATCTCCGGCCATCACGCCAACATTGAAAAATGGCGGCGGGAAGAATCCCAAAAGATCACAGCTGAGCGTCGCCCCGATCTTCTCCGCAGAAAAGCGGAAAAAGAGCAGAAATGATCAAAGCATCCCAAGATAGGCCAGCACTCCGTTGGCCACGCCCCGTGCAAAAGACTGCGGATCTTCTGCCATCAGTTCCGCATCGTACGGATTGGTGATAAAGCCCAGCTCGATCAGCGTAGCCGGCATCCGCGTGCGGCGAAGCACGTACAGATTCGTCCGTGCCGTCACGCCCCGATTGGCAAGGCCGGTAGCGTAGTTAAGCTGGGTGAGGATGTTTTCTGCCAGCGGCAAGGCCTCGCTCTCCAAAGAATACACGAACGCCTCCGAGCCGGATGCGGTGGTAATTTCCGACGCATTGGCGTGCAGGCTGATAAAGTAGTCCGCACCCCATTCATTGGCTTCGGCAACCCGTGCAATCAGCGACGACGAGGTGGACGTCCCGAGCTGCGTTTCCGCCGTGGGACGGGACAGGCGGACGTCTATCCCGTTTGCACGGAGAATGGCCGCCGTCCGCGTGCCGATGGCAAACACCAGATCCTGCTCCCGGTATCCGTTTCCTTCCGCACCGGCGTTGGGATTGCGTGGGTTGTGCCCCTGATCGATATACACCTTCACAGCCATATACTGTTTCCTCCCGTATTCATACAGATTTCTTCATCAGTATATGTGTTTTTGCCCCGCCCCGTGACGGACGGTACAGTTTTACCTTGAACAAGGAATCAATTTATGAAAGAAATGCAGATGCTTCTCAGCCGGACACGTTCTGCCGCTGACAAATATTCCATGATCGAAGACGGAGACCGGATCGCCGTGGGCGTATCCGGCGGAAAAGACTCTCTGGCTCTTCTGTGCGTTCTGTCCGAAATGCGGATCTTCTATCCCAAAAAATACGATCTGGTGGCCGTAACACTGGACATGGGCTTTTCCGCATCCGAAAAAATCGGTGCCGCGAAAACGGATTGGACACCCATCGCCGAACTGTGCCGCAGGCTGGACGTTCCGTACGTTGTGCGGCAGACGGAAATCGCCAGAATTATTTTCGACGTTCGAAAAGAGTCCAATCCCTGCTCTCTTTGTGCCCGCATGCGGCGGGGTTCTCTGCACGATGCGGTGAAAGAACTGGGCTGCAATAAGCTGGCGTTGGGACACCACTACGACGATGCGGTGATCACCACCATGCTGAATCTGTTTTACGAGGGACGGTTCGGCTGCTTTTCCCCGGTTACCAATCTGAGCCGAAAGGAGCTGACCATGATCCGCCCGTTTATCCACGCACGGGAGAAAGAGATCAAAGCCTTCGTCCGCCATGCCGCACTGCCCGTCATTGAAAGCCCCTGTCCCGAGGATAAGGAATCTGAACGGGCGGCCATGAAAACGTACCTGGGCGATTTCGATCATCAGCACCGCGGCCTTTACACCCGTATCGTGGGTGCTTTGGAACGGGGCGAGATCGACGGCTGGAAACCCTGATAAAACAAAAACGCTTCCGTATAGGGCGGTGTCCGTAAAACAGTTAAATCTCCGCATGATTAACTCCTGCGGGGATTTTCTTTTAGGATAGTCGTGCATAGCGGCGCAAGAATGTGCCCCTTGTACGGAACGAAGTGACGCAAAAACAGCCCAGACTTTCAAGTGTCCGGGCTGTCTGTCTCACAGAGCGTACATGCAGGGATTGTCCCTGTATAGAAGTGTGCCATTAATAAACAGAAGAGTTAATGTTTTAGAGAATATGATCTGTAATGCAATCGTACCAATGAACGTAGGTTGTGCCATTTACGATAAGCCTGTCATTTTCGGGCAACTGTTCGCTCCAAGGCTTCTTGTATCGGTCAATAGCCCAATCATCACGATTGTATCTGCGCCACAGAATCGTCTTTCCATCTTTGTCCAAGAACTGCTCGGAAACAACACCACAGTTATAGGTTTCAATATCCATTACGCAAACAGTGTCATAACTTTTACCTCCGATGATAACGGTATATCTGCCAACAATGTCAAGAAGGAAATCTTTGTTTGCGCTCGTAACAGAGTTTCCAACTCTCTGAATATCACCTTTAACGGAAAGGTTCGTTTCGTTTCCGCAATTATCTTCTCCAAATCCCCAGTTCAGCAAAAATTCATCGCCGTCAAGGAACGTGATGTAATTGCGAACGTCTCCATCATTTCGGAGTGTTGCAAGGTAACGACAATGTGTATCTGTCAGCTGTGCTACAAAAGTGCGATTGATTACCTCATTCTTATCTGAGTAGGAAGCTTCTCTTGCGGTAAGCTCCACGCCCTCAATGCCGTGAACTTTGGCTTTGCCTGTAACTTGCATATCATAAACATGGCTGCATTTGCGGGAAGGAATATCATACATACCCCAAGACATTTTTTCGCCAAGCTTGGGGATCAAGAACCATCCCATAAGTTCTTCCCACTTTACAGAGAAGGGGACTTTGGCACTTGCTTCAATTTTGTATTCGGGAATAAATTCGGGCAACTTTTTCATAGTGATTTCTCCTTTCGATACTTCGGAGTTATATGGATATTTGGTTTTGAAATTTTGTTTTGCTGTATGAAGTCTGCTTTTTACTGTTCCAACAGGAATGTTCAGTTGTTTGGCAATTTCGGCTTGCGGAAGCTCTTTCCAAAAATAAAGGTACAAAATTTGCTTGTCTTTATCACCAAGTAAATCCAAAGTTTCTCTTACTGTGGCAACTATGGAAACGCCATGTCTGCCATCTGACAATTCACTTTCGGAAAGTTCATCAATCGGGATTTCATACTGCGTTGCTTTCGTGCGAAAATAGTCATTACATTTATTTCTTGCAATGCTAATAATCCATGCCTTAAAAGAGTCCTTGTTTTTTAATTGAGGGAACTTTTGACAAGCGGCAAGAAAAACCTCTTGTAAAACATCGTCTGCATCCGATTTTGAGTGCAAACGAAATCTCACAAAACGTTCCACAAATACTCGTTCTGCTTCCAACAACTTTTCAAATTCATCCATAGCCTCACCTCCTTTGGTCTATGAGTGATTAAAACCGGTTTCACTTATATAGACGGGAGCCAGAATCGAAAGGTTCATTTTGCTTTCAAAAATTAAACGGCACTCGACATAATTTCGAGTGCCGTAATTAACTGTTTTACGACCATCCGCCAATAACGAAAGCGTTTTTTCTATTCGCAGAATATCAACCGGCATTGGCAGGCGGATTCCCTTGGGCGTCCGCTTCTTCCTTTTTCCGTGCCGCACGCTCTTCCATCTTTTCTCTGAGAAGTGCATACAAAATCGCACAGATCGGCACGCTGAGCAAGGAGTAGATAACACCGCCGATATTACCGCCGATGATCACGGCGGAGAACACCAGGATGCCCGGCAGTCCTACCGAAGTGCCTACCACCTTGGGATAGATGAGCGATCCCTCTAGCCACTGAAGAACGAGGACGAAAATAAGGAACAAAAGTGCCTGCCATGGATTTACCGTAAGAATCAAAACCGCACCGAAGATCTCACCGATCAAAGCACCGATGATGGGGATAAGGGCGGTACAACCCACGACGATGGAGATAATGCCCGCATACGGGAATCGGAAGATCAGCATACCTATATAGCACAGCACACCGAAGATCACCGCCTCCGTACACTGCCCGCGGATAAAACTGCTGAATACGGAATCGCAGATGTCCGTAACGTGAAAGAACCGTTCAGCAAATCTGTCCGGCAAAAATGCCCGAAGCATCCGTCCGGTGAAGGCACAGATACGCTCCTTCTGTGCCAGAAAATACACGGCGATTACGAAACTGAAAACCAGATTTACTACGCCGCCGGTAAGGGATCCGGCAAAGGATGCAGCACCGCCGATAAGAGAGGAGGTAGAATCCGAATCAAACAAAGCAATGATCGTATTGCTGATGGTCTTCCAGTCTACGGTAAACTCCTCCAGCCATTCCGTATCCATATGGAAGGAGGTCAGCGTTTTCACGCCCCACTCCTTCAGATCGTTGAAATAGGCAGGAAGTTTTGACGCAAGCGTAGTAATCGTTTCCTCCAGATCCGGGGAAACGACCACGATCAGAATCGTGATCAGCCCAAGAAAAATCGCAAGCGTAAGGATCAGGGAAATCGGACGAATCATCTTATGCACAAACTTCCGTTTTGCCCGTTTCATGAAAGCGAACACCTTATCCTCAAGGACACGCATCAAAATGTTCAAAACGTAGGCAATCGCCAAACCATACAGGACAGGCGAAGCCAAAGAGAGTACTTTACCGAGTGCTGCCAGAATGTATCGAATATTCAGTGCAGCACAAAGCAGCAGCACCGTGAAACTGATCAGAATAAGATTGTTTTTCAGATTTCCTTTACGCCATTGAAACATTTTTCAATCACTTCTCCCCGTCTGTATCAGACGCATCTGTTTCTTTCTCCGTGAGGCACACGGTGGCCGCTTCCAGTCGGTGCTCCCGGATTTCCGTTACTTTGATATGTAAATTTTCAATGTCGATCTCAAAAGTCGTTCCGTCGTCCGGCACAGAGCCGTACATACCGAACACCAAACCGCCGAAGGTATCGTACTCCTCTACCGGCAGCTCAGTTTCCAACCGTTCTGCCACGTCCTGCAGGGAGGCGGAGCCGCTGATCCGCCACGTGCCGGAATCCATCTGCTGGATATCCTCCGGCTCCTTGGGTGCCTCAGCGTTGTCGTCCAGATCACCCACAAGCTGTTCCAGAAGGTCGTTCATGGTAACGATACCCAACGTTCCGCCGTATTCATCAAGAACCACGGCAAAATGCTTTCTGGACTGCTTCATCTGCTTGAAGAGCATATCGGCACGCACGGTTGACGGCACGAAATAAGCCGGCTGCACCGCCGTTTTCATGATGTTCTCCTTTGAGCGATCCGAAAGACGGAAATAATCCTTGGCATTCAGTATACCCACGATATCGTCCACCGTCTCATCGCAGATGGGATAGCAGGTATGACGGGAATCGTGAATGGTCTGATCCCAGTCTTCCACCGTTTCTTCCTTCCACAAAAGGGAAATCTCCGTTCTATGGGTGGCAAACTCGCCAACGGTAAGATCGTCAAACTCAAAGAGATTCTGGATGATCTCCTTCTCCTCGTCGTCAAGCACGCCCTTTTCAATACCGGCGTCTACCATCATCTGAATAGACTCCTTGCTGACGTCGTCCTCCTCCACGTTAGGATCCACACCGAACAAGCGGAGGACCAGATTGGTGGACAAAGTGAGCAGAGCCACAAGCGGTGCGAAGAAGCGGGAGATCCCATATACCAAAGCAGCAAGGCCAAGTGCCAGCGATTCTGTTTTCTTCATGGCCAGCCGTTTCGGTACCAGTTCGCCGAACACCAGCGTAATGAAGGAAAGAATCAGAGTGATCAGCACCACGGCAATGGAATTGAGCGTTGCCACGGGCACCTTCACACCAAGACCAACTACCCAATCCACCAGATATTCGGAGAAGTTATCCGCCGCGAAAGCACTTCCCAAAAAGCCGGAAAGGGTGATGGCGATCTGAATGGTAGCAAGAAAGCCGGACGGCTGTTCCGTCAGCTTCTTCAGTTTCTTTGCGCGTCTGTCGCCGGCGGAGGCCAGCTGATCGATACGCATATCGTTCATGGAAATCACGGCGATTTCCGCACAGGCAAAAATTGCGTTCAAAAAAATCAAAAATAACTGCAGCAGTAACTGCCATACGATGGTTTGCATTTTTATACTCCTTATACTAAATCCCTATTATCCTGTAATCCGTCAAAAACCGGCCGCAGCATCACCGGGACTGAAAAGGAAAAAATGCAAAAAAGCACCGCCTGTGACCGCATAACACCGATCGCAAGCTGTGCCGACGAATATTCTCTTCTGGGCAGAGCAACTGCAACTGTCCGGGTCTGTCATATATCCTCCATTAAAATAAGCGCAAATTGCGTAATCCGGCATAGAGCACGCTATACCTTGCTTATGATTATACCATAGATTCAGAAAAAATCAAGAGCAAATCGCATTTTTCTTTGCCGGATTCGCAACATCACTGCAAAAATTACTCTCCAAAGAGCGTAGAATACACCATGATCATCTCATCGTGAGACAAAACGTAGGGAGAATTGGCATAATTGCTGGCCGCCGCCACACGGTTCACGTGCTCGTCGATCTGCTCTCTCGTAAGCGTCAGATGCACGTTGGCCTTAGCGGGGATACGCCGTGCCAGCTCTCCGGGGGAAGTGCCAAGATATGCGGCAAAGCGGATCAGCTTCTTTTCGCCCAGAACGGTACGCATATTGTAAACGATATATGCACCGGCAAAAGCACCGCAGGCACGTCCGTGGGGGATGCCTTCCGACAGCGTAATGCTGTATCCCAAAGGATGAGGGAAGCCGGTGCTGGTACGGTTGATGGCGATACCGGCCGCCAAAGCCGCCAGGCTGAGACGTTCACGCTGCACGGGCGTAAAGCCGCCGGCATCTTTATTGCCGTCGTCATCCGCACCGTGGAAGATCACGTCCCAGATCTGCTTTGCGGCAAAGAGAGCGTGCATCTCCGAGGAAGCATTTGCCTTGGGGGAGAGGTAAGACTCCAATGCGTGGGAGAACGCATCCAGTGCAGTGGATACGGTGTACTCCTCGCTGAGGGAATAGGTATAACGGGGATCCACGAACGTGATTTTCGGATAGCCGCCGGGGATAGGCTTGAACGTCTTTTTCACGTCACCGCCGGGCAGAGTGAGAACAGCGTACGGGTTTGCCTCCGAGCCCGTGCCTGCCGTGGTGGGAATGGCAATAATGGGCAGCATGCCGGTCTTGGGCAGCTCAGCCGTGTAAATATCCGTCACACCGATATCAGGCAGAACGGCGTACGCCGCGATAGCCTTGGACGCATCCAGCGGAGAGCCGCCGCCGATGCCGATGACGAAATCCGCACCGGCCTTGCGGGCAACGGCACCGCCCCTATGACACGTTTCCGCCAAAGGATTCTCCGAAATTTCATCGAACACCGTATAGCCGATACCGTTTTTCGCCAGAGCGGCGATCACGTCGTCAAGAGCACCGCTGAGTTTGGCGGAACGCTTGCCCGTGACGATCAGTGCGTGCTTACCCAATGCCATATCGTCAGCATGCTCCCGCACGATATGCGTGCCGGTGATCACTCTCGTAGGCATAAAGAAACCGAAATCCATAATAGCCTCCTAAAAATTCAGTACTGTAAAAAGCAAAGAGGCAGACCCGCCATAGCGAGTCTGCCGCACTTTGCTTTAGATCTTTTCCTTGACCTTGGACGCCTTGCCGACTCTGTCTCTCAGGTAGTACAGCTTTGCGCGGCGAACCTTACCGCGACGGATCACGTCGATACCGTCTACGTTGGGAGAATGCAGGGGGAAAGTCTTCTCCACACCTACGCCGTAGGTAACGCGGCGAACGGTGAACGTCTCGGAGATGCCGCCGCCGTGACGGGCGATAACGGTACCTTCGAACATCTGGATTCTCTCACGGGTTCCCTCTTTGATCTTATTGTGCACGCGAACGGTGTCACCAATATTGAAGGCGGGAACGGTTTCCTTCAACTGCTCATTTACAAAAGCGTCGATCTTATTCATGGGATTCGACTCCTTTCTGATTCATAGAACATTCATGCGGAGCTGCGCAGAGGACTGTTCCGTATTCGTGCTTACACACATGGAGTATTATAGCACATATCTTTCCGGATTGCAAGGGTTTTCGGAAAAATTTCCTGTTTTTTGCTCTTTTTATTACGCCAGATATTTTTTGACGATTTCGGAGATAGCACGGATACATTCCACTCCCCGCTGTCCCGGATCTTTTTCTGCGTATTTCATCAGTTCCAGCACTTCCGTGATCTCCTCCACGTCCGCCGCGGCGGCACGGTGGATCTTCTCCCGGGCCTCCCTTGGCGTATCGGAAGTTTTAATGGGGATATTCCTGGATCGGCACACCCGGATCAGCATGCGGTAGGCGTAGCCGATTTTTTCATCCATGGTGGGGAGTTTCTGCAGTTGGGAAGCGTAATAGGCGTAGGTATCCGTATTCTGTGCCATAGCGTGATAATCCCGTATGGCGGCACGCTGGATCTTCCGATGCTCGTCCTTATAATTCAAGATCTCCGGTGCTTCTGGTTTGAACATTTCCCCGGCCATGGTCCAAAAAGCGATCACGTCCTCGATCCACCGACGGATACGGTCGATCATCTCCCGCACCACGTTCTGCTTACGCAGAACCGTGTATACCAAGACGATCACCATCAGTACCATAACCACGTACGCCGCTATCTCCAGAAAAGGCGATCCGCCGTACACGATCTTCCGAAATTCGCCCGCTGCCAGCTCCGGCTCGTAATACTGCTGTACCTCACGGCTTTCCTCCGCCCGGAGAACGTTATACAGAAATACGTAAAGCACGCCCCGTAGCACGCTGAACAGTCCGCCGAACAGCACCGTGAGAGCACCGGCGGCAAGGATCATGCTGAAAAGGAGCAGCAGCGTCAGCTTCGTATTATAAAGCCTCGCTTCCCCGGTGAGCACGCACACCACCGATCCCCGGAAGCTGCGGGAAATGTGGGACTGATTGAGAAGAAGCGCCATGCAGACCGTGAACACGCCCATGGAGCCGGCTACGACAAGGGGATTTCCGTAAATCACCGCCGCCACGGCAAAGCAGACCACCGCCCCTATGACCACACGAAGGGAGGCCAGTCTCTCCGGCGGATAAAACCACAGAACGATGCCGCAAAGCAGGGAAAGGAACATGCCGGCCGCACCCAAAAACGGCAAGGGCGAATCCAGATTGTACGCATAGGTCAGTCCCGCTTCGTAGCGAAGGCGGAACAGATACTCAAACAGAAAGGAAGCGGCAAAGGAAAGAATAGCGGATAACGCCACGGGGCCTGCCGCCTTCGCCACAGTAAACCGCCGTCCCGTATCCTCGCCGGTTTCGTACCGGTTCCGATAGCGGCGGGCACCGGCAAGCTTTGCATACAGCACCTGCATACCGTACCCGGACAAAAAGAACAAAGCCGACAAAAAAGCCGCCCAAAGAACGGAGCCGTCAATAAGGAAATAAAAGAACACCAGCATTAGAGGCACGAGAACGCTGATCATCGCCAGAAAGGACAGAGCGTGATAGATACAGTCAACCGTACGGGTATTCACGAAACCGCCCCCTTTTCCGTCTCCGGCGTCGCCTCCGGCTTGATTTTGAAGAATACTTTTATAGTATCGGGGATAATGGACGCATTGCTCACCGAGCCGGTAATATAGAAGATCACGGTGACGCCCTGTTTTTCCATAGTCTCTGCAAAATTGATCATACGTTCACTGATGTACGCCGAAACCAGCACCAGATTGCCGTCGGAAACGTACTTTTCCGGATGGGCAACGATGTGATCCAGCATTTTCTCCACGGACAGATCGATCCGCATGGGCAGACGGGCAAGAAAACGGAGTGCGGCGATCATATCCGTGGTCCCGAAAAAGGAGGGGGAAATAAAGATGCTCTTCCCCATTTCGTCCGTCTCGTCAAAAGCGGCGCTCATGAGGGGATCCGCCTCCTCCGGCATTACGTTGGTGACGATCCGCACGCCGATATGCTCGGTGGAGACCGCGTCCAGAATGGACGCCGCCACGGTAAGCGCATCCTCCACCAGCGAAGGAATCGCCGGCGGGCCGGGCACACGCTCGATATCCCGGGAATTCATGTTCAAAATAATGCGGAAGCTGTGCCGCTGGGTATATTCCTCCACGTTCACCATCAGTGCGTTGTGGGCGGCAGTAGACTTCCAGTTGATACGGTTCATGGCGTCGCCGTTTACGTATTCCCGGACGCCGGCTATGCGAAGCGGATCGCTGACCACGCTCCGCCGCACCAGAATATCTCCGCTTAAATACCGGGACGAGGTGAACTCCTTATCCAGCTGCACGGTTTTCGGCAGAACGATCAGCTGATTTTTCGCATGGGGCGGCACGGTGATCTGCTTTGACTGCTGATTGAAGCCGATCAGATCGTTGGTCAGCACCATCACCTGTCCCAGCGTATAGGATCCCCGCACGTCGCAGTTTACACGCCAGGTGCGGCGAATCGTTTCATAGGGACGAAGAACGAACACGCTCTGTATAGATCGCACGAACCGGCTTTTCCGGGTGCCGTCTGCCCCGTTTTCGATAAGGCGGAACTGAAGCCCCTCCGGCAGATACGTTTCCACCTTCACGAACGGAAGCGGCAGCCATTTGGTATTGCTGATCTCCTCGTAGAAAAAGATGTCCTCGTCCTCAAAGACTTCCTCCGTGCTGAGCGTCACGTTATAAGTAATTCCGTCAAAGGATTTTTTTGCGTACAGCCTGTACTGAATCAGATATACCAAAAGAATCCCCGACAGAAAGGCAAGCACGATATACAAATTCTCTGCTCCTTTGCGGCTTATTCGATGGGTGCCGGAATCATATCCACCACGTAACGGATGATCACCTCGTTGGAATCGGTAACACGGAGCGTATTCTGAGAACGGGAGATCACCCGGTGGGAAAGCACCGGCACCGCCACTGCCTTCACGTCATCCGGCAAAACGAAATCCCGGCCGTTTATGGCGGCAAGGGCCTGTGCCGCACGCATCATGGCAAGAGTGCCCCGGGGGCTGACGCCCAGCCGAAGCCGTTCGTTTTCCCGGGTAGCGTTCACGATGGCGATAATATAATCCTTGATCCGGTCGCTTACGGTGATCTTCGTCACTGCATCACACGCCGCTTCCAGCTCCTCGGCGGATGCCACGGACGAAAGTCCGTCCAGCGGCGACGCACCGCCGTGCTCCGAGAGGATATTTCTTTCACTCACCGCATCCGGATAACCGAGAGACAGCTTCATAAAGAATCGGTCCGTCTGTGCCTCCGGCAGAGGAAACGTGCCCTGGGATTCAATGGGGTTCTGAGTAGCGATCACGAAAAACGGCCGTTTCAGCGTATAGGTCACGCCGTCAATGGTGGTCTGTCCCTCTCCCATGCACTCAAGCAGCGCCGACTGGGTACGGGGCGTGGTGCGGTTGATCTCATCCGCCAGAAGAATGTTGGTGAACACCGGGCCCGGACGAAACACGAATTCGCTTTCCTTCTGATTAAAATAATTGATACCGGTAATGTCCGCCGGAAGAAGATCCGGCGTAAACTGGATGCGGCGGCACTCCGCACGGACAGATTTTGCCAACGCTTTTGCCAGCGTGGTTTTACCCGTGCCGGGAATATCGTCAAGAAGAATGTGCCCCCGGCACAGCATGGCGGCAATGACGAAGCGGATCTGCGTTTCTTTACCGAAAATCACCTTTCCGATGTTGGCTTCCACCGCCTGGGCGAGTCTTTGAACGTTTTCTGCATACATAGTCCTGTGGCTCCTTTTTCAGTATCTGTCTCATTATACCATATTCCGTCCGTCATGGGAATACTTGATTTAATATATTTTTCTGATTTTTTTGAATAATTGTTCGTTTGGAACAAAACTTTACCCCAAATCGCCTTGACAACACGCCAAATATACAATACAATATATACAAAGCAAGAAAAACATCCGCCCAAACATACGAAACAATAAGGAAAATCTCATGAAAAAAACAATTCCGGCAAGATGGTATTTTGATCCGGCCGCGCCCCATCTTCTGCCGCCCACACTGAAAGCCCATCTCGAAACGAAAGGCATTGCCGACACGGACATCCGTCTTGCGTTTCTCACCGATCTGAACCGGGATTTTGTCCGCTGTGACAACTATATCCTCGCCACCGACAGCGAAATTCTGCTTATCAGCGGCTCGGACGGACGGAAAGAAACGAAAGGACGTGCGGCCGCCCCCGGCAGCCGCACCGAGGCCGTATTTGAGGAGATGACCTACGACGTGATTCCTCTTGATACGGTGGAATCCGCCAAGGTGGAGGAACTGCTTTCCACCGCCCGGATCACCCTCAAAAAGACGGACGGCACGTACGAGCTTCTGGCCAATCTCACGAACTCCGCAAAAAACGACGCCTTCACCGGCGTGCAGTACCTGAACGATCTGAAAAAGAAGGGCGAAATCACCCCATCAGAGAACTCCCGCAAAAAGGGACGTGCAGAGATCTACTGTCCCAAATGCGGCAACCGGTACATTGATCCGGCACGGAAGCTGTGTGCCAAGTGCATGGACCGCACCAAAATCCTCGCCCGCACGGGTACCTTCCTTATAAAATACAAAATGCAGATCGCCGCCGTATGTGCGGTGCTGGTTCTCAACAGTCTGCTGGGTATCCTTGCCCCCTATGTCAGTTCCGGCTTTTACTACGATCAGGTGCTGGACAAGGCCGGCAAATTTTACGGACAGATCTTTTTGGTGCTGGGCATCATTCTGGGCACGAAAATCCTGTCCATTGTTTTCAGCATCATAAACAGCATCGTCACCTCCACCGTAGCGGCAAAGCTTACCTACGATCTGAAATTCACCATATTCTCCTCCATCGAATGGCTGTCTCTCCGCTTTTTCACCAGCCGGCAAACGGGCGGTCTTATGAATCAGGTGAGCCGTGATGCCAACACCATCTACTGGTTTTTCTGCGACGGACTTCCCTATTTCCTCGTGAACATCGTGCAGGTGCTGGTGCTGATCGTTATCATGCTCAAAATGAACGCGATGCTCACCCTGCTCTCACTTCTGCCCTTCCCCATCGTTTTCTTCCTCATCAAAAAGCTGTTTGGAAAAATGGACGTGCTGCACTCCAAGCGGTACAACCGCTCCCGCCGCATGAGCGCCATCCTCAGCGACGTGCTCACCGGCGTCCGGGTGGTAAAGGCGTTTTCCAAGGAGGAAGAGGAAACCGCCCGTTTCGGCAAAGCCAGCCGGGCGTCGGCGGACGCGGAGCGTGCCTCCCGCCGATTCTCCTCCGTCTCCTTCACCGGCATCAACTTCCTTTTCTACCTCAGCAATATCATCATGCTGGCGGCCGGCGGCTGGATGGTCATTGAAAACAAAATGACCTACGGCACGCTGCTTACGTTTATTGCATATATGAACATGGTATACAGTCCCATGTACATGTTCGTGGATATGACCTACATGGCGGCGGACAGTATGAACGCCATGAGCCGTCTCATCGAAGTGATGGACGCCACGCCGGACGTTGTGGAAAAGGAAGAGCCCGTCCGGATGGAGAATCCCGAGGGACGGGTGGAATTCCGTGACGTACAGTTCTCCTACGAAAAGAACCGCAAGGTCATCGACGGCATCTCCTTTGAAATTGAGCCGGGGCGTGTCATCGGCATCGTGGGGCACACCGGTGCGGGCAAATCCACCCTTGCCAATCTTCTGATCCGCCTGTACGACGTATCGGACGGCGGCATTTACATCGACGGCGTAAACGTAAAGGATATTGCCTTTGACGATCTCAGAAAAAACATCGCCATCGTATCCCAGGAAACTTATCTTTTCATGGGCACGATTCTGGAAAACATCAAGTACGCCAATCCCGACGCCACGGATGAAGAAGTGATCGAAGCGGCAAAGATCGCCGGTGCCCACGACTTTATCGTAAAACTGCCGGATGCGTACGCCACCCGGATCGGCTTTGGCTACAAGGATCTATCCGGCGGCGAAAGGCAGCGTATCTCCATCGCCCGTGCCATCCTCCGCAATCCGAAGATTCTGATTCTGGACGAAGCCACCGCTGCCATGGATACGGAAACGGAGCGGAAGATCCAGACGGCACTGGAAAAGCTGGTGGTGGGACGCACTACCATCATGATTGCCCACCGTCTTTCCACTCTTCGGGATGCGGACAAGCTGATCGTTGTGGAAAACGGGAAAATGCCGGAATTCGGCACCCATGCCGAGCTTCTGGCACAAAAAGGAATTTACTACAAGCTGTATAAGCTCCAGCTGGACGCCATGAAAAACATCGGCATCGAAGGCTGACCGCACACGAAAGGACAAAACCATGGCTGAAAAGAAAACCTCTCTCGGCGACGTTGTTTCCATACTGTATCTTACGCCGGCAAACGCCGCCGTGAGCACGAAAAATGAATTTCTCACCCTGTCCCTCACCGCACCCGATGAAAACGGAGAGGCTAAAACCACGCAGTACGACCGCATTTTCCTTCACCGGGCGTTTCCCTTCGACCACCCGGAATCCTACATATCCGTGCAGGATACGGACAAGAACGAAATCGGCATGATCGCTGATCTGTCCGTGTTTCCGGAAGAGACGGCAGAGCTTATGCGCCGGGAGCTGGACCGGAAGTACTACTCCCCTACGCTGACGGCTATCCGTTCCATCAAGGATAAATACGGCTATGCCTACTGCACGGCGGAAACCGCCGAAGGAGAGATCACCTTCACTCTGAAGGATGCGGCACGAAGCATTCTCAAGGTGGATGAAAAGCGGGTGATCATTACGGACGTGGACGGCAACCGGTACAACATCCCCGATCTGGCCGCGTTGGACAGACGAAGCTACAAAAAGATCGAGCTGTATCTCTGATACGAACGACACGTGGAGTTACTTTTTATGGAAAACAGAAAATCCCTCGCCGCACGTCTCTGTGCGTGGGAGCCGGAGATCCGTCCGGAGGACGTCCGGCTGGCACTTCCCTTCCGTCTTTCCCGGAATCTCACAGAGAACGCGGGAAAGAAAACAAACGGTATTCTGGCCCTGCTTTCGGACCGGATCGTTCTTTATGAAAAAGGAACCCTTATAGAATCCATTCCCCTTTCCGAGATACAGGAGTGTGCGTTCCGAGCCGGCGTTGGCTGCGTCTTTGCAGAATGTACTTTAAAAAACGGAGACTGCCGCATCCTTTGCCGCACGGATATGCGTGCGAAGGACAGGTACGCCGCCGCCGTAAAGCAGATCAATTACGTACTGGAAAAGGGCTGTCTCCGCGACGATAAGGGAGAAGATCACGCAAGCACCTGCCCGAAATGCGGCAGACCCTATCCGCCCGGCTCCTCCGTATGCCCGCGATGTGCCGGCAAGCGCCGCTATCTCGTACGGCTATGGGAGATTGCCCGTCCGTACCGGCTTCAGATTTTTGCCTCTATCCTGCTCTACTTCGTGATCGCCGCACTCAATCTTCTGCCCCCGTATCTGAACCGGGTTCTGGTGGACGATTACATCAAAGCCGCCGAAAAACCGATTCTGTGGCAGTTCCTTACGGTGATCCTTTCTCTGGTGCTGGTGAATCTGATCGTGAAAGCGATATCCGTTCTCCGGGCCCTGGTACAGGTGGAAGCAAGCACCCACATCACCGTACGACTGAGAGAGTTGGTGTTCGGCCGGATCCAGCAGTTGTCCATTTCCCGGATCTCCAAACGGACGGCTGGCGAACTGATCAACCGTGTCTCCCAGGATACGGCGACGGTGCAGAATTTCCTTGCCTCGGAGATCGGCTCCATCATTGAGCAGGTGGTGACTCTTCTTGCGGTCAGCACCATCCTGTTCGCTTACGACTGGCGGCTGGCACTGATGATCCTTCTGCCCATGCCCGTGGTCATGTACGTGAACCGGCTGTTCTGGGGCACCATCCACCGCCGCTATCACCGGCAGTGGTCACTGAACGCACGCTCCAACACGATCCTGCACGATATTTTCTCCGGCATCCGTGTGGTAAAGGCGTTCGGTATGGAAAAGCGGGAGGAGGAACGGTACAACACGGCCATCGCCGCCGAACGGGATACGTCTATCTCCAACGAACGGTTCTGGGGCATGTTGTTTCCCTGGCTCGGCTTTCTTATGGGAATCGGTGAGTTTTTCCTGCTCTATTACGTAGGCACGAAAATCTTAAGCGGCGAGATGACGCTGGGTGAAATGTCCCAGTTCTCCGCCTACGTGAGCATTATCTACGGCCCGCTGCGCATGCTTTCCAACATCCCCCGCATGCTGGCCCGTGTGATGACGTCCATCGTAAAAATTTTTGACGTTCTGGACGAGCAGGTGGACGTGGCAGACAAGGAAAACGCCCGTGAAATAGATATACGGGGACATATCGTCCTTGACAACGTATCCTTCGGCTACGATAATACCACGAACGTTTTGAAAAACGTTTCTGCCGAGATCCATCCCGGCGAGATGATCGGTATCGTGGGCAAATCCGGTGTGGGCAAATCCACGCTGATCAATCTGGTCATGCGTCTGTACGACGTAGACGAGGGTGCCATCCGCATTGACGGCGTGGACATCCGGGATATTTCCCAGAATTCGCTCCGATCTCAGATCGGCGTGGTGCTGCAGGAGACGTTCCTCTTCGCCGGAACCGTCTACGACAACATTGCCTACGCAAAGCCCAACGCCACCCGGGACGAGGTGATCCGGGCAGCAAAGATCGCCGGTGCCCATCCCTTTATCATGAAACTGCCCGACGCATATAATACGAAGGTAGGCGAAAACGGCCATACGCTCTCCGGCGGCGAGAGACAGCGGGTTGCTATCGCCCGCGCCCTTCTGCATAATCCCCGGATCTTGATTCTGGACGAGGCCACCGCTTCTCTGGATACGGAAACGGAAAAACAGATCCAGGATTCCCTCCAGCGGCTCACCGCCGACCGCACTACTCTGGCCATCGCCCACCGGCTCTCCACCCTCCGGAATGCCACGCGTATTCTCGTCCTCGATAAGGGCGGCGTGGCCGAAGTCGGCTCCCACGAGGAGCTGATGCGTCAAAAAGGGATCTATTACGGTCTGGTCATGGCACAGCGGCAGATGTCCCGTATGGCAAAAGAATAACTGAAACGGAAAAGATCGCCCCGGGCGATCTTTTCTTTCCCTCCCCGGCGGCTTTTCGAAATCTTTTCGCCTCCTCTTGCATTTCCGCCGCCGCTGTGCTATAATAATCATTATTTCAAAGGAGATCCTATCATGGATTTTTTCAAAACGATTCTGTACTCCTCACCGCTTTCGTTTGAAACGGTGGCATTCCGGCTTCTGCTGGCCACGCTTCTCAGCGGCGCAATCGGGTTTGAGCGGGGATTCCGTGGCCGTGCCGCCGGTCTGCGTACCCATATTCTTGTCTGCATCGGCTCCGCCGTTACCGTTATGACCGGTATTTACGCTATGGAAACGCTGGGCTACGGCAGTGCCGATCCTCTGCGTATTGCGGCACAGGTGATCTCCGGCATCGGTTTTCTGGGTGCCGGCACCATCCTCGTTCGCGGCAAAACCATGGTTACCGGCCTTACCACCGCCGCCGGTCTGTGGGCCACCGCCGCTATCGGCATCGCCTGCGGTATCGGTTTTTACGCCGGTGCACTGATCTGCTCCGCCATTGCCCTGTTTTCCTTTGCCCTGCTTACCACCTTCGAACGCTCCGGTAAGCACGGAAAATACAACGCCAAGATCTACGTGGAATGTACGGACGCTGCCAAACTGAACGAACTGATGAGAACGCTTACCGCAGAGCACAAGCTGTGCGAGATCGAAATCACACCGCCCCGCACCGGCATCGTAAACCATATCGGCATTGAAGCCACTATGATCCTCCGAAAAAAATCCAACAAGGCCAACCGTATCGAAAGCATTGCCGCTCTTGACACGGTACTCTGTGCCATTGAATCGGTATAAATCCGCCTCTGCAAATCCGCCCAATCTTTTTTGCGGATTTGCAGAGTTTTTTGAAATTAACTCTTGACAAACGGTGAGAAGTGTAGTATACTATATACCGTTCCAAGGAATGCGGAAGTGGCGGAACAGGCAGACGCGCACGTTTGAGGGGCGTGTGGTTAACACCGTACGGGTTCAAGTCCCGTTTTCCGCACCATAAAGAGAGAGTATGCATCGCATACTCTCTCTTTATATTTGAGACGGGACTTGAAGGGTCGGAAGTGAATGACTGCCGGTGGCAGTCAGAGCCGACCCGCGCTCCCACCGCAGTGGGGCAAGTCCCGTTTTCCGCACCATAAAGAGAGAGTATGCGGTGCATACTCTCTCTTTATATTTGAGCCAGGGACTTGAAGGGTGCGTGTTAGAAAACTGTCCGGTGGACAGTTTTCCCGCACCACCGCTCCCATCGAGTTGCGTACCGCAACTCGGGCAGGCTGGGGCAAATCCTCTTGCCTGCACCAGCGGCAAGTTGCCGCCCCAAAAATAAAAATCCACCCGCATAGCGGGTGGTATTTCAGTTTCGGGCATAGCCCTAATACTACAGGCTACGCACAAGTGCGTCTTTTATTGGCCTGTCAGCCATGCATTTGTTACGAAACCCCGCTCAAGCGGGACTAAAACCA
>JAZPZY010000035.1:0-7641 GCA_045544955.1 Eubacteriales bacterium
GAGCCGTGCCTCCCTTCCGCATGATGCGTAGCCAAGGTTTTTTGTTGGTTATTTCATAACCAACAAAGGGATATTCCTTTGTAAAAAAGTTCCTCGCAAAAATGGACATAATCCTACATAATAATTTTACCATATCGAAGCAGGGTTTACAATCAGGGTGAGCAAACTCATTTGTAACTTTTTTTGCATTAGGAGAGTATGTTCCTTGAATAATTGTAAAATCGTTCCCGTGTGTTCTCCTATGGCAAAAAGTTTTTGCCTTTCAAAACAGGGGCATATGCTCCTGTTACAGCACTCAGAATTGATGTCTGCGCATCTTTTTCCCTTGTTCCTCAGCTAACGCCTATCCTGCCTTTTTGATACGGATAATGCTGGTTGTCAGCGTGACAACTTGGTGTAGCCGTAGCGGTGCTGTTGAATTTTGGAAGCCGTTACCGAAATTCAGAATTATCTTAGACTCAGCTCTGTAGCCGATAGAAACTCTCTCAATGATGTGCTGGTCGAATGTGGGTATATTGGGCTTTTCGGAATTGTATGACCTTTCGCCGTTCCATGAAAAGGCATGCTATCCCGTATACTGCGTTCACTGTTCGGAGAAGCACGGAACAGTGAAATGGTTTTGTCCTGCAGCGAAGTATTTCACGGATTTCACAATGACCTGTTTGGAATTTGTTTTTTTAGTAAAGGTGTCATCAAATCAGTGACTGATTTTGAAATAGAACAGCGGCGCATGGATGTTTCCACACGCCGCCGATGCGTCAGTTATAAATCAGTTCGTCAAAGATGATTTCCTCTGCTTGTGATTTGCAGTTGTTCATCAGCCCCGTCCATTTCATCGGATCGCTGGCTTTCAGACTCTCCGTCACGCCGCTGCGCTTCATCAGTTCGGACATCAGCTTCTCCAGCCGAGCATTCGCCGCTTCGTCGATCTCCCTCAGATGCGGATACAGCTTCTCCGACAGGATCATGCTGTTCCACAGTACCGGCCTGTGCTTTTGTAGATATCTCTTGCGCATTCTGCCATATTTGCCTAAAGGCTTATTTTCTGCTTCGGATAAGGTCAGGTTCGGGATTTCATAACCACCGCAGCGGGTGTAAGTAAGATTGTTATTCATGATAGTACCTCCGTGTTATTAGTTGGTGAGATGGAAAAAGCACGATGCAAAGTCTTTCGACTCGACATCGTGCTTTTTGTGTTGTTTGCTTCCAACCCTGTCAGACAGATGCCGTAAAATTTTACTTTTTCGGATTACTGTCTTACTGGCACAGAGGTTTTCGGCGGCTTTTCTTATTCCATAAGTTTTATTCCGGAAGTGCCATGATCGTATCCACCAGCGTTTTGACACCGGCCTCGGTTTTGACAGTGTAAGCGGCAAACCAGGATGCCAGATTGTCCGCCCGCGTCAGAGCCATGGGGATCTCACGTCCGATCTTGCAGCAATCCATGTACATATAACCGAAGTCACAGTACAGATTGGACAGTGCCAGATCCAGCATCTCCCGGGAGGAAGAGTCGTTCACGTATTTATAGGACAACGCGACCTCAAAATACGCCGGACGGATGATCTTATATGCTTCGGCATTCAGTGCCTCCAGAATAATAGAGGTAGTCCGAAGATCACCCGTGGTAACGGGAACGCAAGCAATTGCCGGCAGGGCAGCCGCACCGTATTCCTGCTCATCGAAATGCTTCGGTGTAGGAAGAATACCGAACTTGCCGCCGTTACGCATCACTTCGTTGCCGGAGGCGGAAAGCTGTGCCAGCATAAACAGGATACGGTCCTTATTGAACTCCGCATACATTTCCGCGGTAGGACGGTTGGTACCGCCGTACGGATAGAAATTCTGATACCAGTTGGCATTAAAAATCTTTCCGTTTATGGTCTCAAAAACGTCAGTGAGTCTCTGGTTTATACCGGTAAGCGTAATGGTGCCATCCTCGTTGGAGGTAAAGTAGTTGTAACCGGATGTATATATCTGGTGAGCCCAGATATCCTGCTTGCCGCAGAGGCCGTACCGGTCATTATCGTCGTAGATGCCGTCGTTGTTCACGTCCTCAGCCACGGATTCGGCGATCTCCATCATCTTTTCATAGGTCCACTCGCCGTCACGCACCATCTGGTACAGATCGCCCACATTGTAGTTGTCTGCCATATCGATGTTATAGTACATCACGGTCGAACCGGTAACCGTGTTGTAGTTGAACCAACCGGATACACCGTACAGACGGTCATTGATACGCAAACGGTCAATCACGAAATCAAACCACCAGGGTTTTTCAAAATCAAGAATTTCGTTATTCGCCACATTGATAAAACAGCCGGCAATCATGCGGGGCGTCATATAGGTGCTGATGTGATGGGCAAGGTCAAACTCATCGCCGGCAAGGATACCGCTTTCCAGTGCCTTATAGCGCTCTGCGTTGTTTTCTCCTTCTGCACCGGACATATAGTTCAGCACTACGTCAAAACGATCTTCCACCGCTTTATTTCTCTCATTGGCGGCCTCGGAAACAACGTCACCCTCTATTTCCGGATCGGGATTGATACCTACCAAATATCGGTTATATCCCAACCAGATGTCGATGGATTCATTGTTGAAGGTTTCGTCGGGCAGATTATCGTTGAGAAGGGGATCTTCCGTTTCGAGAGGCTCAGTTGCCGCCGTCGTTTCGCCGGGAGCCGTGGTTTCCGCGGGGTCGGGATTTTTCGTACAAGCAGCAAAGCCCAGAAACATGGAAAGAACTAAAAGCATTGATACGATACGCATAGTGTTTTCCTTTCACAGTATGTATTCGATCCGTCCGCAAAGACCTGGATCTGTTTTTATTATACCATCCCTTTATTTGCCTGTCAATCTACCGTTTTTCTCTTTGTTTTCTCCAGGGGAGGAGACTGCCCCTCCTGCACATTTTTTGCCATTTGTCTAAAACTGACGAATTTTCTGCATTTGCATAAATCTAAAAGCGTGTCCTTGCGACAAAACAACCCCGGAAACCGGCAAGCGGTTTCCGGGGTTTATGACTGCCAATCAGCAACAGCAATATTACAGGTTGAACGCAACCTCGATATCGTGCACTTCCTCCGGGGAGATAGCCACGATCTTCTGACCGATGCGGAGCACGTCCACAACGGCACGGGCACTGTACTCCATAACCTCCAGACGGTCGAAGGCGTTGAGAAGAGAGGTGCCGCAGGCGATGACGCAGTTGTTCTCGATAATGGCCACGGGCTCCTTCAGCGTCAGCTGCTTTGCAAGGGCACAAGGATCGGCAAAGGGTGCCTCAAAGGGGAACTTCCGCACGTTCTTCATGGAGATATAACTCTCGGGGATCAGACGTGCGTCAAAGGGCGTATCCGTAATAGCAAACGCCATGATGCTGGGGGATTCAGCGATGACGACGCTTTCGATATCGGCGTTCTGCTTGTAGATCTCCTCGTGGAGGCAGACGGAATGAGACGGTACCTTTCCGGCCTCGGCCTTGCCGTCACGAACCAACACAATATCCTCCGGCTCAAGGAGTTTTCTGTCCTTGCCGTGGGGCGTGATGAGGAAGGAGCCGTCCTTCAGGCGGCGGGAGAAGGTGCCGGACGCACCGGAGAACAGGTTATTGTCGTAAGCACGGGCGGACATGGCACAGATCTCCTTGCGTGCGGCCAGCTCTTCCGGGGTACGGATAGCGGGCACGAAGGACTCCACGGATACGGAAGCGGCAAAAGCACGGTACGCATCCAGCTGTCTTTCCGACAGCTTGCGGACGCCGCCGGCAATGGAACGGGCACTGAGCTGCATACGGGCGGCGTAATCCAGCGTTTCGAACATGGTGAACGCGGAGAACAGATCCGGAGCACCGATCACGGCGCCGTGGTTCTCCATCATAACGATGTCGTAACCCTTCTCGAACTCTTCCTTGATATTCTCACCAAGCACGGTACTGCCGGGCACGGCGTATCTTGCCATGCCTACCTTGGGGCAGTCCATCATGGTGCGGGGGATCACCGTGGTGTCGGGAATCTCACGGAACAGGCTGAAGGCTACCAATGCCGGGGGATGTGCGTGCAGAACGGCACGGAAATCCGGGCGGGCACGGTAAGATGCCAGATGGAACGGATACTCGCAGGACGGCTTATGAGGACCGACGATGGTGCCGTCAGGCAGAACACGCATGATGTCCGCCGGGGTAAGGCTTCCCTTATCCACGCCGCTGGGGCTGATCCACATCACGCCCTCGTCGTCCATAATGGACAGATTGCCGCCGGAGGTGGTGGTCATCTGATAGTGATAGAGGCGGTTCATGATGGCAACGATCTGCTCCGCCGGGTGCATCATAGAAAGATTCATGGAGATTCCTCCCAAAATAAAAATGTATATTTCTTCAATGGGATATTATAGCACACATTTTCCCCGTTTGCAAGCGTGCAAAGCGGATTTTTGCCGAAAAACGGAACAAATCCGCCCGGCGGTAGAAAATTTCTCAAAGAAAAACTCCCCCTTGACCGAAAAAGCGTCGTGCGGTATAATTATACCACAGTGAGGCCGCACTGACGGAAGAAGAAAGGAGGAGATATAAAAATGAGCAACATCACTTACAGATTCACATACGAGGTGGCACTGCGTTAAGCGTCCGGACCGTCCGGAACGTCGATCCCGCAATGCTGCCAAATCAATCGTCCCGAAAAGGAGCCGCAGGTACGTGCCGAAAGGCACCCCTGCGGTTATCGGGGCAGAAATGCGGGAGGAAAATTGCCATAGCATACAAGAACGCACGGGATATACTGCCCATGGAGCTTCTCTGCCAGATCTGGGAATACATCGACGGAGATACGCTGTATATCCCCAAAAAGGGAGAAGAGCGCGCGGCGTGGGGTTCCAGCAACGGCACTCGCCTGGAATACGACCGGCGCAATGAAGAGATCCGCCGCCGCTACGCACAAAACGAAAGCGTCGCCGCGCTGGCGGACGAATTTTGTCTCTCCGTGGAGAGTATCCGAAAGATCATATAAACGGGAACTGCTGCACTTTGGCGGCAGTTCTTTTTTCACACTTCTGCACGCTGTCACCTGCCGCCTGTTTGTCGAATATACTGACAGTGCGGCGGCACCGTACGGATTTTTTTGCTCACCTGCGATTAAAGCGGGCACGGACGGAAAATACTATCCTCACAGGGACGCGGCACCGCCGCGGGAAGTACAGTATAACGGAGTGTGATAGCGTGAGTATCAAAAGGGGAGACATTTATTACGCGGATCTAAGTCCGGTGGTAGGCAGTGAGCAGGGCGGTCTTCGCCCGGTTCTGATCGTGCAGAACGACGTGGGCAACCGATACAGTCCCACCGTCATCGCCGCCGCCATCACCAGCCGGATGGGGAAGACGAAGCTGCCCACCCATATCGACATCCATGCGGATGAGGTGGGGCTCTCCCGGGATTCGGTGGTGCTTCTGGAACAGATCCGCACCATTGACAAGCGGCGTCTCAGAGAAAAAATGGGCCATCTGGACGAAAACATGATGGGTGCAATCAACGATGCCCTGGGCGTCAGCTTCGGGCTCACCGCCCCTGGGGAGACAAACCGGGGTGACGGCACGACGATCTGATCCCCCAATAAAAATACATACGCGAGGGGCGGTATCCGTCCTTCGCGTATGTTGCTTTTTGTCGAAAAATTGCAGAAAATGCGCGCATACACTCTTGACAAAATGATATCATTATGATATCATAAATAAAAACCATTCATGTTACGGAGGATATACATATGCAGGAAAAACTTCTGAAAGCAAGAAGCGGCATGGCTGTTCTGATCGTCACAGCTCTTTTGTGGATCGTTTCCCTTGGTCTTATCGTCACGGGCGGCATCATGATGGACGAAGGCATGCCCCTTGGCATTCCGGTGTTCGTTGTGGGGCTGATCTGGTGCTGTCTCGGCTGGATCCCCCTTATGGGTCTCAAGATCCTGAAGCCCCAGGAGGCGTTGGTTTTGACCGTATTCGGCAAATACACGGGCACGCTCCGGGGCGAGGGCTTCTTCTTCGTGAATCCTTTTTCCACCGCGGTGAATCCGGCGGCACGCACCTCGCTTCGTCAAAGCGGCGACGTTTCTTCCGAGGTAAAAAGTGCGGTGACCGTGTCCTCCAACGGATCGGTAAGCGTAACTCCGGTGGATAAAAAGATCTCTCTGAAAATCATGACGCTGAACAACAACAAGCAGAAGATCAACGACTGCCTGGGCAACCCGGTGGAGATCGGCATTGCGGTGATCTGGCGTGTCACGGATACGGCGCGCGCCGTGTTCAGCGTGGATAACTACAAGGAATTTCTCTCCCTGCAGTGCGACGCCGCTTTGCGGAATATCGTCCGTCTGTACCCTTACGACGTGGCGCAGAACGTGGATACCACCGGTGACGGTGAGCCGGACGAGGGCTCCCTCCGGGGATCCAGCGAGATCGTGGCAGCACGGATCCGGGACGAGATCCAGGCACGTGTCATTGAGGCCGGTCTGGAAGTGATCGAAGCGAGGATCACCTATCTTGCCTACGCTCCGGAGATCGCCGCCGTGATGCTCCAGCGCCAGCAGGCATCCGCCATTATTGATGCCCGGAAAATGATCGTGGACGGTGCCGTGGGCATGGTGGAAATGGCACTGGAGAAGCTCCGTGCCGACGGTGTGATCGAGTTGGACGACGAACGGCGCGCCGCCATGGTGTCAAACCTGCTCGTAGTTCTCTGCGGAAGCAAAGACGCCCAGCCGGTGGTGAATTCCGGCTCCCTGTACTGATGAGACAGCATGGATATATCGCCCCAATACTGGTGGCGGCACTGGTTGTGCTCTACTACGCAGGCATGGCTCTGCTGTTTCTCATGATCCCCGAGATGTACTGGTGGGTTAAAGCACTTCTGTGCGTGATTCCTATCGCAATATGTGCCTTGATCATTGCCGTGGCGATACAGCGTGTACGGGAGATCAAGTCCGGCGAAACGGACGATCTGGACAAATACTGAACCAAACGAACACAAATAAAGGAGAACTGTTATGCTGATCGTAAATATTGACTATATCCCCGGGAAAGAACTGGAAATCCTCGGGCTGGTGAAAGGCAGCACCATCCGTTCCAAACATATCGGAAGCGACATTTCGCAATCCTTCAAAACCCTGGTGGGCGGTGAGCTGAAATCGTATACGGACATGATGAACGAAGCCCGCGCACTGGCAACCAAGCGGATGGTGGAAGAAGCCGAGGCTTTGGGGGCAGATGCCGTTATCAACGTCCGCTACGCCTCCGCCGCCGTGATGCAGGGTGCCGCGGAAGTAATGGCGTACGGCACAGCGGTAAAATACCGCACCTGATCATGGCAGAAAAGGAAACGAAAAAGCAGATCCCCCTCCGGCTGTCGGAAAAGCTGTATAACGAACTGGCAGCGTGGGCGGAGGACGATTTCCGTTCGATTAACGGACAGATCGAATATCTGCTGACGGAATGTGTAAAAAAACGCAAAAGAACAAAATAAATAAAAATCCACCCGCATAGCGGGTGGTATTTCATTTTCGGGCAAAGCCCTATCCTTTACTGGCTGCGCACAAGTGCGCTTTAGATTGGCCTGCCAGCCATGCAACGGTTACTTGCTACCCGTAAACGGGTCTTTC
>JAZPZY010000036.1:0-1667 GCA_045544955.1 Eubacteriales bacterium
CCCTTGTGCAAAGGGAGGTGGCACGGCTTGCCGTGACGGAGGGATTGTTTTTCTGATTTCGCACGAGTACAACCCCTCAGTCAGCTTCGCTGACAGCTCCCCTTACACAGGGGAGCCTACCGCTGCGGCGGAAACTGTGCATAGCTAAAGCTTTTTGGAACCACCAGCACTGCTGGTGGTTTTCTCTTGACAAAAAGAACACCGTCCGTGCGTGGAAGTTACGCACAGGCGGTGTTTTTGGTTTTGGGGGAAGGAACGGGGGAATCACTTACCCCCGATGATCGTTCTCTGTACGTTCATTTCCTCATCCGCGATGACGATATCGGCACGCTTGCCCACGGCAAGAGAGCCGATCTCCTTATCCTCGCCGATGAGCCGGGCGGGGCGGAGAGAGGCCATCTTGACCACCTCGCACAGGGGCAGTCCCGTATGCTGCCACACGTTTTTCACCGCTTTATTGAGGGTGAGGACGCTGCCGGCCACGGTACCGTCCCCAAGGCGGCACGCGATTCCGTTTTTGAACACGGGCTGACCGCCCAGGGAATACTCTCCGTCGGGCATACCGCCGGCACGCATACAGTCCGTGATCAGCACGATGCCGTCCGGCTTCAGCTTATAGAGGATGTTATAGACGGACGGGTGGACGTGGAACGTATCGCCGATAAGCTCACAGGTGACGGCGTCGTTCTCCCAGGCGGCGGTGATGATGCCGGGGCGGAGGTGGTGGAACACAGTCATGGCGTTGAAGAAGTGGGTATTATGCCGGGCACCCAGGCGGAACGCCTCCCGTGCCGTTTCGTAATCCGCTTCGGAATGGCCGATGGAGATGACGGCGTCCGTTTCGGCGGTGACTTTTTTGATAAATTCCATGGAGCCTTCCATCTCCGGGGCGAGGGTGACCAGCTTTACGATATCCTTATGCTTTACGATGAAATCCCCGTCCGGCGGCAGGATATGCGCCTCCGCCTGGGCACCCCGCCGCACGGGGCTGATAAAGGGGCCTTCCACGTTGGCACCCAGCACCCGGGCACCGGGGTGATCGGTCTCTTTCACCTGCCGGATAACGTCCAGTGCCGCCTCGATCTCCTCCACGGCCACGGTCATGGTAGTGGGGCAGAAGGCGGTGACGCCGTTTTTCGTCAGATCCTCTGCCATTGTAAGAAGGCCGGCGGGATCGGCGTCCATGGTATCGTGATCCTTAAAGCCGTGGATATGCACGTCCACAAGGCCGGGCAGAACGTAGGCGCCGGCGGCGTCGATGACCGTATCGGCGGCGGAGACGTCGATATCTTTGCCGATCTTCTCGATCCGGTCGGAAAACAGGATGGCACCGCCCTCGATGATTTCCGATTCGGTGACGATATTTCCGTTGATGATAGCTTTCATAGGTGTAAATAATCCTTTTAATGAAATTTCATTTGCGGGATGCTGAGGGGGCAGAAACCATCTCAAGCTGCCGAACGCAGACAGCATAAAACAACTGCGAACATAGCCTGCTGTCTGCCCGAGGTTGACGCTTTGCGTCAACCTCCAAGTACAGTTTAAGTTTGCCCCTCTCCGAGTTCGCCTTTGGCGAACTCTAATTCACCCCCAACTCCTTGGCTGTCGGCAAAGAGAAACCCTTTCCTTTTTCAAAGGTTTTTGGGGAGGGGCTCGGGGAACCCCTT
>JAZPZY010000037.1:0-15398 GCA_045544955.1 Eubacteriales bacterium
ATGCATTTGTTACGAAACCCCGCTCAAGCGGGACTAAAACCAAGCATCCCTTGTGTAAAGGGAGGTGGCACGCCGACTTCGGCGAAGCCGAACGTCGCCGTGACGGAGGGATTGTAAAAAGCGATAATCTACACAAAACAATCCCACAGACAGCTTCGCAGACAGCTCCCTTTACACAAGAGAGCCTTTGACACAAGATCATTCTACGCTGAATTTTTATTTGCTTTCTGCTCACCGGCTATAGCCTCTTTTGAACCCCGCCACTATGGCGGGGTTTTCATAATACAACGAAAAAAGGCGGGATCGACCCGCCTTTTCATTCGGTAAAATTAATACGTTTTCTCAACCTTGGCGTCGGCTGCGTTTTTAATTACGCTGGCAATACCGTTCTCACAGCCAGCTTTGGACTTGTAGCCTTCCGATACGGCGATAACCTCACCGTTGCGCGCCTTCAGGCGGAAACGGAACTCCCCTGCCTTATCCGCATACAGTTCAAATTTCGGATGCTTCTTTGCCTCAACTGCTTCTGCGGTCTGATCCTCCGTTTCTGCAACGGCAGCACACTTGATGACGCTCTCAATACCGTTCAGGCAGGATGCCTCTGCAGCGTATACTTCCGAAGTAGCGATCACTTCACCGTTTCCGGCAGCGAGATCAAATTTGTAACCAGTGTTTGTCTGCTTTACAATAAACTTTCCCATTTTGTCTTCCTCCATAAAAATTCGTTCGATCAAGAATCCGATGCACTTCACGGAAATCAATACCGCTGATACAGCAGAATCCTTATGAGTATTATACAATATTCTCCCAGCTGTGTCAACAATTTCAAGCAAATTATATTAAAAAATGGTATATCCCCCAATGAAGCGAGCACATGGTTCTGTATTGACAAATATTCCGTTTTAGGGTATAATTTTCTCACTGCTTGCAATTATCAAAAAGTTACATACTTATCATGGAGGCTTTTATGACTAAAACGATGATGAAAAAATACGCAGCTCTGATCGCCCGTGTAGGGGCAAACGTGCAGAAAGGCCAGCCCGTTGTGATCTACGCCGAAGTCGATCAAGGAGAATTCGTTTCCTACGTAACGGAAGAATGTTATAAAGCAGGTGCTTCTCGTGTCTCACACGAATGGAGTTATCAGCCTATTACGAAAATGAACTACAAATACCGTACGCTGAAATCGCTTTCCACCGTGCCCGCATGGCAGGAGGCAAAGCTCCAGCAGACCGTTGAAGAAATCCCGTGCCGTATCCGTATTGAAAGTGCAGATCCGGACGGGCTGCGCGGCATCAATCGTGAAAAAGTGCAGAAAGCACGCATTGCTACCTACCCTATTCTGAAAAAATATAACGACGCTTTGGAAAACAAGGATCAGTGGACGATTGCCGCCGTTCCCTCTTACGCCTGGGCGAAAAAGGTGTTCCCGGGGGAAAAGAAAAATAAAGCATACGAAATGCTGTGGGAAGCCATTCTGAACGCCGTACACGTAACGAAGGACAACGATCCCGTGGAGGAATGGCGGATTCACAACGAGAAGTTCAAGAAAAAGTGCCAGTGGCTGAACGAGCAGCACTTTGACTATCTTGAATATAAGAGCGAAAACGGCACCGATTTCCGCTGCACGCTTATCCCGGAAGGAAAATGGTGCGGCGGCGGAGATACTTCCCTACTTGGCCGCTTCTTCAATCCCAATCTGCCTACAGAAGAAATCTTCACAAGTCCCATGCGCGGAAAAGCGGAAGGAAAACTGGTATCTACAAAGCCCCTTTCTTATCAGGGACAGCTGATTGAAAATTTCCATATCACGTTCAAAGACGGTAAAGCCGTGGAATGGGATGCGGAAAAAGGCAAGGAACTGCTCACCCAGATGCTGACCATGGACGAAGGTGCATCGTATCTTGGCGAGCTGGCACTGGTTCCCAAAGACAGCCCCATCTCCGAAAGCGGTATTCTGTTCTACAACACGCTCTTCGATGAAAACGCCAGCTGCCACGTTGCCATGGGGCGAGGCTTTATGGATACGATCGTGGATTTCCAAAACAAAACCCACGAGGAATGCCACGCGCTTGGCATTAACGACAGCATGATCCACGTGGACTTCATGATCGGGGCTCCGGACATGACTATCACAGGTTATAAAAACGGAAAAGCAACGCCCATTTTCGTTAACGGAACCTGGGCGGATTGATCCGCCGTTTTCAGCCGCCGATCTCTGTCCTCACTTAATAACAATTACGGATTGGTGGGCCTTATGAAGCGATCGTTACGTTTTCTCCTGCTATCTTTCCCTGCGTGTCTCTGTATGGCGGTGATCTTTCATCTGTCCGCTCAAACAGCCACCGTCTCGGATTCAACCAGTGCCGGATTCATTGACTGGGCTTTGACTGCGATTTTTGCAAAGTTCAAGTATCTTTCCGAAGCCGCACAGGCACAGGCTGTGGCATCGTGTCAGTTTATTGTTCGAAAAGCGGCACACTTCTCCTTGTATGCCTTGTTAGGTATACTCTGGTACGCCCCCATGTATTCATGGACAAACAAAGCAAAGAAATCTGCCTGCTTATCCTGGATGGCCACTGCACTTTACGCTGTTTCGGATGAGATTCACCAAAAATTTGTTCCAGGGCGAAGCGGTGAGTTGCGCGACGTTCTCATTGACAGTGCCGGGGCAGCTGTAGGTATACTGCTGGTATATGTGATCGTAAAAATGATTCTTCGGAAACGAATAACAAATAAAAAGATGCCGTAAAGGCATCTTTTTATTTACACACATATTCCACGCCGTCTTTACAGTAATAAAACCGTGCAGTAAGCGGCGGTATTGTTAATGAATTATCATTAAAGTCCGTATCAATCCCCGTGAGCTCGCTGGAAAAGCGTAACTGTACCGGCTCCTGTGACCGATTCAGAATCAGCATTACGGCAGGATCAACACCATTTTCACGTATAACGACAAGATATGATTCTTGTGCCGCCACTATACGAACAAATCCATCACGCAATACCGCCTCCCGTCGATGCAGTGCACCGATTCTTTGGTAATGCATAAGGAGAGTTTCGTCCTCGCGCCCCCAGGGAAACGGCATCCGGCAAAAGGGATCGCCGTATCCCTCCACGCCTGCCTCGTCCCCGTAAAAAATGCACGGCACACCCGGCATCACGGATATAAGTGCATACGCAAGTTGCAAAAGCCGGATTCCGTTCCAGCGCTGTTCGGACGTCATCCGCTTTGCCGCAAGTTCAGTATTCGAATATCCGTCTGGCGGATCGCCCGCCAATGCAGTCAGAATCCGTATAGTATCGTGTGTTCCCAAAAGATTCATCAGAAGATCTGCCGCATCCTTTGGATACCGGCGGTAAAGTGATTCCGTGATTCCCCGGAATTTCTCCGCATCTCCGTATCGGATATAGGCAATAACCGCTTCACGAAGGGGATAATTCATAACGGAGTGCAGCTGGCCTCCACGCAGATACCGACGCCGTTTTCCGTACGCACATTTACTGGTTGCGTCCTCCCACACCTCGCCGTACAGAACCGCTTCCGGCTTCACCTTTTTCAGGCACTCGTGCAACGCATCCAGAAAGCCGTTTGACAATTCGTCCGCCACGTCCAGACGCCAACCGTCAACGCCAAGTTTTGTCCATTTCGGAACGATGCCCCCCTCTCCCAGGATATATTCCCGGAAGGTTGGCTCGTCACCGCGCACTTTCGGCAAAGTGGGCATCCCCCACCAGGATTCGTATCCATCTGGGTGGGAATGAAAAATATACCACGGATAAAACGGCGACTTCACAGACTGATATGCTCCCACGGAATTATAACGAGAAAACCGATTAAAATACACGCTGTCCGAGCCGGTGTGATTGAATACGCCGTCCAGAATTACGTGGATACCGTGTTTTTCTGAGGCCTCCAGCAGTGCTTTTAACCCTTCTTCACCGCCGAACATTTCATCGATCTTTCCATAATCGCCGGTGTCGTATTTATGATTGGATGCAGCGTCGAAGATCGGACTCAAATACAGACAGGTAACGCCAAGAGATGCGATATATTCCATTTTTTCTGCAATGCCAAACAGATCGCCGCCGAAAAATACGTTATTCGGAAGATCTTCCCCGGGCAATTTGGCATATTGCGGAATACCGTTTTCCCAATCCGGATTCAGCACCGTACTCGGTTTCGTGCATGTTTTTCCGGATGCACGAAACCGGTCTACGAAAATGTGGTAGATGATTCCGCCCTTCAGCCAGTCCGGTGTTTCCTCTCCCTTCCGGTATACGAGCAGCTGCCTTTTTCCTTCCTCCCCCACCGGAGAAAGAAATTCAGCGGCTTCGCCGCCGAACCTGACGCATCCATCCGGATAGTATACGTCGTAGCAGTAATAAAACAGCCCGTCCGTCTTCCCCCCGCACAAATCCTGCAAGGGAATTGCGACAGCAAAACGCTCCACTTCCCTTTTCATCTGGAACAGCATCATGCGTCCGTCATCGTCAGCGTGTACACGCAATACAACGTCAGAAACGGTTTCGCTTTCTGACACAGAAATTGTGAATAGGACAATTTTACCGCTCTCAAACGCACCAAGCGGACTGAATCTATCCCGTCCATTTTCACGAATATATTTTTTCTCTCTTGCCAGTTTTTCGTTATTCATCACTTTTTTCGGCGTTATACGCCTTTCTCCTTTTCACACATACTGTTATAGAGAAGTATATATTTTTCGGCGGAGCGATTCCACGAAAAATCCTTCCGCATAACGTTTTCTACAAGCGCCGACCATTTATCTTTATCCTCATACACTTGGAGTGCGTGTTCCATCACCCCCATCATTTCGTGTGCGTTATAGTTGGTAAACGAAAAACCGTTTCCCTCCCCCGTATACTGATTGTACGGACGAATCGTATCAAAAAGGCCGCCTGTCTCGCGGACGATGGGTACAGTTCCGTACCGGGATGCAATCATTTGCGAAAGCCCGCACGGTTCGCTTTTAGACGGCATCAAAAATAGATCGGCACCCGCATAGAACAATTTCGACAGCGATCTATTGTATTCAATTTTCGCACAGAATTTTCCCGGATACTTTTGTGACAGCGCGGAAAAATACGATTCAAACGCATATTCTCCCGTGCCGAGAAGCACCATCTGTACAGAATTTTTTTCAAGGAATTCTTCCGCAATGTGCATTACAAGATCAAACCCCTTATGGGACGCAAGGCGTGATACCATAGCGATCATCGGTATCTCCGGATTCACCGCAGAAAAGCAAAGTTTCTGCAATTCCGCTTTGTTTTCCGTCTTTCCCCCTCTGTCCTCGATGGAAAAAGGAGCGGCTATGTCTGAATCCGTTTCACTGTTATAGTAGGAGGTATCGATACCGTTCAAAATACCGGTAACTTTCCCGGCATACATACGGAGAATATGGCAAAGTCCGTGTGAATAGTATTCCGTCATGATTTCTGATGCATACCGCGGACTGACCGTGCTCACACGATCCGCACAGACTATGGCGCCCTTCATGAGATTGATTGCCCCGTTGTACTCTACCACGGGGCGATCCCATTGCGCCAGTTCAAATACGTCCGCCAACGAAGAAAATCCGTATATACCCTGGTACTCAATATTATGGATGGTAAACAGAACCTTAATCTTCTCAAACACCGGATCCAGTCCCAGTTTTCTTTTCAGATAAATAACGGCGGCGGCCGCCTGCCAGTCATGTGCATGCATCACGTCCGGATAAAATCCCACGGCTGTCATCAAAGCCAGAACCGATTTTCCGAAAAAAGCGAACCGCTCGCCGTCGTCAAAGTTTCCGTATAAAAACTCCCGTTTAAAATAATAATCATTATCAATGAAATAATAAACAATTCCGTCAACGTCCGCTTCAAATATCCCCATATACTGGTTCCGCCAGGCAAGGCGAACCGTTGTTACCGTAAGTTCTTTGAGAACTGAACCGTATTTTTCCTTTACCGATTTATACAGCGGGATAACAACGCGAACGTCTGCGGTGCTCCCCGCAGCCTTTCGGATAGCAGCGGGAAGAGATCCGATCACGTCGCCCAATCCCCCGGTAGCAGCAAAAGGAAGTGCCTCCGAGGCAACGTAGAGTATCTTCATATCCATTTTCCTTTATCAATATAATACGGCTGTCTTTCACAGCCAGCAAGCAAAAGTCCGTCCCTTACCACCGTGTTCTTATCACTGATGACGTACTTCAGTGTCACTCCTTCGCCAAGAAAAGAATCCTGCATAAGAATCGAATTGGAGACAGTTGTATTTTTTCCAATTTTTACGCCGCGGAACAGTATGCTGTTTTCCACAGTTCCTTCAATCACGCACCCGTCTGCGATCAGCGAATTGCGGACGGACGAGGCGGAACTGTAATAGGACGGTACGGAATTGCGGACCTTTGTATAAACCGGTCTGTCCTTTACACCGAACAGTGACTTATGCACGTAGTCATTGTGCAAAAGTTCCATGTTGCAGCGGAAATAATCCTCCATAGAGGCAATTGCGGCAAAATATCCGTCGTATCGGTAAACGCGGTAGTTCATCCTCTTCCGATTTCGGTAAAGAACATCAGCGGTAAGACTGGTATAATTATGTGCGGTGGAATCTCGAACGATTTCCCAAAGATATTCCCGTTTCATTACCGCAATATTCATACTGGCGTCAACTTCACCGTGGAAATTTGCGGGGTAGCGAAGAACGTCCTCGATCCGTCCAGATTCGTCTGAACGGATGATCACGCTGATTCCCGCACGCTCCTGTGTCAGATGCATTCTTTTTACTGCTACGGTAATATCCGCTCTACTTTTTATATGAGCGCGGACAATATCTGTAAAATCCATATTGCAGATCAAATCACTGTCGCTCATAACCACGTATTCGTCTTTCATGCGTGCAATAACGTGGCTGATTCCTTTCAGTGCCTCCAGACGGGTGGAATACGGCACGCTCCGATTCGCATCAAAGGCCGTGATATAAGGCGGCAGAATTTTTATTCCGCCCGAATGGCGAGCCAGATCCCAGTCCTTTCCGCTTCCGATGTGGTTCATCAGTGACTGATAATTATAATTTGCGATTATATACACGTTGTTAATATTGGAGTTGACCATATTGGATAATGTAAAATCGATCAGCCGGTACCGGCATCCGAACGGCACGGAGCCGATCGTCCGCACTCTCGTGAGGGCGGGAACGCTGCTGTCATGAATATTGGAAAAAATAAGTCCTGCCACCGTCATAGTGCTGTTTCCCCTTCCGCTTGCTGTAAAATTGATTGGAAATAGGCACGGTCTGCTACCGTCCCGCCCGGTATATCCGCCCCGGGCTTCAGTACAATGCCGCTGCCGATCACCGTCACAGGCTCGCTGTCATTCCGTGTGCGTCCCACCACCGAATCTGCACCTACTACCGCACCGGAATCAAGGATACTGTAATTCACCAAAGCACCTTCTCCAACGGTAACGTCCTGCATAACGACCGAATCTTTCACGTACGCACCTCGCTCTATTCGTACGCCGCTACCAATCACGGAGTTTTCCACTATACCGTATATCTCACATCCGCCAGCCACCAAAGAATTGGTAACCCGTCCCGTATCACCGATACGATGGGGTGTTTTTGCGTTGTTTCTGGATAAAACTCGCCATCCGGGATCGTACAGACGAAACCTTGGTGTGGCACCCAGCAAATCCATATTGGCTTCCCAAAGGGAGCGAAGCGTTCCAACGTCCTTCCAATACCCCTGAAACGGATACGCATACATCCGGCATCCGTCACGCAGCATGGCGGGAATTACGTTTTTGCCAAAATCTTTATCGGACGCAGGATCCGCATTATCTCTTTCCAGATACGTCTGCAATACGTTCCGGCTGAAAATATAGATTCCCATTGAAGCACTCGTGCTTTTCGGTTGCGGCGGTTTTTCCTCAAATTCAACGATACGGTCTTCACCGTCCGTGGTCATGATGCCGAAACGGCTTGCTTCTTCTTTTGAAACCTCCAGTACTGCGATCGTGCAGTCTGCCTGCGTTTCTTTATGCTTCTGCAGCATTTTGCTGTAATCCATTTTATAAATATGATCGCCGGACAGCACAAGCACGTACTCCGGATCATACCGATGGATAAAATGCAAATTCTGATAGATGGCGTTGGCAGTTCCCTTGTACCAATCGGCAACTTCTTTCCCCTGATACGGCGGCAGTATCATTACGCCGCTCGCCGCCCTGTCCAGATCCCATGGTTGACCGTTGCCAATATACTCATTCAGAACGAGAGGCTGATACTGCGTCAATACACCGACGGTATAAATGCCGGAATGAATACAGTTTGAAAGAGGAAAATCGATGATTCGATACTTGCCGCCAAAGGAGACGGCCGGCTTTGCAGTTGTATCGGTCAGCGTGTAAAGCCGGGAGCCCTGTCCGCCGGCAAGGATCATTGCAACGCATTCGGTCTTCTTATACATATCTCACCTCGTGTTTTTCGTATTGTCACTGTTTGACTGTACCCCGATTTACAGGCTCTTTTTTCAAATAAATACCCGCAAGCGGCGGCACGGTAATACGGATGCGGTGGAATATTTCCCCGTTTTCTCCTTTCGTGCTTTCTGCTTTCACCGTGCGGTTTTCCACACCGCTGCCGCCATACCGTGCGGCATCGCTTCCAAAAACTTCCGCATACGTTCCGGCTTTCGGCACCGACAGACAAAAGTTTTCCCGTTTCACCGGAACGAAATTCAGAACGCAGAGGATCTCGCGCCCAGCGGCGTCGATCCGTCGGTAGGAAAGAATACCTTCGTCCGCATTGTCCGGATCGATCCAGGAAAAGCCGTCCCAGCCGTCGTCTATTTCCCAAAACGGCTTGTTTTGCAAATAAAAACGGTTTAGATCACGAACGAAGGTATGCAGCTGCTCGTGCAGGGGATACTGAAGCAAAAACCACTCAAGGCTGCTCTGGTAGTCCCATTCCCTGAACTGCCCGAACTCCGTTCCCATAAACGTAAGTTTTTTCCCCGGCAGGGACATCATATACATCAGAAACGTACGCATCGTGGCAAACTTCTCCTCGTAGGAGCCGAACATTTTATCCAAGAGCGACCGTTTTCCGTGCACCACCTCATCATGAGAAACGGGCAATATATAATTCTCATCGAATGCGTACATAAGGGGAAAGGTAAGCTTCGTATGCATCCACTTGCGGTATATGGGATCTGCGGAAACATACTCGAACAGATCGTTTGCAAAGCCCATATTCCATTTGAAATTGAATCCAAGTCCGCCGTCATAGACCGGTCTTGTGATCATGGGCCAGGCCGTGGATTCCTCCGCGATCATCAAAATATCCGGTAACTCTCCGAAAACGGCGGTGTTCAACTTCTGAAAAAAGGCGATTGCTTCCAGATTGTGATTCGTTCCGCTGGCATTGGGAATCCATTCACCGGGCTTTCTGTCGTAATCCAGATACAGCATGGACGCCACCGCATCCACACGCAGACCGTCTGCATGATATTTCCGCAGCCAGAACAGGGCGTTGGAAACGAGAAAGGACTGCACCTCCGTTCTGCCTACGTCAAAGCACCGTGTTCCCCACCCCTTGTGCTCCATGCGGTCACTGCCCTGGTATTCATACAGCGGTCCTCCGTCAAATTCATAAAGCCCGTGGGCGTCTTTGGGGAAATGTGCCGGCACCCAATCAAGGATCACCCCGATACCGCCTTTATGCATCGTATCCACGAAATACATAAAGTCCTCCGGCGATCCGTAGCGTGCGCTCGGTGCATAATAACCGCAGATCTGATATCCCCAGGAACCGTCGTACGGATGCTCCATAACCGGCATCAGCTCCACGTGGGTATACCCCATCTCCTGCAGATACGGCAGCAGGCGGTCGGCTATCTCACGGTAAGAAAGATACTGAGTGCCGTCTGCCGTGGATCCGCCGTTTGCCGTTTGCCACGAGCCCAGGTGCATTTCATATATATTCATCGGCTGGGGGAAATAGTGCTTGTTTTTTCTTCGGTGCGCCTGCTGATGACGCCTTTTCCTTGCCGACAGCCATGCTCCGTCACCCCACTCGTATGAAAACTCCGTGCGGATCACGGAGGCGGTATTCTGCATTGTCTCCTGGGAAAAGGCGTACGGATCCGCCTTCAAAAGCGTCCTTCCCCAGCGCCGTATCGCATACTTGTAATATGTCCCTTCCAGTGATTCATCACTGCGCACAGTCACCGCCCAAACACCGGAATCCGCATAGCGGTGCATGCGGATCCCCTCATTCCAGCCGCAGAAATCACCGGTAACGGAAACGGCATCCGCATTGGGTGCCCACACACGGAACGTATAACTGAAATTCCCTTTGGAGCCTTTATGGACGCCTAAAAACGTATATGCGGAAAAATTCGTTCCCTGATGGAACAAATACAGGGCGGTATTATCTCTTTCTTCGTGTTCGCAAACGGATATCACGTCTTCTCTCCTTTTCTCACGTTCAGCACGATATACTGAAAACAGTGTTTCCCTGAAAGCGTTCTTTGTATTCCGGACAGTTCAAAAACTATTTATATGCACAAGGAATGGTATTGATTCGAAAAACAAAAAAAGAGCCCGAAGAAATTCGGACTCTTTCAGTCAGATATACAAATTAAAAGTGTTATGCGGCAATCAGTCAAAGGCAATCGGGGTGGTCTTTATGCTTTTACGCGGCTCTGCCATCATGGGAGCCACCGTATCCCGCCATGTCTGATAGTGGGCGGTTTCCTTATGTGCGGCCGCACCGGCTGCATCCTCGTACACTTCACAAAGGATAAATTTCGCAAGATCGCTGTCATCCCGCAGTACATCAAAGCGTACGTTCGCCGGCTCTTTCCGTGAATTCCGCTGATTTTCCAGCGTCGCCTCTACGAAGGCGTCAACACATTCCGGTTTTACCGACACAAAAACAAGCGTATCAATCATCATTACAGCTCCTTTGCATCCAGTACACGGATAAATTCAAATTCGGCTCCGCTCGGCGAACGTACAAAGGCACAGTTCAAGGTCAGTGCCACCGGTGTAGACGGAACGGGGCGGACAGCCGGCTCCATAACCGACTCGGCACCGGCTTCCATAGCACGCTTATAGGCTGCGTCCACGTCCGCAACGTGAAAAGCAAAATGGAAGAATCGGTTATTGCACTCCGGCTCGTCGGAGCCGAGAGAAAACAGTTCAATCATGCCGCCGTTGCCGATCTCCAGAAGAAGAATCTCCTTTTCACCGTTGGGACCGCCTCTCCAGGTTGCGTACGGCTTCAAGCCCAAACCTTCCGTAAGAAATTTACGCTCGCGTTCAAAATCCTTCACTCGCAGTGCGATGTGATGAAAACCCATTCCGGGAATCTGATTGTTAGCCATATGTATTACCTCGATAAAAATTTGTTAAAGCTTATGCGTAGTAACGTACGGAGGAAACGACACGTCCAAGAATTTCAACGGATTCTACGATAATCGGCTGCATGGTCGGGTTTTCCGGCTGGAGACGGAAATGTCCGTTCTCTTTGTAGAACGTCTTGACCGTTGCCTCGTCACCGATCAGTGCCACGACGATGTCCCCGTTTTCAGCAGAAGACTGCTTTTCCACGATAACCAGATCCCCGTCCAGAATCCCGGCCTCGATCATACTCGTTCCGCTGACCCGGAGGGCAAACAGAGATGCCGGATCGGCCTTGCCGCTTTCCTGCGGAAACACAACATATCCATCATAATTCTCCGTAGCCAGAATCGGAAGACCGGCTGTGACCCGTCCCAAAATCGGAATACGCATGCCGAAAAAGGAAGGCGTATAGGCAGCACCGATCCGGAGCGTTCGGCTTTTACCGTCCTCTTTTACAAGATACTCCTTTTCGGTAAGTCTCTGCAAATAGGTATGTACGGTGGAGGTGCTCTTGATATTCAAAGCTGCTTTAATATCGCGAATGGAAGGTGAATATCCTTTCTTATCAATCGTTGCGGCGATATATTCCAGTATTTCCCGCTCACGATCCGTAATGTTTTCCATAAAATCCTCCGCAAATTTCTTTACAGACATTATAACACACCTTGCGTTCCATGTCAAACAAAAGTTCGTTTTTGGATGAAAATTCGCAAATTAATAGAACTCGGGCAAGTTATTCCAAAACATCTGCATAAATATTCCATTGTGACTAAAATGTAAAAAAGAAATCAATGCACAAAACCTCTTGCAATCTGAAAAAAAGTGGTGTATAATGTATCATAGCAAAGTTTGTGAATTAAATATATAGGAGTTTTTGCCATGACCAACAACAAGCACATTCTCAACTGGATCGACGAAATGGCTGCTCTCACGCAGCCGGACAAAATCGTTTGGATCGACGGCTCCGAAGAGCAGACCAATGCTCTTCGCGCTGAAGCATGCTCCACCGGCGAGATCATCAAGCTGAACGATGAACTCCTCCCCAACTGCTATCTGCACCGCACCGCTGTAAATGACGTTGCCCGTGTAGAAGGCAGAACCTTCATCTGCACCTCGAAGAAGGAGGATGCAGGCAGCATCAACAACTGGATGGCTCCCGCTGAATGCTACGAGAAGCTTTCCAAGCTGTATCGCGGCTCCATGAAGGGTCAGACCATGTACGTCATTCCCTACGCAATGGGTCAGGTTGGTTCTTCCTTTGCCAAGTACGGTATTGAGCTTACCGACTCCATCTACGTTGTTCTCAACATGCTGATCATGACCCGCGCAGGCAAGCACGTGCTGGAGGCTATGGGTGACGATGCCGGCTTCATCAAGGGTCTGCACGCAAGAGCAGATCTGGATGAGGAAAACCGCTACATCTGCCACTTCCCCGAGGACAACACCATCTGGAGCGTAAACTCCGGCTACGGCGGAAACGTTCTTCTGGGTAAGAAGTGCTTCGCACTCCGTATTGCTTCCTTCCTTGGCCGTAAGGAAGGCTGGATGGCTGAGCATATGCTCATTCTCGGCATCGAGACTCCCGAGGGCGAGACTAAGTATATCAGTGCCGCATTCCCCTCTGCCTGCGGTAAGACCAACCTTGCCATGCTGATTCCCCCGGAGATCTACAAAAACAAGGGTTACAAAGTCTGGTGCGTAGGTGACGATACCGCATGGCTCCGCGTCGGCTCCGACGGACGTCTCTGGGCAGTAAACCCCGAGAACGGCTTCTTCGGCGTTGCTCCCGGTACTAACGAAAAGTCTAACCCCAATGCACTCCACACCACTATGCGTGACACCATCTTCACAAACGTTGTTCACAATCTTGACGACAACACAGTTTGGTGGGAAGGCCTTGACAACAATCCTCCCGCAAACGCTATCGACTGGAAGGGTAACGTTTGGGACTACAAGAAGTACGACAAGAAGGATAAGTCCACTTGCGGTGCTCATCCCAACTCCCGTTTCACAGCAATGGCTGTAAACTGCCCCTGCATCTCCGATAAGTTCAACGATCCCGCAGGTGTTCCGATCTCCGCAATCGTATTCGGCGGAAGACGTGCTAAGACTGCTCCCCTCGTATACCAGTCCTTCAACTGGCAGCACGGTACCTTCGTTGGTTCCATCATGGCATCCGAGACAACTGCAGCTGCAGCAGGTGCTGTCGGCGTAGTTCGCCGTGACCCCATGGCTATGCGTCCCTTCACCGGCTACGATATGGGTGACTACTTCGCTCACTGGCTTGCAATGGGTAAGAAGATTCCCAACGCTCCCAAGATCTTCAACGTAAACTGGTTCCGTACAGACGACAACGGCAACTTCATTTGGCCCGGATTCGGTGATAACATGAGAGTTCTTATGTGGATCCTCGACCGCTGTGCAGGTAAGGCTGATGCTGTTGAGACTGCTATCGGTTACGTTCCGAAGGCTGAGGATATCAACATCGAGGGTCTCGAGGACGTTACAGTTGACACTATCCGTGAGCTTCTCTCCGTTGACCACGACTCCTGGATCGAGGATTGCGCTGCTATCGACGAGTTCTACAACATGATCGGCGAGCGTGTTCCCGCTGAGCTTCACGAGGAGCTTGCAGCACTAAAGGCAAGACTTGGCTGATAATAACAAAACTTATATGGGGACCGCGTGCGGTCCCCATTCGTTTTTATTCTGAATAACAATCCCCTGTATCCGCCTATTGAATGGAGTTTACGATGAAAAGATCCACAAAAAACACTCTTCCTCTCGAGACAAACCTCAGACGTGACGAGCTTAATTACTTCAACGCAATTGCCTGTCTCTTCGTAATACTTATCCACGTGCTGTCTCTCGGCATCAATACGGTTGAACGCACAAGTCCCGCCATGGCGCTGATATACATACCTTGGAAGCTTGCCGCATACGTAGTACCCGGATTTCTCTTCACGGGTGCTGTAAAAATGGCTATGGGCTTTGACTCAGGGCGTGAAGGCAGATATCTGCCTTACGTATTGCGCCGTATCACCAAAATTTACGTCCCTTACGTTATCACGGTATGCGTATATTTTGCGTATTTTTGGTATATCGGCCGGTACGTGGCTGATCCCATGCTTCTTCTCAGGTCCATTATCGTCGGTGACATCTCATCCCCCTTCTATTACATCGTCACCGTCATGCAATTTTATCTGTTAATGCCTATCTGGCGATTCATAACGAAGCATATTCCATACTTCGTTTCAATTCCGGTGTCAATTCTTGTCACCTTTGCATCCATCCGGATAAATGACGTTCTTAACGTTTACGGCATCACGTTCCTTGGAAGCGACAGAGTTTTCACCTCTTACCTGTTCTTCTGGGTGGTCGGTCTTTACGTAGGTGCAAATTATTCCAAGATCTATTCGGCTATAATAAAGCACCGGACGGCGCTCCTCATGTGCTCCGTTCCTGCCGTTCTGTTCTCGCTTCTAATATATTGGCAGTTCAAAACCGGTAACTTCATATACGTTGCGGATGCAAACTGTATGAAGCTCATATCCGACACGCTGAGCATAATGTTTTTCATGTGTTTGTGCGTAATTATAAAGAATTCAAAGGCGAAAAAGACTAAGACTCTGCTGAAATGGATATTCGGCGCATCGTTTTCCGTTTATCTGTCTCACTACTTCTTCTTAAACCTTGCCGACAGATACGTGATCGACAAGTTCAGCATCACCGACATCGCGCTGAAGCTGCTTGTCAGATTCGTTGTCTGCTATACTCTGCCTTTCCTGTGGTATTGGGTAATGAAGAAGGTCAAGTATCCTATAAAGAAGCTGCTTGGTAAGAAAAGAGCAAGTTAAGTCGTATTTTCGAGCTCATCGGCACTTTAATCTATATCTTTGAGATAAAGTTTGGTGTTTTTACTGTTCCTTCATTTTGTGTGGTCAGTTAAAGTTTTTAGCTTTATCTGCACGTCATAC
>JAZPZY010000038.1:0-19377 GCA_045544955.1 Eubacteriales bacterium
ACTCCCAACATCTTTACAACTTCATCAGCTTTAATAAACAAACATTCAGCCATGTTCTGAACCTCCTAAATCGTGATAAGGTTTCAAGTCCTTTCACTGATTCGGAATTTCAGAGGGTAAAAATCAACGGTATCAACGAAAAATTTTGAAAAATTTTTGTTTGCTCCTCGTTTCATGGCGTTTCAGAGAGTACGGAGAATTACAGTAAAAAAAGCCCGCAAATTCGTTCTGAGAAAAACGAATCTGCGAGCTTTGAGAGACTTTGGTATTATTTTATACCCGGATAGTGGTGGTATCAATTTGGTATCAACGAGCGATTTTCGCTGATTTTTTCAAATTGTGAGAGCCAAAAACCCTTGTAATATCAAGGTTTTTTCGACTACTCAACAGCCACTTTGGGTCACTCCCACTCAATGGTTCCGCTGGGTTTGGGTGTCAGATCGTACAGTACGCGGTTGATGCCTTTCACTTCGCTGGTGATGCGTGCGGTGATCTTTCCGAGAACGGCGTAGGGAACTTCTTCAATAGTGGCGGTCATGGCGTCCACCGTGTTGACTGCACGGAGAATTACCGGCCAGTCGTAGGTACGCTGTCCGTCACGGACGCCTACGGATTTGAAGTCCGGCACCACGGTGAAATACTGCCATACCTTGCCGGCAAGCCCGGCTTTGGCAAACTCCTCACGGAGGATGGCGTCAGATTCACGAACGGCCTCCAGGCGGTCACGGGTGATGGCACCGAGGCAGCGTACGCCCAGTCCGGGACCGGGGAACGGCTGACGGTATACCATGCTGTCCGGCAGGCCCAGGGCCTTGCCGCAGGCACGAACCTCGTCCTTGAAGAGCATCTTGAGGGGTTCTACCAGGGCAAACTGCAGATCCTCCGGCAGACCGCCCACGTTGTGGTGGCTCTTGACGGCCTTCACCGTCTTGGTGCCGGACTCAATGATATCGGGATAGATGGTGCCCTGGGCAAGAAATTCGATATCGTTCAGTTTCCGTGCTTCTTCCTCGAATACGCGAATAAATTCTGCACCGATGATCTTGCGCTTCTTCTCCGGCTCTTCCACGCCGGCCAGCTTGTCAAGGAAGCGGTCTACGGCGTCAACGTATACGAGATTGGCATCCATCTGATCACGGAATACGGATACCACCTCTTCCGGCTCGCCCTTGCGGAGCAGACCGTGGTTTACGTGCACGCAGGTGAGCTGTTTGCCGATGGCACGGATCAGAAGGGCGGCAACCACGGAGGAGTCAACACCGCCGGAAAGTGCCAGAAGCACCTTCTTGTCGCCTACCTGCCGGCGGATCAGATCCACCTGGTCGGCGATGAAGTTTTCCATATTCCAGTTGGCCTCCGCGTGGCATTTGCCGAATACGAAATCGGAGATGACAGCAGTGCGTGCGGCTTCGTCTGCGGGGAAGGGGGCTGTGCCCTTGTGGTCTACTTCGATCACCGGTACGCCGAACGTGCGGATCTCGTCGGCCACGTCGATCTGCACACCGTCAACGATGCGATTCACACCGCCGTTCAGAATGATTCCTTTTACGTTGGGGAGTGCGGAAAGCTCTGCCGCTGTGATATCGTGGGGGTAGATTTCGCTGTATACGCCCAGTGCACGAATCTCACGGGCAAGACGGGGATTTTCTTCGCTGCCCAGATCCAGAATAACGATCATATCTTGCTTCATAATAAAGCCTCCTGAAATTTTTAACGAACGCAACGCGAAACGCACGTCCGGCGGTGTTTTTTACTGTATTATTATATCAAAATTTTGCTGTCACTGCAAGAGGAAAGTTGCGGTGTGGGCAAATTATTTTTGTTAATTTTACAATTATTATTGCGGCTGTTTTTGTCAAAAACGCCGATGAAAAACAAAAGGCGATGCGTTCCGGCATCGCCTTTTTGAGAGGATCATTTATGGAAGGAGTATTTTGCCGCACCGGTGGCCTCGTCGTAGGAATCCATGGTGAAGGTATAACCGGCGGCTTCTGCAAGCACCGACATGACCACGGACGTGGTGTAGCTGTACCATTTGGTTACCTCGCGGCCGGTGTCGTGCAGATGCTTTACGGCAGGACAGTAGGCAACGGTGACGGTCAGCGTGTCGTCTTTCAGGTCGGTGGTGATCACGTCCAGAGCCTTTTCGTTTTTGTAGGTGTCCAGGATCCGGGCCTCAATAGCGGCCAGACCGTCTTTTTCGATGGCGGCGAAAGTAGGCTTATAGACATTTTTGGTATAGCGGGTCAGATACGCCACCAGCTCTTCCTCACCGAAGTTCTCACCCACGTAGTGGATGCCCATGTTCAGACTGCTGTGGAAATCCCGGTGGAAGTATTCGTGCTCGCTGGGCTTGATCTCCAACATCACCATGTCGTCGCTGGGCTCGATCACGCCCTTGAATACTTTGGGATCGTACAGGCAGCTGCGGCAGCTTGCCTTATCCGTATCCATATGATTGCGGATCCAGGTGAGGCCTACTTCCTCAAGGGCGGCACGGTAATAGTCGCAGTGACCGCAGTAATTGTGATAGGGCTTCAGACCGATCTCTTTTTCCAACTCCAGCAGACGGCCCTTGGAGGGGCAGTAGTGCATGACGCTGTAGATCCATCCGCCGGATTCGCTCATCCATTTGGTGCAGTGTGCGGCTTCTTCCGTCAGCGTTCCCTCCCAGTAATCCCAGCAGCCGCGCAGACCGTCCTTGCGTGCAAAGTTGATCAGCGGAATGCCCTTGCCGGTAGGCTCAAACAGATAGGTCCAGAATTTTCTGACCTCAGCTTCGCCGTGGTTTTCCTCCAGGTAGGAAAAGAGTTCGCTGTAAGAGGGAATAAATTCAGTGCAGGAAATCATAGTATTTCTCCTTTTTGCGTGTGCGTAAATTTTTCCGGCTGTACTGCCGGATAGGTTCAGAGAGACTTGGATTTTTCAAGAAGCTGCATCGCCGCATCGATCAGCAGATCGCCGGTTTCCGGCGGATACAGGGAGCTGAGTGCCTCGTAGCCGCCCTCTGCGTGGGCATCGGGCGTGCAGATATAGCCCCGTGCCCAGCCGCCCGTGCAGCAGGCGATGTACGTTTTCTCAAAGGGGGATCGCTCGTACAGACGGAGTCCGTACTCCACGAACATTTCCACCGGAAGCCCCACGATGCGGAGATCGTCGATGGCCAGGAGATAGATTTCAAAGGGATGGTTGGCGTTCATGCCGTGTACCGTCTCCTGCCCGATTCGGGAAAGCGTCAGCATCCCCTCGGCACCGAATACGGTACATTCCAGGGTGCGGATCTGCCCGGCGGGGGCGTTGGCATCCTGGGCTTTTTGCAGATCATCGTGGGCTTTTTTCGCCTCGGCAAGTGCTTGCTCGTAGGGTAGGATGGAGCGTTTCGGCGGCTGGATTTCCGTTTGCCACACGCCGATTTTCGGATGCTCATTGTAGGTGATGCCGTGCAGTACGCGGAGTGTTTCCCGGCCGATGGCCGTGCCCACCCGTTCCGCCTCTGCGAAGGTACAGCCGGTGCGGAAATGCCGGGAGGACTGATCCCCGGCGGTGCCGATCTGAAATCCGACGCCGACGCCCGGATATTCCTTTTTCACGCACTGGTAGATATAGTGGGGATAGTCACAGGTGATGAGACGGTTTTCCGCCCCCAAAAACGTGGGATGCAGAGCGTAGCGTACGAGCACGCCTTTGGGATTTCCCAAGAGATCCGCGACGGACAGCACCCATACGGAGGGATCGGCCGGACCGTCCTTGGCCCGGCGGTTGCCGCCTACGTTTTGCTCTGCACCGCAGTGTCCCCGTCCGCAGCCGATCTTGGCCGGAAAGGCACCGGCCTTGGCGTTAGCAAGTGCGTCGGCGATGCGGTCCTCTATCTTTTCAAGATACCGGGGATAGGCAACGTCCTCTTCTTCCGGTTTGTAGTAGGGAACCGCCCGTGGCTCGGGCCCGGAATGGGTGTGGGTACAGCTGATCATGCAGTGGCTTTTCGGGATGCCCGTTTTCTTTTCGATCTTTTCCCGGAGCCGGCGGACCAGCCATTTTCCGTAATCGATCAGATCCAGGGTTACGATGGCGAATTCCTCGCCGTCGTTTTCTATGTAGAGGCAGTGTGCCAGAAGATCGTCGTGAACGCCCTCGGCGCAGCGGTTCTCCGGTCCGGGAAAACCTGCCAGCATGGCAGGAAAATCCGGCGTGATCTTTACTTCCGTTACGTTTGCTCGCATGGAGATTCCTTTCTTTCGTACGGTTTTGCGGCAGAGATGCGGTCAGTCCGCAGGCGGCTTGTCAACGGAAAAACGCTGTACCAGACGCGTATCCACCGTAATGGCGGCGGCGGGGGCGTCGGGAGAACGCATGACCGTCTCCAGAAGATTCACGGCGTGCCGTGCCACCTGGGAGACATCGTAAGCCATGCTGGAAAGCGGCGGATTCAGCTCTTCGCAAATTGCCTGGTTATCAAAACCGATAACGGAAATGTCTGCGGGAATCCGCAGGTTCAGCTCCTCGGCAATTTTATAGACCTGTTCCGCGATGGTGTCGGTGGCACAGAGCAGAGCCGTGGGACGGTCCGTGGATTGCAGCAATTCCGTCAGCTTTTCTATATGCAGCGGCAACTCGTCCGCTGTGGTATCTGGAGCGTCGGTGCAGCCGTGTTTTTCAAATTCCCCGGGAGAAATGCCCGCCTCGGTCATGGCACGGACGTAGCCGTCGTACAGGAGTTCGAAATTATCGGAAAGCCCGGCGGCACCGATAAATCCGATCTTTCTGTGACCGTATTCCAGAAAATGCGCCACCGCATCCTGGCCGCCCCGGTAGTAATCTACCCGTACCCGGTTCACACGTACGTCGTCACCGGCGAAATCCACCGCAACAAAGGGGATCCCGTAGGAGGCCAGCAGCACCGCATCGTCCGAATGTCCTCTCAAAAGGAGAAGACCTCCCTTTTTCAGATGCAGGCGGCTGGTGTTTTCCAGCATACCGGGGGTAAATTCGCTGAGCAGCTGCATGGCAGGTGTCAGGTGATGTTCTGCACATGCCGACTCCAGCTGCTCTACCAGAGAACAGTAAAAAACTTCTGCCGCCAGCACGTTGATGTTGCCGATGAGCACGCCGATATCCCCGCTGGGGACGGACTGATTCCGTTTAATGTTTTTGAAATTATAGCCCATCTGTAAAGCGGCGTAGCGTATCCGGACCTTCGTCTGGGCGTTAACGCCGTAGCTGTCGTTCAGTGCTTTGGAAACGAGAGAACGGGATACGTGCAATTTTTTGGCAATATCGTCAATGGTGATTCGTTGTTGGCTCATGGCACGCACTCCTTTCCCGCACACGTTTTTGCAAAAATTCGCCGGCGTTCACCGGTATCATACACATTATACACCATCCTGCCAAAATAAGAAAGAGAAAATATTTCAACAAAACGCATATTTTTCGAAACTTTTCGCGGAAACTTTTGCGGAGATTACGGATATGCCTCTTGAAAAGGACGAATACATGTGATATAATACGTTCGGTCAAACGGAATATTCTTTCCTGTTTTAGAGGGTGTGCCATGAAGAAAAGAATAATTGCTCTTTTACTGATATTCATTGTTTTTTCATCTGTTCTTCTCGGTGTGTGGATACGCCTTTTGGAGTTCAATGATTCACCCGGCGGCGAGTATCAGATCGTCAGCTGGATTATTGACGTAGGCGGATGGGGATACAGAGGTGCCTACTACGTAAAAGAAAAAGGCTTGTTTTCCAAATGGCATAAACTGGGAACTGGGCCTTTTATCGGTGAATGGCTGTCGGAAACGGAGTTTTTCATACGTCACTCAAATCCGATTGACGGGGATTATAAAAACAGCGCCAAAGACAATTACTACCGAGAATATCACGTGGACGAATTTTTTGGGCAGTGAAGCTGTATTGCAGTTCATATACCGTTGGGTTTTCTGCAGCTGAGAGGTAATGTATGGATAATAATATGAGAGTCAAGGCAGGCTGTTATATCTCGAATATGTCGATGTCGGTGACGTCCACTCTGTCGCCGGTGCTGTTTCTCAGCTTTCGGGAGATGTACGGCATTTCCTACTCGCTTTTAGGTGCACTGATCCTTGTGAACTTTTTCACTCAACTGACGGTGGATCTGCTGTTTTCCTTTTTTTCGCACAAGTTCAATAAACCGCTTACCATCCGGCTTATGCCGGCACTTACCTTTGCGGGCTTCGGTCTGTATGCGATGGCACCGGTTCTGTTCCCCGGCAACGTGTATCTGGGACTGCTCCTCGGAACGGTGGTGTTTTCGGCGTCGTCGGGCCTTGGCGAGGTGCTGATCTCGCCGCTGGTTGCCGCCTTGCCCAGTGACGACCCCGACCGGGCCATGAGCCGGCTTCATTCCTCCTACGCCTGGGGCGTGGTAGGGGTGGCCGTTCTTTCCACGCTGTTTCTGTACGTGTTCGGCAGGGAATGGTGGCCGCTTATGATGGCTTTCTATATGCTGGTACCGCTTGCGGCGTTTATCCTGTTTATGACGTCCCGTATTCCGGCGATGCATTCGCCGGAAAAGGTATCCGGCGTTCTGGTCTTTTTCAAAGATCCCGGGCTGTGGCTGTGTGTTATCGGCATATTCCTTGGCGGTGCCTCGGAGGTTTGTATGGCACAGTGGTGCTCCAGCTATCTGGAAATGTCCTTTTCCATTCCCAAGGTGTGGGGCGATATATTCGGTGTAGCACTGTTTTCGGTCATGCTGGGACTGGGACGCACGCTGTACGGAAAATACGGCAGAAACGTAACGGCGCTTCTGTTTGCCGGCTCCGTGGGGGCTTTCGTGTGCTATATGCTGACCGCTTTGTCTCCGTTCCCCGTGGTGGGGCTTTTCGCCTGTGCGTTTACCGGTTTTTGCGTATCCATGCTGTGGCCCGGTACACTGATCTACGCCGCGGATCGGTTTCCCACGGGCGGTGTGTTTATCTACGCACTGATGGCCGCCGGCGGTGACAGCGGCGTGGCAATCAGCGCGCAGATCACCGGCGTGGTGACGGACTGCGTGCTGTTGAGCGAAATGTTTATCCCCCTGGCAGAACGGCTGCATCTGACAATGGATCAACTGGCCATGCGGACCGGGATGCTGACGGCGGCTCTGTTTCCGCTGGCGGGAATCGTGATTTTCGGTGTGATCCATTTCAAGGGTAAAAAGAAAAAGCCGGCGTAAGGCCGGTAAGCCGATCCGGATTGCAGAAAAAGAGGTACGACCTTTGCGTCGTACCGCTTTTTCCTACGCAGCGAACCATTACGGCAGATATACCTTCTGCCCGGTTTCGGAATCAACAGGATCCGTATACGCGGAATATATATCGAACGCTTCGAATACGGGACCGAATTTCTCCTCACAGTCTGCCGTGACGAAAACGTAGGCCTCGCCGGTGACGTCGTCTGTGGCGTAGCTCATGAGGCAGTGGCGTCCCTCGTTGGTATAGCCGGTTTTTCCGGCAAGAATAGTCACGCCGTCCGGCTCGGTTCCGTACATCCGGGAGAGCATGGTGGATTCCAGCAAAACTCCCTCGGGATGCTTTTCGGTGGGGGTTGTGGTGTATTTGTGGGTGGAGAGAATTTCGGCACATACCTCGTGCTTCATAGCGTATGCAAGGATCATTGCCATCTCCACGGCGGTGGAGTAGTGGTTATCGTCGTGCAATCCGGTGCAGTTGGTGAAATGCGTGGAGGTCAGCCCCATCTCTGCGGCCTTTTCGTTCATCAGGAGGGCGAAATTCTCCTCACTGCCGGCAATATATTCAGCCAGTGCCGCCGATGCTTCCGCACCGGAGGGCAGAACCATGCCGTATAAAAGATCCAGAACCGTAACGGTTTCACCGGGGGCAAACCCGGCAAGGGAAGCACCTGCACGGTACAGGGGATCAATGAGGGTGCTGGTAACGGTTACCGTATCCGTAAGATTTTCCAGATGCTCGTACGCCACGATCAGGGACATTACCTTCGTCATGGAGGCAGGATACATTTTGGTGTTTGCCGATTTCTCTGCCAGGATATTCATATCCTTCAGCGAAATGAGAACTCCGTAGGTGCTGTCGATCTGATCGGTCAGGGTAACGGTGGCAGCACATTTTTTCGGCCGCTGTACACTGGGGAGCGTCACCGTCGGCTCAGTGACCGGCGGCTCCGTCGCCGGTGTGGTGGTGGCTTCGCCGGTATCCGTCACAGGTAGAGCAGACGCCGGTACGGATTCATCCCGGGTGCAGGCACGGATACAGAGCACGGTCAGCGTCAGAACGATCAAACCAAAGCATACGGCGCAGATCATGCGGATGCGCCGGGCACGCTGCTCTGCTTTCCGTTTTGCGGCAATCATGGCTCGGCGGCGAGCCTCTGCCCTTGCTGCTTCCTGCGGTGGGCGAGGACGAGCCGGATGCCCCTGTGGAGCAGAGGTGTTCGGGCGTACCGTTTGAAGGGGCGGACGCATGGGAACGTGCTGTCCCTGGTTTTGTACAGCCGGTGGATATTGCCGTCCCACGGGAGCAGACGCTCCGTTTCTGATCGGACGAGAACTGTGCGGTGTCTGCGGATGGGAAGTGTTTTGCCTTTTGTATTCCGTTTGTGTGGGATAACGAGGCGATCGATTCATAGTTTACCGTCCGTGTTGTGATGTCTTAAAGAAAGGGGATCCTTGCGGTATCCCCTGTATTTTGCGGTTGACTGTGCGACAGTTGGTCAACGGTTCTGCCTTTTTGCTTCCTTCCGTTTCGCTTCCTCTTCCGCTTCGGCTTCGGCGGCAGCTGCCAGCGCCCGTTTGGTTTTCTGTCTGGTGCGAAGGAAGGGCACACCGATGCCTGCGGCCGTCAGTGCAAGGAACAAAACCAGTGCACCGTAGTCGGCGATGCGCGGCACGTTTTCGCCGAAGAAGATGCTGGTGCGTGTGTCTTTGCGGACGGATTTCATGCGGACGCAGTTTTCACCGGCGTATTCTGCCGTGTCGGTCAGTGCGTCTGCCGAGGCACCTGCGGAGACGGCTACGTCCTTGATGATGAGTGTCTTATCGGCGGTAAGGGCCGGCTTTTCTGCCGTAACGGAGAGGGAAAGTGCCTGTACGTCCAGATCCAGTGCGGCGTGAACCGCGCCGCGCAGTGTCATTTTACCGCCGTACAGCTTGAGCGTGCGGCCGTTTATGGCGTAGGCTTCGGGATTCTCCGTTGCAACGTCCCATACGCCGTCGATGAAGGAGAGCGTGGTGTGGGTGCTGTGCACACCGTTTCCGCCGGCGGTGACGTTGTACGTACCGGACATAAAGCGGATGGTGGTGCTGTCATCGGTGGAGTAGCAGTAGATGCCCATATCGTCGGAGACGAGAGTGAGGGAACCGTTACCCTTGAATGTAACCGTGCCCGCAATGGCTAAAGCGGCCTTCGAAGCCTTTATGTAGTTTTTACCTTTCAGAATAATCGTGGCACCGCCGGTGACTTTCATGCCGTATTCGTTGGCAGTGTCAATGTTGAGGCCGTCCAACGTCAGCGTTTTTTGCCGGTTGTCCCAGTAGTAGCCGTGGCCGCTCATGTTCCGCTTCGGCAGGGAGAGATTCACTGTTTCCGTGATTTTAACGGCGGCGGATGCCGGCACTGCCAGAATCGACGCAAAAGCAAAAAGCATGCAGAGCGTCAGTGCCATGGCGGCAATTCTTGAAAGAAGGCGTTGTTTCATATCGTTGTCCGTTTCCGCCGACGGGGCAGGGCGGAAGTGACTCCTTTCCGTTTCGTGTTATGCAAAAAAAGCATATTACACACTATCATACCACATTTTTGCGCGAAAAACAATAGATGGGCGGAGTTTTTCGGATTTTTACATCCTGTTCAAAAAGAGGATTTGCAAATCCCCCTTGCATACCGGCACGTAATATGCTAAAATACTGGTATGGATCCTGCGGAAAACAAAGGGAGGGAACTCAGTGAGCGGAATGACGGAAAAATTCGATCGGCGGCCCATCGCCGTTTTTGATTCCGGCGTGGGCGGAATCAGCGTGCTTGCGGAATTAACCACCCGTATGCCCCGGGAATCCTATCTCTATTTCGGTGACTCGCTGCGAGCACCCTACGGTTCACGCCCCGGAGACGAGGTGCGTGCGTTCACGGACGAACACGTGGGCAATCTGATCCGCCGCGGTGCCAAAGCGGTGGTGATCGCCTGCAATACGGCTACCGGTGCCGCCATTTCCTACCTTCGGGAAAAATACGCCGGTATCCCCATCATCGGCATGGAGCCGGCTATCAAGCCGGCTGCGGAATCGTTTCCAGGCGGGCGTATTCTCGTTTTGGCTACGCCGGTAACTTTGGCGTCTGCCAAATTTCAATCATTGATGGCAAACCATGCCCATGGGGCGGAGATCGTGCCGGTTCCGTGTCCCCGTCTTGCCCGTATGATCGAATCGGGCGTTTTGGAAGGGCCGGAGCTGGAGGCGTATCTTGCCGAGATTTTCCGTCCGTATAAGGAGCATCCGGCGGATGCGGTGGTGCTTGGATGTACCCACTATCCGTTCGTGCGGGAAGCTGTAGAGGCGGCGTCAGGCGGTGCCGTGATTTTTGACGGCGGGCCGGGTACGGCGAGAGAAGTACAGCATCAGCTTCGGCTGCACGGTACCTGTACCGATGCGGAAGCCCCGGGAACGGTACGTATTGACAACAGCGATCCGTCCCCGGAGAGACTTCGTTTTTGTGAAGATCTTCTCAGAATAGGGCAGGAGAGATGCCGGGAAAGACGGATGAAAGAATAAAAAGAGAGATTCGGAGTGAATCTCTCTTTTTATTCTTTCGCCAGGAATTGCTGTGCTGCTTCTATAAAGCGAACAATGGCAGGAGAGGCGGCACAGTTTTTTCTGCCTATGGCAAATAGAGTTCGTTCAGGGTTTTCCGGCAGATTATAAAGGCATACGGGGTCGTCAAAGCGGTGGTATTTAAAGATCGTATCCGTGACGAAGGAGACACCGTTGCCGGCGGCGGTGAGGCGGTAAGAGGTGCTTAGCTGATCCAGCCGGAAAACCACGCGTGGAGAGAAGGACGCGGATCTGAACACACGCATGGCTTGTTTATACATATTGTTTCCGCTTTTGAGAAGGATGAAGTTTTCCTCACGGAAGACGTCGATGGGGACACTGGGAACAGACGAAAGCGGAAAATCCGCGTTGAAAATATTCTCCGGCAGAATTTTGTATGACTGCAGGGATTCGTTGCAGGGACTTGCGGCAGGTACTGCCAGAAGGATTTTTTCGTGCAGAAGCGGTACGCTTTCCGGCAGAAACTGTTCCTCGTCAAAGCTGTCGATAATCAGATCCAGTTCATCGGATGACAGCTTCTTTTCCAGTTCTACTGAACTGGTTTCCGTCAGCGTAATATCGATTTTGGGATACCGTTTGGAAAAGTGACTGACGAGTGCGGGGAGAATATAGGAAGAAACGTAGTTGGATCCGCCCACGTGGATGCTTCCGAATTCCATCTCGCGCATGGCGTGTACCTTGGCGGTAAACCGCTGGGAGGCATTCATGATTTCTTCTGCCGCTGCAATGTACTCCAGGCCGATTTTCGTAGGAAGGACCGCGGCGTGATGGCGGGTGAACAGCGGTGCCCCGATTTCATTCTCGATTTTTTTCACCGCGGCACTCAGACACGGCTGAGACACATACAGCTTTTCCGCCGCTTTGGTAAAACTCTGCTCCTTGTAGATCATGTAGATGTAATCCATTTTCTGAAACATACACCGGCCTCCTTTTATAAATAATTTTTATATTTAATATACAAATATATGTATTTGATTATAGCACTTTGCTGTGATATAATCAAGGGGCGGAGGTGAATATTTTGAATTTACTTTGGGATCTTTTGATTATCTGCCCGCTTTTGTTTTTGGCAGGCTTCATTGATGCGATTGCGGGCGGCGGCGGTATTATTGCACTTCCGACCTATATTATGACGGGCATGCCCCTCAATATGTCGTACGGATGTAATAAACTGCAAAGCTGCCTCGGCACGTTTTCTGCCTTGGTACGGTATTGGAAAAGTCGCTACGTGGATGTGAAAGCGGCACTTATTTCTTCGTGTACCGCCGTGACGGCATCTTTTGTTTCCACGGAGATCATGCTTCACCTTCCTGACATATACAAAAGCTGGATCATCGTGGGGGCCATGTGCTTTATTATCGTACTGACTTTGTTCATGCGCGTGATTCCGTCCGGGGATAAGATTCGTGCAGAACTGTCCTTTCAGAACGTATGGATGTTGCTGGGAATCGGACTGCTTCTTGGCCTGTACGATGGATTTTTCGGTCCAGGCGGCGGTACTGTTGCACTGATGTTGTTCTGTATAATTTTCAAATACGACATCCGTACCGCATCAGGCAACGGCAAAGTATTGATTGTGGTGTCCAATTTTATTGCCGCGATAAAATACATGGCAAGCGGAAATATTCTTTACACCATAGCGATTCCGGCTGCTGTTGCTAACATATGCGGAGGATACCTGGGAGCGGCTCTTGCGGTGAAAAATGGAAGGAAACTGGTGAGCAAGTTTTTAGTCATCGCAGCCGTTTTGCTGGTGGTACAGGCGATTGTAAGGCTTGTGTGAGATATAAAAAACAGCGGCTTCCGTTTGGAAACCGCTGTTTTTGGAGCTACTGGCCGGACTCGAACCGGCGACCTGCTGATTACGAATCAGCTGCTCTACCAACTGAGCCACAGTAGCGTACGCTCTTTTTGTCGCCATCATATTATACTATAAGCGGGGATGAATGTCAAGAGCGAATTTTCAGATTCTTCGGAAATTTTTGTATCAGTGCCCGTAGCCGTGGAGCCGTGCAGTGTATTCCGTGTAGATCTGCCGGTATTTCCGTGCCGTTTTTTCATCGATCAGTCCGGCTTTCACCAGCTCCTCCGTGCGTTGCCCCAGCTTTTCCCGGCATTCGTGTGCCAGATCCTTATAATTGTTGGCGAGATACTGCTGCATTTCAAAAAGCAGTGTTTCCAGTTCTTTTTTTGCCTGTCGTTTTTTGAGAAAAAGCACGGCGTGCCTCCCGGTAGAATAAAATTTGGATTTTTATTGAAAAAATGCAAAAAATACTTGCGATTTCACACGGACGGCGGTATAATATTGACAGTACAAACAGCACAATTCATAAATAAGGAGAAATAAAATGAAAAGCACGTTCTGGGCAGATTTCAAAAAGTTTATCACCAAAGGCAATATTATCGACTTGTCCGTCGGCGTTGTGATCGGCGGTGCGTTCGGTAAGATCACGTCCAGTCTGGTCAATGACATTATCATGCCGCTGATCAGTCTGGTTGTGGGTGGTTTGGACGTAAGTGACTGGAAATGGGTGATCAAGGAAGCGATAGAGGCTACGGAAACGACTGTGGCACAGGCAGAGGTTGCCGTTCGCTACGGTAACTTTATTCAGATGATTCTGGATTTCCTTGTTATTGCATTCAGCATTTTCGTTGTTCTTCGTATTATCATGAAGGCCAAAGCACGTATGAACGAGGAAGAGGAGAAAAAAGCCGCTGAAGCAAAGGCTCAGGCGGATGCCGATGCCAAGGCAAAGGCAGATGCCGCCGCTGCGGAAGCTGCCGCCGCTGCCAAGAAGATCGCCGATGAGCGCGCCGAGGAACTCTCCCTGCTCCGCGAGATCCGCGATTCGCTTAAGAAGTAAGAAAGCAAACGAAAGAGACTGCTGTACTATGGTACAGCAGTCTCTTTTTGTTTATACCTGCTGTTCGTCCGCCGCTTTGGCGGCAGATTCGTCCGTCCGTTTGTATCCGACCTGCGTCCGTGCGTTTTCGCCGGCAAAAAATTCGGGGAACAAACCGGAGGGAGAGACCGCATCGCCGCCCGCATACAGATGGGAGGTGTCACCCATTTGCAGGCATTTGAATACCACCTCGCCTTTTACCCTCTCTTCTGTGATAAATTCCGTAACGGAGGAGGGGGGCAGGAACATGGACTGCCACAGAAGCACCGGGGAGATGCCGGTCAGATGTGAGGAAAGTACCATACCCAGGGCAAAGTGGCAGAAGATGGCGATGGTGAAATCCGGGTTTTCCTTGCATGTATACACCACGTTGTCTCTGTGATAGCCGTAGCCGGCAAGCAGACGGTCGAATTCTGCCGTTACCGTTTCGTATTCCCTGCGGGTAGTGCCGGTATCATACATTTTGCCGGATGTCCAGCGGTTCACGTCGAAGGCTTCCGGAACACTTGTCCATTCTCTCGGCCGGATGTCCCAGGAGATGTGATCCTCCCCACGCATATCGGTGAGCCGGCCCCGGAACTCCTGCAGCCAGTCGAAGGTGGTGATGGATTTGTCCATTTTTTTTGCCGTAGGTTCTGCGGTAAGAACGGCACGGGGCAGGGGAGAGGCGTAAATATCCCGGATGTTTCGATGGATAAGACGGTGGGAAAGAAGCTCCGCTTCCCGGAATCCTTTTTCGGTGAGGGTATTGTTTGGATAGTCCGGCTCTGCGTGCCGGATGATAAGTATTCTCATGGTGATTCTCGCTTTTTCGTTTTTTACCATTATACCATAAGGGCGTGCGTTCGTCTACAGAAAACAGGCGGATTTTCCAAAAACACCCCCGGGCCACTGCGCCGCGGGCGTCAGGTTTATTCAGCGGTTTCCGTTTCAGCAGGCTCCATTTCAAAGAGAAGGATCTGGCGGAACAGATCCACGTGCCATGCGTGGCGTTCTTCCACTTTCTTTTTGTTTTTGAATACGGACATGGTGGAGGTGCGGCGGATACAGAGCACAGTGTCCTCAGGCAGATACTGAAGCACGGAGACGGCTTTATAAAAATCCGTATCGGCAAGGCGGATGCCGTACTCGTCCACGGCACCGGCCGGGATCTCCTCCAGAATTTCCGAAAGGGGAATCAGACCGCCGGCAGTCTTTACGCTGGCGTACAGGCCGGGCGAGAGCAGATAGATCACCGATTCGCCGGCCACCACTTCCATCTCAAACCGTTCCAGTGTGGAGGCGTTTTCTGTGTAGTTGAAGGCAAACTCGAGGCCTTCTTTTTCCACCTGCTCCTTGCGGGCGGCGATCTCCACGGGGTTCAGATAGTTAAACACCGTCAGCATCACGCCCCGGGTACCATCCCCGTTGTAATCCGGCATGAGCTGTTTCAGGGCGTTCTGTGCCTCTCGCGTTTCGTTCACAGTCAGTTGGCCGGGCCCGGCATACATGAGATAGACGTCATAGGAGTTTTGGGTGCACATCTGCATGATGCAGATCAGAAGAAGGAAAAGGGAAGCGGCGGCGATGATGGTTTTCCATTTATTATGATACCAGAAGTTTTCCCAGAAGTTCCCGCGGACCGGCGTGTCATTGGATGTAGCGGTGCCACCGCCCAGTACCCGGAGACGGCGTGCCGCCACCGATTCGGGAATATCGTTTTGCTGCTGGTTGTTCTTGTCGTCTGCCATTTCGTCCTCCATGTGAAAAAATACACCACCGCACCGGAAAAGCAGTGCGGTGGTACTGTAATTGTATCATTCCTTTGTGAAAATAGCAAGGGCTGCGGGCGGAAATTTACAAAAGATTCGTATTCTCTCTGTGAATCAGTCCACGAACAAAACGCCGTTGTTTTGGAGTGTTTTCTGAAACTCCTTCACATCGATGTCAAAGACAGCTTTGTTTTCCCGGACGGCCATGGCGGCGGCGGTGCCGGCGGCTTCACCGGTGAGGGCGGCTACCGGGATCACCCGGGTGATCTCCCAGCCCTCTCTGTCACAACAGACGATGCGTCCGGCCGCCAGCAGGTTTTTGAATCCTTTGTTATACATGCAGCGGTAGGGAATGTGGTAGTGCCTGTCTTTCGTGCGGAAATCGTTGCAGCTGCCCACGGTATCTTCAAAATGCACCCGTACGTCGCTGCCGGAAAATTCGTACTCACCCACGATATGGCGGATGGTGCGGAAATCGGGCATCATGGGAATACGGGATATGTCACGGGCGTTTTTGTCCTGATCCTTGATTTTGTCAAAGGTGGCACGCCGGGTTTTCAAAAGAAATTCGGTGATCTCGTCCGCATCCGTGCCCCGGTACATTTTGTGTCCTTCCTGTCCGACACCGTTCAGATTACTGCCTGCATGGATCCACATGGACATATGATTGGCGTCTTTATCTTCCACGTACTTTTGTGCCCGTTCGTAGGTGAATCCCTGGGCGAGAGAGGTGAAGAAGTTTTCACCAACGACGCAGGGAACGCCTGCTCCGTCCATAACGGAAGCGTCACCGGTGGCGTCGATCACCACTTTGGCACCAAAGAATTCCCGGCCGCTTTTGCTTTCCACCACTACGCCCCGGCACACGTTCTCTTCCATCACGGGGAAGGTGGCCATCGTGTCCACACGGATAAAAACGCCGTTATCTTCCAGATATTTATCCAGCGCCAGCATGAAGATGGAGGGGCTGAAGAAGGTGGCGTAGCAGTTGTTGGCGGTCTTCTCTTTGGGGCGGCTTCCGTTTTTCCATTCATCGCTCAGCGTGTCAAAGCCGTACTGAATGGAAAGCTGCAGAAGCTCTTCCGGGATACCGGCGGTCATCTGCTTACCCAGGTGATCGCACAGCGGCTCGTACCAGGAGACGAGACCGAGGGTAGCCAGCCCGCCGAAGGCAACGGCCTTTTCGATGATGATCGTCTTTGCACCGCCCCGTGCAGCCGCAACGGCTGCCGCCACGCCGGCGATACCGCCGCCTACTACCGCCACGTCGTACTGGCCGCGGTCAATAATTCCTCTTTTATCCTGAATGTTCTGTACGTTCATATCGTTTTGTATCCTCACGTGAATCAGCGGAGGGAGAAGCGGAGCTGGGTGCCGCCGTCCTCGTTGTAATAATCCAGCACGAAATCAAGGCCGCTTGCCTCTGCCAGTGCGGCGTAGTGCGTTCTCGTTTCCTCAATGTAGTACTTGCTGGGCTCCTGATTGAGGGAACGCATATACTTGATGACCGGGCAGTAGTCGATCTTTACGGTGAGCGTGCCATCCTTCAGCTCCGTGTGCAGAACGTCGCTGGCTTCCTCTTTTTCATAGATCGATTCGATCCAGTTTTTCAGCACGGCAAGGCCGCCCTCTTTGATCTCGCCGATCAGGGGAGAATAGTACGCTACGGTGAAATCCTTCATGAATGCGGGAACCTGCTCCTCGCCGTAGGTGTCGGCACAGTACTTCAGGGCGTTGTCGCCCAGCAGATGGAAGTCACGGTGGAGGTACTTGGCACCCTCCCGCTTTACGTCGCTGACGATCCGGCTGCCGCCCGGCTGGGTGTAGTCACCGGTGGGACGGTTTCCGGTTTCGTAGAGAAGAGAAGTGCACTCGGCGTTATGGACCATGGAGTGATCCCGTTCGTAGGTTACGCCGTACTTTTCCAGAACGCGGCTGTAAATGATCTTGCAGTGCTCGCAGTAGTTGTGATAGGGCTCCAGATGCTTCATGTCGTTCAGCATGCCCCGTGAAGGACAGTAACGCATATGGGAATAGGAATAGCGCTGTACCGGATCCAGCACGGCGTAAATATCGCAGGCCTCTTCCGTTGTGGTGTGTCCCCAGTATTTCCGGGCACCGTCAAAGCCGCCGTACTGCTTGATGAAGGATACCATACTGTGCGGGTTGGTTTCATCGCCCAGGCTGGTGTCCGAGATGTGATACCAGTATTTCAGTACCTCGTCATAGCCGCCCTGCTTTTCGAGAAATTTGAAAAATTCACTGTACATAGGGATAAATTCCGTACACGAGATCATAACGATACTCCTTTTGTTATAAGCGGGACATCCGCCGTTTGCTTCATTATATCACAAAGCACACAGCAAGGCAAGCGGCATTTTTCATTTTTTTCTTATCCGAAAATACTGTATTTGATTTTTTGTCTTTGCAGCCTTGTTTCCCCTTCATAAACGGGATAATTCCGCAGCGGATATTATTGACAAATCCGCAGCTTTATGATATAATACCGGGAAAAGAGTTTTGACGCATAGGAAAGGATAAACACGCCTCTATGAAATGCCCTATTTGCGGTTTTGCCGATAGTAAAGTAATTGACTCCCGTCCAGTGGAGGACAGCAACAGCATCCGCCGCCGCCGTGAATGTCAAAGTTGTCAGAAGCGGTTTACGACCTATGAGATCATTGAGGCTTTTCAGCCTGTAATTGTAAAAAAAGACGGCACGAAAGAGTATTTTGATAAGAGCAAGCTTCTCGGCGGTCTGCTCAAGGCGTGTCAGAAGCGTCCGGTTGATGCAGAAACCATTGCCGGCGAGATCGAAATGGAGATCATGAACTCTCTCCGCCGGGAGATCACGTCCAAAGAGATCGGTGAGCTTGCCATGCGGAAACTGAAAGCACGGGACGGCGTGGCGTACGTTCGCTTTGCTTCCGTGTATCGGGAGTTCAAGGACGTGGAGACGTTTGTGCAGGAATTGCAGGGACTGGCAGAAGAAAACAAGCAGGGTGCCGGCGAAAATTGATCCTTGTTTTTCATTACCCCTTGCATTTTTCGTATAGATATGCTATAATAAGATCTGCCTGTGAGAGAATATCCGCAGGCAGTATACGCAGGGATATCGAAGCGGGGACGTTTGCGACCGCCGCCGGTGGCGGATGAAGGGAGCAAAAAGGAGTGGCAGCGGTCGAAATTTTGCGAAGCGAACAGCGAGCGAAAAATTTCGGGTACTCGGGCAGGACATAACGGGGCTGATCGAAATGTAAACGACCTCGTCACTCGCGAATATGTGAAAGCTCGCGTTTTCGTCGATTATCTCTGACGCAAGTGCTTGCACTTGGCGTCGAAATGCATTCATTTTTCTTGAATTTTGGATGACAGCATTTGAACTTCGGCCTTGCAAAAGCCGTGCAAAATTCAAACTTAACTTAATACGGAGAGATATCGAAGTGGGGACGTTTGCGACCGCCGCCGGTGGCGGATGAAGGGAGCAAAAAGGAGTGGCCGCGGTCGAAATTTTGCGAAGCGACAAGCGAGCGAAAAATTTCGGGTACCGCAACAGGACATAACGGGGCGCCCCGTTCGATGAAAAATTGAATAGTCGTTATACTCCAAAACGGGGTTAACATAGATGGAGAGATATCGAAGTGGTCATAACGGGGCTGACTCGAAATGTTGTCGGTCATTCGGATGCCTCATCGATGAAAACGTGAGATAAACGGCGAAAACGCGAGATAATCGCTGATTTTGCGACTTCCCGATTCTCCGGAAATTCTCAGTTCTAATACGAATTCTAATAAAACTTAATATTGCTTTCATCTCACTTTGTGAGTGAAAATAGATGGAGAGATATCGAAGCGGTCATAACGGGGCTGACTCGAAATCAGTTTGTGGGCAACCACACGAGGGTTCGA
>JAZPZY010000039.1:0-4850 GCA_045544955.1 Eubacteriales bacterium
CTTCGCTGACAGCTCCCTTTACACAAGGGAGCCTTTGACACAAGATCATTCTACGCTGAATTTTTATTTGCTTTCTGCTCACCGGCTATAGCCTCTTTTGAACCCCGCCACTATGGCGGGGTTTTCATAATACAATAAAAACGCACCGCCATATGCGGTGCGTTTTTTATACGATTATTTTTTGTCGAAGGCACGGATCCATGCGTCGGCAATCTTCTGATGGCCGGCCTCTGACGGATGCACACCGTCTTTCAGCCAATACGTGGGCGGTGCGGTCTCGGCAGCCTCGTCAAACATCTTCTGCAAGGGCAGAAACTCCAGTCCGAACTTTTCTGCCACGCGGCGGGCGGCTGCGGCACGCAGTTCCGTTTCACCGCGGAAGATCTCATACTTATCCCTACCATCCTCCGTCGTACCGGCCGTACGATCACTGGGAAGCACAAAGGGCTCCATAATCACGATGCGGAGATCCGGCAGTTCTGCTTTGACCTCTTCGATCAGCATGGAATAGATCTTCTCAAACTTTTGTGCAGAAACACCGTTCTTATGAGCCAGCTCGTGCCATACGTCGTTTACTCCGACGAGAATGCTCATGAAATCGGGGCGGAGGTTAATAATATCCGCCTTGATCCGGGCATACAGATCCACGATACGGTTGCCGCTGATGCCCCGGTTGGAAAAGGCGTACTTCTCAGGCTCTCTGGCATTCAGCAAAGACTTCACCAGATGAGGGTATCCCGTACCCATCACGCTGAAATCTTCTCTGCCGCGGCCGGCATCGGTGATGGAGTCACCCTGAAACAAAATATGCATGATTGTTCTCCTTTACGGATGAAATATTATTTATCAGCCTCGCACCGGCTCTTTGATCTCCGGCAGCAGGCGTTCTGCGTTTTCGTGATAGAATTTCTCAAGGAAATCCTCGGGCATACCGAGCGTATCCATAAACTCCACCAGATTATTATCAAAATCATCCCGTCCAAAGAGGAAACGGTCGGGATACTGCAGCATCAGTTTTTTCGTGTACTCGGGATCCCGCTGCAGTGCGTTAAGGCAGGAACCGGCGGAGCAGTCCAAATACAGATTTTCGTACTTCTCCAGCATCTTTTCGATACGTCCGCCGGGGATCACCGGGGCTTTGGGATAGCTGGTAGTCTCGCCCAGATTATCGTTGGAGATGTGGCACCAGAAGCCGGGGGCGTGACCGAGGAAGTTTGTCTCCGGGCACTGGCGGAGCAGATTCTCAAAGTTATCGATGTTGCCGCCGTACCACCAGGTGCGTGTACCCGGGCGTCGGTACGCCAGATCAAAGTGCAAAACGACCGGTACGCCCCGCTCACCGCAGAAGCGGAACAGATCCACTGCATCGGGATTATCGTAGGTAATACGGTGCTTTACCTCGCCGCACACCTGCACGCGGAACGTATCGATGGCCATTTTCATTCTGGTAATGGCATCGGGCAGCCGGGGATCGGGACAATAGCCCAGAATAAACCGATCCGGGGCGTAACGCCAGTATTCAAGGCAGCGGGAAAGCGGGATCGGTCCCTGCTGACCAGGTGCTACAAGACAGCTGTTAGATACCGGACGGTAGTCATCCGGCGGTGCTTCCAGTGCCAAAAGCCACGTTTTGGCAATGCCCAATTCATCCATATTGCGGACGTGGCGTTCCGCATCAAATCCGGAGAAATCCGGATGGTTATGTGCGTCGATCTTAATCATGCTATGTTTCCTCCTGTTATATGGAAAGTGCGGCAAGGCGTCAGCCCCGTACCGGCTCTTTGATCTCCGGCAGCAGACGTTCTGCGTTTTCGTGATAGAATTTCTCAAGGAAATCTTCCGGCATACCAAGGGTGTCAACAAACTCTGCCAGATGATTGTCAAAATCGTCACGGGCATACACGAAACGGTCCGGATGGGCCAGCATCAGTTTTTTCGTATACGCGGGATCCCGCTGAAGTGCATTGAGGCAGGAGCCGGCGGAGCAATCCAGATAGAGGTTTTCGTACTTCTCCAGCATCTTTTCGATCCGTCCGCCGGGAATCACCGGGGCTTTCGGATAACTGGTGGTCTCCCCCAGATTATCATTGGAGATATGGCACCAGAAGCCGGGTGCGTGACCGAGGAAGTTGGTCTCCGGGCACTGCTTCAAAAGATTTTCAAAGTTGTCGATGGTACCGCCGTACCACCAGGTACGTGCACCGGGACGGCGATAGGGATAATCAAAGTGCAGCGTTACGGGCAATCCTCTCTCTCCGCAGAAACGGAACAGATCCACCGCATCGGGATTATCGTAGGTAATGCGGAGCTTTACCTCACCGCATACCTGCACGCGGAACGTATCAATCGCCATTTTCATTTTGGTAATGGCGTCTGGGTCGCAGGGGTTGGGGGCATAGCCGAGAATAAAGCGGTCGGGTGCATATCGCACGTAGTCCAGGCAACGGGAAAAAGGCACCGGTCCTGCCTGGCCGGGTGCAACAAGGCAGCTTCTGGATTCCGGCCGGTATTCGTTCTCCGGGGTTTCCCAGGACAGAAGCCAGGTTTTGGCAATGCCGTTCTGATCCATATTGCGGATATGCCGCACGGCATCAAATCCGCAGAAATCCGGATGGTTGTGTGCATCGATTTTCATCATAACTGAAGACTCCTTTTATCATTTAGCACGGTATGGGTATATCTTATCACAAGAAAACCGAAAATGCAATCGTTTTGCCTCAAGTTGCAACATTTATGCAAATTTTTACTGAAAAATGAAAAAATGAGTTGACAGGACGAAGATTTGCCATATAATTAAATTGTAGAAATAATCGGTCTGTCTTGAAAGATCAAAACAGCATAAAGGAGAATCTATTACTATGGAATGTAAAGCACGTCACGAGATGGATCCCGCTTTCCAGTGGGATTTCACCCATATCTATCCCTCTTACGAGGCGTGGGAAGCAGCCTACTCCGAGGCACAGTCTGCGGTGGAAGGTCTTTCTTCCCTGCCCGGCACGCTGGGAAAATCTGCCCAGTCTCTGAAGGATGCGCTGGACAAGGTGTACGCCGCCGCCGAGAAGGCACAGCTGGTTTCCCTGTACGCCTTTCTGCACAAAAGCAGTGACAACGGCGATCCCAAACATCAGACCATGGAGGGACGTGCCGTTCAGCTTGGCATGGCTATGCAGGCAGCCACCGCATTTCTCGATCCGGAGCTGCTCAGCATTGATAAGGATACGCTGGCCGCATGGCTGCAGATGGATCTGCTGAAGGGATACCGCCACATGATCGAAGACACGGTCCGCGGTGCGGCACATATTCTGGATGCAGAAAAAGAGCAGATGCTGGCCATGCTGGGCGACGCCGCCGGCACGCCCCGCACCGCTTTTGATATGCTGGAAAGCGTAGATATGACCTTCCCTGCGGTTCACGATGAAAACGGCAAGGAGGTTCCGCTTACCCACGGCACCTACGGCGTGTATCTGCACAGCCGGGATCCCAAGGTCCGCAAAGAAGCCTATGAAACCTATTTCAAGGAATTCGGAAAATATATCAACACACTCTCTGCCCTGTACGCAGGATCGGTGAAATTTGATACGTTCTACGCCAAGGTGCGCGGATACGGCTCTGCCTGCGAAGCGGCGCTATTCCACAGCAACGTGCCGGTCAGCGTATACGACAGCCTTACCGAAGCCATCCACGGAGGTCTGCCCATCATGAAGCGGTATCTTTCTCTCCGCAAGAAGATTCTGGGGCTGGATTCGCTGGGCATGTACGATCTGTACTGCCCCATGGTAGAGGACGTGGAATACCCGGCCACCTTTGAAGAAGGCATGGCTCTTGTCCGCAAGGCAACGGCTCCGCTGGGTGCCCGTTACCAGGAACTGCTCGATATGGCGGAAAAGAATCACTGGATGGACGTATATGAAAACAAGGGCAAGACCACCGGTGCCTTCTCCTGCGGCGTGCACGGCGTACACCCCTACGTTCTTTTGAACTACACGGATACCCTGCAGGATGCGTACACCCTGGCACACGAACTGGGTCACGCCATGCACTCCTATCTCTCCTCGGAAAAGCAGGATTTTGCCAACCACAGATACAAGATCCTGGTGGCCGAGGTGGCCTCTACGGTAAACGAAGTGCTTCTGACCAAATATCTGCTGCGCGCGGAAACGGACAAGAAACGCCGTGCCTACATTCTGAACCACTTCCTGGAAGAATTCCGCACCACCGTCTTCCGGCAGACGCTGTTTGCCGAGTTTGAGCGCAAAGCACACGACGCCTATATGGCCGGTCAGCCCCTGACCGCCGAGCTTCTGAACGGCATGTACAGAGAATTGAATCTTATGTACTACGAAGGTGCTGACGTGGGTGAACTGCACGACATTGAATGGGCACGGATCCCCCACTTCTACAACGCTTTCTACGTATATCAGTACGCCACCGGCTTCTGCTCTGCGGTTGCCATTGCCAACCGCATTCTTGAGACGGGCGACGCCTCCGATTACCTCAACTTCCTCTCCACCGGCGGCAGTGACTACCCGCTCTCGGAGCTGAAGATCGCCGGCGTGGATCTGACGAAGCCCGACACGGTAGCAAACGCCCTGAAGGTATTCGACGAAACGCTGAAAGAACTGGAAGAACTGCTGGGTTAATATGAAAAAAGGTTGCTGCAGAGCTGCAGCAGCCTTTTTTATTCTCCCAATTACTTTTTTAGTTCCCTTAGACTGCAATCAAAAAACAGAACGATAAATTGGAATTTGTCTTATTGTCAAATCAATTTGAATTTAAAGGTCTATGTACATAATTGTTGATGAAGTATGGAAACCCACTCTTTCATACAAAGGAATTGCTTTCATATCTGC
>JAZPZY010000040.1:0-3508 GCA_045544955.1 Eubacteriales bacterium
AAACGGTTTCGAATTGCTGGAACTGTTGCGTTCGTCCAACGTGGGCAATTCACCAACAATCCCGGTGGTTGTGGCAACCGCTTCGGGCAGTTGTAACAAAGGGGAACTATTGGCAAAAGGCTTTGCCGGATGCCTGTTCAAACCGTTCTCCATATCGGAACTGATGGAGGTTTCCGACAGGTGTGCCATAAAAGCGACACCGGACGGGAAACCGGACTTTTCCGCCTTATTGTCCTATGGCAATGAAGCCGTCATGCTGGAAAAGTTGATAACTGAAACAGAAAAGGAAATGCAGGCGGTACGGGATGCAGCAAAAGAAAAAGACCTGCAAAAGCTGGATTCCCTGATCCACCACCTGCGCAGTTCGTGGGAGGTGCTCCGTGCCGACCAACCGCTGAATGTACTTTACGGATTGCTTCGTGGCGATGCTCTCCCGGATGGTGAAGCGTTAAGCCATGCCGTGACTGCCGTGCTGGATAAGGGAGTGGAAATAATACGGTTGGCAGAAGAGGAAAGGAGAAAATACGAAGATGAATAAGACAAAAATAATTGTGGTGGAAGACAACATCGTGTATTGCGAATATGTCTGCAATATGCTGTCACGGGAGGGCTACCGCAATATGAAGGCTTACCACCTCTCAACCGCGAAGAAACATCTGCAACAGGCAACAGATAATGATATCGTGGTTGCCGACCTGCGTCTGCCTGACGGCAGTGGCATAGACCTTTTGTGCTGGATGCGAAAGGAGGGAAAGATGCAGCCCTTCATCATTATGACCGACTACGCCGAAGTTAATACCGCCGTGGAAAGCATGAAACTCGGCTCGATAGACTATATTCCCAAACAGCTTGTGGAGGATAAACTTGTCCCCCTGATCCGTTCCATACTGAAAGAACGTCAGGCAGGACAACGCCGTATGCCTATATTCGCCCGTGAAGGTTCCGCCTTTCAGAAAATCATGCACCGCATAAGGCTGGTAGCCGCCACCGATATGAGCGTGATGATATTTGGTGAGAACGGCACGGGCAAGGAGCATATTGCCCACCTGTTGCATGACAAGAGCAAACGTGCAGGCAAGCCATTTGTGGCGGTGGACTGCGGTTCACTCTCCAAAGAGCTTGCACCGTCGGCTTTCTTCGGACACGTCAAAGGTGCATTTACAGGTGCGGACAATGCCAAGAAAGGATATTTCCATGAGGCGGAAGGCGGCACGTTGTTTCTGGACGAGGTAGGAAACCTCGCGTTGGAAACCCAACAGATGTTGCTCCGTGCCATACAGGAGAGGCGGTATCGCCCGGTCGGAGACAAGGCAGACCGGAATTTCAATGTCCGCATCATCGCTGCTACCAATGAAGATTTGGAGGTATCGGTGAATGAAAAGCGTTTTCGGCAGGATCTTCTGTACCGCCTGCACGACTTCGGGATAACCGTTCCTCCGTTGCGTGACTGTCAAGAAGACATTATGCCGCTGGCAGAGTTCTTCCGTGATATGGCAAACAGAGAGCTGGAGTGTAGCGTGAGCGGGTTCAGTTCCGAAGCACGTAAAGCGTTGCTGACACACGCATGGCCGGGCAACGTGCGGGAACTTCGGCAGAAAGTTATGGGTGCTGTATTGCAGGCGCAGGAAGGTGTTGTCATGAAAGAGCATCTGGAACTTGCCGTGACGAAACCGACCTCTACTGTCAGCTTCGCCTTGCGCAATGACGCGGAGGATAAGGAGCGGATATTGCGTGCGTTGAAACAGGCAAACGGCAACCGGAGTGTCGCCGCAGAACTGCTCGGCATAGGCAGGACAACACTATACAGCAAACTTGAAGAGTATGGACTTAAATATAAATTCAAGCAATCATAGCCCGTAATTCACTGAATTTGGCTATCTTTGCATAACATTTGAGAAAAACGGCGATTGGCAGGAGCTTTTCGCCGCCAACATATAGGATAAGACCGCAAGGCGTTTCAAGCGAAAATCTGGTAAATTGGAACTACGGAGACGATTGCGTGATGCTTATGCTATGCTTACGCATAGCGTGCATTCACGTACTCTCCGTAAAGGCTTTACCAGAGCCATCGCTTGAAGGTAGTGTGAATTGCACGCTACTTTTTTACCCTTGCCTAACGAAAGGAAACGATTATGGGTAAAGTTCAGATTCTCGCCGTACTGACGATGGACGGATGTCTTTCTTCAGAGTTATATGATAAAGCACATCAGGATTTGTGCCTTGACCGTTGCGGTCTTGATGAAATCAGGAAGAAAGCCTTTTACCGTGTGACACCGGACTATTCCATTTCAATGCTGCACGAATGGAGAAAAGACTGCACAAACATCCGTTACCTCGCGGAAGCCACACCGGACACGGCAGACTATATAAACGGACTGCTGCGGATGCACGCTGTGGATGAAATCATACTATACACCGTTCCTTTCATATCCGGAAGCGGACGACATTTTTTTAAGTCGGCTCTGCCAGAGCAACACTGGACGCTTTCCTCTTTGAAAAGCTATCCCAACGGTGTATGTCGCATTATCTATATCCTTGATAAAAAAGCAAGATAGCCAAAATGTGCGGCAAGCATACATTTCTATTTTCAGGAATAGAATAAATGTTCCGATTACAAACAATTTAAGTCGGAGATAATTTGTCCTTGTGAAAAAATACTGAATTTTATACCTCTGAAATCCAGCACTTTGTAAAATTGAGTGTTGGATTTTTTATTTTCTGCCGCGTTTTTTGCCAATTATATTCATGTGCGCACGCAGAAAACAAAGTGTAATTTTCAAAATTGACAGAACCATGAATTATTTCTTGCTGGCGGAAACCGACTTTTTCCGCCTGATAAACGAAGCCGGCGACTGCAATATGGAAACGGCATACACGGCTTTCGCCACCCAAGTGATCGAACTGTGCAACGGCGGCATGGACATGAACCTTACCGTCATCGCGCTTGCCTACATCGAAATCGAGTTGCAGCACCATCCCGTACGTAATCTGTCAGAAGAAAAAAGAGAGATTGCCGCCTACGTCAGCAAGGCTCTGTCTTTCGTAAGAAAGATGCAGAAATTCCTTGCCACGCCCCAAGTGCCACCACTAATATCCGCCAACAACGCAACAGAAACCACCGCCAGCCTTCTTCAATGGACGGGCAATGCCATCGACCTCGTGGAACTTATCTACGGCATAGACGTGATGGGCTGCATCAACAACGGCAATATGCCGCTCAAACAGCTCGCCCCACTTCTCTATAAGATATTCGGGGTTGATTCTAAAGACTGCTACCGCTTCTACACTGATATCAAACGCCGGAAGAACGAAAGCCGCACCTATTTCATTGACAGGATGCAGGAAAAACTGAACGAGAGAATGTTGCGTGATGAGGAGTTGGAGCGGATGAGAAAATAAAAAAATATCCATTACATATGAGAAGACAGGAATACTCGTATCCTGTCTTTTTATTTTCATTTAATTATATATTAATTAGCACAATATATGTGAGTTTTTCATTCCTATA
>JAZPZY010000041.1:0-73047 GCA_045544955.1 Eubacteriales bacterium
GTGGTTTCGGGTGCGGTGGTTTCGGGTGCGGTGGTTTCGGGTGCGGTGGTCTCCGGTGCCGTTGTTTCCGCGGTTTCTTCCGTTGCCGTCTCGGAAATTACTGCCGCCGTCTCTGCCGGCGCCTCCGGGGGGATTTGCTGAAGTGTATCTTCATCCACCAGCTCCGGCGGCAGGGTCTGTGCCCGGAAACAGCCGGAAAGCGTCAGTAAAAGAACGGCGGAAAGGGGAAGGAGAATCGTGCGCTTCATGTAAGACTCCTTTTTGCTTGTCAGCAGATGAGGGAATAAATTTCCGTCTCAAAGGGGAGAATCTCCCGGATCGCGGAGAGGGACGGTGCGGTGTCTGTGAGATTGGTCAGCTCTCTTTTCCATTGCCGTCCGGTGACGGTGAGGGGCATCTCTGCGCGAGCAGGCTTTTCAGACAGATTGGCGATAATGAGAAGCGTTTCCTGGGCGCATTTTCTGAGATATACCACAAGGGTGGGATGATCGGGAAGCAAAAATTCCAAAACACCATCCACAATGGCAGGATGCTCCCGGCGCATGCGGATCAGCTTCTGGTAGTAGGCGAAGATGGAATCGGGTGATTCCCGGTCGGCGGCGAGATTGATTTCCTTATAGCGGGGGTTTATCTTCAGCCAGGGCGTCCCGGCAGTGAAGCCTGCGTTTTCGCTTTCGTCCCACTGATAGGGCGTCCGGGCGTTGTCCCGGCTGCGGGGGGCGAGAATGGCCAGCGCTTCTTCGGGGGACACGCCGGACTCTACCATGGAATGATAGTCTCCCACGGTGTAGCAGCAGTTGTAATTCTCGATCTTGTCAAAGCAGATGTTGGTCATGCCGATCTCCTCGCCCTGATAGATAAAGGGCGTGCCCGGCGTTGTATGAATGAGCGTGGCAAGCAGCTTTGCGGATGCCGTACGGTACTGTCCGTCACTTCCGTAGCAGGAAACCTGGCGGGCACTGTCGTGGTTGGACATGTACTGCACCGCCCAGCCGTTCTTTTCAATGACCTCTGCCCAGCGGGTCTGTACCTCTCTGAAGTGGGGCGCGGTCATTTCGTACAAAGCCCGGTTGGCAAGCTCAAAGTGATAGACCATGTCAAGCTCACCCCGCTGTGCCGAAACATAGTCCGGTGCCAGATCAGCGGTAACGCCCGCGCCCTCGCCTACCGTCATAATATCCCGGGGTGCGAACACCTCCGTGTACAGCTCGTGCAGGATTTCGTGAATCCCCTCTACGTTGGTACACATATCCCGGTCCACAATGAATCCGTTTCTGTCATAGGGCAGATCGGGTTCTTTTTTTGTATCGGGGAAGCTGGGCATTTTTTTCAGCCGGGTGAATACGTCCAGCCGGAAGCCGTCCACGCCTATATCCGCCCAGAAGTGGAGCATGTCGTAGATCTCCCGGCGGAGCGGCTCGTATTCCCAGTTCAGATCGGGCATTTTGATGGCGTACTGGTGGAAGTAGTATTCGCCGGTCGTCTCATCAAGCTCCCACGCCGAGCCGTTGCCCTCGCGGAAATAGTTGCCCCAGTTATTGGGAGGCGTGCCGTCTGCCTTCGGTGCTTTCCATATGTAGTAGTTGCGGTAGGGGTTGTCCTTGGATTTCCTCGACTGGATAAACCAGGGATGCTCGTCCGAGGTGTGGTTCAGAACCATATCCATAATGACCCGGATGCCCATGCCGTGGGCAAGCTCCAGCATTTTTTTGAAATCATCGAGGGTGCCGTAGGCGGGGTCAATATCCCGGTAATCCGCTACGTCGTAGCCATTGTCTACCTGGGGCGAGGTGTAGATGGGCGTAAACCACAGGCAGTTTACCCCCAGATCCCGGAGCATGGGCAGCTTCTCGATCACGCCACCCAGATCGCCGATACCGTCTCCGTTCGAATCGTAAAAGCTCTTCAGATATATTTCATACACGACGGCATCGTGCCACCATTTTTTCTCCATAAGGCGACTCCGTTTCTCTCTTTTGTTTGTGTTAATTATACCGCCGGCGCAAGGAAAAGTCAATAGGACACGGTCAGCTTTTCTTCAGCGTCTTTCCCTTTTCCCGGCGATAAGCATGGCAGAGATGGGCGGCGTCGTAAAAGCCCAGAAGCTCCGCGATCTCACTGAGGGATTTGGAGGTGCCCACCAGCTCCTCCGCCATCATGAAGCGGATGTTGTTCCGGTACTGTACCGGGGTGGCACCGCCGGAAAACTGCTTGAATTTCCGAAGAAAGGTGGATTCGCTGATAAAGCAGAGCTTTGCCAACTCCCCGTTGGAATAACTGATCTCCGGCGTCAGCTCAATGGCGTCGATGGCCGGCTTCAACTCCATATACGCCTTGTTTTCCCTAAGATGGGTGTGTGGGTCGGAAAACAGGGCGGAAAACAACTGAAACAGCTCACAGTTCAGCATCAGCGTGCAGTCGCCTGGGTGATTGATGCAGAACAGCACATTTTGAAAATGCCGGAGCAGCGCACCGTTTCCGTCGGACAGCAGTAACCGCAGATCCTCTTTAATACGAAGGGGTTCGCCGCCCGGTGTGAGAAGATCAAAGGAAATGCCGATGCCGGCGGAGCCGGCCGCCGGTACGTCCGTGTAATACCGGCATCCCTCCGGGATAAAAAGAATATCGCTTTGGGAAAGGGTCACAAGCGGCGTTCCGCTGCGGTAATAGCCCCGGCTGCCGCTGATCTGATAATACAAAAGATTTTTCACCCGTCCCTGGCTTTCGTAATCGTATACGTCCTGCTCCTTCCAAAGGGAATAGTTGGCAAATACGTTTGTGAAAACAAAAGAGGCGGAGCACAGTTCACCGTACAGCATCAGATGCTTTTCCTCCGGATTTCTTTGACTGTATTTTACAATAATGTTGCGGTTTCTTCCATTGTATCACAGATTTCCCCGTGATACAATAAGAAAAACGAGAAAAAAGGAGAAAAAGTTTTTTCGTGGTTTGTTACAATTTGGGTATCGTGGGATACGGTGCCATGGGAAGTTATCACCACAAAACCATCGAAAAGCCCGAAGGAATCCGCTTTCTTACCGCCTTTGATACGGATCCGGCAAAGCGGGAAAAGGCACGGGCGGCCGGGCTGGAGGTTTTTGACAATATAAACGACTTTCTCGCCGATACGCGGCTGCACATCGTCCTCGTTGCCGTACCCAACGACTGCCATAAGGATATCGCCATGGCGGCCATGCGTGCAGGCAAGCACGTGGTGTGCGAAAAGCCGGTGGCGCTGAATACCGGAGAGCTGGACGAAATGCTCCGGTGCGCCGAAGAAAATCACGTGGTGTTCACCGTGCACCAGAACCGGCGGATGGACGAGGATTTCCGCATCATGAAGAAGATCTACGACGAGAATATGCTGGACGGCGTGTTTCGTGTGGAATCCCGGGTGCAGGGCTCCCGCGGCATTGCGGATACCTGGCGTCGCCGCCGGGAGCACGGCGGCGGCATGCTGTACGACTGGGGCGTGCACCTGATCGATCAGCTGCTCTGCATGATCGAGGGGAAGATCACCTCCGTCCATACGGAGTTCCAGTACATACAGCATACGGAGGTGGACGATAATTTCCGCCTCACCATGACCTTTGAGAACGGCGTCTCCGCCCTTGTGGAGATCGGCACCTGCAATTTCATCATGCACCCCATCTGGTATATGGCAGGACGGAAGGGCACGGCACAGATCGATTACTGGAATCTTGAGGGTCGGATCTGCCATCTCATCGACAACGATATAAAGTTTGAGGACGAAATCCGTCCGTCGCTGGTGGGCCCCTCCATTACCCTGGCCCCCCGGGCGGAGGATACCATGGAAATGCTGCCCCTGCCGAAAGCGGAGGTGGATCGCGGCTTCTTCTATAAGAATCTGTACCGGGTCCTCAACGGCGAAGAGGAGCTGACCGTAAAGCCGGCACAGATCCGCCGGGTGATGCAGGTGATCGACCTTGCGTTCCTCTCCGGGGAAACGAAGCAGACGGTGTTCTGCAGTATCTGAATCCGAATAATAAAAAATTACAATGCATATATGCAGAAAGGAATTACCACTATGAAAAAAACGAGAGTAGGCCTCATCGGTGTGGGTTGGGTTTCCAACGACGAGCACGTTACCGGCTATCTGAAGACGGAGGAGTGCCAGATCACCGCCATCTGTGACATCAACGAAAAGCGTCTCCACGAGACCGCAGACCGCTGCGGCGTTCCCATGGATCACCGCTTCACCAATTATAAGGATCTGATCGCCTGCGAGGACGTGGACGTGGTGGATATCGCCACCTGGAACTCCATGCACTGCCCCATCGCCAAGGAAGCCGCCCTTGCGGGCAAATCCTTCAGCGTAGAGAAGCCCGTGGGCATGAACTACGCCGAAACGCTGGATCTGGCTGAGACTGCCGAGAAAATGGGCGTTGAGTCCTTCGTCTGCCTCTCCTGGCGTTACCGCCCCTACACCCGCTACGTAAAATATCTCATCGGCTCCGGCATGCTGGGCAAGCTGTACCACATCTACGTCCGCTGCATCAAGGACAGCGGTTTGTGGGAAGGCAGAAAGCTGGAGTGGCGTTTTGACAAATCCCGTGCCGCTACGGGCGTTCTGGGCGATCTTGGCTCCCACATGATCGACATCGTCCGCTTCTGGGGCTACGAGTTTACCGAGGTGTACGCTGACCGGGGAACCATCGTAAAGGAGCGTCCCACCGAGGATACGGGCGAGATAAAACCGGTGGAAACGGACGACTGGTGCCATATGAACTGCCGTCTCAACTGCGAGACCACCTGTACCATCGAGCTGACCCGCTGTGCTACTGCCGTGCCTGCCATCATGCAGTTTGAGGTGTACGGCGAAAACGGCCGGCTGGTATACACCAACGACAACGACGGACAGAGCATCGTCTTCACCGACGCCAAGACCAAGGAAGTAAAGACGCTGACACCGCCCGCCGAGTTTGAGGCTTTGCAGTCCCGTTCCTTCATCAACCTGACGAGAGGCATCGAGGACGAATACACCGCCAAGATCATCCAGGGCCTGGAGTGCCAGGCCGTTATCGACGCGGCTCTTCTCTCCACGGAGGAGCACCGTCCGGTGACTATCGCCGAGATCAAAGAAAACGTCAAAAAATGAAGCTGGGAACACTGGTAAGAATCCGCACGCCCGAGGAAGCGAAAGCCAAATTCCGGGCACTGCGTGAGGCAGGATTTACAGCCTGTCAGCTTGTATATAAACCGGAAACCTATAATATGGAAGATGCCCCCCTCATCCGCCGTGCGGCGGATGAGGAAGGCATCGAAATTTCGGCGCAGTTCTGCGGCTATTACGATAACGATACGGTGTGGGACAACCATTACGGCTTTCTCACCGCCGGGCTGAACGTGGAGGCCTATCGGGCACAGCGGCTGGCATACGTCCGCCGCGCGGCCGAGTTCGTCCACGCCATGGGCGTCAGCGATATGGTGATCCACGCGGGCTTTATTCCCAATAATCCCTTCGATCCGGCGTACGCTTCCCTGAAGACTGCCGTGGAACTTCTCTCTGCCCACTGTGAAAAGCTGGGCGTGAACGTTCTTTTCGAAACGGGCGGCGAATCTCCCGTGACACTGCTCCGGCTTTTTACCGACATCGGCAGGGACAATCTGTTTATCAATCTGGATCCCGCCAATATGCTCATGTACGGTTACGCCAATCCGGTGGACGCCCTCTATACGGTAGGCAAATACGTCCGCAATATCCACGGCAAGGACGGCGTGCCCCCTACTGATCCCGTAAAATTGGGAGCAGAAACGCCGGTGGGCGAGGGCATGGTGGATTTCTACGCCATGTTCCGAAAGCTGAAGGTGCTGGGATACGATCGGTATATCATCATCGAAAGAGAGATCGAGGGCGATCAGCAGACGGCAGATATTATGAAGGCCAAAGCCTATTTTGAAACGATGCTCCGGGAGATCTACGGCTAAGTCATAACGTCTTCTGCATGGCTTTGGGCGATACGCCGTACCGGGCCTTGAATGCCTTGCTGAAGGAGTACAGCGAGTACCCCAGCATTTCGGCGATCTCGCTGATTGGCTTCTTCCCCTCCATAACGAGCACCCTTGCCGTCTCCATCTTTCGGTTCTGGAAGTACTGGGAGACGGTTTTGCCGGTGGTTCTTTTGAACAGACCGGACAGATACCCGTAATTGTAGTTGAACGCACCGGCCACGTCATCCAGCCTTTTGATGGAATAAAGGTGTGTGTCGATGTAGTTCATCAGCTGAAAACATAGAATTTCCGCCTCGGATACGTTGGCGGTGCTGGATTTTACGTTGCGGAAATTCCGGATCACGTAGATCAGCACGGCACGGAACAGACTGCCCAAAAGCTGCTCTGCGTAGGGCTGCCCCGCCGGGGAAAATTCCGCCATGGCATTGGTCACAAGCGAGGCGGTGACCGCATCCCGGAACAGGCGGCTTTCGCCGCCCCGGTGACTGCGGGTGATCTCCTCCAGGGCCGCACCGATCTCTGCCTCCTCGCTGTAAAAGGAGAAGAAATCGTACTCCAGCCGGGCGTCGGTGTCGGCGTGGATATCGTGAATGTCGCAGGGAAAGGACAGGTAAATGTCTCCCGCCGAGACGGGTGTCCTCTCGCCGTTGGTGATGACCGTTCCCTTGCCTGCCGTTACAATGGTCAGCTCAAACCAGCTTCCGTGCAGATGAGCGGCAATGATCTCGCCCGGCTCGCAGTAACGCCGGCCGATCTGGAACAGGCGGATGTCCCCGATGCGAATGGGCTCGTCCACGTAATTGTTGTCGAAATGGTAGCGGGTTTTCGTTTCTTTCATGAGACGGCGTCCCCCGTTTTTTCATTCTGGTTTCGATTTACAGTTACATTATGCAGGAAAATTTGCCGTTTGTCAACTGCCGGATAAGTAAAAACAAGCAAAAATTGCGTTTCAGTTAAATAAAGTGAAAAAATGATAAATTTTTCATGAAACAGAACCATTTACGGAAAGAGCGTTTTTTTCTATAATGAATGAGGAGAATTATTCCTTAAAAACATTCAGCAAAGGAGAAACGCATTATGACAACAGTTGCAGTGATCGGCTGCGGAAGAATCGCCGATATGGCACACTTCCCGGCACTGTCCCAGATGGAGGAGGTCCGGGTAAAATACGCCTGCGATCTTCTGCCCGAAAAGGCGGAGAGCCTGAAGAAAAAATACCCCAAGATCGAAAACGTGATCACCGATTATAAGATCGCCCTCGCGGACGAAGAGGTGGAGGCGGTTTTCGTTCTCACCCCCAACTACGCACACTATACCGTGACCATGGACGCCCTTGCCGCCGGCAAGCACGTGTTCTGTGAAAAGCCCATCACGGTAAACTACGCCCTTTCCGAAGAAATGGCAGAGAAAGCGGTACAGTGCGGAAAAATCCTGAACATCGGCGTGTGCAACCGGTACCAGAAATCGGTGGAAATGCTCCGCGAGTGGGCAGATGCCGGCAAGTTCGGAAAGCTCTATCACGTGTACTGCTCCTTCCGCGACTGCCGCTCTATCCCCGGTTTGGGCGGCCCGTTCACCATTAAAGAGCAGTCCGGCGGCGGCGTACTCATCGACTGGGGTATCCATTTCCTCGATCTGATTCTGTACGTTTTGGGCGGGGCAAAACTTGAGACCGTTACCTGCGATACGTATTCGGAAATGGCCAAGGATATGAAGTCCTACAAGTACCACGAAATGTGGGCGGAGGATACGGCGGATATGGAAAACGGCGTAAACGACGTGGACGATTTCATCACCGGCCACATCCGTACCGATAAAGCAAGCATCTCCTTCAACGGCGCCTGGGCACAGAACGTGGATAAACGGGAAATGTTTATCGATTTTCTGGGCGATAAGGGCGGTGCCCGCCTGTCTTACGGCGGTAAATTTGAATTTTTCGACGGTCAGACACTCAAGACCGTTACGCCGGAATACGATATTCCCAACATGTACCTCTGCGAGGATAAAGCCTTCGTGGAGTCCATCAAAACCGGCGTGAAGGATAAAAATAATATAGAAAATATTCTCGAAAGCATGAAGCTTCTGGACGCACTGTACGCCTCCGCAGATAAGAAGGAAGAGATCCGGTTCTGAAAGCGGTGACGGCATGCAAACGAACGAGAAAAAACTGCGGGTAGGCGTCATCGGCTGCGGACGGATCTCCGTGATGCATCTGGTGCCCCTTTCCCTGCTGGAAGAAACAGAGATCGCCGCCTGCTGCGATATTGATGCGGCAAAGGCAGAAGAGGCGGCGGCAAGATACGGCGGACGTGCCTATACCTCCTATGAGGAAATGATCGACTGCGAAAAGCTGGATGCCGTACATATCTGCCTGCCCCATCATCTCCATACCAAAGCGGCTGTGTATGCGTTTCAAAAGGGCGTGCACGTCCTTTCGGAAAAGCCCATGGACGTGGATCTGAGGCACGCGGAGGAAGCAGTGGCAAAAGCGAAGGAGTGCGGCGTGCTCTACGGCGTGATCTTTCAGTGCCGGTATAATAATTCCGCACAGCTTGTAAAGAAGGCGGTGGAAAGCGGACGCCTCGGCAAGATCATTTCCGCCCGGTCTACGCTGACGTGGACCCGCCCGGACAGCTATTACGCTGAAAGCGACTGGAAAGGCACCTGGGATAAAGAGGGCGGCGGCGTGGTCATCGACCAGGCGATCCACTCTATTGATCTGGTCAACTGGATTGTGAACAGCCCGGTGAAAAGCGTGGCGTGTACCATGGCAAACCACGGTCACGAGATCGTGGACGTGGAGGACAGTGCCGAGGGACTGATCACCTATAAAAACGGCGTGAAATACGGTTTTTACTGTATGAACAATTACGGGTGCGACGAGCCCATCGAGATCCGCCTGTACTGCGAAAAGGGGAAGGTCGTATTCGGTTATGACGACGCCTGCATCTTCTATAACGACGGCACCACTGAAGAAGCACATCAGGACGACAATACGGCAGACTACGAAAACAGCAAGGATTATTGGGGATTTCAGCATATCCGCCAGATACAGCAGTTTTACAATGCCGTGCTGGGCAAAGAACCGCTGCAGATCAGCGGCGAGGAAGCCCTGAAAACACACAGACTGATCATGGAGATCTACGATAAGGGAGGCATGCGGAAATGAAGATCGGCGTCATTACGGACTGTTTTAAGAAAACCCACGAGGAAGGTATCCGCATGGCGGCACAGCTTTCGCTGGACGGTGTGCAGATCTACGCCACCACCGGCGAATTTTCCCCGGCACTTCCTGTGGAAAAGAAAGCGGAATACAAAAACCTTCTGAAAGAAAACGGCCTTGTGGTATCCGCCCTTTGCGGCGATATGGGCGGTTACGGCTTTGAAAAAGCCGAGGACAACGCCGCACGGATCGAGGCAACGAAGCGGATCATTGATCTGGCGGTGGAGTTCGGCACGTCTGTGGTCACTACCCACATCGGTGTGATCCCGGCCGATAAAACGAATCCCCGCTACGGCGTTATGCGGGCCGCTCTTACCGAATGCGGCCTGTATGCCAAGGAAAAGGGCGTCACCCTTGCCATTGAAACCGGCCCGGAGAAGGCGGATACCCTGCTTGCTTTTCTCATGGATACGAAGGGCGGCGTGGGCGTCAATCTGGACCCGGCCAACTTCACCATGGTAACGGGACAGGACGCGGTGGAAGCGGTGTATACCCTGAAGGATTACATCGTCCATACCCATGTGAAGGACGGCCGTATGCTGGATCCCACCCAGGATCCCACGGACGTGTATCACGCCTTTGCGGTGGGCGGCGTGGACGCGCTGAACGCTTGCAAAGGATTCAAGGAGCTCCCCATCGGCGAGGGCGACGTGGATTGGGATAAATACCTGAAGGCACTTTCGGACATCGGCTTTGACGGATTTCTCACCATCGAAAGAGAGTGCGGAGACGATCCCGCGGCTGATATCCGCCTGGCGGCTTCCTTTATAAAAGAAAAACTGAAATAATAAAAACACAACGGAGGATATACGTATGAAAGTCGGATTTATTGATTATTTTCTGGATGAGTGGCACGCCAATCACCTGGTTGACTGGCTGAAAGAAGAATCGAACGGTGAGGTATACGTGGCGTACGCCTACGCTTCCCACGAGCCGAAGGATGTGCCCGGCTTTGCCGATCGCCTGTCCAGCGCAGATTGGGCAAAGCAGTACGGCGTGGAGCTGTGCACGACCGTGGACGAGCTGATCGAAAAGAGCGACGTTCTCATGGTGCTGGCCCCCAACCATCCCGAAACCCACGAAGCACTTGCCGATGCCGCTCTCAAAAGCGGTAAAGTCACCTATATCGACAAAACCTTTGCCCCGGACGTGGCAGCTGCCCAGCGGCTCATTGATAAGGGAGCCAAGTACGGCACGCCTCTGTTTACCACCTCTGCTCTCCGCTATGCGAAAGAAGTGCGTGAGCTGAACAAAGAGGGCATCGAGAGCGTAGGCATCTACGGTGCTGGTGCGTTTGAGGTGTACTGCATCCATCAGATGGAAATTGCCGTGACCCTTCTCGGCGCAGAGCTTCGCCGGGTGATGGCCGTGGGTCCGGAATCCCTGCCCACCGTGATTGCGGAATTTTCGGGCGGCCGGTACGCCGTAATGCAGCAGCGCGGCCATGACTGCGAGTTCGGTTTTGCCGCAAACTATAAGGATGGCAAGGGCGTAATCGCCCCCGATACCTCCGATTATTTCCCGGGCTTTATCAGAGAACTGGTCCGCTTCTTTGAAACGGGCAAAAAGCCTGTCCCCTACGAGGAGACCATGGCAGTTATGAAGCTGCGTGAGACCGCACTGCGTGCGGTGAAGACGCCCGGCGTGTGGCTGGACGTGCAGTAATATTTCCACATTAGGTAAGGAAAGGGTATTCTCTCTATGCAGGACGGAACGTTTCAGGGCATCTCTTTTGTAAAATCCACCCGGTGGGATAAGGACGATCTGTCCGCCCCGGCACCGCTTTTTCGCAGACGTTTTACCGTAAAGGGACCGGTGGAAAGGGCGGTTCTGTCCGTGTGCGGTCTCGGCATCGGCTATTCGTTCCTCAACGGAAAGGCCGTAAGCCCGGATCTCTTTACCGCCCCCCTCAGCGATTATTCGAAAACCCTGTGGTACAACCGGTACGACGTGACCGATCTTGTGACGGAGGGGGAAAACGTCTTCGCCGCCGTTCTCGGCAACGGCTGGTATAACGAGGGCATCGTGTCCGCATGGAAGGTGCGGGAGGCGGCGTGGCGTGACGTGCCGAAGCTGATCTTCTCCCTTACCGTAAACGGAGAGATCGCGGCGGTGAGCGATGGGCAGTGCAAGGTGTCCCACGATTCCCCGTTCGTGTTCAATCAGCTCCGCAGCGGCGAGCATTTTGACGCCCGCCTGTACGATCCCGCCTGGAATACCCTGTCCTTTGACGATTCCCTTTGGGAGAATGCCGCAGAGGACGAAACGCCCCCCGCCGGGGTGTTTCGCCTCTGCCCCTGTGAGCCGATCCGGGAGGATACCGTCTACCCGGCGAAGATCGTAAAAACGCTGGGAGAGGGCACGTACCTCTACGATATGGGACAGAATATATCCGGCTACGTCCGCCTTTCCGGACGGCAGAAGGCCGGCACGATCCTCACGATCCGCTACCGGGAAACGGTGGAGGAATTTTCGAAAGAAACCTGGGAGGATCCGTACTGGCCGGCGAAATATTTCCCGGAAAGCGAATACCAGACGGACGTGTATATCGCGGACGGCGGCGATTTTACCTGGTCGCCCCGGTTTGCCTATCATGGTTTCCGCTATATGGAGATCAGCGGCGTTTCGGACGCTTCTTCCCTTGCCGTCTCGGGCGTGTTCGTCCATCAGGCGGTGGAAAAACGGACGATGTTTGAAACCTCCGATCCCTTCCTCAACAAACTGTTCCACGCCGGACGGATCTCGTCTTTGTCCAATATGTTCTATAACGTCACCGACTGCCCCACGAGAGAAAAACTGGGCTGGTGCGGCGACGCCGCCGTTTCCGCCGAGCAGATGCTCACCAACTTCAAAGCGGAGGATCTGTTCCGGAAATGGGTCTGTGATATGCGGGACGCCATGCGGGAGGACGGAGCCTTGCCGGCCATCATTCCCACCGCCGGCTGGGGATTTACCTGGGGCAACGGCCCGGTGACGGACAGCGCGTTTTTTGAGCTTCCCTACCGGGTGTACCTGCATACGGGCGATCCGTCTCTTTTAATTGATAATCTTCCTTATTTCAAACGCTATCTTGCCCATCTCGTAAACTGGGCGGGAGAATCGGGCGTGATGGATTTCGGCCTGCCGGACTGGGCACCGCCCCACGTGGAGCAGTCCACACTGTCCATGGATTTCGTCAACAAGGTGCTCATGACGGAGTTTCTCCGCATCACGGCCCTGGCGGCACGGCTCGCCGGGGAGGACGACGGCGCGATTCTTTCCGCGCGTGCGGCAAGGATCCGGGAGATCCGGGAAAAATACGTGCGTGCCGACGGCCGGTGCGTGTTTGATACACAGACCGCCGCCGCCATGCTGATCTATTATGAGATCACCGACGATCCGCAGCCGCTGCTGACGCAGCTTCTGTCGCTGCTCAAGGCCGCTGACTTTCATCACGACTGCGGCACGGTGGGCTTCAGGTGCCTGTTCTACGCCTTGAGCCGGCACGGCCTGCACGAGATCGCCTATAAGGTGCTCACCGTGAAGGGATATCCTTCCTTTTCCTATTGGTTTGAAAACGGTGCTACCTCTTTCTGGGAAAGATGGGAGGTCCGGTTTTCCCGGAATCACCATATGTTTTCCTCCGGCATGGGCTGGCTTGTGCAGTCGGTCCTCGGTATCCGGCCGGATGAGAAGAAACCGGGCGCATGTGAATTTGTGCTTCAGCCATATCCTTTTGAAAAACTGGATTTTGCCAAAGGCTCCTGCAAAACCGTGGACGGAACCGTTTCCGTCTCATGGGAAAAGGGCGGTGCCCTTACCGTTTGTGTGGATCCCGGCGTGAAGATCCGGTATAAAGACGTATATCTGCCGGCAGGCACGTCCGTGTTTGCCGCGTGGTAATATTCTGTTTCTGATATAAGGAGAAAAACATGTTTCAACTGAAAAAAGCACTGATTCCCGCCCCGAAGCAGCTGAAAGAGGGCGAGGGCCGTTATGCGGTCGCCGCGTTTGGCGGAGCACTCCCGCAGATCGTTTTTGACGAAGCACTGCCCTATCTTTCCGTAGGAGCGGCTTACGTGAATAAGACGCTGACGGATCTGCTGTCGGTTTGCGTTACCGACGCCGCGCCTGCCTATACGGTGGATGTCACCGTCTGCCCCGCGGACGCCCGCTTCCAGGATCTGCCCGCCGAGGCGTATTTCCTCAAAACGGAGGAGGGAAAGGCAACCCTCGTCGGTAAAGATGCCGCCGGTGCGTACTACGCCCTTATGACCTTCTCCCAGATGGTGTTTATGGACGGCGATACCCTTACCGTGCCCCAGGCGGAGATTTTGGATTATCCGGATTTCCCCCGCCGCGGACCGTCCATTGAAAGCCGCTACGGCACGGAGCTTATGACCAAGGACGAATGGTTTAGACTGATCGACTATTTCTCCGCACTGAAGCAGAACGACGTGGAGATCGTTATCTATAACTGCTGGGGACTCCAGTACGACGGCGTGCGTACCGAATGCCTGTACGTGCCCATCAAAAAATATCCCCAACTGAAAACGCCCAAGATCAAAAAATACTATTCCGTAAAAGAGAAAAAATGGGTGCACGAGGAGAATATCCTGCCGCCCATGTTCGAGGAAGACTTCTTCGGCGAGCTGGTGGCTTATGCAAAGGAGAGAAACGTGACGGTTCGCCCCTTTGTCAACAGCCTCGGCCACAATTCCCTGATCCCCACCGTTTTCCCCGAGATCTCCGCTCTCAAAGAATCGGGTGAGCCGGCAAACAAGGGCTTCTGCACTCTGAACGAAAAAACCTATGAAGTGATGTTCAACATCTACGACGAGATCATCGACCGGTATCTTCTGCCAAACGGCGTGACCGAAATGCACGTAGGTCTGGACGAGGTGACGCCCAAGTACCGCTGCAACTGCGAAAAGTGCAAAGCGCACGAGCATAAGGATCTGATGCTGGATTATATGATCCGCGTGTGCCGCCACCTGAAAGAAAAAGGCATGAAGCGTGTCCTCATGTGCTTTGATATGCTTTTCTACGATTTCAATATCGTAAACGAAGAGTTGAAAAAACGCTTTATTGATGAGGATATATACGACGTGGTGGTGCTGGACTGGTGGGCATATCAGGATCCCATCCACCTGTTCCGCGACCGGGCGGACGAAGTGAACAGCCTGTTCCGTTCCAGCATCAAGGCGTATACCGGCTACTATCACTGGACGCTGCCCGGTGACAACAACGATAACATCCGTGCCTGCGTAAAACTGGCGAAGAAACTGGGATTTGAGGCGGTGGACGCCTACAGCTCCTGGGAAGACTGCCAGGACAAGAACTATCTGACCCTTGCCGACGTTTCCTGGAATACGGATAACGCGGACAACGCCGCCGAGTTTGACGAGCGGTACGCCTTTCGCAATTACCCCCACAATATCCCCGGGGCTCTGGAAGCCTTCCGTGCCATGTACGGCATCATGATCGACGAAACACGGGAAGCCTACCTGAACCGCGCTATCTGGCATCTGGATTATTATTTCTACTGCTACCAAAACGAGGATGCGCCGGGCATCAAGAATTTCCCCGGCAGTGCGTACAAGTACATCGAGGAGCGGAAAGAGGAATACCTCCCCTACCTCCGCTATCTGAAAGAGAAAGCCTCCGTTGCTCTGGAATTCTTCACAAACAGCGGCGTCTCCAGCCGGATGAACGATATCTGGCGGCTCAGCGCATGGCAGTATTACGTGCTGGCGGACGAGTACCTGACGCTGTATAACCTGCATTTTTCCTACAACAAGGGCGAAACGGATGCCCATACGGTCATAAGAGAGCTTCAGCGTCTTATCACCCAGCGGGAAGCGTTGATGCTTCTGGCGGAGAACACCCGTATGGAGGCCACGAAGCCTACCTATCTCCGCAATATGTCCGTGTTCCGCCAGTTTATGACGGATCTGCTTTCCTATTTCCGCCGGGAACTTGCCGCCGGACGCACGCCCAAGCTCGATATGTTTGATCTCACCTACGCTACCGGCGATATGCTCACGTTTTTGCAGTAAACAAAAAATAAACACACGAAAAGGAGACTCACCATGAAAAAACTGCTTGCTCTGTTTTTGGCAGCCCTTATGCTGCTGCCCGCTATGATCGCCTGCGATAAAAGCACGGACGATCCCGCAAACACCGCCGACCCCGCCGAAACCACCGCACCGGCGGAAACGCTGGACCCCAATGACAGAAAGAATGCAAAAGACAATCTCCCCGCCGATTTCAATATGCAGGGACAGACGGTGGGCGTTCTCACCCGCCATTCCTACCGCAAAATCGACTGGGACGGCGCAGATGCCGCCGATTCCGAGGTGCTGGCACAGGCTGTGTACAACCGTACCGCTGCCGTGGAAAAACGCCTGGGACTGACCTTTGAGCTGACCGATCTGGATCTCGGCTACAACGACTACGGACTTGCCATTGAGGAAAACGTCATGGCAGGGGATGACGCCTGGCAGATCATCCTTGCCGCCGGCAACGCCTCCATCCGTATCGGAAACGATCACCTGTTCCAGGACGTAAGCGACCTCAAATATTTTGACTTTGAGCAGCCCTGGTGGGCATACGATACCATGATGAACATGTCCGTGGATAACGATTCTATCCGCTATCTCATGGGCGACGCCGTTATGAACACCTACTACTGGGCAAACGTGGCGTACTTCAACAAGCGGATTTACGAAGAAAACTTCGGCGATCCCGACGATCTCTACAAGAAAGCCATCGATTACAAGTGGTACTACGACGATCTCTACGAGATGGTGGAGACTGCCGCCAACGATATAGACGGCGACGGACAGATGGACGAGGGCGATACCTTCGGTATGTTCTGCGATAACCAGGCACTGTACGGGCTTATGGGCGGCTGCGCCGGCTACCGGCAGATGACCCGTGCCGAGAACGGCTACCCGGTGATCGACCACGATCTGGATCGCGCCGCCGAGGTTATGGATATCCTGTATCATCTGTGCTGGGAGAACCCCGGTTTCGGCGTGGATGTGAATTTCTATAAGACCCATCCCGATTCTACCTCCGGCGTATTTACCGACGGCAACGTGCTGTTTTCCATGTACACCCTTTCCTATACCGATCTTGAAAACTTCCGCAATATGGAGGACGACTACGGCATCCTGCCCGTTCCGCTGATCGATGAAAAGCAGGAGAAGTACGTAGCACCCATCACCACCTCCGCTACGTTCCTCACGATCCCCAAGACCTGTGAGAATCCGGACGATATCAGCGGCGTGATCGAGGCACTTTCCTCTGAGTCCTATCGCAGCGTTGTGGAAGTGTTCTACGAATCCGCTCTGAAGATGAAGTACTCCCGCGACTCCTATTCCGGCCAGTGTATCGATATTATCAAAGATTCTCTCTATAAGGATTTCCTTACCGAGTACGCCGATCTGGTAGGCTGCTCCGGCATCATGCGGAAATGCCTTGCAGAAAAATCCAAGGGATATGCCTCCATGTACAATGCACAGGTAGGCGCTGCCAATAAGAAAATCATTGACGTGGTAGACGGTATTTTGGCGGCTTCGGAAAACTAAAACATAACGAGAAAGGCGTTTATTATGAAAAAACTTCTTGCTTTGACACTTGCAGTGCTCATGCTGCTTCCTGCCATGGCCGCCTGCAACAAAAACACCGATGATCCCGCGGGGACTACCGCTCCGGCAGAAACGGAGCCTGCGGAAACGCTGGATCCCAATGACAGAAGAAACGCAAAAGACAACCTGCCCGCCGATTTCAACATGAACGGTGAGACGGTGGGTGTTCTCACCCGGCATACCTACCGCCAGATCGACTGGGACGGCGGCGACGCCGTGGAGTCGGACGTTCTGGCACAGGCAGTGTTCAACCGTACCGAAACTGTGCAGGAGCGTCTCGGTCTTACATTCGAGCTGACCGATCTGGATCTGCATTACGACGATTACGGCAAAGCCATTGAGGAAAATATTATGGCGGGCGACGACACCTGGTCGATCATTCTTGCCGCCGGCAACGCCTCCATCCGCCTGGGCTATGACCACCTGTTCCAGGACGTGAGTGGTAACCCCTATCTGGATTTCGACCAGCCCTGGTGGGCAACCACGGTTATGGAAGAGATGTCCGTAAACGGCAAGATCATCCGCTATATGATGGGCGATGCCATCATGAACACCTATCTCTGGGCGTACGTTTCCTTCTTCAACAAGCGTATCTATGAAGAAAACTTCGGCGATCCCGACGAACTTTACAAGAAAGCCATCGCCGGTGAATGGTACTACGACGATCTGATGACGATGTGCGAGGCGGTGCTGGACGACGTGAACGGCGACGGCAAGCGGGACGAGGACGATACCTACGGCGTGTATTTTGTGAACCCCGGTGCGCTGGCGCATATGGAAAGAGCTGCTAACTTCCGCATGTATTCCCGTGACGAAGACGGACTGCCCTATCTGGATCACGATACGGAACGGGGCATGGAAGTGCTGGAGAAAATGTATAAGGTCGTATGGGAGACTCCCGGCGTATATAATGAGTTCAATAAGTGGGGCAATGATGCCGAATACTTTGCACAGGGCAACGTTTTGTTCTGTATCAACTCTCTTGACCGTGTGCTGGGCGACTATATGCGGAATATGGAAGACGACTACGGTATTCTGCCTATGCCGCTGGTAGACGAAAAGCAGACGGAGTACGTGGCACCCATTACCACCTCCGCTACCTTCCTTGTGATTCCCAAGACCTGTCAGGACGACCGTATCGGCGGCGTGATCGAGGCACTTGCCTCCGAATCCTACCGCTCTGTTGTGGAAGTGTTCTACGAGTCCGCTTTGAAGATGAAATACTCCCGCGACTCCTACTCCGGTCAGTGCATCGATATTATCAAGAATGCCCTGTATAAGGACTTTATCTCCGAGTATTCCGGCCACTTCGGCGAGATAGCCGGACAGATCCTGCGGTACTGCGTGGAGAATCAGAGCAAATCCTACCAGTCCATGTATAAGGGACAGGCACAGGCTGCCAATAAGAAGCTGGCCACGTTCCTTGAAGGAATTCTGGCAGAGGAATAAGCTGACGGAAAAGAAAAGCACCCCTCGGGGTGCTTTTCTTTTGGCCGCGGGATGCGAAAAAACGAAAATTTTGAGAAGAGAGAAGAACGAAAAGAGAAAAGTGAAAAGAACAAAAGAAACACCACCCGGACGGGTGGTTTTCTTTTGGCGGAGAAGGAGAGATTTGAACTCTCGCGCCGGTTAAATCCGGCCTACACCCTTAGCAGGGGCGCCTCTTCGGCCTCTTGAGTACTTCTCCACAGGCAAGCACGGCTCTCTCAAAGATGCTTGCCCAATTATTATATAAAAATCCGGCGTGTTTGTCAAGGGCTTTGCGGGGATTTTTTCGTTTTTCTCCAAAGAAACGGTATGCAGAATACGACAAACGGGCATTTTTTCAAAAATATTTACATAAAATGCTCATAATGGCAAAAAACCATTTGACTTTTGCCGCAAAAACGAGTACAATAGAATGAAAACAATTTTTTCAAATTTCAACTTCTGTTGGAGGTTTATAATGGACAAGCAGAGAAAAACTGAACTTGCCGAGATCGCACGCCGTGTGCGTGTCGGTATCGTCGATGCAGTCTATTCCGCAAACAGCGGCCATCCCGGCGGATCCCTCTCTATTGCGGACGTTCTCACCTATCTCTATTTTGAAGAGATGAACGTGGATCCCGCAAAGCAGGATGATCCCGACCGCGACCGCTTCGTACTGTCAAAGGGTCACTGCGCACCCGGCCTGTACTCCGTACTGGCGCAGCGCGGCTACATCCCCGTGGAGGATCTGAAGACCTTCCGTAAGACCACGAGCTATCTGCAGGGCCATCCGGACCGCAAGCACACCCCCGGCGTTGAGATGACCTCCGGTTCTCTCGGCCAGGGCGTATCCGTTGCCGCCGGTATGGCACTTGCCGCCAAGATCGACAATTCTGCCCGCCGTGTGTACGCCATCATGGGCGACGGCGAGAGTGAAGAGGGACAGGTTTGGGAGGCAGCTATGTTTGCCGGCCACTATCACCTTGACAACCTTTGCTTCATTCTGGATTTGAACGGTCTGCAGATCGACGGTTCTCTTGATCAGGTTATGGATCCCCGTCCTCACGATGCAAAGTTTGCCGCATTCGGATGGAACGTGATCACCGTAAACGCACACGATTTTGACGAGCTGGAGGCCGCATTCAAGGCCGCCCGTGCCTGCAAGGGCAAGCCCACCGTTATTATCCAGAACAGCGTAAAGGGTAAGGGCGTTTCCTTCATGGAGAACGACTGCGGTTGGCACGGTAAGGCTCCCAACGCCGAAGAATACGAGATCGCCATGAAAGATCTCGGTGAGAGATAATCGAAAGGACGAATGAACAATGGCTGATAAAATTGCTACACGTGAATCCTACGGTAAAGCACTTGCCGAGTTCGGTGCGAAGTATGAGAATCTCGTCGTCCTCGACGCAGACCTGGCTGCCGCTACCAAGACCGGTACGTTCAAGAAGGCTTTCCCGGATCGCTTCTTCAACTGCGGTATCGCAGAAAACAACATGATCGACGTAGCCGTCGGTCTGGCTCTGTCCGGCAAGATCCCCTTTGCCTCTTCTTTTGCAATGTTTGCCGCCGGCCGCTCCTTTGAGCAGGTGCGCAACTCCGTTGGCTATGCACATACCAACGTAAAGATCGGTGCTACCCACGCCGGCATTACCGTCGGTGAGGACGGCGCTACCCACCAGTGCAACGAGGACATCGCTCTTATGCGTACGATCCCCGGCATGACGATCCTGAACCCTGCCGACGATACCGAGGCTCGCCTGGCTGTGGAAGCCGCCATCAAGATGGAGGGCCCCTGCTACCTCAGATTCGGCCGTATGGCAGTGCCGGTACTGTTTGGCGCCGACCACAAGTTTGAGATCGGTAAAGGCGTAAAGCTGGCAGAGGGTACGGACGTATCCCTCATCGCTACCGGTATCGAAGTGGAGCAGGCTCTGGCTGCCCGTGAACTGCTGGCCGCTGAAGGCATCTCCGCTTCCGTTGTGAACATCCACACCATCAAGCCCCTGGACGAGGCTCTCGTTGTGGCTGAAGCACAGAAGACCGGCTGCGTAGTCACCTGTGAGGAGCATTCCATCATCGGTGGTCTGGGCGGTGCCGTTGCCGAGTGCCTTTCCGAGAAGTGCCCCGTTCCCGTACTCCGCGTCGGTGTGCAGGACGTGTTCGGCCGTTCCGGCCCGGCGAAAGAACTGGTTTCCTACTTCGGTCTGGATGCCGCCGCCATTGCCGCTAAGGCAAAAGCTGCCGTGGCACTGAAGAAATAAGATTCTTTCCGGGGCTGCCGAAATCGGCAGCCCCGATTTCCTCTGTTTACTATTATCTGAAGGAGACGCATATGCTGTATTCCGCCTATATTTGGGACTTTGACGGAACGCTGTTTGATTCCTACCCCCACGTTATCGCCGCATTTGAAAAGGTGCTTGACCGGCACGGTATTCCTTACGATCACGAAACGGTTACGGAAAAACTGTACATCCATTTTAACGCGGCCGCCAAGGCATATAATCTGACAAAAGAGCAGTTTCAGGAGTTTGTTACTCTGGCGTTCCAGATCGGCTACCGCCCGTTCGTTACCGTGTATCCCGGAGCGGCGGCGGTGCTTCGTGCTATCACGGAAAACGGGGGCAAAAACTATCTCTACACCCATCGGAATCAGAGTGCGGGGGCGTACCTCCGCCTGTTCGGACTGGATAAGTATTTTTCCGGCATCGTGGATTCCACCATGCATTTCCCCGATAAGCCCGCACCGGACGCTATCGAGTTCATTCTCACCCGGTACGGCCTTGATAAAGACAAAACGGTGATGGTGGGCGATCGGGAGATCGACGTGCTTGCCGGCAAAAACGCCGGATGCCGCGGCTGTTTGCTGGTTACCCATCCCCTGGACGAAACGGCTACCGTGGCCGCACATACGGTGCACTCCCTGCCGGAGCTTGCCGCCGCGTGTGACATTCCCTTTGATCCTTCGGACGTGCTCTCCCCGGCGGATGCCGCCAATCTCCGGGACGAGGCATCTGCCGCCGCACGGGAGCTTTGCGAGGCGGCGCACCTCACCGCCGGGCAGACGGTGGTGGTGGGCTGCTCCACCAGCGAGATCACCGGAGAGCGGATCGGCTCCTCCTCCACGCCGGAGGCGGCGGACGCCGTGTTCGCCGGTCTGTACGAGGTGTTCTCCGAAAAGGGCATCCATATAGCCGCCCAGTGCTGTGAGCATCTGAACCGCGCCCTCATTATCGACCGCGCCGCCCTTCACGGGGAGGAGATCGTAAACGTGGTTCCCATGCCGAAAGCCGGGGGCTCCTTTGCAGTGGCGGCCTATACGGGTTTTCCCGATCCGGTGGCTATATCCGAGATCAGAGCCGATGCAGGCCTTGATATCGGCGGCACCATGATCGGCATGCACCTGAAACGGGTGGCCGTGCCGCTCCGCCTGGAGACGAAAACCATCGGCAAGGCAAGCCTTGCCGCCGCCCGCGTCCGTCCGCCCTTTGCCGGCGGCGAGCGCGCCGTGTACGATATGGATCTTTTGTGAAAATGAGACCGGGGCATCACGTAAAGCGTGATGCCCCGGATTTTTCATTATTTGAACAGCAGATCGTACCCGTTGTTCCAGAAAATCGCTTCCAGCTCGTCTTCGGTGCGGCAGTCCCGTTCCACCGCACGGATAAACCGATCGCCCAGATAGCCCGGGAAATCACTGCCGTAGAGAATGCGGTCTTTGCCGACCGCATCAATGGCGTCGCGCACGAAATTCTCCCGATCGTCTGCGTGGCCGGAAACGTCAAACCATACGTTGTCACACTGCTTCATTACGTCCACCTGCACGTCGAAATCCTTGGCGGAGATATGCGCCGCCACGATCTTCAGCGTCTTGTGCCGATTGGCAAAGGCAATGATGTCCGGATAGGTAGTGGGATGTATGCTTACCACCATGTTCCGCCGTGCCGCCTCCTCCCAGATGGCGTCCGCTTCGGGGACGGCGAGCGCATTGTACTGCATCATGTAGGGTACAAGCTCACCGAGCAGTTTTACACCCTTTGCCGCGTACTTTTCGATCTCCGCGAGCGAAAGCTCAACGAATGCGGGATGGACGTGAATGCCCGGCACGAAGAAGTCGGGATACGCCTCGTGCATTTCGTACGCCTCGGCGTTGAGGCGCGGGATGATCTCCTCGTAATCCGCAAGCGGACGGCGCGAGTCCGCGCGGCGGATCGTCGAGCCGGCGGCGAGAGATACGCCCATCCCGTTCAGTTCACGGACGTACCGATCGGGTGTCATGTGGTAGCCCCGCTCCGCGTCGTGATAATCGTAGCCCGGGTGGGTGTGGAAATCAAAAATCTTCATGTTCGTCTTTCTCCTTTTTGCCTTTATATAATAATGCCGAATTGCTCTTTCAGAATCTGCCGGCGGTGTTCTTCGTCCCGGATGGGTGTCACGTCCACCGTGTCCCCGTCGAAGATGCGGAACTCGCCCTCTCTTATCGTCCGCCGTCCGGTGAGCGTCTGCACGCTGACGATGGGCGAGGCGAGGAAGGGAGAATCCGGTGCGTGCTGGCACCAGAAGTCCGTGGTGAGAAAATCGATCTCCGCCTGGGGCTCGTCGGTGAAGGCGTAGTAGGGACGCCATGCGTCGCCCTTCTTTTCCTCCACCACCGTGCCGTAAAAGGGATGGGGTACGAGGCGCCACGTGCCGGCACGCTCCGTGAACGGCTCGTTCATTACGATGGGCAGAGGAACAAGCGGACAGGCACCGCCCACGCCCACGTCGCAGAGATACTCCCGCCCGTCGGAGGCCCTGACGCGGAGAACCCGGTGCCGCCGCATGGGGATGGCGTCGCCCGCATCACGGAGAAACCGGGCGAAATGCTCCGTCACGGTAAATCCGATCTCACGGAGAAGCCAGGCGAACAGCCCGTTCAACTCAAAGCAGTAGCCGCCCCGTCCCCGGGTGACTACTTTATCGTAGATGGCCTCGGGCGAAAGGGTGAACGGGATCCCCATCACCACGTCCATGGTCTCGTAGGGAACGTGCGTCAGATGGGCCGTCTGCAGAGCGGCCAGAGATGCCGGCGAGGTGTCCGGGACAAAGTCCACACCCATCCGCCGAAGATATGCGTCAATATTCATACAGCCCTCCCGGGGATATTTGATTTCTTTACAGGAGTATTCTACTATAAAATTCCGCCGATTGCAAGAGGAATCGGGCGGTCCGTGGAGGTATCTTATAAAAATTTACATTCAGTACTGGATTTTGCACGCCCCGTGTGCTATACTTATTACAGTTTTTTCATACCGATTATTTTCATCTGACGGAGGATGCTTCCCATGCAGAAAAAACGTATTCTTTCCGCCCTTGTCGCGGCGGTTATTCTCTTTTCTTTCACCGCCTGCGGCGTGGATCCCGACGTGCCCTACGGCATGAAGCGCGCCTCAGAGGAACTCTGTGAATACGCACTGTTTATTCCCGAGGAATGGGTGGTGAACCAGACCGGCGCCGCCACGGCGGCGTATAAATCCGCATCCGATCCCACCAGCGTGTCCGTGATGAGCTGGACGATGCCCTACGCCGATTCCTCCGTGTCCGAGTGGTGGAAAGGGTACGAGGAATCCTTCTCTCTCATCTTTACGGATTTTGCAGTGGAATCGGAACAGTCCGTTTTGCTGGGCGGCTCCCCTGCCACCAAATTCGTCTATACCGGCACGCTGGACGGCAATGCGTACCGCTACACTCAGTACGCCGCCGTGAAAAACAGCGTTTTGTTCCTTTTGACCTTTACGGAGCTTGCGGATGCCGGTATTGACCACAGCGAGGATTTCTCCCGGATTCTGGAAAACTTCACCTGGACGAAATAAAGATGATCTATTTTGACAATGCGGCCACCACCCGGCCGTGCCCGGAGGCCGTGGCCGCCGCGAGCGATGCCATGACGGTCCACTGGGCCAATCCCTCGTCCGTCCACGGCATGGGCAATGCGGCCAACGCCGTTCTTGCCGACAGCCGCAAAGCGGTGGCAAAGGCGTTGGGGCTCCGCCGGGAAACGGAGGGACGGGTGTTTTTCACCGGCTCCGGCACCGAGGGCGATAATTTAGCCGTTTTCGGCAGCGTGTACGCCAAAAAACGACCGCTCCGGGGCGATTATCGTGGGCGGATCCTGACCACGGACAGCGAGCATCCGGCGGTGGAGGAGGCTATGCTGCGCCTGGAGGCGGACGGCTTTGAAGTCTGCCGTATCCCTACCCTTGGCGGGGCACTGGATTTTGATTATATCGAATCCCACAGCGAGGGCGTGATTCTCGCCTCCCTTATGCTGGTGAATAACGAAACGGGGGCACTGTACGACGTGCGCCGTGCCTTTGATGCGATACGCCGGGGATCTCCGGACGCCGTTACCCATACCGATGCGGTGCAGGGCTTTATGAAGGTACGCTTTACCCCCGCCGCACTGGGTGCGGATATGGTAACGGTCAGTGCCCATAAGATCGGCGGCGTAAAGGGCGTAGGCGCCCTGTACGTGTCCGAGCCGATCCTGAAAGCGAAAAAACTGATCCCCGTGATCGCCGGCGGCGGCCAGGAGTACGGTATGCGCTCCGGTACGGAGAATCTGCCCGGCATTGCGGCCTTTGCTGCCGCCTGCCGCGTTTCCGCAGATCGCTTTTCCGATCACGCGGCGAAGATGGCCGATTTGCGTGCACGGATCCTGTCCGGGCTTTCCGCATCGGACGAGATTCGTGTGAATACGCCCGTGGCCGGCATAGACGGTATTCTGTCCGTCACCATGCCCGGTGTCCGCAGTGAGACGGTGCTGAACGATCTGTCCGCCCGGGGCATCTGCGTGTCCGCCGGCTCGGCCTGCTCCGCCCACGGTGTGAAAAAGGGCAATCGGGTACTTCAGGCTTTCGGCCTTTCCAGGGCGGAGGCGGATACCACCGTCCGCGTAAGTCTCGGCCCCGATAATACGGAGGAGGAAGCGGACGCGCTGGTCCGTGCTCTTCTGGAAGTTGCATCCACCCGTCAGCGAGTGCGCTGACAAACCTGTGAGGAAGGAGATACAGGAGAAAAAACGTAGGGGCTTTTTCGTTGCTTGCCCCCAGTTTGAAAGTTTTTGCGGCACTTTTTTCAAAAAGTGCCACGTTCTCCTTTTCTGTTTATGTTTACTACAGTAGCGGCGGTGTCCACGCCCCCCGGCAAAGGCGGGATCGCGGTCATCCGCATAAGCGGCACGGACGCCGCAGCCGTGGCCGATCGGGTGTTCCGATGCGGCGGCGAACCGCTTTCTGCCCGTCCGGCGAGACAGGCGGTGTTCGGCCGGATCTGCCGGGGCGATACGCTCCTTGATACGGGCATTGCCACCCTGTTCCGTGCACCGGCATCCTTTACCGGTGAGGACGTGGTGGAGATATCCTGCCACGGCGGTACCGCCGTTACCCGTGCGGTGCTTTCTGCCGTGCTGGAAGCAGGGGCGGAGATGGCCGGCCCCGGGGATTTTACCCGCCGTGCCTTCGTCAACGGCAAGATCACCCTGACCGAAGCGGAAGCCGTAGGCCTGCTCATTGATGCGGATACGGAAACCCGCCGGGCCTTGGCGGCCGGTGCCATGGCCGGCAATATCACGAAAGAGACCGCATCCATTGCGGACAGTATCACGGGCGTTCTTTCCGCCCTGTACGCTGCCATCGACTATCCAGACGAGGACGTGGGCGACGAGGGAGAAAGGCAGATCGCCGGCGTTATCGATAGGGCGATCACCCGGCTTTCCGCCCTGCGTGCCACGTATAAGCAGGGCAGTGCCATTGCACACGGTATCCCTACCGTCATCGCCGGCGTGCCCAACAGCGGAAAAAGCTCCCTTTACAACGCCCTTCTCGGCCGGGACGACGCCATCGTTACCGATATCCCCGGCACCACGAGAGACGTGCTCACCGCCGCCGCCGACGTGGGCGGTGTGACGCTCCTCCTCTCCGATACGGCGGGCATCCGCACCGATGCCGCCGACGCGGTGGAGCAGATCGGTGTCAGCCGCGCCAGGCAGAAGCTGACAGATGCGTCCCTTATTCTGCTGGTGCTGGACGGCACGGTGCCTCCCTCGGCGGAATGTCGGGCACTGATTTCGGAGATGCCTGCCGGCACGCCGCTGATCGCCATTGTCAATAAGGCGGATATGGGCTGTGTCCTGTCGGAGGAAGACCGGGCAGCCATTGGAAATATCGCTCTTGAAACGGTGTATCTGTCCGCCAGGGACGGCCGGGGGATGACAGATCTTACGGAGGCCATTGCCCGGATCGCCGGTACGGACGGGATTGACCTTGCAAACGATCCCGTGATCTGGGACGCACGGCAGGAAGCGGCGCTTGCCCGGGCGGAATCGGCACTTACCGAGGCGGCAGAGGCTCTTGCCGCCGGCGACCCCCCCGATGCGGTGTGTACCCTGTGCGAAAGTGCCGTCTCGGATATTTCCGGTGTGGACGGACGTGCCGTGGACGAGACGATTATCGCAGGGATCTTTGCGCGCTTCTGTGTGGGAAAATAAAGGCGGTGGGCCAAGGGGATTTGTCCCCTTGTGGGTTCTCGAGGGGCAACGCCCTTGGAATCCCGGCGTTTCTTTTGACAGCCCTGCACCCCCCTGTGCATAAATCCTTTTCGTGTATCATATACTAAATACAGCATGAGGAGTATATCTATGAACCGACTGACCAAAATTGCCCTTTCTGTGGTGCTTCTTTTGACTGCCGTTCTGCTTTCTGCCTGCGGCGGCAGCGGCCTTTCCGAAGATGAGATCCGGGACACGTACCGGAATCTGGTGGAGGCATCCTATTCCCTCAACGACGTGTACTACGGAGACGGCCTTCCTTTCGTGGAGGATGAAAAAGCTGTGTCCACCCTTCTGGGGCTTGCCCAGGGAACGGATCTGAGCGTGAACTACATGCCCGTGGCAAAGGAATCTCCCCTGCAGACGGAGGACGAGATCCGTGAGGCAACGGCGGCGGTCTTCTCTCCGGATATGTGCGAGATGCTTTACGAGATCGGCTTTACCGGCGTCTCCACCGACGACGAGGCAAGAGTGGCCTTTGCCCGCTATATCCAGCAGGACGGCTTTCTGACCGTCCGGATCGATCTTGCCGATTCCGCCATGAACGTTTCACGTACCTACGATTTCGACCAAATGATGCTGATCGCCGACGAGAGCGACCGGATCTGCGCGTCGTTCCCGTCCTATATGGAGGGAGAAAAGTCGGTAGACGTCAAAATTACCCTGGTAAAAACCGCAGACGGCTGGCGGCTGGATTCACCTACCTATTGACAAACGGACGATTTTCGTATACAATAGAGACAGCGAAAACGAAAGATAAAGAATGAATATATTTTGGAGGACACCATGGCAGAAGAAAAGAAGAACCCGGCAGAAGAACTCACTGAGCTGGGTATGGAAGAAATCGAGATCTACACGCTGACGGATGAGGACGGCAACGAAAGCCAGTTCGAGCTGATCGGCGAGTGCGAAAAGGACGGCAAGACCTACTACGCACTGACGGAACTGGATGCCGAAGGCAATCAGATCAGCGAGGAATACGTGATCCTGCGTCTGGACCGTGAGGAAAACGGCGAGGAGATCCTGATCTCCATCGACGATGACGAGGAGTTCGACGCCGTTGCCGATTATTTCGACGACCAGTTCAACGCTATCGACTACGATAACTGAAGCGGGGATAAAGCGAGTCTGTAATTGTACTTTTTCTGCCCCACTTCGCCGAGTTCGTCTATGACGAACTCGGTACACCGGCTGAATACTTGTGCGTATGCCTGCTATGTTCGTGATGGGTGGGTACGTAAACCCACAACAGAAAAATGGAGTCCGGACTTCCCGCCTGGGGATGCAGACCTCCCGCGTATCGCTCCTTTGACCGATACGGCGGACGTTGGGAGCACAAACGGAGGGAGAGGACACCAACCTTGCATTAGCAGGGTTTCTAACTTCTCATCCACACGGCACAGCGGGTATTTTTATTTGGAGATACGGCGGGGAGGGCTTTTTGCAAAAAGCCCTCCCCGAATCCCACCCAAAAACCTTCAAACTGAAAAAAGATCACGTCTGTACGCAAAATGACCGCACAGACGTGATTTGTTGTTTCGTATAAAGTTTTTTGAAAGGGTGTGGGAAAACTTTTTGCAAAAAGTTTTCCCGCGTTTTATTATACATCGTATTCTTTTACTTCTTCCATCTTGCCGCTCTTCAGGGAACGGTCGATGGCGTTCAGGATGAATACCGGGGCGATGAAATCCTTATAGGATTCTCTCTGCTCGCCGCCCGTGAGGATGTTCTGGAAATCACCGAACTCCCGATCGTAAGCGGAGGGAGATACGGCAACGTCCAGGGACATGGTGCCCGTTTCACCCTGCAGGTTTGCATAGTAGCGCGCCTTGGTGGTGAACAGACCGGTGATATCGTAATCCGCATAGCGGAATACTACGGTGATATTATCGCCGCTCTGCATGGCCATGACGGCGTGGGGATACTTGCCGTGTACGGCGGTGATCATCTCCACCAGATGGGCGGAGTAGAAGAAGAAGCCGCCGTGGGGGTTATCCAGATTGATGGGGGCACGGACGTAGCCGCCTACGGTCTTGCCCAGCGTACCCGCATCCAGCGTTTCCCGCATAGCGAGAATATCGTCCACCAGCTTCAGGGAAGAGCCGCCGGTGAGCTTTACGCCGTACTTCTTCGCATCGGCTACCAGGGCGAGCGCATCCTCCTCGGATACGGTCACCGGCTTGTCGATGAACATGGGGATACCGCTTTCCATATAGGGCTTTGCGTACTTGTAGTGATTGTCGCCGTGACGGGCGGTCACTACCAGACCGTCTATCTTGCCTACCAGATCGTCGTAGTTGTCCATTACCGGCACGTCGGGGAATTTCTCGTGCAGCTTTTCGGCCGCTTCCCGCTCGTGGCTGTAAATACCTACGACTTCAATATCCTTGTATTCTTCTTCTTCGTGAATGAATTTGCAGAAATGATCCGCGTGGGAGTTTTCGCATCCCAGAATGGCAATCTTTTTCATGGATGTACTCCTTGGTCAGAATTTCATCGGCATGGGATTCTGTGCGTGTGCGGTCTCGATGATGCTGATGATCTCCATAGCGTGCTTCGGACCGATGGTCAGCTCCTTGCCGGTGGTGATGGCGGCGTATACGTCCTCGTACAGCTTTGCCGTGCCCACGTCAAAGGCGGTACCGTTGAAGGTGCCCTCTTCCTCGTGCCAGTTCAGCTTCTCGGAGCAGTAGATGGGGTTGCCCTCTTCGTTCTTGAGGAATTCCTCGATAACGGGACGCTCCGGGTTTTCGCCGTCTACGATGTACTTCATTTCGTACTTGGCGGGGGTTGCCTTGAGGCAGCCCTTGGAGCCCTGGATCAGGAGATTGTAGCCGGTCATGCCGTTGATGGAGCTGATCTCCAGATCGATCAGCGGCTTGTTCGGTGCGGTCACGAGGATCTTGGCGTAGTCGTCAGCGTCACCGCTGGTGATGGCGGCGGCAAGACGGCTGTAAGCCACCTTGTAATCCTTGTCGAAATTAAGGAAGCCGAGAGCCAGACCGATGGGGTGCGGGCCGGTGTTGTAGATACCGCCGCCCATCATCTTCTGCAGCGTCTGCCAGTCCCAGCGGCGGGCAAAGCCGTTGTAGGAAATGTTGATCTGCTCAACCTTGCCCAGCTTGCCGCTTTCTACAACTTCCTTTGCGAACTCGTAGAAGGGCGCGTAGAAGGTCTGCTGGAATACTGCCAGAAGAACGCCGTTTTCCCGTGCAGTCTTCATCAGATCCTCACACTCGTAGCGGTTGCGTGCGAAGGGCTTTTCCACCAGCACGTTCTTGCCGTGTGCCAGAAGATCCTTGGTGATGGGGTAGTGCATATAAGAGAAGGAAGCATTGACCACCAGATCAATATCCGTTTTGTCAAAGAGATCCTTGTAGTCGGAGAAAACTTCACATCCGGGGTAGAGCTCCTTTGCCAGATTCCGGCGGAACTCATCGAAGTCCACAACGTACTTTACGTCGTAGAGGGTGTTGGCTTCGCTGCGGAAGAAAGCGCCGTGGATGTTCTTGCCGCTGCGGCCTTGACCGATGATGGCCACGTTCAGCTTTTTCATAATACTGTATCCTTTCGGAACAAAAATTGGACGCAGGGTGAAAAATTTTCAAAATTTTCACACATCCCGTCGAATATAGTATATACTATACTTAATAGGAATTGAATTGCATTTTGCGTTTTTTTGCACTGAAACATTGCAGAAAATGGACTAATTGACCGGTGCGGGTGGCGGTTTTCTCTGCCTGCAAGAGAAAGGAGTGATCTTGTGGAAAGGGTCGTTCACTATCATCAGAACAAGAATCTGGTCTACGATCATGTGGTGTATCGGGAGCCCCGGGGCTTTATGCCTCACACCCATAATCTGTACGAGATTCTCTTTATTCTCAGGGGGAACGTAACGCATATATCGGAGAACAGAAAATATTCTCTCACCCGGTACGATCTGATTTTCGTGCCGCCCAGCCGGAATCATTTTATCAAGATCAACGCGCCGGGGGAATACGAGCGGTACAATATGCTTTTTGACGCGGAGGCTCTGCATATTTCCGAGGCGGAACTGGACGTGACGGGAGAAGTGTTTCACCTGTCGGACAACCGGATCATCCGGGAACTGTTCCAGAAAATGGACTACTACGTTTCCCATCTGGAAACGGCGGAGCTGGAAGAGGTCATGTCTCTCCTTTTGAAGGAGTTGTTTTTCAATCTCCGGACCAACGGCCAGATTCAGCCTGCCAAGGAGGACGCCAGCCTCCACCCCATGCTGCTGGCGGCCCTCAAATACATAAATGATCACCTGTTCACCGTAACGGACGTTTCCGAGATCGCCGGGGAGCTGTTCATTACCGAGAGCTATCTGTTCAAACTGTTCAAAAATCAGCTTGGCACCAGCCCCAAACGGTACATCGTGGAAAACCGTCTGCGTGCCGCCCGGGATCTGATACGGACGGGGCAGAAGCCCACGGACGTGTATGAAAAATGCGGATTTTCCGATTATACCGTGTTCTATCGGAATTACGTGAAGTTCTTCGGCATCTCCCCGAAAGAGGAGCTTTCCCACGTGGTGCTCACCTGGCGGTAAGAATCTGCGTCTCTGCCTTGCAATCCGAAAAAAACTGTGATACAATATAAGGTAAATTGGGGGACTTTGTTCCCCAACGCCCCAATTTTTATAAAACGGAGAAGATAACTATGATCCTTGAGAACAAGACCGGCCTTTGCGACTGCGAAATGAAAGAGGCCCTCAAAAAATCCATCGAAGGCAAAAATCTCAGAAAAGTACTGATCCTGCCCCCGGACTTCACCCGTATGTATTCCTATGCCGGCAAGCTCACCGCTATGTATTACGAACTCCTTTCCGAGACGTGTGAAGTGGATATCATGCCGGCTCTGGGCACTCACGTTCCCATGACGGAGGAGGAATGGGTGGCGTTCTTCGGAGAAGGCGTGCCCTTCTCCAAGATGATCGTGCATAACTGGCGTACCGACGTGGTAAAACTGGGTGAGGTGCCCGCTTCCTTCGTAAGCGAGGTATCCGAGGGCCTGGTGACCACCGGCATCGACGTAGAGGTAAACAAGCGTCTCACCGACAAGTCCTACGATCTCATTATCTCCATCGGCCAGGTAGTGCCCCACGAGGTAGTGGGCATGGCCAACTATTCCAAGAACATCTTCGTGGGCTGCGGCGGCTCCTCCATGATCAACTCCTCCCATATGCTAGGTGCCTTCTACGGCATGGAGCGTGTGATGGGCAAGGACTTCTCCCCCGTTCGCCGCGTGTTTGACTACGCCGAGGAGAATTTCCTTAAGGATATTCCGCTTCTGTACGTGCTCACCGCCACCACCAATAAGGGCGACGCCGTAACGGTGCACGGCCTGTATATCGGCCGGGAAAGATCCAATTTCGAGGCGGCTGTGAAAGAGAGCCAGCGTGTGAACCTGACCCACGTGCCTGCCCGGATGGAGAAGGTTGTGGTATATCTGGATCCCCGTGAGTTCAAGAGCACCTGGCTCGGCAATAAGGCTATCTACCGTACCCGTATGGCTATGGCAGACGGCGGTGAGCTGATCGTGCTTGCCCCCGGCGTGGCACACTTCGGCGAGGACGACGAGAACGACCGTCTCATCCGCAAGTACGGCTACGTGGGACGTGAGAACGTTCTGAAGCTGGTGGCAGACGAGAAGAACGCTGATCTGAAGGGCAACCTGTCCGTGGCGGCTCATCTGATCCACGGCTCCTCCGACGGACGGTTTACCATCCGCTACGCAACGAAGCTGCTCTCCGAGGAGGAAGTGAAGGCGGCTAATTTCGCCTACGCTCCCTACGACGAGATGGCAAAGAAATACGATCCCGCAAAGCTCACCGACGGCTGGAACGACGTGGACGGCGAAAAGATCTTCTACATCAGCAATCCCGCACTCGGTCTGTGGGTGGCAGAGGAATAAGATAAATATGGGGGTGTGGGGGCCTTCGGCCCCCACGTTCACTGTTTATTATGAAAACATCAATTATTGCAGTGGGCAGTCTCGCGGATGCACATTTTCGGGACGCCATGAGTGAATACCAGAAGCGGCTGATGAAATCCTGGCAGCTGACGGTGACGGAGATCGCCGAGACTCGCCTGCCCCGGGATCCCTCCGACGGGGAGATCGAGGCCGCGCTTTTGGATGAAGGCAAGCGTATATTGTCAAAGATTCCGTCCCGGGCGTACAAGATCGCCCTCTGCATTGAGGGAAAGACGATCTCCTCCGAAATGCTGTCCGCACGGATGGAGGAAGCGGCTGTCCGGGGGGCATCGGAGATCACGTTTCTCATCGGCTCCTCCTTTGGACTGCACGAATCGGTAAAGCAGGCAGCGGATTTCCGCCTGTCCCTTTCCCCGATGACTTTTCCCCACGCACTGGCGCGGGTGATGCTGGCGGAGCAGATCTACCGGGCGGCAGAAATTGCCCGGGGTTCCCGCTATCATAAGTAACGGATCTTTCACAAAAAACCACACAGGAGAACGGTTTTTCATGAAGCACGGTCACATCTTTTCACAAATCGGACGGCGGGTCCTGCCGCTTTTGCTCCTTGCCGGCCTTTCGGCAGGAGTTCTTTTTGCTGCGGATCGCCTGTTCACACCGCCTGCGGATACGCCGGGTGCGACGCCCCCTTCGGTGACGGATAACGTGCCGGATACGCCGGCCGTGCCGAATACGCCGGGAACGTCCGCGGCGGACGGCGGAGCGGAACCCACGGACCCCGTTCCCCCGGCAGACGTGACCCACGCCCGGAAGGCGGCTTCCAAAGAGGATATTCTCCGCCTGTCGGCGAATATGGGATTTTCCGAAAATACCGTGATTACCGTGCCCGCGCTCGTGGCGGACGGATTCCTCCGCTCGGACGAGTCCTATTCTGCCCGCACGTCTCTTATCGCACTGGCGGGAAAATTCGACTTTTTCCCAAAAGAATACGCCAAAACCAAGGAAACGGTGTACGATCTTTCCTTCGTCCGTCCCTCGGAGATGAGCGAGCCGGAGCCGGTGTATACCCCCCGTGAGGTGCTGCGTCCGGCCATTCAGCCGTATATGGGATTCCTTCTTATGGACGACGGGACGGAAACCCGGCTGTATACGGGCGACGGGCTGTTTTTGTTCGCCTACCCTTCCGGGGAATATACGAGAGCCTTTGCTCGGGATAATACCGGTGCCGCCCTGTTTTATAAGGACGAGACGGTGGAGCGCCCCGTGAAGAAAGCGCTGACCGAACCCGCACCGGACGAACCCGCCCCTGCCGAGCCGGCAGCGGTGGAGATGGAAACGGTTTTGGAACGCGTGTACTACGCCGTCACCGATACGGGCTTTGCCAAAGCAGACTACGACGATACCGTGGACGGACGGGGCGTGTATTTTGATTACCCGGCGTATTACGGCATCTCGGACAACGACCGCCGCCGGCTGGTGAAGAAGATCACCACGGTGGAGGAAAAACTGGACGGCACCGAAGAGATCACCGACTCCGTTTGGTGGGCTTTCGGCAACGCAAACGGTTGGCAGCTGACCAATTATTCGTTTACCGGTGCCTTTGATTATTCCGAAGGAATGGCGGCTGTGCTGAACGAAAAGGGACAGCACCTGTTTTTGTCGGAGTGGGGCTACTACGCCTTCAACCCTTTGAAAAACTATAACTATTACGACCGCTTCGTGACGGAATACTATCTGCCGCCCCGGACGCGGGGCGAGGAATCCATCGGATTCTATTATTACGACCACGGCCTTGTGCGGGTACGCCGGCAGGTGGTGGACTGGTATTCGCTGTACTATATGGAACCGGAGGATCTTCGCGTCACCATCGACGAGGATATCCTCATCGATAAAACGGGCAAAGAGTTCCCAGTGCCGGAGGGATACGACATCGTATCCTATTCCGATGGCATGATCCTCCTTCTGAAGGACGGAAAATACGGATTTATGGATCACACCGGTACGTGGATCGCCCAGCCGATCTACGATTTCGCCCGCCCGTATTTTGAGGGACTTGCCGTTGTCGGATTTTCCGATGGCAGCCGGCTGATGCTGGATACGGAGGGGGATATCGTCATTCCTGCCGGGGTGTACGACCATATCTCTGATGCCTCCAGCGGCGTGATCACGGCGTATTCGGCCAAAACAGGCTGGGTGCTGTATCATAAAATGGCAAAATTTGTGGGATAATTCCCGTTCTAAAACTGATTTTGGAGTTTTTATGTCCAACGTTATCGTAATCGGTGCGGGGCACGCAGGGTGCGAGGCCGCCCTTGCCGCCGCCCGTATGGGACTTACCGTATCCCTTTTCACCATGAGCCTGGACTCACTGGCCAATCTCCCCTGTAATCCCTCCATCGGCGGTACGGGAAAGGGGCACCTGGTCTACGAGATCGACGCCCTCGGCGGCGAAATGCCCCTGGCGGCCGACCGTGCCACCATCCAGTCCCGGATCCTCAATACGGGCAAAGGGGCGGCGGTGCAGTCCAAGCGTGTCCAGGCGGATCGGATGCTCTACCATACCCATATGAAAAGGGCCATCGAGGCCGAGCCGCGGATCCTGTTGATTCAGGCGGAGGTCACTGCCATTCTTACCGAGGCTCTGCCCGACGGGCGGCGCATCGTCCGTGGCGTTACCGCCTCCCCCGGCGGCGATTTCTTTGCGGATGCGGTGATCATCGCCTCCGGCACGTACCTTGCCGGGCATACCCACGTGGGTGCGGTGCAGCGTGCCGCCGGACCGGACAACTCCCTGCCGGCGGATTATCTTTCCCAGTCGCTTCGTGATGCGGGCATCCCGCTGCAGCGGTTCAAAACCGGCACGCCGCCCCGGATCCATCGGCGTTCCATTGACTTTGACGCCTTGGAGATCCAGCCCGGTGACGATATTATCGTGCCTTTTTCCCATAAAACGGATATGGATGCCATCAATAAGATCACCCAGATCCCCTGCCATATTACTTATACCAACGCGGATACCCACCGGATCATCCACGAGAATCTGCATCTGTCGCCTCTCTATTCCGGACAGATCCACGGCACGGGCCCACGTTATTGCCCCTCCATTGAGGATAAGGTGGTCCGCTTTGCGGATAAGGAACGGCATCAGCTGTTCGTGGAGCCCATGGGGCTTTCCACGGACGAGATCTATCTGCAGGGATTTTCCTCCTCTCTGCCTGCCGAGGTGCAGTACAAAATGCTGCATTCTTTGAACGGATTTCACGAGGCGGAGATAATGCGGTACGCCTACGCCATCGAATACGACTGCTGTGATCCCCGGTGCCTGTACGCCACTTTGGAAACGAAGCAGGTGGAGAATCTGTACGGCGCCGGTCAGTTCAACGGCTCCTCCGGCTACGAGGAGGCGGCGTGCCAGGGGCTTGTGGCCGGCATCAACGCCGCGTCGAAGATCATCGGTCTTCCGCCGCTTGTCCTGAACCGCTCTTCCTCTTACACCGGCGTGCTCATCGACGATCTGGTGACGAAGGGTACGGCCGAGCCGTACCGGATCATGACCTCCCGTTCCGAGTTCCGTCTGCTTTTACGACAGGACAACGCGGAGGATCGGCTCATCGAATTCGGCCGGATCGCCGGCCTTGTCAGCGAGGATCGCTACCGGGCGTTTCAGGAACGGCGTGCCCGGATCGAGGCGGAAAAAGACCGCCTCTCCCATAAAAACGTAGGCCCCACCCCGGCGGTGAACGGGATGCTCACGGCGGCGGGATCCACGCCGCTGTCCTCCGGCGCTACCTTGGCCGATCTGATCCGCCGTCCTCAGATTACGTACGAATGTACGAAAGACGTCGATCCCGACCGCCCGGTGCTGTCCTATCGGGATGCCCAGTCGGTGGAGATCGAGGTGAAATACGAGGGCTACGTCCGCCGCCAGAAGGATGCGGCCCGGCGAATGGAAAAAATGGACGATACGCCCCTGCCGGCGGATCTGGATTACGGAAAGATCCCAGGACTCCGGCTGGAGGCGGCACAGAAGCTCCAAAAGATACGCCCTTTGAGCCTTGGACAGGCGGAGCGTATCTCCGGCGTCAACCCGGCAGATATTACGGTACTGTATATCTGGCTCTCGCAAAAGAAAAAGTGACCGGGAGAGAGAAGATCCTCCTGAACTCCCAAATAAGTAAACAGATCCATTGCCATAAAAGTTTTTGAAGGGGTGCAGGGGAACTTTTTGCAAAAAGTTCCCCTGCAATCAATTATTATGCTAAATAAAATCGCATCCCATCCGCTTTTGCCGGAACGCTTCCGACAGGACACCGATCTGCCCGGACGGCTCGCCGTCATCGCGGAGAGCCTTATGGAAACGAACAAGAAATTCAATCTCACCGCCATTACCGATCCGGACGGGATCGTGGCAAAGCATATTATGGACTCTCTTGTTGCTGCCGAAGCGGTGGCGGAGGCGGCCGGAGAGGGAAAAACGACGCTCCTGGACGTGGGCAGCGGTGCGGGCTTTCCTTCCATGCCCATTGCCGCCGCACTGCCGGGCGTTTCGGTGACGGCACTGGACAGCACCGCCAAAAAATGCAATTACATGAACGAGACGGCGGCCGCCGCCGGCATCGGCAACTTTACCGCTTTGTGCGGCCGTGCGGAGGAGATCGCCCAGGCGGCGGATAAGCGGGAATCGTTTGATTTTGCCACCGCCCGTGCGGTAGCCAATCTGCCCGTGCTTTTGGAGCTGTGCCTGCCCTTTGTGAAGGTAGGCGGCGTGTTTTTCGCTCTGAAGGGCAGTCACGCTCCCGAGGAGATCGCCGCTTCCAAAAAGGCGCTGGAAAAACTGGGCGGCGTTCTGGAGAGCGTTTTTGAATACCGGATTCCCGGAGACGACGCCCCCCGGTATCTTCTCACGATCCGTAAAACGGCGCCAACGCCGATGGCGTATCCCCGGCACTATTCGCAGATCGCGAAAAAGCCCCTGTAAAGGGGCGAGCTTTATAAAAGTTTGTGCATCCCTTCTTTACAAAAAACTGTGCATCGTGTATAATATATCCGTAAGTCTGTATCCCGGATTTTAACAATCAATACAAGAAAGGATTTCAGTATGCGTATTATATCTATGCTTATGGTTCTTGCCATGCTTCTCAGCTTTGCGGCATGCGTGAAGAATCCCGACACCCCCGATACCACCGATCCGGCAGATGCCACCACCGCACCGGCGGAGACAACGGCACCCCCTGAGGATCTTTCCGACAATCTGCCCGAGGAGACGTTCAACAATCAGGAGATACTCATTTGGGAAGGACACAACGAGCACAGCTCGTATTTTAATCCCGATCCGGAAGCGGAGGGCGACGTGGTAAGCGAAGCCGCCTTGAAACGAAACAGCAACGTGGAAGAACGCTTTGACGTTGTGTTCAAGTGGATGGTTGGCGATACGGGCGCGGACCTGTACACCCGTAACGATCAGCTGAGAAACGGCATTCTTGCCGGTGACCGGCTGGATATCGTGGACAATGCCGCCACGTATCTCGGTCCCTATATGGTAGCCGGCTGCTTCCTCAATCTGGCAGACAACGAGATTCTGGATTTCTCCCGCCCCTGGTATTTCGACTACGTGATCGATAACCTCCGCATCAACGACCGTCTGTACGCCACCTCCGGCTGGTACGACTTCAATACGGTCAGACAGACCTCCATTTTCTTCTTCAATATAGAGATGGCAGAGAATAATCAGGTCGGCGATCTGTATCAGATGGTATACGACGGCAAGTGGACGTACGACAAGATGATGGAGATTGCGGAATCCGTCGGCGCCGATATGAACAACGACGGCGTGTATAACGACGATGACCGTTACGGCCTTGCCGGTATGCAGGATCAGTGGTTCCAGCAGGTATATACTACCGGCTATTCCTTTGTGACTACTAACGAGGACGGTACGCTGACCGTTTCCGGTATTGACGACCGCCTTATCCACGCCTTTGATACCGTACGGAAGATTTTTGATTCCACCTGGTATCAGAGCTTCTACACTTACGGTGAGGCCCGCCGCCCCAACGAGGACCTTTATAACGCGTTCAACAACGGACGCCTTCTGTTCTACATGGGCCTGCTGATGAATACCGCCAATCCGATCATGCGTGACGGCGGTAAGTTCGGCCTTCTGCCTACGCCGAAATTCTATGAAGAGAATGAGTACGGCTCCGCCGCGCTGCCGTACGTTTCCTGCATCCCGATCACCACGGAAAATGCACGTACCTCCTCCATCATTCTGGAGGCACTGCATGCAGAAACGTACAAAGAGATGCGTCCTGCCTTCTTCGACGTGGCACTGTCCTATAAGTACGTGAACGACGCCACGTCCCGTGAAATGCTGGATATCGCTATGGATAATCTGTACTGCGATTTCGGTTATATGTACATGGATACCGGATTCGGCCGTGAAATTCCCATGACGCTGACCCGGGCAACCAACCTTTCCTCCTGGATGGCAACCCATACGGCTGCCACCAACGCGGGTCTGAAAGCCCTGGTGGATCAGATCATGGAACTGCCGGAATAAAACCTTTAACCTGAATAACAAAAACCCCCCGTGCACCGATCCGGTGTACGGGCGGTTTTTGTTTCCGAAATGGCCGATTTTGTTGAAGAAGTTTTTGGAGAATTGTTCAAAAAAATGAAAAAATCTATTTACAAGACGCACCCGGGTGTTGTATAATACAAATGTGGCAACATATTGCACAAATATTTACGGAAAAGAGGAGTGAATCTTATGAAAAAAGTACTTACGCTGGCGATGGTTGTCCTGCTGCTCACCTGTGCCGCACTGCCGGTGTTTGCTCTTCCGGACGTGCTGGAGGACGTGTTTGACACGATGCCTGCCGATTTCAAGGATCCCACCGTGATTGCACTGGGCGATCATTGGGTGGACGGTGCCACCAACGCACGGCACGGCGTGAAAGGTGAGTTTGATTACATCTATCTGAAGGAAGACGGCAAGGGCGACTTTGTTGTAGAATTCGAGGTGGAAGAAAAGGGCGTGTACGATTTCGGTTTTACGCTGATGGGATATAAGAACAGCGTACTCCGTGCTACCAACGTACAGGTGGATGACGGTGACGTATACCGTATCGAATATAAATACGCGAACGAGCACGAGAACCGTCCGCACTATTTCTACGGTATGACAGAGACGCTGGAGGCCGGCACCCATAAAATGATCTTCTCCCTGCCGGAGGATTTTGACGACTCTCAGGTGAAGACCGTATACATTCAGGATTTCTTCTACGTATACGAGCCGATCGCCGTAGAAACTACCACTGCTGCTGCCGCTGCCGCTGAGCCTGCCGCTCCCGCTACCTTTGACCTTGGAATCATGGCTATTGCCGCCGCGGCCGCTTCTCTTTCTGCCGCTGTGGTGCTGAAAAAGAGAAAATAAGAGGACCGTTTCCACGCGGAAATACCTGCATATTTTATTTTGTAAAGTGAGGGGAATTATGCGATATTTATCACTGTTTATGGTTCTTGCCATGCTTTTGAGCTTTGCGGCGTGCGTGAAGGAACCTGATCCGGCAGAAACTACCGCTTCCGCTGATACTACCACGGCACCGGCTGAGTCCACGGCACCGGAAGTGGATCTGTCTGACAGCCTGCCGGCGGAAACCTTCGACGGGGAAGAGATCCTCATCTGGACTGGCGGATACGATCAGTATTTTGCCTCCTATGAAGACACCACCGACGTAGTATACGAAGCCGTGCACGAGCGCAACAACGCCGTGCAGGATCGCTTTGGCGTGGTTCTGAAGTATATGTACACGCCGGAGGATGCCGGCCGTGCGTGGGGCGATTACAAGCTCATGTCCCAGTCCATCCGTGCCGGCGACGAGATCGACCTGGTAGCGGGCGGCGTGTCCTACATCGTGCCCTGGGCACTGGAGGGTGCATATCTCAACATGGCAGAGAACGAGTATCTGGACTTCTCCCGTCCCTGGTGGGCAGATTACGTAAATGATACCATCGAGATCAACGAGCGTCTGTACGCCGTATCCGGCTGGTTCGATTTTGGTACCATCGTGCGAAGCAGTGCTATGTTCTTCAATACGGAGATGGCGGCGGACCACGACGTGGGCGATATTTATCAGATCGTGCGTGACGGCAAGTGGACCTACGACAAACTGGCGGAGATCTCCGAGAAAGTATCCGACGACGTGAACAATGACGGCGTGTACGACGGTGCGGACCGCTACGGCTTCGCCTCCAAAAAGGATACCTGGAACTGGCAGATCTACACCTGCGGTTATAAGTTCGTACAGAATAACGGGGACGGCACCTACACCATGACCGGCCTCAGCGAAGATATCGTGGATGCGTTCAATACGGTGCGTCCCATTATCCGCGGCGACAAGAACTGGTACCGCAGCTATTACACCCACAACGACGGTATCGGCTTCAATGCGGACCGTAAGGCCGAGTGTTTCCAAAAGTTCGGCAGCAAGGAGATTTTGTTCCTCCTTCTGGAGATCAGCTACGCTTCTTCTGAAGAGCTCCGCAACATCGGCACCTACGGCATCATTCCCGTGCCGAAGTTCTCCGAGGAGCAGGAGTTTTACGGCACGCCCTGCGGACCCAATGCAAGTGCTGTTCCCACCACCACCGGCGACGCACGCATTACGTCCATCATTCTGGAAGCACTGAACGCGGAAACCTACCGCACGGTGCGTCCGGCATACTACGAAGTGGCCATGTCCTATAAGTACGTAAACGATCCGGAATCCGCCGAGATGATGGATTACGTATTTGAGAAGATATACTGCGACTTTGTATACACCTGGATGGATTCCGGCCTGGGCCGCGATCTTCTGCAAACGGTAAACGAAACGGACAACATCGCATCCCATATCGAGTCGCTGGAGACTTCCTGCAACGCCAAGATCAAGACGATCGTTGATAAGATCATGGCTCTGCCCGAATAACCGAGTTTGCCGCAGGCAAACTCGCGCGAACGCGGAAAAACCTTTATGCTAAAGGAAAACCACCGCCCGTGCACCGATCCGGTGTACGGGCGGTTTTTGTGCCGGATGCACTGCGAGTTCCGGTTTAACTTGATTTTTGCACAAAAAAAGGGTGCGGATATTGTCAAAAAGCACCCAGGTATTGGTGAAAACGCACATTTTTTTCGCGTCCTCTTTACAAACCCATGGGTTTCGTGTATAATATGAATGTGTAAATATTCACTCCGTTTGTGTAAATGAGCACAGACGGGTATCCGTAAGGAAGAAAGGAAAAAAGTATGCGTATTCTCTCTATGTTTCTGGCGCTTCTGATGCTTTGCAGCATCGTTGCCTGCACGAAGACGCCCGACGATCCCGCAAAGACCGATCCCGCAGATCCCGCAGCCACTACGGCACCGGCTGAAACGGAAGATCCGGCCCTCCAGGATAACCTTCCCGATGAGAAGTTCAACGGTGAAGAGATCGTGATCTGGGTTGGACACAACCAGTACAGCTCCAACTTTAACCCTGATCCCGAAAAAGAGGGCGACGTTATGTGCGATGCCACCAACGAGCGTAATGCTGCCGTGGAAGATCGCTTTGACGTAACGCTGAAATGGCTCTCCGGTGAAGAGGGTGAGGCAAACGGTACCCGTTACATGGCCATGCAGAACAGCATTCTGGCCGGCGACCGTATCGACCTTGTAAACCACGTTTCCACGTATCTTACGCCCCGTATGCTTGCCGGATGCTTTATCAACCTGGCAAACAACGAGATTATGGATATTGAGAAGGCATGGTATCACGATTACGTGATCGACAGCCTGCGTATCAACGACCGTCTGTACGGTACGGCAAGCTGGTTTGATTTCAACACCATCGGCCGTTCCTCCATCGTGTTCTTCAATATCGAAATGGCCGAGGAGCACGGCGTGGGCGATCTGTACCAGATGGTTTACGACGGCGAATGGACCTACGACAAGCTGATGGAGATCGGCGAGAAGGTGGGCTCCGACGTGAACAACGACGGTACGTACAATGATGACGACGTTTACGGTATGGCAGGTGAGCAGGACAGCTGGTTCCAGCAGGTTTACACCACCGGTTATACCTTCGTGACCACCAACGAGGATGAAACGCTGACCGTTACTGAGATGGATGACCGTCTGATCAACGCGTTTGAAACGGTACATAAGATCTTTGACGCCAACTGGTACAGCAGCTTCTACACCTACGGTCAGGAACGCCGCGACGCCACCATCATGTACGAGAACTTCAACAACAACAAGATCCTGTTCATTATGAAGACGCTGGGTTCCACCTCCAGCCAGATCCTCCGCGACGGCGGTAAGTTCGGTCTGCTGCCTACGCCTAAGTTCACCGAGGATCAGGAGTACGGTGCGGCCACTCTGCCGGCAATCACCTGTATGCCTGTAACCGTTGGCGACGTGCGTACCGCTTCCATCATTCTGGAAGCTATGGCGGCTACTACGTACAAGGTAATGCGTCCCGCTTACTTTGACGTGGCTCTGTCCTACAAGTACGTAAACGACGCGACCTCCCGCGAGATGCTGGATATCGCTCTGGCTAACCTGTACTGCGACTTCGGTTACATGTACATGGACTGCGGCTTCGGCCGTCAGATCCCCATGACGCTGACCCAGGCTTCCAATCTGGCATCCTGGATGGCAACGCACACGCCTTCCACCAACGCCGGTCTGGCTGCTCTTGTTGATCAGATCATGGCACTTCCGGAATAAGACAAATGATGAACAGCGGGGAAACCCTTTTTGCAAAAAGGGTTTCCCCGCACCCTTTCCCAAAAACCTTTAACCTGAATAACAAAAACCGTCCGTGCGCCAAATTGGTGTACGGACGGTTTTTTGAAAATGGCTTTACAACCGATGGGATTTCCTGTATAATGAACGTGTGAAAATTTCCACTGAAGAAAGGAAAAACATATGCGTATTTTATCTATGCTGCTGGCAGTGCTGATGCTTTTCAGCATCGCTGCCTGCACGAAAAATCCGGATCCCGCAGAAACTGCCGATCCTGCGGCAACCACCGCACCGGCAGAGACCGATCCGGTAGACGAACTCAAGGATAATCTGCCCGAGGAAACCTTTAACGGCGAGTCCATCGATATGTGGATGGGCTATAATCTGAACAGCGATTTCTTCAATCCCGCTGAGGAGTCCACGGACGTGATCGCCGAGGCCGCACACAAGCGGAACGAAGCGGTGACGGATCGCTTTGACGTAACCCTCAAATACATTACCGGCAACGATGGGGATGCCAACAACGGTGCCCGTCTTACCGAAATGCAGGCAAGCATTCTTGCCGGCGACGAGTACGACATTGTGTATCATACCCTGGGCTATTTGTGCCCCCGCATGATCGCCGGCTGTTTTCTGAATCTGAACAACAACGAGATCATGGATTTCTCCGATCCCTGGTGGCAGTCCTATATCATTGATACCCTGCGCGTGGGTGAGCGTATGTACGCTACCTCCGGCTGGTTTGATATGGGCTCCTTCGGCCGTTCCACCGTTATGTATTTCAGCTCCGAGATGGCAGAAAACTACCAGGTAGAGGATCTGTATCAGCTGGTGTACGACGATAAGTGGACGTACGACAAGATGCTGGAGATCGCTGAATCCGTAGCCGACGACGCGGATAACGACGGCGCGTATACCGCCGCTGACCGCTACGGCATCGCCGGTGTGCAGGACTGGTGGATCCGTCAGCTGTACACCACCGATTATTCCTGGGTGACAACCAACGAAAACGGTGAGATGGAGCTGACCGGCATGAACGATACGCTCATTACGGTATTCGACTACGTGAGCGAGCTGATCAACAACGCCAACTACTACCGCAGCTTTTACACATACGGTGACGGCATCGGCTTTTCCAAGGAACGCCAGGCGGAAATGTATGAGATGTTCGGCAACGATCAGATTCTGTTCATTCTGAACAGCCTTGCTCTTACCAGCAAGGCGGAAATGCGTGACCACGGTGCATACGGTATTCTGCCTACGCCTAAGTTCTTGGAAACGGATGAATACGGTGCGGCCGTATCCCCCAACGGATCCTGCATCCCGATCACCACTGCTGACGTGCGGATCACCTCCATCATTCTGACCGCACTGAACAAGGAATCCTACCGGACGGTCCGCCCGGCGTACATTGACACTGCACTGTCCTATAAGTACGTGAACGATAAACAGTCCAAGGAAATGATCGACATCGCCCTTGCAAACCTTCGCTGCGATTTTGGTGATATCATGATGGACAACATCGGCCGTGAGATTCCCATGACGCTGGTGCGTACCACCAACCTGGCGTCCTGGATGGCTACCTATACGCCTACGGTGAACGCCAAGCTGGCGGCTCTGCAGGAGCAGTTCATGGCACTGCCGGAATAATAATCACGAGCGCAATGCTTGCACTTAAGACGCGGGCATTTGGGGCCGTCGCATTTTCATGCGGCGGCCTTTCTGCGTTATTTCCAAATCGGACATTCTGTCCCCGGATACGTCCCGGCAAGTACGAATTTCATTGACAAAATCACCTCTTTCTGATAGCATCAAGGTGAGGTGTATAGCCGCACAAGAACACGAATATATACGGAAAGGATTTTGCTCTATGAAACGAATTTTCTCTCTCCTTCTCGCGCTTCTCCTGCTGACACCTGCCCTTATTGCCTGCACAAAAGACGATACGTCCGATACGCCCGATCCCGCAGAAACTACGGCTACTACCGCCCCGGCGGAGACTCAGCCTCCGGAGGACGAGCTGAAGGATAATCTGCCTGAGGAAACCTTTAACGGCGAGTCTATCGATATGTGGATGGGCTACAATCTGCACAGCGAATACTTTAATCCCTCCGAGGAGGCTACGGATATTATTTCGGAAGCCGCGCACGCGCGGAACGGTGCGGTGCAGGAGCGCTTTGACGTGACGCTCAATTACATCACCGGCAACGACGGTGACGCCAACAACGCCGGTCGTCTGACGGAAATGGAAGCAAGCATTCTGGCCGGTGACGAGTACGACGTGGTGTACCATACCATCTCCTATCTTGCGCCCCGTATGATCGCAGGCTGCTTCATCAATCTGAATACAAACGAGTTTTTTGATTTCTCCGAGCCCTGGTGGCAGAACTACATTATTGACACCGTGCGCGTGGACGAGCGCCTGTACGCTGTATCCGGCTGGTTTGACATGGGCTCCTTCACCCGTTCCTCGGTAATGTATTTCAGCTCCGAAATGGCAGAAGCCCATGGGGTGGAGGATCTGTATCAGTTGGTATACGATAACAAGTGGACGTACGACAAGATGCTGGAGATCGCGGAGTCCGTGGCAGATGACGTGGATAACGACGGCGCGTATACTGCCGCTGACCGCTACGGCATCGCCGGTGTGCAGGACTGGTGGTTCCGCCAGCTGTACACTACCGACTATTCCTGGGTTACCACCAATGAAAACGGCGTAATGGAACTGACCGGCATGAACGACACGCTGGTAACGGTATTTGATTACGTCAGCACGCTGATTAACGAGGCTCCCTATTACCGCAGCTTCTATACCTACGGAGACGGAATCGGCTTTACGCAGGAACGCCAGGATGAGTTGTTCCAGATGTTTGGCAACAACCAGATCCTCTTCGTTCTGAACAGCATCGGTCTTACCAGTAAACCGGGAATGCGCGATCACGGCGCATACGGTATTTTGCCTACGCCCAAATTCTTTGAAACGGATGAATACGGTGCCGCCGTGTCTCCTAACGGATCGTGCATTCCGATCACCACCGGAAATCTCAGAACTGCGTCCATCATTCTGACCGCACTGAACGTGGAATCGTACAAAACGGTCCGCCCTGCGTTTATTGACACGGCACTGGCATATAAATTCGTAAACGATAAGCAGTCTAAAGAGATGGTCGACATCGCCCTTGCTAATCTGCGCTGCGATTTTGGTGATATCATGATGGATAACATTGGCCGCGAGATCCCCTTGACGTTGGTGCGCACTACCAATTTGTCGTCCTGGATGGCAACCTATACGCCCATCACCAACGCCATGCTGAAATCTCTGCAGGCGCAGTTCCGGGCACTGCCCGAGTGACCGAGTTTGCCCGCAGGCAAACTCGACGAGGTTCGCCAAGGGCGAACTCGGAGCATTGCCTTCGGCAACCGACTTTTTCCGGTGTGAAGCTGAAGACGAACTCGGTGAATGGTGGGGAGGGGACTTTTGCAAAAGTCCCCTTGCCTCCTCAAAACCCCTTAAACTGTATATACGAATCCTGTCTGCGTACCGCTCCGGTGTGCAGACGTTTTTTTTATGGAAAAATTGGCAAATCCTATTTACAAGCGGTCTGGTTTTGTGTATAATGAATACGGAAAGATCAAGAAAGAGCAGTTTTTTTGTGCAAAATGGAAGAATGTGCAAAAAGTACTGCAAATCCATGAAAAAGAAAGGATAATATGTATGCGTATTCTCTCTATGTTTCTGGCAGTGCTGATGCTTATGAGCATCGTTGCCTGCACGAAGAATCCAAACCCCGCCGAAACCACGGACCCGGCCTCCACTACCGCACCGGCTGAGACGGAGGATCCGGCACTCAAGGATAATTTGCCGGACGAAAAATTTGACAACGAAGAAATTATTATCTGGCTCGGCCATAATCTGTACAACAACCAGTTCAATCCCGATCCGGATAAAGAAGGCGACGTGATGGGCGAAGCCACGAACAAGCGCAACGCCATGGTGGAAGATCGCTTTGGCGTGGTGCTCAAGTGGCTGTCCGGCGGGGAAGGCGTGCGCGGTATTGACCGCGGAAGAACGCTGCAGACGGACGTCCTTGCCGGTGACCGGATCGATATTGCTAACGGATCGTATATTAACGACAAAGTTATGTCAGGCTGCTTTTTGAATCTGGCGGATAATGAAATTCTCGATTTGGAAAAGCCCTGGCATCACCAGTATGTGAATGAAAATCTCCGCATCAACGACCGGAAGTATCTCAACTGCAGCTGGTTTGATTTCAACTCTATCGGCCGGTCTTCCATTGTATTTTTTAACATGGACATGGCAGAGAACTACGACGTTGGCGATCTGTACCAGATGGTATACGACGGCACGTGGACCTACGACAAGATGATGGAGATCGGTGAAATGGTGGCCGAGGACGTGAACAACGATGGTTTGTACGACGATAACGACCGTTACGGCATGGCTGGACGGCAGGACCACTGGTTCCAGCAGGTATACACCACCGGCTACACTTTTATCACAACCAATGACAGCGATGAACTGGTCGTTTCAGGAATGGACGACCGCCTGATCAATGCTTTTGATACCGTACGCAAGATTTTTGCCTCCAACTGGTATCAGAGTTATTATACCTACGGAGAAACGGCCCGTCCCGGTACGGAACTGTACGAAGGATTTAACAGCGACCGTTTCCTGTTTTTGATGACGATCCTGAATACCACCTCCAGCCAGACGCTCCGCGACGGCGGTAAGTTCGGTCTGCTCCCCACGCCCAAGTTTACGAAAGATCAGGAGTACGGTGCGGCAACCCTGCCGGCAAACTCTGCCATTCCCGTGACGACAGGCAACGAGAGAACCACGTCCATCATTTGGGAGGCAATGGCTGCCGAGGCATACAAGGTCATGCGTCCTGCCTATTTTGATATTGCTCTTTCCTACAAGTACGTAAACGACGCCACATCCCGTGAAATGCTGGATATTGCCCTGTCCAACCTGTACTGCGATTTCGGCTATATGTTCATGGATTGCGGCATCGGCCGTCAGATCCCCATGACGCTGACCATGGCGTCCGGTAATCTTGCGTCCTGGATGGCAACGTATACGCCAAGCGCAAACGCCGGTCTGAAATCACTGGTAGACCAGATCATGGCACTGCCCGACTAACCGAGTTCGCCGAGGGCGAACTCGGTGAATGGTGGGAAGGGGACTTTTGCAAAAGTCCCCTCCCCACGCCCCTTCCTCAAAATCTTAATACTGTCAAATGCGGATACAGTCTGTGCGTGGAAAGCGCGCACGGGCTGTATTCTTTTTTCGAAAAGAACCCTTTCTGTTGAAATTTTTGCAAAAAGAGGCGGGGGAGGGGGATTGTGGGTAACTTTCCCCGGCCAATCCCTTGACAATTTTTCCGTTTCATTATATAATTATATAACAGTAAAGATGGAGGTGGAAAAATGCTTGCCATTGTAAATGCAACGCTCGTAATGAAGGATCATCTGATCCCGAACGGAGCGATTCTTTGCGATAACGGTGTTATCGTTGATTTCGGTGAGAAAATTTCTATTCCGGCGGATGCGGAGATCCTGGATGCGAACGGACTGTTCGTAGGCCCCGGCTTTATTGATATACATACCCACGCTGCCGGTACCTATTGGTTCTATGAAAATCCCCTGGAGGCGGGAAAGATTTCCCTGTCCCACGGTGCTACCACCGTTTTGCCCGTAGTGTACTTCAGCATGAATCAGAAGGATTTCATCAAAGGAATCTCGGATATTCAGGATGCGGTTGCCCGGGGCGATCTGCCCAACTTCGGCGGCTTCTACCTGGAGGGTCCGTATCTGAACCCCAAGTTTGGCGCGGACCGGGAGAACAACCCCTGGGACTGCCCCGTACGACCGGAGGATTACCTGCCTATCATCAAGCAGGCCGGAAGGGATGTCCGCGTGTGGGCTCTGGCTCCCGAGCGGGAAAATATCGAAAACTTCGTTATCGACTGCAAGAAGGAAAATCCCGACGCAGTGTTCACCGTTGCCCACTCCGAGGCAACCCCCGAGCAGATCGAGGCACTCATGCCCTACGGACTGAAGATCGGTACCCATCACACCAACGCTACCGGTACGCTGCAGAAGTATCCCGAATGCCGCACGCCCTGCGTGGACGAAACGGTCAACTACAACCGTGAGATCTACGCCGAGATCATCTGCGATTCCCGGGGTATTCACGTGGATCCGTACATGCAGCGTCTGATTCGCCGCATCAAGGGAGACGACCGGATCATTCTGATTTCCGACGCCTGCGTGTTCGGCGGCCCGATTCCGGAAGGATACGACGGCGTCACCGACCTCTGCTTTGACTTTGCCGGAGAGATCGCCGGCTCCAAACTGACCATGGACGTAGCCTGCCGGAACTTCATGAAGCACACCGGTGCTTCCATCACCAACGTGTTCCGGTACGCATCCTACAACCCGTCCCGTGCCGTGGGACTCACTGACCGGGGCGAGATCCGCAAGGGTGCTGTGGCCGACCTTGTTCTCTGTGACCATTGGGTCAATGTAAATAAAGTAATTCTAAAAGGAGAAATAGTGCAATGAAAGATTTTATTGTCGATCCCGCAACCAAATTCAATTTTGATCCTGCTGAATTCGTTCCGTTCAAGGACAAGAAGGTTTGCGAGTACGTTCGCAGCCTGAGCGGCAAGGACCTGGAGAAGCGTGAGGCCTGGTGGCATCCGGAATTCGAAGTAAAGGTTATGATGAACCCCCATCCCGTTCTCATCGCAACCCTCTTCGAGCGTCTGAGAGCCGCTTCCGAGGCTGGCAAGTCCTTCACCATGATCCTGGGCAACCCCGAGCCGGATACTTACATCCCGCTGGCACAGCTCATCAACTACTTCAAGATCGACTGCTCCAAGGTTCACCTGGTAGCAGAGGACGAGTGGGCAGATCAGGACGGCAACATCGCTCCTATCACTTACGAGGCAGGCTTTGCTCATTCCATGATCAAGTATTTGTACTACCAGATCGATGAGAAGCTCCGCATGCCCATGGAGAACGTGCATTTCCCCACCAACGCCAACATCAAGGACTACTCCAAGATCATTGACGATATCACCGAGGGCACCGGTGCGGATATCGCATCCACCTCTCCCGGATGGGCAGGCCACATGGCATTCGTTGACCCGATTCCGGAATTCATCGGCTCCGGCGACATCGGAGAGTGGCTGGACCAGCCCGCTCAGATCGTTAAGCTCCATCCCATGACCATCATGCAGAACTCTCTGAACGGTACCTTCGGTCAGTCCGGCGATATCGCAAATGTACCGCCCTGCGCTGCTACCATTGGTCCTCTGGACGTAATGCGCGCAAAGGAGAGAATCGAAGTACACGCTCTGGCTACCTGCGGTACCTTCTCCTCCTGGCAGAGAATGACTTCCCGTCTCTGCACGCACGGCCCCATCACGCCGTACCTGCCTTCTTCCATGCTGCAGACCAAGAAGACCCAGGTCTACATCTCCGAAGAACTGGCTGCTCCCTTCGAGTGCTGGGAGAAAGTCGGCTACTGATTTTTGCCTCAGAAAAACTAAGGAAGTCCGCCCATGGCGGACTTCCTTCTTTTGTTGATAGTTTTTCATAGGGCGTTGAAAGATACCGGGATGCCCTTTACAATCGAATTCGGTTGGTGTATAATACATATACGTCACTGTATTGTACAATTTTTTGAAAGGAAAAACTTTATTATGCGCGTTTTATCTCTTATGATGGTTCTCGTGCTGCTTTTGGGCTTTGCCGCTTGCACGAAGAATCCCAACACCCCCGGCGATACGGATAATACTACCGCACCCGCGGAAACCACCGTTCCGGCGGAGACGGAGATTCCCGACGATCTGCCGGAGAAGGATTACGGCGGCGAATCCGTCAACATCTGGATCAGCAGTTATCCTACCAGTTACGTTGCCCTGGAAGATGCCAACGATATCGTCAGCGAAGCACTCCATAACCGAAACATGGAGGTTTCCGACCGTTTTGAAGTGGATCTGATCTGGGATTATAAAACGGAAGGATCCAACAGTGCTCCCGAAGCCATGCAGGCGATCCTTGCCGGCGACTGCTACGATATTCTGGAGAACGGCGTAACCGCTGCGGCCTCTCTGGCACTGGGCGGTGCGCTTATCAATCTGAACGACACGGAGTACCTGAATTTTGAAAAGCCCTGGTGGCAACAGTACGTGATGGATAACATCCGTGTGGGCGACCGGCTGTATATGGTGTCCGGTTGGTTCAACTTTGCCTCCGTAAAGCGTACCATGGTGATCTACTTCAATACCGAAATGGCAGAGAACTTCGGTGTGGGTGATCTGTACCAGATGGTGCTGGACGGCGAGTGGACCTACGACAAGATGATGGAGATCGGCGAGTCCGTGGGTTCCGACGTGAATAACGACGGCGTGTACGATGACAACGACCGCTACGGTATGGCCGGCCGTCAGGACTGGTGGTTCCCCCAGGTCTACACCTCCGGCTACCGCTTCTTCACTCAGAACGAGGACGGAACCATGAGCGTTACCGGTATGGACGACCGCCTTATCAACGTATTTGAAACGATACATAAGATCTTTGATTCTAACTGGTACCAGAGCTTCTATACCTACGGCCAGCCCAGCCGACCCGAGTCCGATATTCACGACGCTTTTGCGGACGACCGGATCCTGTTTACGCTGCTGGCTCTGAGCACCGCCGAGAAGCCCACCATGCGTGACCACGGCAAGTACGGCATCCTGCCTACGCCTAAGTTTACGGAGGATCAACAGTACGGTGCCGCCGTGCTTCCGTTCTGCTCCGGTATTGCACAGACCACCAGCGATTTCGAACGTACCACCATTATCCTGGAGGCTCTGAACGCAGAAACGTACAAGGACGTGCGTCCGGCATATTTTGACGTGGCTCTGTCCTATAAGTACGTGAACGATCCGGATTCCCGGATGATGCTGGATATCGCTCTGGCCAACCTGTACTGCGATTTCGGCTACGTGTATATGGACAGCGGCCTTGGACGCCAGCTGCCTATGACGCTGACCCAGGCCAGCGATCTGGCCTCCTGGATGGCAACCTACGAGCCGGGCGTAAACCGCATGCTGAAGAATCTGGTAGACCAGATGATGGCTCTGCCGGACGAGCAGCCCTCGTAATAGATCTTTATAAAAACAAGCGGAGCGTGCTTCCCCGGAGGCACGCCCCGTTTATTTTTGCCGGAAAATGCTCGTTTGTAGAATATAAATAGACGAAAAACAGGTCAAATTTTTCACTTTTTGACATTGCATTGACTTTTTGAGGGAAACACGCTATAATATAGAGAATGCAGTCAAAAAGAAATCGTATGTGAAAAAAGGGTGAGTTTTGTGAACGCGGATATCCGTTATCGGCAAAAAGGAAAGGATGCGCTTTCCAACGTGCGTCACTCCCATGACCGGGAACTGGAGTTGATCCAGATCATATCCGGACGGGGAAACGTGATCGTGGGGGATACCATCGAGACGTTTTCGGAGGGATCGGTATTCCTGATCGACGGTGCCAGCCTGCACTATATCTGTCCCGAGCCGGATACGCCGTATATCCGCAACAAGCTGATTATCGGAAAGGATACGCTGTATCCCATTCTCAGCGACCGTCTTCGCGGCGGCGTGGTGTTCTGGCAGCCCAACGTCACGGAGCAGGAGGAGCTGGACGAGTTCTTCTGCCGTGCCGTGTCGGCAAAACAGCGCGGAGAGGATCTGCTGGCCTATTCCGAGGTGTTCCGCATGCTTCATTTCTGCACGGGATTTGCCCGGAAGAGCTCTCCCGGCTACAAGGGTGTTGTGGCGGACATTATGGATTTTATCAATGATAACGCGCCCAATGCCGTGACGCTGATCCAGATTGCCGACGCGCTTCACATGAATCAGTATTACATCTGCCGCGTGTTCAAGCGGGAAACGGGCATGACGGTACATTCCTATATCAATTCCATGCGGATCTCCCATGCAAAGCAGCTGCTCCGCACCACGGATACCCCCGTGGCAGAGATCGCCGAGGCAACCGGATTCAACGGCCTGTCCAGCCTTACGAAAAGCTTCAAGAAAACGGTGGACATGACGCCTACGGCATATCGCAAGAAATTCCGCGGCATTGCGGAGTGAGAGAGAAGAATAGAGAGATAGGCGGGGAGGGGCTTTTTGCAAAAAGCCCCTCCCCGTACCCCACCCCAAAAACCTTTATACTATAAAACAAATTCAGTCTGTGCGTGATTTCAGCGTACAGACTGGATCTTATTTTAGGATAGAGTTTTTTGAGGGGGCACGGGGGGACTTTTTTGCAAAAAAGTCCCCCCGTATCTATTTTTTTCTGAAAACGTCTTGACATTTACCCTGGGTGAAAGGGTATAATTCTTTTACAAAACGGAAAGGAGTTGTGAAAATGAGTGATTCTATACGCATGAAAGAGGTGCTGGCCCGCACGGGTCTTACGGATCGGGCGGTGCGTCTGTACATTGATACCGGGCTTCTCACGCCCCGGCAGGAGAGCAGCTATTCGGGCAGAAAAACGATTCTGTTCAGCGAGGAGGACGTGCAGCGGCTGGAGGTGATCGCCACTTTGCGGAAGGCCGGATTCTCTTTGGCGGATATTCATACCATGCAGGAGTATCCGGAACGGACCGGGGAGGTGCTGACACAATTTTGCCGTACGCTGGAAAAGGAGATCGGACAGAAGGAGGAGATCCTGAGAAAGTTGTCCGCCATCCCCGTGGATCAGCCGCTGACCGATCAGATGATTGCGGACGGCATCCGGGCATCCGCCGCCGCAAAGCCTGTTCCCCGGGAGGATTCCGCTTTGTTTTTCGGGGATCTTCGCGTGCTGATCCGCAGCCGGATCTCCTCGGTGCTGTCTTTGCTCTTTTTGGTGCTGGGGGCGGCGGTTCTCTTTCCGCTGGTGATAAAAACGGCGTTTGCCATACCGAAGATCCTGGTGGGCGGCGGCGTGAAGTTGGATTACGAATTTACCTCAGAACGGTTTTTCACGAATATAGGCGGATTTATTGCCGCGGTGCTTCTTCTTTTCGCCGTTGTTTTTGTGATCGTGTATCTGGCCGGCGGCAGACGGGCCTTTCAGATTTCTGCCCTTGTGCTTACCGTTTTGACGGCAGTCACGCTTCTTTTGCTTCCTGCCGAGGTGAAAGAGCAGCTGTTCCTCTTTGAGTTTATCGGCTACCGCCATTCGTTTATGTACAGCCTGCTGTATTGGAATCGGCCGTGGTTTGATACGCTTCTTCAATCACTGAAATTCATTCCGCTTCTGCTGGGTGCGGTCTGCACCGCCATCGGCATCGCCAGAGAAGAAGACGTCTGAAAACAAACATCCCGTCTGTACGTACCTTCAGCGTACAGACGGGATGCTTTTATAGTTTAAGAGTTTTTAGGAGGGGTGCGGGGAACCATTTTTTCAAAAATGGTTCCCCGCTTGTCTCTATTATTTCCGATTCTTCTGCTTTTCCAAAAATCCGGCACGGTCGAAGCCTTCGGTGGTCTTCTGTTGAATATCGCCGGCCTTGGTCAGTGCGATCTTGGTCAAAAGCGGTCCTACCAGCTCGTACACCAGCACCGCGAACAGCACGATATTGCGGACCAGCACGCCCTCGTCGCCCATGGTCTGCAAAGCGATGGCAGACATGCCCAATGCTACGCCGGCCTGGGGCAGAAGCGTAATACCCAGATATTTCTGAATATTCTTATCGCAGCCTACCAGTTTGGCACTGAAGAGCGAGCCGAAATACTTACCGGCGGAGCGTGCCAGAATATAAACGATACCGATGACGATGACGGAAACGGATGCCAGAATATCCATCCGCAGCTCCGCACCGCTGAGAACGAAGAACAGAACGAACAAAGGTGCCGTCCACCGATCCGCGCGTTCCATAATATCCGCGGAGAAATCACACATATTGCAGAACACCGTGCCCAGCATCATGCAGACGAGCAGGGAAGAGAAGCCGATCTCTACCTCGCCGATCTCAAAGTGGAGCATGGAGAGTGCTACGGTCAGAAGAACGAAGGTGATGGAGAGGGACATGCGCTTGGAACCGGAGTGGAAGAATTTCTCGCATACGGTAAAGAGGCATCCCATGACGAAGCCCAGCAGCAGGGAGAAGAATACCTCCAAAAGCGGATTCAGCAGAACGGAAACAAGGCTTACCGATCCGTTATCCAGTGCACGGGCGATGCCGAAGGAGATGGAGAATACCACAAGGCCCACCGCGTCGTCCAGAGCAACGATGGGGAGAAGCAGATCCGTCAGCTTGCCCTTTGCCTTGTACTGCCGTACTACCATCAGCGTAGCCGCCGGAGCGGTGGCCGTGGCGATAGCACCCAGCACCAGTGCGGTGGAGACGGAAAGCACGTCCGGCATGGCAAAGGACAAAGCGATCAGTGCCGCATCAACCAGAACCGTGGCGGCAACGGCCTGCAGAACGCCGATGACAGTGGCCTGCTTACCGATGGTCTTCAGCTCCGCCAGACGGAATTCGTTGCCGATGGCAAAGGCAATAAAGCCCAGTGCCACGTCGCTGATCAGTTCAAAGGCGGCGTTTTTTGCACTTCCGTCCGCCAGGCCGAAATCGGCGGGAGAGAAGCCCAGGTGATTTACCGGGAGACCGATAACGGAAAAATCAATGGCACCAAGGAGGTACGGGCCTACCAGAATACCGGCAACCAGATATGCCGTGACGGCGGGCAGTTTCAACAGTTTTGCCGGGCGGGACATAAGCAGTCCGGCCAGCATGGCAATGGATAAGGTAATCAGTATCTGCACAACAAACAGCCTCAAATCTTCTTTTATTTTGCATAATAAGGAAAATTGCATAATAAGGAAAAACTTCCTATTATAAACGCACCTGTATATTGTACGCCGGACGGGGCGGATTGTCAATAGGCGTGTCGGAGAGAATTTTGCAAAAAATGCCCTTTTTGCTATGCATTTTCACCGAAAAGGGCCCGCTTACAGCACGCCGTAGCGATGAACGATGTGCAGATCCTCTTCCATGTCGAGACCGTGGGAGCCGCAGCCGCCGTCGATGTCGTGACAGCCGTGATCCATGGCAAATCCGATCAGCGTCCGGTGAGCCGTCCAGTGGGTGCGGATCAGAGCGGCAAACTGAGCAAAAGCGTGGACGTTTGCCCGCAGTTCCCCAAGGGAAATGGGGGCTTCCGTGCCGTTTTTGTGCATCAGTGCGTCGTAGTTTCCGTTGTATACCGCAATCATGTCGTGCCGATCTTCCAGAATCAGCTCGCACGCCTTGGCGTTTACCTCGGCGATGGTGTCGTAGATGTAGTAATCCATCTCACGTCCCAGATAGATCTTGGACATACTGCTGTTCGTCTCTGCCACGATGGCCGGACGCTTGCCCGCACGGATCATGGCGTCAAACAGGGAATCGGTCTGTATGATCGGCTTTTCGTATTTGCGGATGCCGTGCACTTCGGGCAGAACGCCGGTGTACATGGTGCCGAAGCAGACCGGCGTGACGGAGGGCATCACCGTTTCAAAGGGAATGGAGAGCGGCGCGATCTGCTCCGCTTCCTTCAGAAAGGGGGCGTATTTTTCCGATACCCACTGGGCGATGGCATCCGGATTGTACATAAACAGCCGGTCCGCACGGGTGCCGCCGAAGGCGTTATCAGCAAAAACCACAAGCGGCCGGGCGGCCGGTGCCGCCTTATGGGGCGGCTCAATTCCCATAGCGTGGGACAGTGCCGCCGCAAGGGAAGTGAGAGACAGTCGTTCCTGTTCCATAAAAATCCTCCGAAAAAACACACGGAGCCGACCGGCTCCGTGTGAGAATCGTTTATTTACGCTTTGCCGACGGAGCCGAACAGTTCCATCTTTTCGCGGACGGTTTCCTTGATGGCTTCCACGCCGGGTGCCAGAAGCTTTCTGGGGTCAAAGCCCTTGCCGGTCTGATCCTTGCCCTCTTCGATGTACTTGCGGGTAGCGGCAGCGAAGGTCAGCTGGCATTCGGTGTTTACGTTGATCTTGGATACGCCCAGGGAAATAGCCTTTTTGATCATTTCAGCGGGGATACCCGTACCGCCGTGGAGAACCAGCGGCATCTCGCCCACTTCCTTATTGACGGCTTCCAGCACGTCAAAACGCAGGCCCGGCCAGTTTGCCGGATACTTGCCGTGGATGTTGCCGATGCCGGCAGCCAGCATGGTTACGCCCAGATCGGCGATCTTCTTGCATTCCATGGGATCGGCACATTCGCCCATACCAACGACGCCGTCTTCCTCGCCGCCGATGGAACCGACCTCAGCCTCCAGAGACAGGCCCTTTTCATTGGTGATCTTTACAAGCTCCAGCGTCTTTGCGATATTCTCTTCGATAGGATAGTGAGAACCGTCGAACATAACGGAAGAGAAACCGGCGTTGATGCAGGCGATGGCGGCATCATAGGAGCCGTGGTCCAGATGGAGTGCTACGGGAACGGTGATGCCCAGATTTTCGATCATACCGTTTACCATACCGACGATGGTGGAGTATCCGCACATATATTTGCCGGCACCCTCGGATACGCCGAGGATTACGGGAGACTTCAGTTCCTCTGCGGTGAGCAGGATGGCCTTGGTCCATTCCAGATTGTTGATGTTGAACTGACCGACGGCGTAGTGACCGGCACGAGCCTTCGTCAGCATTTCCTTTGCAGAAACGAGCATGTATTTATCCTCCGTGTTTTTCTTTTAACAAAGATTTTGTTTTCACCCAATATTATACCCCAATGCAAAGGAAAATGCAAGGGCTTTTCTAAAGAACCTGGGAGACAAATCGGGCGGTTTTTTACTGAATTTGCATAATCACCGGAAAATTTTTCTCCCCGTATGGCGGTGATGTCCGCTTTATGGTATAATACTTATGATAGAATGTAAACGACAGCAAAAAACGTGCTTCGGAAAGGAGCGACGCGTATGCCCACGCTTTCGGAATTTTTTCTCGGCGAGAGGATCGCCCTGTTTGCCCATCTGCCGCTGAACGCCGTGCCGGTGCGGATGCCGCGGCTGCTGGCCCCGTGCCGATCGCCCCGTACGGTGATCTTTGCCGCTATTCCGTATTATACGAAGGACGTGCCCGGGGCAAATCTTGCCCGGTTTGCCCGGGTACGGGATTATCACGCTTTTGCAGGATGGCTGGGCACGGCGGCCGCCGATTGTCTTAAAGAACGGTATCCCGGGGCGGACGTGCACGCCTTCGCTGATCACTCTCCCTTTGACGAGGTGCTGGGGGCTGCCATGGCCGGCATCGGGATTCTGGGCGACCACCGCCTTCTCATCACCAAGGCCTATTCGTCTTACGTGTTTCTTTTTACGCTTGTGACCGATCTGCCCGGCGAAATTCTCACCGCTGAGGGCATCCCCGCGGGAGATGGAACCGTGCGTACCTGCGATCACTGCGGTGCCTGCCGCCGTGCCTGTCCCGGCGGGTGCACGGGAGATGACCGCACGTTCTGTGCCTCGGCCATCAGTCAGAAAAAGGGGGAACTGTCGGAAAGGGAGAGGGAGATCCTCAAAAGATCGCCCGCCGCCTGGGGATGTGACGCCTGTCAGGATGCCTGTCCCCATACCGCCGCCGCCATCCGTGCCGGCACCGTGGAAACGGAGATCCCCTATTTCAAAGGGCACGTCCTTTCAAAAATTACGCCGGAGACAGTTGCCGCCATGCCGGAGGAGGAGTACGGCTCCTACGCCTTCGGATGGCGGAAAAAGGACGTGCTGATCCGGAATCTTATCCTGCGGGAGGAAGAAGTATGAGTCAGAAACAGCCGATCCGCTTTCTTACCGGACGGGCAGGCAGCGGAAAAAGCACTGCCGTTCTGGAGGGCGTGCGGAACGCCTGCCTTGCCGGCCACCGCACCTATCTGATCGTGCCGGAGCAGCAGGCGGTGGTGTGGGAGGCACGCTGTGCCCGCTCTTTACCCAAGGACGCCGCCCTGCATCTGGAGATCGTCAATTTCAGCCGCCTTGAAAATCTGGTGGCACGTACGGTAGGCGGTCTTTCCTACCGATATATCACCGCCGGCGGAAAAGCCGCCCTAATGTGGAGCACGCTTCGCACCCTGGCTCCCGAATTGTCCTTTTACGGGGGCAATCGCCGGGCAGACCGTGCCGTGCCGGCTTTGCTCTCTGCCGTGTCCGAGATGAAGCGAAACGGCGTTACTGCCGCCGATCTGATGGGTGCCGCTGATACCCTTTCAGAGGATCCGGACTGCCGCCGGATCGCGGAGCGTGCCCGGGATCTGTCGCTGATCACCGCCGCCTACGATACGCTTCTGCACGGGGCGTACGACGACGAGGAGGACGCCATTTCCCACCTGGCGGACCATCTTTCCGAAACGGATTTCTTCCACGGCAGTGCCGTGTTCGTGGATTCCTTTTTCTCCCTCACCCCGGTGGAAAACGAGATTCTGTACCACGTCTTCCGCCAGGCGGAGAGTGTGTGCGTGAGTTTTGCCTGCCTGCCTGAGGATCACGACGTGCCCCATCTCACAGCTCCGTTCCGTTTTCTCACCGCTATGCGTCGTGCCGCCGATCGGGCGGGACGGGCGTACGAGGAGATTCCTTTCCCCCAAAACTTCCGGGCCTCCACGGAGGAGCTTCGCTGTCTTGCACAGCGGATATGGGATTTTGCCGCACCGCCGCTTGAAATGCCCGATTGCCCCGATTCCGTCCGCGTGATTGCTGCCGCCGACCGTTACGAGGAGGCGGAAGCCGCCGCCTGCCGTGTTGCGGAGCTGGTACGTGCCGGCGCCCGGTACGGGGATATTGCCGTGATCGTCCGCCATGCGGATCCCCTTCGGGGAATTCTGGATACCGCTTTCGCCCGGCATGGGATCCCGTATTTTCTTTCCGCCCGTTCAGATATTGATACACGCCCAGCTGCCCGGCTGATGCTTTCGGCACTGTCGCTGGCATCCGGCGGCTGGCGGCGGGAGGACGTGCTCCTTGCGGCGAAAACCGGCCTTGCCGGCCTTACGGACGATGAATGCGACGCCCTTGAAGCCTATACGGAAACCTGGCATATCCGGGGAGCGCGTGCCTTTGATACCCCCTGGAACATGAACCCCGACGGCTACGTTGCCACCGTTTCCAAACGTGGGCAGAAGCTTCTTGCCCTTGCCAACAGTGCCCGGGATAAGCTGGTGCCGCCGCTGTCCGCTTTCTGTGACGTATTTCGGGGCGGCACCGCCGCCGTGCCGGAGATCTCCCGTGCTCTTTACGAAATGCTTTGTGCGTTCGGCGTATGGGATTCCCTTTGTGAGGAATCCCGCCGTCTTGCCGGTGAAAACAGCCGTGCCGCCGCCGAAACGGCACAGCTTTGGGGGATCCTGATGGATTGCCTTGATACCCTGGCACGCACCCTTCCCGATGCCCGTATGGATGCCTCGGCTTACGCCGCCCTGCTTCGCCAGGTGCTGGGTGCCGCCCACGTGGGTGCCATCCCCGGCGGTATCGACGAGGTGACTGTGGGAGAGGCCAACCAGATACGGCTGGGCGAGGTGCCGCACGTGCTGATCCTCGGTGCGGTGGAAGGCGAGTTTCCCGGCGTCCCGGCGGACGACGGCTTTTTCTCCGATACGGACCGCATCCGGCTGGAAGGGGCAGGGGTGATCCTGTCCGGAACGTCGGACGACCGCATGAAGGAGGAACTGTTCTGGTTTTACCGTGCTGTCTCTCTGCCCCACGATTCGCTTACAGTATTTCTGCCCAGATCGGACGGAGGAACGGCACTGATCCCCTCCATGGGTACGGAGCGGATCCTTGCCCTTCTGCCCCACGTGAAAACGGAGGAATACGCCGCACGGGCGACCGTTGAAAAGGTCTTCTCCGAATCCTCCGCCCGTGCCGCCGCCCGCACTGCCGATCCCGTGACCGCCGCGGCACTTGCCGCCGCAGGATACGAGCCGCCGTCGGCTGCCGCATTGCCCATCAGTGCCCGGGGGGAAGCCGTGTCGGAGGAAACGGCACGCCTTTTGTTCCCCGGTGATATTTCCTTAACCCAGACGAGGCTGGATTCCTACGTTCTCTGCCGGTTCGGCTATTTCTGCAAATACGCCGCAAAGATCGAAGAGCCTGCGGCGGCACAGCTTACCGCCGTGAACGTGGGTACGTTCGTCCACCGGGTGTTTGAACTGTTCTTTCAGGCGGTGGGAGATCGCCCGCTGCCCTTGCCCGAGGAGGATTTCCTCGCCCTTACCGATGAGATCGTTGCCCGGTGTGTTCGTGAGATCGTGCCGGCGGAAAAGACCGAAGGGCGGGCGAAATATCTGTTTGCCCGGCTGAAGCAGTGCGTTCTGCCCATGCTTTACGCCCTGTCGGAGGAGTTTGCCCAAAGTAAATTCCGCCCGGCCTTCTTCGAGTTGCCGGTGGGCACCTCCGATCCCCGGGCGGTGCCGTCTCTGCAGATCCCCTTGGGAGACGGACGTTCCGTATCCCTCAGGGGAACGGTGGACCGGCTGGATACGTGGCAGGACGGGGAAAACACCTACGTCCGCGTGGTGGATTACAAAACCGGTTCCAAGCAGTTCTCCCCGGAGGATCTGCAGATCGGTCTGAATGTCCAGCTTCTGCTCTATCTGTTTTCCGTACTGCACGCCCCGGACGGTGCGTTCCGAGACGCCGTTACCGGCGGTAAGGGAGAGATCCTCCCGGCCGGTGCCCTCTATTTCAGTGCCCGTCCCGGGGAGAACAGCGCGGACGTGATGCTTTCCCGGGAGGATGCCGCCCGTCTGGCTCAGGAGAACATCTCCCGCAGCGGCGTTCTGCTGGCGGATGAGCACGTGCTTTCTGCTATGGAAGCGGATCTTGCCGGCCGGTTTATCCCGGTAAAGAAAAAGAAGGACGGCACGTTTGGCAAATACGCCCGCTCCGCCGAGGAACTTTGCGAGATGGAAACGGAAATGCGTACCGTTATCGCCGGGATCGCCCGGGAGATGACGGAGGGACGCGCGTCTGCCGTGCCAAGAGATCCCCGGCAGATCCACGGACAGAATCCCTGTCAGTACTGTAAAATGAAGCCCGTATGCCGGGCAGAAAACGGAAAGGAGGAGATCTGATATGTCTGCACCTAAGTGGACGAAGGCCCAAAGCCGTGCCATCGGCTACGCCGGGGGCGATCTGCTCCTTTCTGCCGCCGCCGGATCGGGCAAAACGGCCACCCTCACACAGCGGATCGTCTCTCTCCTCACCGCACCGGACTCCACGGCGGAGATCTCCCGGATTCTGGCGGTGACCTTTACCCGTTCCGCCGCCGCCGAGCTGAAGGAACGGATCGGCAAGGCGCTTCGTGAAGCCATCCGGGAAAACGGAGCCAGCAGCCGCCTGTCCCGGCAGCTTTGCGATCTGGGACGTGCCCAGATCACCACGATCCACTCCTTCTGTCTCCATATTCTCCGTCCCCATTTTGCAGAGCTGTCTCTCCCTGCGGGATTCTCCGTGGCGGAGGAGGCGGAGATCCGCACCCTGTCAGTGCGGGTAATGGGCGACGTGATCTCTTCCTTCTTTGAGAAAGGGGACGAGGATTTTCTGAAAATGGCGGATGCTTTGTCCAGCCCCCGGAGCGAAGCGTCCCTGGACGGGGTGCTGCTGGAGCTTTCGGAAACTCTTTCCTCCCATGGTATGGACGGGATGGATCTTGCCCGTCTGGCAGACGGCCTTTCCGGCATGACGGCCTTTTTCGACAGCCCGGCCGGGGCAGGTACCCGTGCCCGGGTACGCCGATTTGCCGCTCATTACCGGGACTATTTTGGGAGTGTGTGTGCCGAGTTTGCGAAGGACGAGCTGTTCGCCGCCCGGTATCTCCCTGCCGCCGAGGCAGCGTTTCGCCTTTCGGACGGGCTTTTTGCCGCCGCCGACCGGGGCGACTACGACGGATGCCGTGCCGTGCTCAACGCCTACGCTCCTCCAAAGCTCGGCGTGATCCGGGCGGAGAAGCAGACCCCCGCCGGCCTGTACTTCAAGGAAGTGCGGGATACGTTCAAGGAGGAGATCACCCGTCTGCGTACACGCAGCTTTGCTCTCTCGGAGGCCGATACGGCACTGACTACCCTTCGCACGGCAGAGATCGCCCGTACCGCCGCCCGGGTGCTGCAGGTGTATTTTGAAGAGATGGCCCGGGAAAAGAAAGAACGGGGCGTGGTGGATTTTGCCGATCTGGAACGGATGGCAGTACGCCTTCTGGTGGATGAAAACGGAAATCCCACCGATGCGGCCCGTGAGAGCGCCGCTTCGTACGATTACATCTTTATCGACGAATACCAGGATACCAACGCCGCCCAGGATGCCATTTTTGCGGCCGTCTCGGGAAACAGCCACCGCTTTATGGTAGGCGATATCAAGCAGAGCATCTACCGCTTCCGCGGTGCGGAGCCGGAGGTGTTTGCCTCTTACCGCCGGAAGTGGATGCCCCTTTCGGAAACGGAGGAGGCACCCGCGGCCGCCTCTTTGTTCATGCGGGAGAATTTCCGCTGTGATAAGCCGGTGGTGGATTTTGTAAACCTTGTCTCCCGGCATATGTTCAAACGGGGAACGATCCCCTTTACGGAGGAGGACGAGCTTGCCTTTGGCAAATCCGTTCCGCCGGCGTACGAGCCGGCTCCGGTGGAGATCACGCTTTTGCCCAAGGATACGGCGGACGGGCCGGCTCCCGTCACCGAGCCTGCCTTCGTGGCGACAAAAATATCCGATCTTCTGCGGACGGGGCGCCGTGCCGACGGCGTGCCGCTTACCCCCGGGGACGTGGCTATCCTGCTCCGCTCGCCCGGGGCGGACGGTGCCGCCTTTGCCGAAGCCTTGGAGGCACGGGGGATTCCCGTGTCAAACCGCACCCGTGCTTCTCTCTATACCCAGCCGGAGGTGCTGTACGTTCTGTCCATCCTCCGTGCCGTGGATAACCCCGGCCGGGATATCGATCTTGCCGCCGCCATGCGGGGACCGGTGTTCGGCTTTTCCCTCAGCGATCTGATCTGCATCCGCCGTGCCTGCCCGGCAGGCTCTCTCTGGGATGCGGTGCGTGCGGCGGCCGGTATCCTGCCCGTGGAGGCGGACGCCGAGCCGGCGGAGGAGCCGCTGGCCGTGCGGTGCCGTGCCTTTGCCGAGGATCTTGCGGCACTGCGTGCCGACGCCCGGGGAATGCGGGCGGATACGCTTCTCCTCCGGCTGTACGGCGAGACGGGTATCGAGGAGACCGCCGCCGCCGATCCGGAACGGGATGCTGTCTTTGCCGCCGCCAATCTGCGTGCACTGTACGACGCCGCACGCCGGTTTGAAAACGGGCCAGGGGGCGGACTGTATCCTTTTCTCAAACAGATCGAAGCCGCCGTGGAGGCCGGCGAGGAAACCGTCGCCGAGGACGGCACACCGGCTGTCCGCATTATGAGCATCCACCAGTCCAAGGGACTGGAGTTTCCCGTGTGCTTCCTATCAAGAGCCGATAAGCGGCGTAATACGAGGGATTCCGTGGATGCACTGCTGTTCGATCCCGTGCTGGGGGCGGCTATGCGTCTGCCCGACGAGGGAGGCCTTGTGCGGTGCGATACGCCCCTCAGGCAATCCGTGGCCGCCGCCATTGCCGACGCCTCCGTGGAGGAGGAGATGCGTGTTCTGTACGTGGCTCTCACCCGTGCCAGAGAGCGGCTGATCGTTACCGTCGCCGTACCTCATCCCGAGGAGATGGCGGCACGGGCGGAGGAGAATCCCGGCGTGCCCTTTTTCTCCCCGGAAACGGTGCTTTCCGCCCCCAACTATATTACCTGGATGCTGGATGCCGTGGCCGAAGCCCGCTTCTTGGGTGAGGACGTGGACTCCGTCCGGGTGACGGTGGCCGGGGAAAGCGAGTCGGATGCCGAAGCGTCTGCCGTCCCGGCTGACAATCCGGAGGCGGACGTCCCGGCGGAGGAGATCGGCCGGCTGACACAGCAGCTGGAGACACAGATCCGCACGCCCTACCGGTACCGGCATCTTGCCGCCGTGCCGGCCAAGCTGACCGTGTCCCGGCTCTATCCCGGGATTCTGGACGACGACGGGGAGCTTTCTTCCATCGGTGCACAGGCCGCTTTGCCGGACATGGGCGAAAAGAATGCACCGCCCGCTTTTCTGTCGGGCAAAACGGAGTTTGAGGCATCCTTTGCCGGTACGGCAACCCACGTGTTCCTCCAGTTCGCAGATTTTGACCGCCTTAGCGAAACGGACGTTTTGACCGAACGGGACCGGCTTCTTGCCGCCGGATTCTTCACGAAGGAGATGGCGGACGCCATGCGGATGGACGAGCTGGAACGCTTTACCCGGAGCGAGCTCTTTGCCCGGATGAAGAACGCCCGCTGGATCCGCCGGGAATTCCGGTTCAACGCTGCCTTGCCCGCCGCGGAATTTACGAAAGACGAAACGCTGGCAAAGGCACTTTCTGCCTCAAAAACGGACGTGATCGTCCAGGGCGTTATCGACGCTTTGTTTATGGATGAAAACGGGAAGATCGTGCTGGTGGATTACAAAACGGACCGGCTCACCCCGGCGGAGATGTCGGATGCCCGCCTTGCCGCCGAAAAACTGGTGCCGCGGCACGGCGAACAGCTCAGTTATTACCGCACCGTCTGTGCCGATATGCTGGGCGAACCGGTGGAGGAGTGCCTAATCTATTCACTGCCTCTGGGGGATACGGTGAACGTACCGTGACGAATAGAAAAAGGATGCCGAAGGGGTACCTTCCATAAAGCAGGTTTTACCTACCGAAAAAAGCAAAAGGAGTACGGACGATTGTTCGTACTCCTTTTCACACGCCTTGCCTGCAAGGTATAGTGTGTTACACCTTTCAGGTGAACTGTCGGGCGGTAATGAGCCTCCCTTGTGTAAAGGGAGGTGGCTTGCGAAGCAAGACGGAAGGATTGTAAAAGCAAAAATTTCATCGTAAAACAATCCCTCAGCCGCCTTCGGCGTCAGCTCCCTTTACACAAGGGAGCCTTGGTTTGTGCGTCTCGAATGTCAGTCAATTTTCCTAACAAGCACTGCTTTTGTGCCTACAAAAGCAAAGCAAACTCAAGCAACGGTTGAGAAACAAGAGATATGCTCTATTGAAAAAATTCTTAGAAGATGGTATAATAATATTACAACAAAGGAGGTAGAGACAATGAATATCGGTAATAACATAAAACAATTAAGGCAGAAGAATAATCTAACGCAAGATCAAGTTGCGGAAAAAATAGGTGTTTCTTATCAAGCAGTTTCAAAGTGGGAAAATAATGCTAATACGCCCGATATTGCATTGCTACCCCAAATTGCGAATTTGTTTGGCGTTTCCATTGATGCATTGTTTTCGGATGATCTTACAGCCTGTTCAGAGCTTCAATCCTTTATGAAAGATGATAACGTCATACGGGTGGTGCAGATGAGAGGTACAAAAGTATTAAAGGTTTCGTCTACTTTTTCACCGGACGAGCCCCCTATTGAAATTGCCTTTCCTCACGATTGTAACGATAGAACACAGTATTTCAAGGTGGAGATTTACGGACATGTCATATCTGACAGTTCCATTAACGGAGATGTGGTGTGCCATCAAACTATAAAAAGCAGCACAATTAACGGGGATGTAAAAAGTGAAGGAAATATTGACGTAAACGAACTGAATGCACAGAAGGTCATTTGTAACAATATAACCGATTGCTATAAACTTCAAGCGAAAACAATTGAATGTGCAGGAAACGTAGCTTCTGCTAATTTGACTTGTGGTCAAATCATCTATAAAAAATAACAAAACCGCCGAAAGTAATCTTTAATCACTTCCGGCGGTTCATTATTTGACATATAAACCTGCTTTATCGCAGGTACGCCAAGGGCATCCTTTTCCTAATCGTCTTCCACAAGCTTCTTTGCCCGGTGGACGGCCAGATTGAAGTTGGCAAAGCAGTCTTTCCGGCTGGAAAGATCCTGCTTTTTCCACTCCACGTATTCTTTGGCTTTCTCTGCCACCGCTTCGTTTTCATCCTCCGTAAGGGGCAGAACGTACGGCACGGCGCTGCTTGACAGATCGTACATCATGGTGACGTCTACGGTGTCCAGCTTGCCCGTTTTGTAGGCGTTCACGTTGTACCGTGCCACCAGAGCGTCCGCGTCGGAAAACAGCAGAACGCCGAAAAGAACGGTAAACGTAATGGCAAACGTGCGAAGCACGGGCAGTTTTTTCACAAACTGGGAAAGAAGGATCAGCAGAAACAGCACCGTCAGAACGGTCATGAACCAGGTGGGATACAGCCGCTTCAGGGACAGTCCGTAGGCGTCGATATACAGAATCATCTTGGACAGGGCGATGGCGATCAGCGAAAGCGTAAACAGGCACAGGGTGATGACCGCCCCTTTTATCACGGGGGATTTTCTGCCCTCTTTTCGTTTCGTAAACGTCTCCGCACACAGGATAACGAGAAGATTGATCACCGAAACCCGGCACAACTCGAAAAATCCATTCCGTGCGTATGCCGCGTAGGTGAGTCCCTGGGGACGGATACCTTCAAAGGCGGAGAGAAAATAGGACGTCTGGGAAAAGAAGAACAGGACGTAGACGAGCAGAATGGGCGTTACGGCGGCGGCGGTGAAGAGCACCGGCACGAAACGGAGCAGATCCCGGGTGGATTCGCACTGGCTTTTGGTGAGAAAATCCTTTGCCGCCCGATCCGTGTTGGCGTACAGTGCGGAGAAGCAGAGCATGGCGGCGGGGATGCCGAGACAGAAGTAGAGCAGTTCCCGGGGCAGATTTTCAAAAATACCGCTGAACAGCCGATCCGACAGATTGGCAAAGGCCCTGTCCGCCTGCAGCAGTTGGGTGAAGATCACGGCCGTGGGAAGAATGGCCGCCAGCACGCCCCCCAGTATAAGCAGCAGCTTTTTGCCGAAGGCGGTGTTTTTGGCCGCACCGGCCGGTGCCTGAAAGAGAGCACCGAGACGGGCCAAGGGCATCACCAACACGCTTTTCAGAAGATCAAACAGGAGAAAGTCTCCCAGTTTTTCCTCGGCACGGTTGCCCGTGACGGACAGAACGGCGTACAGAAAGACGATTACCGCAAAGGCGGCGGCAAGAAACTTGATGAATCCATTGTCCGACAGAACGAGAACGGACGAATACAAAAGGATCAGAAGAAAGGGCAGGGAGCCTTTTACCCCCACGGGCATCTTTTTTTGACGCAGATAAACGAAGCTCATGCCCGTGATTCCCGCTGTCAGAACGAAGGTGCCCAGCCCCTGGGATTCGGGTACGCAGAGAACCCACCGGGCGGCAAGATAACCGAAAACTAAAAACAGAAGGGCAAATATTCCGTCGGCGACGGTGTAGATCCGCTTTTCGGCGGTCGGTTCAGAAAAGGCTTCTTCCATGGACGGCGTGCGGTTTTCGTGGTTTTCGTTCATTCGTGCTCTCCTTTCTCTTCGCCGGATTCCTCCGGCAGGTATACGAGAAGATCGGCGGGCTGGCAGTCCAGTACCCGGCAGATCTCTGCGAGGGTGGAAAATCGGATGGCTTTGGCTTTGTTGTTTTTCAGAATGGACAGATTGGCAAGGGTGATGCCCACCTTATCGGAGAGTTCCCCCAGGGAGATCTTCCGTTTTGCCATCATTACGTCCAGATTTACAAGAATCGGCATGCGGCTCCCCCTCGCTTATACGGTAAAATCGTTTTCTTCTTTGATGGCGGCGGCTTCCTCGATCACGTTTTTCACCACCCGGAGGATCACGCCTAAAAACAAAGCCGCAAAGGAGAGGAGAAAGACCATGCAGTAATAAAATCCCAAAGCGAAGAAGAGCACGCTTTCCCCGACGGCACACCAGGAGAGGATCCGCAGATACGATACGCTCTGCGGCGTGAAGATCCGTCCGTCCCGCACGTTTTTGAGCAGCAGATGCAAAGCGGATACGGCGGCGAATGCCGGGATAAGTGCCCCGTAAAGAATAATAAGCGTGGGCGTGTAATACTCCGCCGGCTTCAGAAAAACGTCCGTGAAAAAACGCAGGATCGCCGGCAGGAAAAAGACGCCGGCGAGGAGCAGGAGAAACAGAACGGCGGTGAGAATTTCCGACAGAATACAGGAGGCTTTTTTGCTGATCTTACACATGAGACAAAATCCTTTCCTTGGTTTTCTGCCTATATAATACCACGGATGTTCTCGTTTGTCAATATAATTTTATCGAAAAACGATAAATTTTTTGTTTGCCGGGAAGCAGAACGGCGAATGGCTCAATTTGTTAAAAATATGTCCCCCGTTCCTATTGCGGCAGGGGAGAAAGCGTGCTATAATGCAAACAGACCCCAAAACTGTCCAAAAAGGAGATTTTTTATGCTGAAGAACAAAGGCTGGGGCTACCGCCCCTATAAACCGCCGTTTTTTGACAGCGGCGATATTTACGTCTGCCGGGTAGTGCCGTCGGAGACGGCGATTCATCTGGAATGGCTTCCCTTGAATGGCGCGGCATCCTATTCCGTATACTGCCGCGTGCGCGGAGAGGACGGTTTTTCCAAAATCGGTGAGACGGCAGAAACGCAGTTTGACGTTACCGGGCTGACAACGGAGACCGATCACGAATTTTTTGTGGAGTCCGGGGAGAAAAAGAGCCGCATCCGCCTGGCTCGCACCGGTGCTGCCGTGGGTACGGTGGTGAACTATCTCCATCCCGAGGACGAGGCGTACGGATTTTCCGGTCGCTTTCTTTGCTCTCCCTCTTTTGTTCGTCATCCGGACGGATACCTGCTTTCTTCCATGGATCTGTTTGCCGGTGGCAGACCGCAGAATCTGACCTTGATCTTCCGCTCGGATGATGACGGTGAGACCTGGCATTACGTTACGGATATTTTTCCGGCCTTTTGGGGAAAACTGTTCATTCACCGGGGCGAGGTATATATGCTGGCTGTTTCTACCGAGTTCGGCGATCTGCTGATCGGTAAATCAAAGGACGGCATGATCTGGTCCGATCCCGTGGTGCTGATGCACGGCGGCGGCGGAAAGAACGGGCAGGCCGGCGTACATAAGAATCCGGAACCGATCGTGGAGTTTGCCGGCCGGCTCTGGAACACCATGGAGTGGGGCGAGCTGCCGCCAGACAAGCTTCATGCACCGATGGTGTTCTCTGCGCCTGTGGATGCGGATCTTCTTGATCCCTACAGCTGGACCTTTTCCGATCCTATTGAATACGATCCCAGCTGGCCCGGCGTGGCAAAGGGACCCACGGGCGGTAATATTGAAGGATGTCTGACTGTCATTGACGGAAAGCTCTATAACGTCATGCGCTATAATCTCAGACCGACGAACGATCCGCCGTACGGCCTGATCCTTTCCTTCAAGGTGGATACGGAGAATCCGGGAAATCCCCTCACCTTCGACCGGGCGATTGAATTCCCGGGCGGCAGATGTAAGTTCATCATTCGGTACGATACGGTTACGGGTAAGTATTTCTCGCTGGCTACCCGTCTTACCAACGAGCATATGGGCGGCCGCCGTCTGCTTTCGCTGATGGTATCGGACGACTGCTATGGCTGGCGCGTGGTGAAGGATATTTTGGACAGACGGAACGAAAGTGCCGCACGGGTCGGATTCCAGTATGCGGATTTCTTCTTTGAAGGAGAGGATCTTCTGTTCGTCTGCCGCACGGCGATCAATGAGCCGGACAGCTTCCACAACTCCAACTATCAGACCTTCCACCGCATCGAAAACTTTCGGGATCTGCTGAAGGATGCCGATCCGGAGATCTTCCATGCACCGCCCCTGTCTATGTTTGAGTAAAGGAGAATTTTTATGCTGAAGAATAAAGGCTGGGGCTACCGCCCCTACAGACCGCCCTTTTTCGATTCGGGCGATATTTACGTCTGCCGGGTTGTGCCGTCGGAGACGGCCATTCATCTGGAATGGCTGCCGCTTTCAGGCGCATCCTCCTATACTGTGTACTGCCGCGTGCGGGGCACGGAATCCTTTGCGGAAATCGGCAAAACCACCGGCACGGAATTTGACATTACCGAGCTGAAAACGGAAACGGATCACGAATTTTTCGTTCAGGTGGATGAGAAAAAGAGCCGTATCCGGCTGGCCCGCACCGGTGCCGCCGTAGGTACGGTGGTGAACTATCTTCATCCCGAGGACAAGGCGTATTCTTTTTCCGGCAACTGCCTCTGCTCGCCTTCCTTTGTCCGTCATCCGGACGGATATCTTCTTTCCTCCATGGATCTGTTCGGCTGGAATTCGCCGCAGAATCTGACCTTGATCTTCCGATCCGACGACGACGGAAAGACCTGGCACTACGTGACGGATATTTTTCCCGCATTCTGGGGCAAGCTGTTCATTCACCGGGGCGAGGTGTATATGGTTGCCATCTCCACCGAGTACGGCGATCTGCTTATCGGCAAATCGAAGGACGGCATGACGTGGTCCGATCCCGTGGTGCTGATGCACGGCGGCGGAAAAAGAGGACCGGGAATGCACAAGAATCCCCAGCCGGTGGTGGAGTTTGCCGGACGGATCTGGAATTCCGTGGAATGGGGTCCCATAGACGGCAAGCACGCACCCATGGTGTTCTCCGCCCCTGTGGATGCAGATTTTCTCGATCCCTACAACTGGACCTTCACAGATCCTATTATGTATGATCCCAACTGGCCCGGCGTGGCAAAGGGACACACGGACGGCAATATGGAGGGCAACCTTACGGTAATCGATGGAAAGCTGTATAACATCATGCGCTACGGCATCGGTATGTGCAGCGATCCGCCCTACGGTTTAATTCTCTCCTTTAAGGTGGATACGGAGAATCCGGGAAATCCCCTCACCTTTGATAGAGCCATCGAATATCCGGGCAACCGCTCCAAATTCCAGATCCATTACGACAAGGTTACGGGCAAGTATTTCTCCCTCGCCACCCGGATCACCGATCCCCGTCTTACGGACCGCCGATTACTCACGCTGATGGTATCGGACGACTGCTACGGCTGGCGCGTGGTGAAGGATATTCTGGATCGCAGAGACGCCGATCCCATGCGTGTCGGATTTCAGTACGTGGACTTCTTCTTTGAGGGGGAGGATATTCTGTTCCTCTGCCGTACGGGTGTCAATGAGCCGGAAAATTACCACAACACCAACTATCAGACATTCCATCGCATTGAGAATTTCCGGGATCTTCTGAAGGATGCGGATCCGGAAATTTTCCATGCACCGCCGCTGTCGGCGTTCCAGTAATAAAGACCCGGGACTGTTCCATCTGAACAGTCCCGGCTTTTTGTATTATGAAAACCCCGCCATAGTGGCGGGGTTCAAAAGAGGCTATAGCCGGTGAGTATAGACAGAAAAACTCCGATTGTGTAAAATAAGGAAGACCTGCCAGTCAAAACCAAACAACACAATCGGAGGACATTA
>JAZPZY010000042.1:0-147666 GCA_045544955.1 Eubacteriales bacterium
TCAGCTTCGCTGACAGCTCCCTTTACACAAGGGAGCCTTTGACACAAGATCATTCTACGCTGAATTTTTATTTGCTTTCTGCTCATCGGCAAAGCCTTTATGGAACCCCGCCACTATGGCGGGGTTTTCATAATACAAAAACACAGGACTGCCGACGCAAGCGGCAGTCCTGGCCTATTTTTCAAAATTCACTGTCTCGGGCGACGGCTTTTCAAAAGAACAAAAATCATAAATGCGGCAATAAGGATCACCGCCACCACGATCATCATATTGATATCCCCGGTCTCAGGTGCCAGCGGCACCACCGTTCCCAAAAAGGCGGCGGCATATGTATAAACAAACAAAAGCAGATTCATCACGGTACTGTATGGTTCCTTTCGCACAGATGCGGGATCTCCCCTGCTATTATTATACCGCATCGCTTTATATTTGTCAACAAAATATGAACATTTTTATAATTTTTTTGTAATTCAGTGTGGATAAAAATTGCAAGACCTACAAAAAGAGCGTTTTGATCTGTAAAGATCTCTGCGCGGCAGCGTTCATTTTTCTATATCGGTCCCGGTTTTCTCTATAAGCTTTATGGTATGCAGTTTCTGAAAATTCAGAACACCCAGAGAAAAAACACAGGATATGATCATCATCGCAGCACTGAGGAATATGTATGTGCCTGTTTCATCCATCTCGGCTGAAATGAACAGTGCGCCCAAAACCGCGCCGATACAGGCAGCGGCAGAAATCAGTCCGAAATGCAAATTCTTTTTTACCTTCAAATACCGTTTTTCTTTAAGATGATTTCCCGTTGCCAGCAAAGATATACCGGCAGACACAAACGGCAAAGCAAGTGCCAGGTAACTGTACGGGATGTTCAGCAATTCCAGATAGATCGCGCCGGCAAGCGCAAACATTATGGCTGATAATACTGAATCTGCCGCGTTAAACAGGATTCGTTTTTTCAGATTGAGTTTCCACGTAATCACAACAGCACATATGATAAGTACAAAGGCACAGCTGTAAATAAGCGCGGAAACGACAGCCGTAAACCGGTTGTGAAAAAAGCCGAACACCCCTGCCAACATGCAAAACAAACTCATTGCAACTGACTCAAGTATAATCTTTTTGGATGTTTTGGTTTCATCCACTCCGTATTTGATAAATGCTTTTGCGTTTCTGATATCCATCCGGTTCCTCCTCAGACAAGTTATCTTTCCTCAAAACCACACCTGTACGTCGAACCGATGGGCACACCGGGGGCAGTTTGCCGTATGCTTGCCCCGGCGGCGGGGGAATTTCAAAACCGCCTTGCAGTGGGGGCATTTCCGGTACACGGACGTCCGCACGTCCCGCACGCGGTGAAACTGCAGTTTGCAGAAATCTTTCACGGGACGCCACACCTTCAGAAATATCTCATTCTCCCGGCGGCGGCGGGACAGATTCCGGGAAAACACCCGGTACGTCATATAGATCAGTACCGCCCAGGAAAGAAGGGGAAATATCCACTCTCCCGTAAAGGAATACAGCAGGTGAAGGACAAACCATCCCGCCAGCAAAGCGTAATATAAAGCGTCCGTACCGTATCTGCCGTACATAAAGGAGGCCAGCTTATATTTCCAGTTCTGCATAAAGTATACACTCCGATTTTTCTTTGATGCAGACAGTATACTACCATTTTTCGCACGGGTGATGAACAAAGACCGCATCACTTGTAAACTTTCAAAGGAAAGCCGGCACTATTGCAAAATTCTTTCCGCTGTGGTATAATAATAAGGTTACATACGACAAAATTCGTCTCAGGAGAAAAAATATGTCTCTCGAAATTCTGCACGGCAATCCGGGCGATCCGAACCGCATCCCGGCGGAGGTGGAAACCTACGAGCTGCTTGACGCATTGGGCATTCCCTATGACCGTATCGATCACGAGGCGGCGTTTACCATTGAAGCATGCACCCAAATTGACGAAGCCTTCGGCACGCCCATGTGCAAAAATCTGTTTCTCCGGAACAGCAACGGCTCCCAGCTGTACCTGCTTCTCATGCCGGGGGATAAGCCTTTCAAAACGAAAGAACTGTCCGCACAGATCGGCTCTACCCGTCTTTCCTTTGCGGATGCGGAAAAGATGCAGTCCCATCTGGGCGTCACTCCCGGCTCGGTCACCGTTCTGGGGCTTGCCTATGATACGGAAAACGAAGTACAGCTGCTGATCGACGAGGACGTACTGCGGGAAGACTACATCTGCTGTCACCCCTGCATAAATACCAGCAGTCTCCGCATCAAAACGGCGGATATTCTCACAAAATTCCTGCCTGCGGTACACCATACGCCGCAGACCGTAAAGCTGACGGGGATCGTTTAACGGAGTCGTATATACTTTTCGTGATCCCGGCTCATAAGGCCCACACTTATAAACTCACGTCTAAGATAGCATACATCCTCGTGAATCGGTCGGAGAAGCTCGTTTACCTCCATCTCCGTATACACTCGCCCCTCTTCAAACAGCATATGCGCCAGGTATTCCCACAGGATTTCCCTTTTTTTCAGTTGAGACGGAATGGAAACCAATCGTCCGCCCACGAAGAAGCGGGACACTACCTGCTGACGGTAGGATTCTCCGCCGTCATCGGGAGCGATCTCTGCGGCAGGAAGACAGTCAAGAATCGTCCGCCTCATAACCGCATCTTCCAATGAATAGATCATGTAATACTGTGTGCGGCTGCACTTCACAAGCCCGGCGGACTCCAGTTTTTTCATATGAAAACTTACCGTTCCCGGTGTCAGCGACAGCCGGCTGGCAATGAGTTCCACATAAGAATCGCCCTCGGACAGGATGCGAAGAATAGACAACCGTGTACCGTCGCCAAGACATTTGAACAGTGCTATGGATTCTTCCGTAGTCATTGCACACCTCCGATTTTGTTTTCGCGTGCAAAGTTCTCCCAAAGCTGCAGAATCTCTCCGGTTATACCGGCGATCACCCTGGCCTCAAAGATTGCGTCCGGTACATCCGTATCCTTTGCCTCACTGAGAAATTTTGTCCGCGGATCATGGAAATTGTACCGCACCATCCATACGGAAAATGCATAGGCAAGGAATGCTTGCTGTTCCTCCGGTGCCATTTTCTCGTACGCAGTCCGATAATGGCCGAACATTTCCGGATGATCGGAAAAAATCCGCCGATGTGCCACTGCATTAAAGTTTCCGCAGAAATCAAAACGACAGAACGAGGCACAATGATTCGCAATATTTTTGGCAATCATCAGTGCACGCTTTTCCGTACTGGCTTCTGCGGGCAGAGCATCAAACCGTGCCGTAATCTCTCCTTGCTTCTCTTTGGCAATTCGCTCCATTTCTGCACGAATTTCTTTTTGTGTCATCACAAGATGCACCTCCTTTATTTGTTATACTGATGTTATACACATCAAATCACTTTTTGTCAATATCTATTTTGATATTTATCAAAATATTTTTTGCAGCATATTTTTTCTAAAAACTTTATCGCTTTACTTGACTAAAGCGCTAAAGTGTGGTATACTGTACCGGTGAGAATCTTTATTCCATAGTTTGAGGTAGAAAAATGGATATTACTTGTGCATCCATGGGCAGTGAGCGCGCAGTGTCCGCACTGCGAGATCTGTACAGCAGATACGGCTATGCCCGGTTTAAAATGAGTAAATTTGAAGAATACGATCTGTACGCCCGGAACAAGAACTTTCTCCGGGGCGACAGCATCATCACGTTCACAGGTGGCGGCGGAAAGCTGATGGCTCTCCGGCCCGACGTAACGCTGTCCATCGTAAAAAACGCACGCAGCGGTGCGGCATCGGAAAAGGTATACTACACGGAAAACGTATACCGTGAATCGAAAGACAGCCACGAGATCTCCGAGATCATGCAGGTAGGTCTGGAGTGCATCGGCGAGATCGATCTGTACCAGACCGGTGAGGTAATTCTGCTGGCGGTACAAAGCCTTGCCGCCATCGGGGAAAATTATATTCTGGATATTTCCCACATGGGATTTCTCTCTGCCCTTCTGGATGAGACCGGTGCGAAGGATGACGTACGTGAAGCACTGATCGGATGCATCCGGGAGAAGAACGCACACGGCATTGCCGCCGTCTGCAAAGAGGCCGGCATTTCCGATGATGCCGCCGCCCGGCTGACCACGGCGGCCACCATTTACGGTCCCTTTGCACAGGCTCTCGTACAACTGCGTGCCATCAGCACGGGCGAGGCGGAAAACGCAGCGCTGGACGAGCTGGAGGCCGTACATTCCGTACTGGATGCGGCAGGATGTGCCGCCCACGTGAATCTGGATTTCTCCACCGTCAACGATATGTCCTATTACAACGGCATCATCCTCAGCGGATTCATTGAAGGGATCCCCAATGCGGTGCTTGCCGGCGGACGGTATGACAATCTGCTTCACAAAATGGGAAAGGACAGCGGTGCCATCGGCTTTGCGGTGTATTTGGATCTTTTGGAACGGTACAACAGGGCGGAGCGCGGATACGATGCGGATATTCTTTTACTGTACGACGAATCCACCGATGCGGCGGCACTGACTAAGGCGGTAAAAATGCTGGGAGACAGCGGAAAGACAGTCCGTGCCCAGCGGCGGATCCCGGAAGGATTCCGTTACCGTCAGCTTCTCACCATGAAAGACAGGGGGCTTGAGATTCTTGAAACCAATGATTAACATCGCTCTGCCCAAGGGCAGACTTGGCGAATCGGTATACGAAACCTTTGAAAAAGCAGGATACGGATGCCCTGCGTTGCGGGAAGGCGGACGCCGGCTGATTTTTGAATCGGAAGAGACGGGCGTGCGGTACTTCTGGGTAAAGCCCTCTGACGTGGCCATCTACGTGGAACGGGGTGCGGCGGACATCGGCGTGGCCGGCAAGGACATTCTTTTGGAGTACGCCCCCGATGTATACGAGCTCCTCGATCTGGGCGTGGGCAAATGCCGCATGGCCGTTGCCGCCAAAAACGGATTCCGCTACGACGGCGGAAAGACGCTGCGTGTGGCCACGAAATTCGTGAACATTGCCCGCTCGTTTTACAACGAGCAGAGCCGGGATATCGACATCATCAAGCTGAACGGCTCCATTGAGCTGGCACCGATCCTGGGGCTCTCCGACGTGATCGTGGACATCGTGGAAACGGGAACGACCCTGAAGGAGAACGATCTTTCCGTCATTGAAACCATCGTTCCCATCAGTGCCCGGCTTATCGCCAACAAGGTGAGCTACAAATTCCATCACGACGCCATCACGGCACTTTCGGAAAAAATTGCGGCACTGACGGCCGCCCGGGCGGAAAACGCCAAATAATCGGAGGACACGATATGATACAGATATTCAAAAAAGGCACCGTTTCCGACGGGGAGATCTTTGCAAGAGACAATTCTGCCGCCGACGTTTCCGCCGCTGTTTCGGAAATTATAGAAACGGTACGAAAAGACGGCGACGCCGCTCTTCGGATGTACTCAGAGAAGTTCGACCGGGCCACCCTTTCCGCCATTGAAGTGACGGATGAGGAGATCGACGAAGCATTCCGGAAGACCGATCCGAAGCTGCTTACCATTATGAAAAAGGCGGCGGAGAATATCACTGCATTCCACGAGCATCAGAAGCGGTCCAGTTTCGTCATCAGTGAAAAGCCGGGCATCGTGCTGGGGCAGAAGGTGATTCCCCTGGCCAAGGTAGGTCTGTACGTCCCCGGCGGCACGGCAAGCTATCCCTCCTCCGTGCTGATGAACTGCCTGCCGGCAAAGATTGCCGGGGTTGGCGAGATCGTTATGGTATCCCCGCCCACCTATGAGGGCGGCAAGATCAATCCCGTGATTCTGGCGGCGGCAAAGATCGCCGGCGTAGGTCGGATCTTCAAGGTAGGCGGTGCCCAGGCAATCGCCGCTTTGGCTTACGGCACGGAAACGATCCCCCAGGTGGATAAGATCGTAGGTCCCGGCAACGCCTTTGTTGCGGAGGCAAAAAAGCAGGTATTCGGTCAGGTGGGCATTGACATGATCGCCGGTCCCAGCGAGATTCTGGTGATTGCGGACGGCACCTCCGATCCCCGTATCGTAGCGGCAGATCTGCTTTCCCAGGCGGAGCACGACCGGCTGGCAAGTGCCGTTCTGGTAACGGACAGCGAATCCCTTGCCAAAGCGGTACAGGCAGAGCTGGAGGTACAGATCGACGCATTGCCCCGCCGTGAGATCGCCCGTGCATCCATCGACAATAACGGCAAGATCATCCTCTGCACCTCCATTCCGGAAGCCATCGCCATTGCCAACCGCATCGCGCCGGAGCATCTGGAACTGTCCGTAGACAATCCCTTTGATTATCTGGACGCCATCACCAACGCCGGCTCCATCTTCCTCGGAAAGAACTGCCCCGAGGCCCTGGGTGATTACTTTGCCGGTCCCAACCATACCCTCCCCACCAGCGGAACGGCAAGGTTCTCCAGCCCTCTCTCCGTGGATGACTTCGTGAAAAAGTCCGCATTCAGCTACTACACGGCAGACGCACTTTCTGCCGTGGCGGACGATATTGCCTATTTCGCCGAGGCGGAAGGCCTGTCCGCACACGCACGCAGTGCCACCGCACGGAAATCCGGAAAGAAAACGGAGGCTGACGCATGAGCCGCTTTATCAGCCGCCGGTTTGATACACTGAAAGAATACGTTCCCGGGGAGCAGCCCCAGGATCAGAAATACATAAAGCTGAACACCAACGAATCTCCCTATCCCCCGGCCCCGGCCGTGCTCGACCGGATCAGCCGGGCAGAGGTAGAGAATCTGAAACTGTATTCCGACCCGGACTGCCGCGTGCTTCGGCAGATGCTGGCGGAGCAGTACGGCGTGGAAAAAGAAAACGTGTTCGTCTCCAACGGCTCGGACGAATCCCTCTCCTTTGCCTTCATGGCATTCTGCGACAAGGACTGCGGTGCGGTTTTCCCGGACATCTCCTACGGATTTTACAAGGTATATGCACAGCTTTACGGCATCGATTATAAGATGATCCCCTTGAAAGAGGATTTCTCCATTGCTCCCGCCGATTATTACCGGGCCGGTGCCACCGTGGTGATCGCCAATCCCAACGCACCCACGGGCATCGCACTCACCCCCGGTGAGATCGAAGAGATCGTCCGGCAGAATCCGGACAACGTGGTGGTGATCGACGAAGCCTACGTGGATTTCGGCGGCGAATCCGTGGTACCGCTGACGAAACAGTACGACAATCTGCTGGTAGTGCAGACGTTTTCCAAATCCCGTTCCATGGCGGGGGCACGTCTTGGCTTTGCCATCGGCAATGCCGCTCTCATCGCCGATCTTAACAAGATCAAGTTTTCCACCAATCCCTACAACATCAACCGACTGACGGCGGCGGCCGGCGAAGCCACCCTGTCCGCCCAGAAATACTACGACGAAAACTGCCAAAAAATTATGGAAACGCGGGCGTGGACGGCAGAAAAGCTCTCTGACCTGGGCTTTACCATGACCGACTCCCGTGCCAATTTCCTCTTTGCCCGCTCCGATGCCATGGACGGCGGTGATCTGTACCGTGCTCTCAAGGCCCGGGGGATTCTGATCCGCCATTTTGATGCGCCCCGCATTTCGCCTTATCTCCGCATCACCGTAGGAACACGGGCGGAAATGCAGGCTCTGATCGACGCACTCACCGACATTCTCACAACCGGAGGCGACCTATGAGTAACGAAAGAATCGCAAACGTTGCCCGCAAAACGGCGGAAACGGATATTACGCTTACGCTGAAATTGGACGGTACGGGTAAAGCAGATATTGATTCCGGCGTACCGTTTCTCAATCATATGCTGACGCTTTTTGCCAGCCACGGCCGGTTTGATCTGACGCTTCGCTGCGTGGGCGACACGGACGTGGACGATCACCATTCCGCCGAGGACATCGGCATCGCTCTGGGTGACGCCATCCGGCAGGCTCTTTCCGACAAGCGGGGCATCCTCCGGTACGGAAGCATCACGCTTCCCATGGACGAGGCTTTGATCCTCTGTGCACTGGATCTGTCCGGCCGTTCCCATCTTTCCTACGGCTTGTCTGTTCCCGCCGAAAAGATCGGTACCTTTGACACGGAACTGGGCAAGGAATTCTTTTTGGCACTGACACGGAACGCCAATATGACGCTGCATCTTATGCAGCTGGCCGGCGAAAACTCCCACCACATTCTGGAGGGTGCGTTCAAAGCGTTCGCCCGCGCCCTGCGTACAGCGGTCAAAATCGATGCGGATGCCGCTGACGTGATTCCCTCCAGCAAAGGAGTACTGTAATGATCGCCATTGTAGATTACGGCGTGGGCAATTTGTTCTCGCTGAAAAGTTCTCTCGCCGCCATCGGGGCGGAAGCGGTAGTCACCGGCGACGCCGACGTGATCCGCAAGGCGGAAAAAATTATCCTCCCCGGCGTGGGTGCCTTCGGCGATGCGGTGAAAAAACTGCGTGACACCTGTCTTGACACCGTGGTGACAGAAGAAGCAAAAGCCGGAAAACCCCTGATGGGCATCTGTCTCGGCATGCAGCTGCTTTTTGAGAAAAGCTACGAATACGGCGAGCACGAGGGACTTTCCCTGATCCCCGGCTCCGTCCGCCCCATTGATTCACTCACCATGGGAACGATGAAGATTCCCCACATCGGCTGGAACGCCCTCCGCTTCCCGGAAGATCGGGAAAAGCATCCCGTGTTCCGCTTCATAAACGAGGGCGACTTCGTATACTTCGTCCATTCCTTCTGCGGCGTGGACTGTGAGAACGCGCTGATCGCCGACACGGACTACGGCGTGCCGATTACGGCAGCCGTTGCCAAAGATAACGTGTGCGGCATGCAGTTCCATCCGGAAAAAAGCGGCAAAGTGGGCCTCGCCATCCTGGCCGCCTTCTGCGGCACCGATCCCGCAAATTACGAAACGTGAGGTACACCCATGTATATATACCCCGCCATTGATCTGTTCCGGGGGCAGGCGGTACGTCTGACCCGGGGCGATTACAACCAAATGACCGTGTACGATACGGATCCCGTAGGCGTGGCCAAGCGGTTCTTTGCCGCCGGTGCCGAAAAGCTCCACGTGGTGGATCTGGAGGGTGCCAAAGACGGCACCACCGCCAATTACGACACCATCTCCGCCATTCTCGCCGCCACACCGCTGAAGGCTGAGATCGGCGGCGGCATCCGCTCCCTTGATACGGTGGAAAAATACGTCGCCGCCGGTGCGGAACGGGTGATTCTCGGCACGGCCGCCATTGAGGATCCCGATTTTCTCCGCACTGCCGCCAAAGAATACGGTGAGAAGATCGCCGTAGGCGTGGATATAAAGGACGGTTACGTGGCCGTCCGCGGCTGGACGGAGGTATCCTCTCGGGAATGCTTTGATTTCTGCAGAGAACTACAGTCCATCGGTATCCGCACCATCATCAGCACGGATATTTCCAAAGACGGCATGCAGGACGGCACCAACCGGGATCTGTACGCCCGGCTGAAAAACGATCTTTCCATGAACATCATCGCCTCCGGCGGCATCTCCACCCTGTCTGATCTCCGCGCCGTGCGGGAATTGGGCGTGTACGGTGCCATCGTAGGCCGGGTTCTTTACACCGGTGCCATGGAACTGAAGGACGCGCTGGCCGTGGCAAGGGAAAGGGGATAACGGTATGGTAACGAAGCGAATTATCCCCTGTCTGGACGTAAGGGACGGCCGTGTGGTGAAGGGCACCAACTTTCTTGATCTCCACGACGTGTCCTCCCCCGTTTCTCTGGCGAAATACTACAGCGACAACGGGGCGGATGAATTGGTCTTTTACGACATCACCGCCTCCGCCGAGGGACGTGCCCTCTTTACAGATATTCTGAGAGAGGTGGCCTCCACCATCTTCATTCCGCTGACCGTGGGCGGCGGCATCAACACGGTGGACGACTTTGACCGGGTGCTGAAATGCGGTGCGGACAAAGTGAGCGTGAACTCCGGTGCCATCCGCAATCCCTCGCTTATCGGGGAGGCGGCAAAAAAATACGGTGATCAGTGCGTGGTTCTCTCCGTAGACGTAAAACGCATAGACGGAAAATTCACTGTATTTGCCAAGGGCGGCCGGGAAAACACCGGCATGGATGCCATCGAATGGATCCGCCGGGGCGTGGACGCCGGTGCCGGTGAGATCGTGCTCAACAGCATCGACACCGACGGCGTCAAGGGCGGCTTCGATCTGCCCATGCTGGAAGCGGTATGCAATGCGGTCTCCGTACCCGTTATCGCCTCCGGCGGTGCAGGCTGTTCTGAACATTTCGTCACGCTGTTCAAAACGCTGCCGAAAGTAGATGCGGGTCTTGCCGCCTCCATCTTCCATTTCGGCGAGGTAAAAATCCCCGATCTGAAACGGGAGCTGGCCGACGCCGGTATTCCCGCACGCATCTGAATACATACTAAGGAGAACACTATGCTTTCTATTGATAAACTGAAATTTGACGAAAACGGACTCATCCCTGCTATCGTAACGGATGCGGAATCCGGCAAGGTGCTGACGCTGGCCTACATGAATCGGGAAAGCCTTGCAATCAGCATGAAGGAAGGACGGACCTGCTTCTGGTCCCGTTCCCGCAAGGAGTTGTGGCGTAAAGGAGAGACCTCCGGCAACGTCCAGCACATCGTGCGGATCACCGCCGACTGCGATTATGACGCCCTCACCGTGCTGGTACGCAAGGAAGGCCCAGCCTGCCACACCGGTGCAGATTCCTGCTTCAACGACGATATATACGTAAGTGAAACGGAAAAGGAATTTTCCCTGGACGCACTGCTTGAGCTGATCCGCGGGCGGAAGATCGAGAAAAAAGAGGGCTCCTACACCACCTATCTGTTTGAAAAGGGCATTGACAAGATCTTAAAAAAGGTAGGGGAGGAATCCACTGAGGTCATCATCGCCGGCAAGGCAAACGACAAGGCAGAAACGATCTACGAGATTTCCGATCTGCTGTACCACGTGATGGTGCTGATGGTGGAAATGGGCATTTCCAACGAGGATATCCTCCGCGAGCTTGCCTCCCGCCACGTGATCGATCACAAAGTAAAACAAGAAAAAATGACAAAATAAACACGGAAAGAGTTCCTCCGCTTCGGAGGAACTCTTTCGTTCTTTTTTATCTGAAAAAAATGCTCTTTCGCAGATAAAAAATAGCAAGTCTCTATTGCTATTCAAAAGCGTTTGTGCTATAGTATTTACAGCAACGCCCCCGTTTTCTTTCCTTAACGGACATACCGAAACCAAAAAATCTGCTCCACGGAGAATGTATTATGATCTACACAAAAGAATCCCTGATCAAAGCTTTGGCACTTCCGGAGGAATCCGAATACTTCGGTCTGCACTTTGACGAAACCATGAAAGAATACGAGAAAAACGGCGTGCCGTTTCTCACCGATACGTTTCTGGACGAGCTGCAAAAACAGCACGCCGTTTTTCAAAAGAAGTTTGATTTTGTCAAGCAGTCCGCCAAAAACGTGCGGGAAAACGATTTGTTAGCACGGTATTCCCTGCTGCTGTATCAGTCACTGAAGGATAAGCCGGCCGGCTCTGTTGTACGGATTCCCAAACCTGCCGTACCGCCCACGGAAGATCTTCGTGCCGACTATGAAATGGCCACGTTTTTCGTACTGCTTGCCTTTGTGCCGGACATGATTGCAAAACTGCAGGCACGAAACGTCCCTGCCAATGTGATTGCAGATACCGTCCTGAATTTTGAAGAAGCCATTACAGCGTATGAAGCCCGTTACGATCGAAACGGCTTTGAAACGGCTCGTCATTTCGGCTGGATCCAGCACTACCTGAATCTGACGATCATCCGCGTAGGTTCTCTGAACTTTGAACTGCGGAAGCAGTTCACGGATGATATCGTGATACTGAAAAACAAAAAAAAGGAATACAAGATCCTCATCAACAACAAAGATATTGCCGCAGACGGTCAGCGTGCCGACTGCGTAGGACACGAAGCTGCGTATCACGCCGATTTCACGGAGACGGATACGTATTACGAAGGCTATCCGGTGGATACGGACAACAGCGTGGTGATCCGGGAGAAGATCCGCCTCGAAAAGTCCGAATGGTCTATTGCTATCCGTCCGGAGGATCCCGTAATCAGCATCCATATTCCGCTGGCCACCGATCTGTCCCCTGCCGCCACTGAGGCGGCCTATGCCGGCGCGTTCAAAACCGTGGCCGAATGCTTCCCGGAATTTGATGCAAAGGCACTGGTATGCTTCTCCTGGCTTATGGATCCCCGTATGCAGGCAATGCTGAAACCTACCGCCAACATCACCTCCTTCCAGAAGAAATTCATGCTGTATCCCCGTGAGGGCGGCGGACAGAGCGTATTCAGCAACCTGTTCAAGAAGAAAGTAGACGATCTTCACGATCTGCCGGAGGATACCTCTCTCCAGCGAAAGGTAAAGGAACTCTATCTCAGCGGCGGATACATCTACGACCAGGGTGCCGTCTTCTTTTTCAAATAATGCAACCGGCAAGCGGTGAGAGTTTCCCTCTCACCGCTTTTTGTGAAAATATTTTTCATCTTATGAAGAAAAAACATCTTTTTTATCGCAAGATATTGAAATTTATTTTCGTTTGTGCTACAATTATCCTGTACTGCCGCGATGTGCAGATTTTTTGAAGATTTGTCTTTTTCACGGAGGATTTTTTCTATGAAACAAAGCGAGATCCGTATTTACGACGTTACCGATCCTGCCTTTGCCCCCTTCGGCAGGGTAATGGATTTTCCCTTTTACGAAACGATGCAGAAAGCAATGCAGTCCATAGAGATGCCTAAGGAAGGCACCGCTTATCTTCCGTCCGTGGAAGCCTTTGAAACCAAGGACGCCATGCACTATTACGGCCAGGCGTTCGGTGAGCTTCCCATTCAGATCGGACTTTGCTGCGGCTACAATACCAAGCTGAATGCACTGGAATGGCATAAATCCAGCGAGATCGTCTGTGCACTGACCGATCTGATCCTGATGGTGGGTGAAATGCGGCTGATGGAAAACGATACCTTCGACGCCGCCAATATTCAGTACTTCCTTATGAAAAAGGGACAGTCGGTGGAAATGTATTCCACTTCCCTTCACTTCTGCCCGGTGCACGTAGGCGATACGCCCTTTGCCAATCTGGTGATCCTCCCGAAGGGCACCAACACCAATCTGGACACCTCCTCGGACGATTCCAAGCTGATCCGCAAGAACAAATGGCTCATCTGCCATCCGGACGCGAAGAACCTGGTGGATGCCGGCAGAGTAGTTGGCATCCTAGGCGAGAACCCGGAAATCAAGGAGTGACAAAGAATGAAATACGTTCTCGGCATTGATTTCGGCGGTGGTGCCAGCAAAGCCACCCTGCTCCGGGAAGACGGCGTGATCGCCGCCACTGCAACGGAGGAATACAAAACCATCTCCATCGGCAGCGGCGGACGGGAGCAATCGCCGAAGGACTGGTACGACGCCACGGTGAAAAACATACAGTCCGTAGTAGAAAAAGCAAAGATCAACACGGCGGACATCGTGTGCCTCTGCTTTGATGCCGCCACCCACACGGCCGTACTGATGGATGAAAACTTCCGGGTGCTACGGGATTCCGTTTACTGGACGGACACCCGAAGCATCAGCGAAAAGCGTTTTCTGGAAGAAAACTATGCAGACGATATCATGAAACGCTTCAAGCACAAGGTAGACACCATCTGGACGCTGCCGGAGCTGATGTGGGTAAAAAACAACGAGCCGGATGTCTGGGCAAAGGTAAAAAAGATCACCTTTGCCAAGGACTACGTGCGCCATCTGTTCACCGGTGATTTCGTCACGGACTATATCGAAGCGGAAGGCAGTATGTTCTTCGATTTCGATACCAAGGACTGGGCAGACGAGTATGTCTCGCTCCTCGGGCTGACGAGAGAGAATCTGCCCACGGTGGTCTCCCCAGGGGATACCGCCGGCTGCGTAACGGAAGATGCCGCTGCCGCTACCGGTCTTGCGGCCGGTACGAAGGTCATCTGCGGCTCCACGGATACGGCCATGGAGGTATTCGCCGCCGGTGCTATCCATCCGGGACAGACGACGCTGAAACTTGCCACCGCCGGCCGGATCTGCGTAGTTTCCGACAAGCTGGCACCGGACAGAAACACCATCAACTACTCCCATATCATAGACGGTCTGTACTATCCCGGTACGGCAACGAAATCCTGTGCCGCATCCCTCCGCTGGTTCCGGGATGCCTTCGGCGGTGATTTTAGGGAATTTGACGATATGGCAGCCGGGATCCCCATCGGATGCGAGGGGCTCCTGTTCCACCCGTACCTGAGCGGTGAGCTTACCCCCTTTGGCAATCCCAACCTCCGGGGCAGCTTCATCGGCATCTCCGGCACCCATCAGAAAGCCCATTTCGTCCGTGCCGTGCTGGAGGGCGTTGCCCTTTCCATGATGGACTGCAAGGAATATCTTGCGGACAGGGGCGTGACTATCGCCTCCGCTTTTGCCATCGGCGGCGGTGCAAAGAGTGCCCTTTGGCGGCAGATCGTGGCTGATGCTTTGGGAATCGAGCTGATCCGCACGGAAAACAACGACAGCTCCTTCGGCTCTGCCATGCTGGCCGGCATTCGTGCCGGTATGTTCCGGGATTACGAGGACGCCCTCGCCCGGTGCACAAAGATCATCGACCGTACTCTGCCCAATCCGGAAAACCGGGAGCGGTACGATACGCTCTTTGCCCGCTACAAGAAGGTACAGCGTGCTATTGCGGAAATTTACGAGAACTAACCAATACTTACATATACAACGGAAAGGATTCAATCTATGCTGAACTACAATCTGAAAATCGGACTTCTGCCCATCCGCCGCTACATCAAAGAGCCGCCGAAGCGTTACGGCATCTTCCAGAGCGATTACGCTGTGGAGAATAAGGAAAAATGCATTAAATACATCCGGGATCATTTCACCGACGAAAAGACCACGTTCGTAGACATCGATTTCCTCAACGAGGAGGGCGTGCTCTGCATGGACGGCGACTGCGACCGGGTGGCCGAATACTTCAAGGACGAAAAGATCGACGCGCTGTTCATCATCAACTGCAACTTCGGCAACGAAAACTGTGCGGGCCTTGTGGCAAAACAGCTGCACGTTCCTACCCTGCTCTGGGGCCCCCGTGACCGCAACTACTCCGAAGGCATCCGCTATACGGACACCCAGTGCGGTCTGTTTTCCATGAGCAAGCAGCTGAAGCGGAACAACGTAAAATTCTCCTATATCGAAAACTGCGATATCGAAAACGAAGTATTTGAGAAAGGCGTAAAGCAGTTCTTCAGCGTAGCGTGCATGGTAAAGAACTTCCGCAACATGCGGATCCTGCAGGTGGGCACCCGTGTAAAGCCCTTCAAGTGCGTTATGTATAACGAGCTGGAGCTGTGCGAAAACTTCGGCATCGACATCGTATCCATCAACCTGGCAGAGGCACTCCGTGACCTTACGGAGATCTACGACACCATGCAGGATACGCTGAACGCCGATCTTGTGAAGCTGAAGGAAACCTTCAACTGCGGCGACCTCACGGACGAGCATCTGAAGAAGATGCTGGCCGTGGTGTATTATTACGAAAAGATCGCCAAGGAAAACGACTGCAACCTGATCAGCAGCGAATGCTGGACGGGCATCACCGTAGGCTGGGGCGTACAGCCCTGCCTTGCCATGTGCCTCCTTGCGGATCGGGATATCTACGTCACCTGCGAATGGGACGTGCATATGACCATCACCAACGCCCTGCTGCTGGCGGCAACCCGCGGCGAGGAAAAGCCGATCCAGGGCGAGTTCACCTCCCGCCATCCGGAGAACGACAACGCAGAGCTGCTGTGGCACTGCGGCCCGTTCCCGCTGAAGTACAAGGACGAAAACTGCAAGCCCTATCTCTACGCCACCAAGCCCTCCTTCAAGCTCCGTGACGGCGAATACACCATCGCCCGCTTCCAGGGAGAAAAGGGCAAGTACTATCTCCTGGGCGGCAAATTCCACACCTGCGACGGCCCGGACACCTTCGGTACCTATATGTGGGCGGAGTTTGACGATCTGGCAAAGGTGGAGAGAAAGATCGTGGAGGGGCCCTACATCCATCACATGACGCAGATTCCCGGCGACTACACGGCGGAAATCAAGGAGTTTGCGAAATACATCGACGAGATCATCTACGACGATCTGAACGACTGATAAAGGAAACAGAGATCTATGAAAAAAGTAATCGGTCTGGGTGCGTGCGTCTACGATACCCTTATCTCCTGCGGCACGTATCCCACGGAAAATACGAAACAGAAGGCGGACGGCATCTTCGTCTCCGGCGGCGGCCCGGTGGGCAACGCCCTGGTGGTCCTCAGTAAGCTGGGATACGAAACCGACGTGCTGGGTGCCTTTGCGGACGATGCGGCCGGCAAATTCCTCCTTGAGGATTTCGCCCGCTATAACGTGGGCACCTCCCACGCAAAGGTGATTCCCGGGGCCACATCCTTCGTCTCCTATATTCTCCTTTCGGCGGAAAACGGCACCCGCACCTGCGTGTTTGACCGGGGCTCTGTCAAGGATGATCCTCAGAATATCGACTATTCCGCCATCGACGGGGCCGACATCCTCCATCTGGACGGAAACTATATGCACTGCGCCATCGAGGCGGCAAAATACGCCCGTGCCCGCGGCGTGAAGGTCAGTATCGACGCCGGCGGCCTGTACGCAGGCATCGAGGAGCTTCTGCCGCTGGTGGACATCCTCATTCCCTCGGCGGAATTTGCCATGGGCCTTACGAAAACGGACAGCATCCCCGCCGCCATGACGGAACTGCAGAAGCGGTATTCCCCGGAGATTCTGGTAGTCACCGCCGGCAGTGAGGGCGGCTACTACATGGAGAACGGCCAGGTGAAAAAATACGACACCGAGGACATCAAGGTAGTGGACTCCAACGGTGCCGGCGATACCTTCCACGGTGCGTTCCTCACGGCGTACTGCGACGGAAAAAGCATCTTTGACTGCTGTGCCTTTGCCGATGCGGTTGCCGCCTACAAATGCACCAACAAGGGTGCCAGAACCTATCCCCTCAGCCGGGAGGTTATGGCGGAGTTTCTGAAAACGTATCATAAGAAATAAAAAGAAACGATGGGGGTGCTTTTTGAAAAAAGCACCCCCATACCCCCGCAAAAACCTTTATACTGGGATAAAAAAATCACGTCTGTGTAAGCACAGGCGTGATTTTTTCGTTTGTTTTACGGCTTTGCAAAAGCGGCTTTGCCACGGTGGATGGCGTACAGTCTCGCTACGTCGTAGTAATCGAATACGCCGTCCCCGTTGATGTCGCCCTGTACGGCAGGCGTGGGCGTGCCCACGGCGGCACCGGGCGTTACCGCAAGAATCCGGCTGTTCACCGAGACCACCGTCTGTCCGCTGGCGGCGGGATTCACGCTTGTCACCGTGACGTAGTAATATCTGGTCACGCTTTCCGTGTGGGCGGCGTGGAATGCGGCCGTGGCACCGGCGATCGGCGTGAATATGCCGTTCTCCGTATCGCTCACGTACCACTGATAGGCAAGCGTGCCGCCGTCCGTGACGGAGGCCGCCGCACTCAGCATGGGTACGGCAGAGGTCATGTCCACGCTCACGTGCATCACCGGCGTCTGTGCGTCCGCACTGACGAATACGGAAGCAATGGCACTCTTCGTCTCCGCCGTGGTCTTATCCGTGGCGGCGGCGTTGGTGTTGGTAACGATTACGTAATAGTACAGCGTGCCGCCCGTGGCCGTGGAGGGCGTGTATACCGCACCCACCGCACCGGGGAGCGGTATTCCCGCGCCGGTTTCCATCTCGCTTACGTACCACTGATAGGACAGCACGCCGCCGTCCGGCGAGGAGGCGGAAACGGACAGCGTCACGGCACTGTTCTGCGTGGCGTTTACGGAAAGAGGCTGCACGGCAATCACCGGCGGAAGTGCACTGAACAGCGGGCCGGGCGTAAAGCCGCCGCCCGTGTACGACACGGATTGCAGTTTCGGATAGGGATATACCACACTGCCTGACATGGTCCATACCGTGTCGAAATCAAAGCCGGCGAAGGTTGCCTGCCCTTTCATCTGTCCGTCGGTGCAGGCCACGGTGATGCCGGGCGTGTCCGCCGTGGGTGCGGTGCAGTCCGCCGAGCCCATGCCGTTCTGCATATTGCCCAGATCATCGGAAGCACAGCCCCCCAGATAGTAGCAGGACGCCATCTGCACCTTGCCCACAACCTGCCCCACAATACCGCCGATATAGGTGGCAGGGGTGGAGGCATCTTTCGGCATGCCGTTTACGCCGCCCAGGTTGTAGCAGTTATACAGGAAGGCTTCCGGCTTGGTGTCGCCGCCTTCAAGATACCCCACGATGCCGCCCACGTTTTGATACCCGTAAAACGTGCCCGTGTTGAAGCAGTCGCGGATAACGGATTTTACCGCATAGCCCACAATACCGCCCACGTTCTTCACATAGGTAGTAGTGCCGGTGGGAGCCGCCATGGAGCCGGTGTTGTAACAACGCTCTACCGTAGAGCCGGAAACAAGATATCCTGCGATGCCGCCGGCGTAGGAATAAGAAGAAGAAGCGGTCACGGCTCCGCTGTTCGTGCAGTTTGCAAATGTGGCAGTAGAATAACAGTACCCAATCATGCCGCCGACGTAGGAATTATTGTAAATAGAAATGGACGACACGGTTACTTCGCCGCTGTTAATACAGTTTTCAAGCGAAGCAGAAGAACCGTACCCCGCCATACCGCCGGCGTTGGTCTCCGCGGCAATATCGCCGCTGTTCGTGCAGTTTGTAAACGCGATCGAACCAAATTCCCCTGCCATGCCTCCGGCGGAGGTCTTTGCGGTAATATTGCCGCTGTTTTCACAGTTTTCAACCGTATCGGTAGAATTACAGCGTCCCATCAAGCCGCCGGCGCAGCCGGACTCTGCGGTAACATCCCCGCTGTTCGTGCAGTCTGCAAACGTAGCGGTAGAACAAAATCCCACAACACCGCCACTCAATTGGAACAGCGCAGTAACAACACCACTGTTTTCACAATTTGTAAACGTGACAGTGGAAGTACACTCTCCCGCCATGCCTCCGGCGTAGTGATTAGCAAATATTGCACCGCCGTTCGTACAGTTTTCAAATGCAGCGGTAGATCGACAGTATCCCACCATGCCGCCGGCGGATAGATAACGATAAACACTAGAATCAGCAGTAGAGGTAACATTGCCGCTGTTCGTGCAGTTTGTAAAGGTAGCGGTGTCACAGCATCCTACCATACCGCCAGCAGAGTAAGCATCCAAAACAGCACCACTGTTCGTGCAATCAGTGAATGCAACCGTGGAATAACACGCTCCTGCCATGCCTCCGGCACTTGAATAAGAAGCGCTCACGGTGCCATCGTTCGCACAGTTTTCAAACGTACACTGCACAGTGGCGTAACTGCTGCTATAAATTCTCCCATCGCTGCCTCCCACGAGACCGCCCACATAGCTCTTGCCGGTTACGGCGGCGGCCGTATTGGTGCAGTTTGTGAAAGAAAGCGCTAGCGTCACCTCGTTGTTGTAGTTCCCTTTGGCGTATCCGTACGCCTGTCCCACAAGGCCGCCTACGCTGTTCTCACCAAGTATAGTGGAATCAATCACTGTACAGCCGGAAAAGGCATATTCTGCGGCAGCATATTCTACGTTATAATACGCATACCCCACCAGTGCGCCTACATTATCCGAACCGGTAATATCCGCACCCGCAACGGTGACGTTTTTGAAATTTGCGTTGTACGTATAGCCAAACAGGCCCTGATAGCCCATCCACGTGGCATCTACCAACGCACTGACATACAGGCCGCTTACCGTATGTCCGTCGCCGTCAAAGGTGCCGCTGAACGGTGCGTTCACGGTATCGTCCGTGTACGTACCGATGGGCGTCCATTTTTTCGCCGTCAGCGTCCACATGGGGGATGCCGTATCGTTCAGGGTAATATCGGCGGTGAGTTTCACGTACTGCCCTTCATAGGTAGTGCCGGCGTTCACCGACTGGGCAAGATACGCCAGCTGTTCGGCAGTTTCGATCTGATACGGATTTTCTGCCGTGCCGTCACCGCCGGCAAAGCCGGCCGCCGCCGTGCCGTCCCACGCGGCGGACACGCCCGTGGCAAACAGGGCACAGAGAGCCAGTACCATGACGGAAAAAAGCAGCAATTTCTTTTTCATAATGTCCTCCCAAAGGGCAAAAACCGAGATGATACTATTGTACCACCAAAGGAAAATTTTGTCAAGGAAAGGGGGCAAAAATGGGACAAGCCCGTAATTTGGTGGTAGGGGAGGGGCTTGCTCCTCTCGCCGTTGAAAAATCCCCCGGCGGAAATTCCGCCGTGGGGATTTCTCTTATTCATTTTCTGCAAATGTAAAATTATCGATATAGGCGGTATACGCCCCGTCGTGGTCCGTGCGGAACATGACCACGGGAATGTTCTGCGTGGCGGGTTTGGTGGGATAGCCGTTATCAAAATAGGTGGAGGTATCCAGCAGCACGCCGTCCAGGTAATACTCGGACGTGGCGGTATCTCCGTCGGGGGTATAGACGATCTTTACCCGGTGATACTCGTCCCAGTCCCTCAACGCTTTGATGGCCTTGCCGTTTTCGGTGGTGCGGCTCATGGTGTAAATACCGCCGTTTTTCCGGAAGGATACTTTCGTGGCAAACTCCCAGGAGCCAAGCTCCACGATGAGCAGGGCACTGGACTCGGGGGCGTCGAATTTGATATCAAACTCGCAGGTGAAGCCCTTGCCGTTCTTCGTTCCGGCGTCAAAGAGGAGCACCGGTCTGCCGTTGCCGTCGGAGGAGATCCGGATCGCCCGGTTGCCGTCTTCCTCCTTCACCACGGTAATATCGCCCGTACCGCGCATGCCCTCCTTCTGGGGGATGGGGCCCTCGGTGAGATCGTCGAAGGTATATTCGCACTGGGTGGCAAACTGGATCTTCTTCGTAGGCTCGGCCTCTTCCAGCCGTTTTACCACATCCTGTGCTGTTATTTTGCCGCCGAACATCTTGGGGGCGGTAATATCCAGTACATCGTAGACGTATGTACGAAGGGCGGTGACGATCATGGGGACGGCGGAAAGCTCGCCCTCAAACAGGGGCATGGCGGAAATGGCACCCTTATTGCCGGAGGAGCCGTAGCCGGCGTAGTAGGAATACATGCCGTCCGGGGTTTTCAGAGCCAGCGTTTTTTCCACCGTGCGGCGGAGAAGCTCCGGCAGTTGTTCACAGAAATCCGCCCACACCTCTTCGTCCGGCTCTTTCTGACAGTCAAAGGCAGTATTCAGAAGGGACCAGGGATTGGCGATGTGGCAGGCGTGGCATTTGGGCTCGTCGCTCACGATCACCTGCATGGTATTCTCTACCAGCGTTTTGAAATAGGGCATTTCCTCTTTACAGGATTTGAAGAAGCCGGCCACCTTATAGGTGCCGCTCATCACGTCATAGTTAAGCTCGTCGGTGCTGTGGTCGTTATCCAGAAATCCGGTATCGGGATTGATCTTCTCTTTGATGAGGTCCTTTGCATAGGTGAGATAGCCCGCTTTCTCGATCTGGCCGAGGGTGGAGAGAAGCAGCGATCCCGCCGTATAGGGAGAGCTCCAGTCCAGGTACCCGTCAAACCATGCTTTGAAATCTTTTTGGGATTTGAATTTATTCTTATCAAGGGACGCCCGGTCTGTGGCCAAGGCACGGATGCCGGTTGCATCCTCTGCCTTGGCGGTACTCTTTTCCACACGTTCGCTTGCCGTGGGATACAGGGGCTTTTCGCCGATCATTTTCAGCAGCTGCTGGGCGGCACTGGACTCGTACAGCCGTTTGCTGTCGCCCACGTATTTGCCCCAGGGAAGCTCGTACCAATAGCCGTCCTCCTCGCTCTGATGCTGCTGGGCAAAGGTTTTCAGTTTTTCCGTCATTTCATCGGAGAAATAAACGGTGAGTTTCGACGTATCCAGTATGCCGAGGCTGTTCAACACGCCCAACGACAGAGTGGTGGCTTCCAGATCCGGCAGGAAACCTTCCGTTTCTTTGGCACTCGTCTTAAAGAAGAATCCGCCGCTTTCCGGATCGTACAGATTGACGATCCAGTCCACCATATCCTCCGAGAAGCACTCCGTCTCAAACCGGTAGAGCCATTCGTACACTTCTTTTTCGTACTTTGCACTCAGATACATTCTGTCACCGATGGTAAAGCAGGGGATGCCGGCCTCGTCTGCGACTTTTTCAAAAAACGCACCGGGCAGCATCAGATCCTTATCGATCATGAACGCCGGATGGGACAGCATCAGCGTCTCGCCGTTGATCTGCACCTCGTCACTGTCCACCGTCATGGTTACGGACAGGCCGTCCGCCGTTACCGTGGCGACGGTGTTTTCCTCGTTCCATTTCACCGAGTACTCCAGCGTGCGGAAGATCTTCAGCATGGGGAACCAGGTCTCCCCCGCCAGCGTCACCGGTGTTTCCCTGAGAACCACGTCCATATCGCCGATATTCACAACGGCGTCCGTGTTCCGGGGCAGAGCCTCCGGATCAAAGACCGTCTCATCCTCCGTCACGGCGGCCGTGGTCTCCGGGGGATCGGTTTCTTTCGGTTGTCCCGCATTGGTATGGAGGCAGCCGCTGAGCAGGGCCGCCATCATGGACGAAGCGAGCAAAAAAGCTAAAAACCGTTTCATGGTATCGTCTCCTCACGTTTTCGTTTATTCGTTTTCTTCAAAGCGGAAATCGGAAATATACGCCGTGTACGGATTATCGTGATTCGTGCAGAACATGACGCAGAACACGTTTTCCGGTGCGGGCTTTTTGGGATAGTTGCCCACGAAATAGCCGGAGGTATCCACCAGTACGCCGTCCACGTAAATCTCCGTTTTCGTATCCTTGCCATTCGGCATATACACGATCTTCACACGATGGTACTTCTCCGCCCAATCGGCCGCGGTGTACACGTCTTTTGCCTTGTCGGCGGTACGGCCCATCGTATAGCCGTCATCGCCCCGCTTGAAGGAGAGGACGGTGGAATACTCAAAGGTGCCGAACTCGTTGAGGAAGAACAGATTGCTCCTTGACGAAGCGTCAAACCGCACGCCGTATTCGCAGGTGAAGCCTTTTCCCTTTTCCGTACCGGCATCGATGAGAAGCACCGGTCTGCCGCCCTTGGAAAGCGATTCGATACCGCCGAGGGAGGTAAGGCGAAGTGCGTTTTTGCCAGGGCATACCGGATCCTCCGCAATGGAAACGTCGCCTGTAAAGCGGAACCCATCCGTGGGAAGATCGCCCGCCGGCATTTTCGTGAAATCATACGCACAGCGTACGGCAGGCTCTATCTTTTTCGTGGGTGCGGCAACGGATACTTTCTCAATCAGTTTTTCCGCCGTCCAGGTGGAAGTAAGCTTAGGCGGCGTGATCTGCAGTGCGTTGTAAATGTGGTTTCTGGTGGCACTAATGATCATGGCGTTGCCGTTCAGATCGCCCTCCCACAGGGGCATCGCCGCCAGCATTCCCTGGTTGCCGCCGATACCTACACCGGGAGTGAAGGTATAGATCCCGTCCATGCCGCGGAGAGAGAGAATCTTTTCCCGGGTGCGGTCGAGAAGCGTAGGCAGAATATCATAATACTGCTCCAGCACTTTTTTGTCGGGATCCTTCTGGGACTGGATGGCGTTGCGGAGCAGTGCCCAGGGATTGGCGATGTGGCATCCGTTTACCCCGGGATAATCGGTGATGATCGTATGCTCCGTGCTTTCCATCACCTTATCGAAATAGGGCATTTCGTATTTTTTGCTTTCAAAATAAAAATTGGAGATCTTGTACGTACCGCTCATGTGGTCGTAATCTCTGTCCGGCGAGGTGGGATTGTGATCCAGATACCCCGTCTCCGGGTTGATCTTTGCCGTCATCAGCTCCATGGCGTAGTCCATATAGCCGGCACTTTTGATCAGACTGCCGTGGGACAGCATGTGCGATCCGGCAGAATAGATGGAACGCTCCCAGTCAAGATACCCGTCAAACCATTCCTTGAAATCCTCCCGGGAATCAAACTTCTTAGCCGCCAGCAGTGCTTTCCCGGTCAAAGGTGCTCCAGAGGCGGCGGGCTGTGCCTCTTTATTTTTCACCCGCTCTTCCGCCGTGGGATACAGCGGTGCCTCACCGATCATTTTCAGAAGCTGCTTTGCCGCCCCGGACTCGTACAGACGCTTGCTGTCGTTTATGTTCTTGCCCCAGGGCAGCTCGTACCAGAATCCGTCCTCCGGGCTCTGGTGCCGCTGGGCGAAATGCTTCAGCCGCTCCTTCATTTCGGGCGTGTAGATCTCCCCGAGGCGAGAAGTATCGATCACGCCGAAATTTTTCAGGATACCCAGTGCCTTGGCGGTCAGTTCCACCTCGGGGAGAAAGCCTTTCGTATACTTGGCACAGGTTTTGTAGTAGAAGCCGGCGGTTTCCGCATCGTACAGACTGATGATCCACTCCACCGTTTTGTCGATCATTTCCCTGCCGAAGCATTCTTCCTCAAAGCGCGCAAGCGCGTCCATTACTGCTTTGGAATATACAGGTGTACTCATAAAACTTTCTCCTTTTATTCGTTCTCCGCAAAAGCAAAGCGGGAAATGTACGCTGTCATGGGATTATCGTGCTCCACACGGAACATGGCACAGAATACGTCTTTCGGGGCATCCTTCGTAGGATGATAGCCCACGTAATACGAAGATCTCGCCATTTCCTTTCCATCCACGAAGTAGATATTGGTTCCATCCGGCGTATACACCAATTTGACCGTATGGTACTTCGTCCAATCCACGCCGTCGATGACGGGAATATCCTCATGCGTCTTGCCCACCATGTAATATCCCGCCTCGTTTTTGCGGAAGGATACCACGGTGGAAAACTCCCACGTACCGAATTTTGAGCGGATCAGATCGGTAACGGGCAGATCACTGTCAAAGCGGATCTCGTATTCGCAGGTGAAGCCCTTCCCTTTTTCCGTACCCACGTCTATGAGCAAAACCGGGCGTGTGTTGCCGGGCGTATGAATACGAAGCACGTTTTTGGATGGATCCGCCGGATCGGGTGCCACGCCGATCTCCCCGCCGGTATAACGGAAGCCCTGCTTTTGGGGAAGCGGTCCCCGGGGCATTTCGGAAAAATCGTACTGACAGGACGCGGCGGGCTGAATCTTTACCGTTTTCGGCACCGCCTGCAGTTTTTTTACCACGTCGTCCTGGGTATAGGAGCTTTTGAGTGTCGGCTTTTCCAGCCCCAGAAGATCGTACAGTTTGTCCCGCATGGAAGTGATAAACATGGGAATAGAGGAAACCTCGCCCTCACTCAGCGGCATAGCCGTATACATGCCCTGATTGGTAGACATCCCCCGGCCGGGGAAATAGGAATACAGACCGTCCGGCGTGCGGAGATCCAGAATTTTCTCCCGGGTGCGATCGAGGAGCCGGGGCAGCATCGCGTAATACTTTTCCATTACGTTCGGATCGGGGTTGAACTGAGAATCAATGGCGTTCCGCAGAAGCACCCAGGGATTGACGATATGGCAGGCGTGGCAGTTGGGTTCTTCGCTTAAGATCACCTGCATGGTGCTGTCCATAACCTGGGCAAAATGAGGCATCTCTATCTGCTTTCCCCGGCAATGCTTGCTTTCGTAGAAATAGCCGCTGGCTTTATACGTGCCGCTCATGCGGTTGTAGTTGATCTCCGGGGTATCGGGCGTCCCCTCCAGAAATCCCGTTTCGGGATGGAGCCGTTCCGTTATCAGCTCCAGTGCGTAGTCAAAATAACCGGCAGAAATGATCAGTCCCATATGGGAAAGCAGAAGGGAGCCGGCCAGATACATGGATCCGTTCCAGTCCAGATACCCGTCAAACCACGACTTAAAATCCTCTTTGGAGCAAAATTTCTTTGCCGCCAGTATCTCTTTTGCATCCATGGGGCAGGATTCCTGTGCCGGTTTCGCCTTCTCTAAAACCCGTTCGGATGACAGCGGATACAGCGGTTTCTCGCCAATCATTTTCAGAAGCTGGGCGGCGCTGCTGGATTCATACAGCCGCTTGCTGTCGCCGATATGCTTACCCCAGGGCAGCTCGTACCAGAATCCGTCCTCCGGGCTCTGATGCTGCCGGGCAAAGATCTTGAGTCTTTCGATCATATCCGCGGGAAAGATCTCCCTAAGTCTGGAGGTATCCAGAACGCCCAGATTCTTGAGCGTGCCCAGACATTTCCCCGTGCTCTCCACGTCCGGCAGAAAGCCTTTCGTTTCCTTACCGGAGGTTTTGTAGTAAAAGCCGCCGATCTCCCGGTCGTACAGATTAACGATCCAGTCGATCATCCGATCCACCGTTTCTTTGCCGAAGCACTCCTCCTCCAGTCGGTACAGTGCATCATACACTTCTTTTGTATACTTTCTTTGTTCCATGGCAGGCATCTCCTCTTCTCCTTTGCAGAAAAATGGAATCCATTTCGTGAAAATCAACAAACCCGAGCTGTTTTCATCTACAAGAATAGTATATAATGTTCCAGTGAGAATTGCAATGTATTTCTTGCTGTTTTTTATGTAAATCTTGCTCAATTTGCAGATAAAAACAGCACGGTGCCGTGCCCGGCCGCCGTGCTGTTTAGTATATTTGTTATTTTCCGAATCGCTGCTCCATGTAGCGGCAGTTTACGTATTTCTCCATGAGTGCCGCCCGGTTATAGAAATAATGGTTGGCAGAATCAAATCCAATAGTGGGATCGTGTGCCTGTACGGCGGCAAGCCGCATGGCGAGCAGCGCCTCCTCCCGGGCAATCTCGGCAAGATCACCCGCCGCACGCCCGTCACGCACCCGAACAAAACGGATCTGCAAATAGACAGAACGGAAATGGCAGTACGAAGCCTCCGCCGCGTCTGCCAGCAGACGCAGAGCCGGCGACTGTGCCATAAGTTCCTTTGGAATCTCCGAAAGAATATGCAGTCCCTTTTCCCACTGGGAAGACATCAGGCGGAACTGCTCCTCAAACACGTCCTCCGGATACATACTCCGCCAGTTGTCCAGATCGTCGTACGGGATGCCGGTCATGGTGGATTCAAATCCGCTGGGCACGGCATACAGAAGGTTGGAAGGCCCTGCGAGATGCGGTGCCCGGTATGCCACTTTAATATGGAACGGGAAATGATCGAACGCTTCGGTGAAATACCGTCCGGCCGCCTCTACCGCATCCACCGACGCTTCCGGGAATACGTTTTCGTACAGTTCCCGGAGGGTGGGAATCGATTCGCTCTGATAGAACAGCGGCGAAAGCATGGAAAACGTGGGCGAGGGGAATCCGCCCAGCGTCCAGCCAAGCATCACGCTGTCCACGCCCTCCCGGCAAAGGGAGGTCATATGCTGATACACCTGCCCGAACGCCGGCAAAAACGGTGTAAACGAACATTCCCACGTATTGTTGAACTGACATTTTGCCGCCGCATCATGTCCGGCTTTGTGGGCGGTTTCCCACACGCCTTTTGCCATTTTGCCGGGGCCTACCACGGAAATGGAATAGTCCAGAACGCTGGTCTGTACGCCGCCGATGACCTTTTCCACGGCACGCTCGCTGACCGCCATCACGGCGATCTCCTTCGGCATCCGGTCGATGGCATCTGCAATCATGGAGTCATCCCAGTTCCAGATCCAGGCGATCATGCGAATATCCGGCTTCACCGAGGCGGCGGCTTTGTAGATCAGCGTATTGACCTCGGCGATTACCTCCGCACGGGTACGTTTTTTGCAGCGGGGACAGTTGGTCTCACCATTTAACTGATGAGAATAGCAGTTGGTATGATTCTCCGAAGCAGTGATGGTAAAGAATCCGCCCAGAAGCGGCACCTCACGCACCAACATGGAGACCGAATCGGTGAGATATTTCTGCACCTCGGGCGTGGACGTGCATAGGCATGCGTTTACGATGGCATCCGCACGCGGTGCGGAATCCATGTCCGTCTTCAGGCGGAACGTTTCCCCCTGAAGATGGGGATATTTCTCAAAGAAAGCAAGCGGCATGCACCGGGGCTCGTTCAGATACAAAAACAGCCGGATACCGTATTTCGCCATGCGTTCCGTCAGCTTCCGAAGCCCCTCCAGACGTGCTTCCCAGCCCTCCGACATGGCAGGTTCAAAGGGAAAGGGAGTAAGCTTATACAGCACCGCCTGGCACCAGATTCCGTTTATGCCCACTGCCTGATAAGCCTTCAGCAGGCTTTCCGGGAACGAATATTCCAGCCCGGAGGTAAAGGCATCCCCGTACAGTGCACTGTAGGAATATACGATCCGATCCTTGAAGCGGGGCTTTGCCGCCGGATCCACGCCCCGGGGCGGCTCTACGCTTTCATACAGCGGGGCAAAATCAAAGGGTTTTGCACTCTCCGCCGGCACGGCGGCAGAAAAGGCCTCCGTCGCTTCCCTTATGGGGATCAGTGCCTCGTGCTGTTCCGGCGTCAGCTCGTGCCAGACGAGCTTTGGCAGATCCGGCTTCAGTCTGCCCAGCTTTACGTCCAGAAAATCGTCTTCCTTCAGGGTAAACGCCAACTCTTCCATGCTCCATCCAAGAAGCGTACAAAGCTGCCCGTAGGTAACAAGGTGCCAGTTGGCACGGATAATGGTGATATATCCGTACACCCGCCAGTCCGCCGTGATCTCTCCGGGAACAGGCAGTCCCATCTCCCCGGCCAAAGCGTTGATATGTGCTTCGTCCGTCTCCACCGTCTCAGCCAGGACAGAGGCCGGCAGCATATTCCAGTTCCGGTAAACAAAGGTGCAGAGAGGATCGGGAAAATGATCGTAGTGTATCCGCTTCCCGGCACGGATCGAGGGCAGTTCGTATGACATAAAAACCTCCGACAAGGTAATGTATTTTATATTCAGGTTCCTGCAAATCAGTATAACACACCTGCCTTTCTTTTGCAAGCATTTCTCCAAAAATCTCCTTCTTCCGGCATGGTTGAAAGCAGCCATAACTGAAATTTCACCGTTTGGACATACCTTTCCGCTTTTGTTTTCACAATTATCTGGTAAAATTTTAGGGCTGTGCACAGCACGCTATTCTGAAAAAACGAGGTGTCCCCATTGGCTCGCGAAAAACTGGCTGACCGCAAGCTCCCCTCCTATACGAAGGGAGAAGAAATCTTCAATATGGTATCCCACATCGTGGGCGGTGCTCTGGGTATCACCGCTTTGACGCTGTGCGTGATCTTTGCCGCCCTGCACCACAACGTATACGGCGTGGTGGGCAGTGCCATCTACGGGGCGTCCCTGATCGTCCTGTATACCATGTCCAGTCTGTATCACGGACTGCCGGCGGATAAAACGGCAAAAAAGGTATTCCAGATTCTGGATCACTGCTCCATTTTTCTTCTGATTGCCGGCACGTACACCCCCATCAGTCTCGGGCCCCTGCGGGAGTACAGCACGCCCCTTGGCTGGGTGATCTTCGGTGTGGTATGGGGGGCGGCCGCTATCGGCATCGTGTTCAATTCCATTGATATAAAAGCCTACCGGAAGTTCTCCGCCATCTGCTATTTGGCCATGGGCTGGTGCGTGGTATTCGCCTGGAAAGCCACCGTTACGGCACTGCATCCAAACGCCATCGTTTTGCTTCTGGCAGGGGGCATTTCCTACACCGTAGGGGCGCTGGTATATTATTTCTTCAAGAAAAAGAGATACATGCATTCCGTATTCCATCTGTTCGTTCTGGCCGGCAGTATCCTGCATTTCTTTACGATTCTGCTCTACTGCATCTGACCGCCTATTCCGACAGGAGCCGCGCGAAAACCGTGCGGCTCCTGTAATATTTTTTGAAAAATCCGTCCCGGTGATTGACACGCCGGGGGAAAATGTGATATAATAACTGATACGGTGGGATATCGCCAAGTCGGTAAGGCACAGGACTTTGACTCCTGCATTCGCTGGTTCGAGTCCAGCTATCCCAGCCAAAGAAAGCCATACGGCAGATGCCGTATGGCTTTCTTTCGTTTGAATCGATGACGAAGAACCACTCCGATGCGTATGCATCGGATAAGGTTTTCGCAAAAACGGAACGGACGGCTTGATACATTCCATGCGAAAACCGTGGTTCAGTGTCCAGCTATCCCAGCCATAAAAAGAGAGAACACATCCGTGTTCTCTCTTTTTATCGTTCGTATAATCGCCGATGGCGGAAGAAATCCACCTGCGGTGGATGAAATCGCTTCGCGGGGAGAGGGGACGGATTTACTTTCATCTGAGGCAGCACGCCGAAGATTTCATCCGAACGGAGTGAGGCTTTCATCGTGGCTATGCCACGATTTCATTGACTATTTTTAGATTTTTGGGTATAAAAAACTTTACAGTAACGCACTCTCCCTCCGTCGCCTACGGCGCCAGCTCCCTCCCGGAGGGAGTCTATTTGCCCAAAACAGTTGAAATGCTTACAAAATTGCGGTATAATAAAGAAAAAAGGAAAAGGTGGTATTTTTATGGGCTGTTGGGGAATGGGACTGACGCAGAGCGACGAGTTCTGCGAAATATACGATAGATTTATGGACTCCTATAATAATGGGAAATTGGTTTCGGAAATATCATCCGCAATACTTGCTGAATATCACGCAGAGTTTGATGACAATGACGGCATAATGCACGACGTCTATTTTGCACTTGCCAAGGCGGAGTGGATGTGCTGTGAGCAATCTGAGCTTGTTTTGAACCGTGTGAAAGAAATTATCGAAAGCGGAGCAAACATTGAATTCTACCGTGAGCTTGAAGCTACCGAAAAGGATTTGAAGGTTCGACGGAAGAATCTTGAAAAATTTTGGAATTCGCTTCAAACACCGCGAGCAAAGCCGCGTCAACGAAGAATGGATCCACTTGATAGGGAGAAGGAACTTCCGCAGTTAGAAATCGGTGATTGCTATCGTTATAAATATGAGGATGGATATCGCGTATTTGTTGTTCTTGGATATAACAAAGCGCAAGGGTGGCGCGATATGATGCGTTGCGGAATTTTTCAAAAGACTTACTCAGCGGCAGAACTTAAAACAGTGAATTTTCTTAACGAACCCCTTCACTCTATTGCCTGCTATCTTGGAGAAGAAATCCTTGCTCCATCTGCAATTAAAAAGATCTCAGCAATTTCCGTTCCAGGTGATAAATGCTCAACCTCGTTACCGGCGCTCCAAACAAAATTCGGTCATAAAAAAGATTTCAGGGCTGAATTTACAACCTCAATCGTAACGACGCCCGCACAGTTTTTTTCAGCAGTAGAGCCATCAAAAACCAAGCCTGCTCTGCCGTGGTCTGACGTAAAATGCGGCGCTCTGTACGCTTATCACACAAATGGCAAGTATCGTATTTTCATGTTACTGCATACAAGAACAATAGTTGTTGTTCCTGCAATTTACTGCTACGCATGGAGAACGACTTTTGATAAAATTCCAACGATAAATGAACTGAATCATGAATACGTAATGCCTCTTGGATGGTTTACGGAACAGTTTTTTCCGGACAAATCAAGATTAACGTATATTGGAAACCATACCTCAGGCGAGACACTCAAGGATATTGATCCTGCAAAGCTTTACGATAAATGGAGACCCGCTACGTTATCTGTTGCAAAGGAAGCACATTTAACCGAGGACTATCCTCTTAATCTTTGCGAAAAATTTTGTGATACCATTCAAAAAGCGAACGAGATCAATTCATAATACATAGACTTCGTTCACTCGCATAGCGTTAAAAGCCCAGCAGACCGCGGATACCTCCCCTCCCATACACACCCGTGGGTTAGTCTATCCCTGCAAAACCTACGTGCATCTGAATCGCCCAACAAAACAAAGCCATACGGCATCTGCCGTATGGCTTTTCCCTTTTATATGCCCCTGCGGTGCAGGACGTACGAATGGATGAGCGGCACCAGCACCATCGCCAAAGTAACAGGAACAAGGAGAACAAAGAAACCGAAGAAGCCGGCCAGCACGATCGCAAGACCGCCGGCCACCCAAACAAATCCGGCCAGGCGGTGGGTCCGGTTCCAGTTTTCCTCACTGTTGAGCGTCCACGGGATCTTAATGCCGATGGTGTAATTCTGCTGACACTTGGGCAGATAATTGCCGATAACAACGAACAGAAATCCGGTGAAGATCATCAAAACCTCCACGATACGCACTTCCGTTCCCAACGCTGTGCAAAACATAACCGCCGAAAGCAGAATACTCATCAGAGGAACAATCCAAAAGACAAAATGCAGAATTTTCCCCGAATGATTCTGCTTTTTGGGATCTGCGGACGTGGCGAAAACCGCCACCCACTGGAGAGCCAACAAAAACAGCGGCAGTCCGAACACGGCAAATCCCTTACTGCTCCAGCCGTCGATCTCCCCCGCCGCATTCCAATGGGTTGGAATATCTGCCGGCAGCTGATTCCACAGAAGCATCCCCGCCAGAATGGGCAAAAGAATCACCGCGGAGGTAATGAGCAATATCTTCCAGTGCTTTTTAATCATTTTTTTCTCCTTTCAGGCCTTTGAGCCACAGCATCACTTCCTCCAGCACGGAGGTGTTCAGCTCATAATAAATATACTTTCCTTCCCGGGCATCCCTTATCAGATCCGCCTCTTTGAGAACCGAAAGATGCTTGGAAATCGCCGCACCGCTCACGGGGAATTTATTCGCAATTTCCCCGGCGGGGAGACGCCCGGCACGGAGCAGTTCCAGAATCTCTCTTCGAATGGGATCGGACAGAGCTTTGATCGTATTTTGCAGTCCCACAGTATACCTCCCTTTTATTTAACCATCCGGTTAAATATAGTGTAACACAGAATGAAGCGTTTGTCAATAGTCATTTAACTTTTTGGTGAAATGTTTTTATCTCGACAGAAAATTATGATATCCCGGAACGTGATCGCCTGTCAAAGTGGGATTATTGCCACGATTCAAAGGGATGCATAATCAACTCGCCGTCAGCTGCCTGGCGCAACAGTTCTTCCAGATTGGCAGCAATCTCCGTTTCCATTGCTTTGCTGTTGTCGTAGAACCGCCCGCTTTGCGGATCATCAAATACGCCGCCGCACTTTATAAGATAAGACCCGAAAACATATGCCAAAAAAATCTCAAAAGAATCGGCACTGCTGCAATTCAATGCTATCATCCACCGGGAATCTCTGGTAGCAAGGCTGAAGGACGATTCCTTCTCCGGCTTTGGCGGAAACAGTTTTCTGAAGAATCCCACCGGCTTTTTCTGCGGCTGTATTTCTTCGTGATATTCATGGAAATACATTTCAAATCCAGACAAAAAATCACCTTTTGTATTTACATTAGAAAACCTTTTATCGGTAAAACGTATCGGGACATAGCCGGAAACCGCCGAAAGATCTACCGACGGATCCATTGTTATGCACAAACCAATGCTATTACAATACTCTTCAAAGGACTTCACGGAAAACAAATCTCGTTGTTTTAAGTAGACCCAGTAATCGATACTCATAGCAGAACCTCCGGTAAGGTTATATTTGATAAATACATAACTGAAAATATATCCGAATTTTTGTAACAATTATAACAAATACTGCCACTAAATGCAACAGAACAATAAAAGATTCCATATGCCCGTAAACCATGCGACGTATCCAAAAGTACAAGGACCTTCCCTGGTTGAGACAGCTGGAAATCTGAACCGTGGTTTGCGATCTGCGTAATGCAAAACCTCCCGGGCTTCACCGCAAACCGTATGCCGCACAACGTGCGGCAGTGGTTCGATCCGTGAACATATCTACAAAACAAAAACCGATGCTTTGCATCGGTCATTTGTTTATGGTGGAGACAACTGGGATCGAACCAGTGACCCCTTGCATGTCAAGCAAGTACTCTAACCAGCTGAGCTATGCCTCCGTGGATTTTTGCTTATCCATTATAGCACAGCGGTGCTGTTTTGTCAACAGCATTTTTTATTTTTTCACTTTTCCCCGTCCGGGTGCGGGATACGCTTTTTTCGGAAAAGATCGCCCGGCAGCTGTGCCAGAAGAATGGCGGCAAACATCAGAAGACAGCCGATCAGCTCTCTTGCGGAAAGCCCCTCACGGAGCACCACCCAGCCGGACAGCACGGAGAATACCGATTCCAGACTCATGATAAGGGATGCCACCGTAGGCTGGAGATTCTTCTGGGCGATGATCTGCAGCGTATATCCCACAGCCCCGGAGAGAAGTCCGGCATAGAGGATAGGCAGTGCCGCCGCCTGCACGTCCGAAAAAGACGGTTTTTCAAAAAGGAACGTGGGAAACAGCGACAGAACGCCGCAGGTGAAAAACTGGATACACGACATTTTCACGCCATCCACCTTGGGCGAAAAATAATCGATCACGAGAATGTGAAGCGAGAAGCAGAACGCACAGATCAGAACGAGGAAATCGCCACGGCTGATGCTGAATCCCTCCGTAATGCAGAGGAAGTACATGCCCACAACGGCAATGGCCACGCCGGCCCACACGTTGAGGCCGATCCGCTTTTTCAAAAAGATGCCCAAAAGCGGCACGATCACGATGTACATCGCCGTGATAAAGCCGGCCTTTCCCACGGTGGTATCCTTGATGCCGATCTGCTGGATACCGCTTGCCACCATGAGTGCCACGCCGCACAGGATACCTCCCAGCCACAAAGTACGGCGTGATGCGGACGTGTTTTCTTCCAACGCCTCGGAGGCACCTTTGGGACGCAATGCCTTACGCACCGCGATTACCGGCAGAAGTGCCACGGCGGAAATAAAGGAACGGCTGGTAAGAAACGTATATGCCTCGACGGAATCACTGCCCACGCTTTGTGCCACAAAGGTACTGCCCCAAACGAAGGCGGCAATCACCAAAAGCAGTGCGGAAACGATCTGTCTGGAAACGGAGGAAGACTGCATACTATTCCCTTCTTTACTATGTTATGCTGTTTATAAGTATATGTAATAAACGATGATCTGACAGTCACGCCAAAAAATCCGGGACAAACGCATCAGACCTTTTTCTGATACCAGGCGGAGCCGGAAAAACGCCACAGTGCCAGAACACAACGGGTAATCTGATCGATCAGCAAGGACAGCCACGCACCGTAGATTCCCCATCCCACCGGATAGCAGAGCACATAGGCAAGAACCGGCCGCACGAGGGCAATGGACACGAAAGAAACGACCGCCATGAATTTGGTATCACCCGCACCGTTCAGACAGCCGCGGCATTCCACCTGCACTACCTGGAAGGGAGCCGCTACCGCAAGGATGCCCAGAAGATACACGCCGGTACGGATCACCGTAGAATCATCGGAGAACAGCCGCATGATCGGTGCGCCGGCCGCGGTAAAGACCGCCACCATGCAGAGAGCGATGCAAATGCCGATCCGCTGGCCGATCCGGCTGTATATCAGCGACAGATCCGGCCGTTTTTTGCCAAGATTCTGTCCCACCAGGGCACCGGCCGCTATACTGAGACCGTCGCCCACCGTAAACGTGAGCGTCATAATGGTCATAACGATCTGGTGGGTAGCAAACTCCATCGTACCAAGATCCGCTACGATCTTTGCATAGGTGAAAAATCCGATACGCATGAAAATCTGCTCCACGAGAGAGCCGCTGCCTATACGGAAGATCAGCCCCAGCTGGGGAAAATCCCACCGGATCATATACTTAGGCCGCAGTTTGAGATACCCGTTTTTCCGAAGCACCGATACGATGGAGATAACTGCCGTGGAAACGTTGCCCATCAGCGTAGCGATAGCGGCACCGGTCACGCCCAGTTTGGGAAATCCGAACAGGCCGTTGATCAGAATGGCGTTGCAAACCACGTTGATCACGTTGGCGGTCATGTTGGTAACCAGCGTTATTTTCGTATTGCCGCAGGCGCGGTGGGCGGCGTTTATCATAATGGAAATGGCAGTGAAATTCAGTCCCACCATGGTGATTAGAAAATACGGGATCGCCAGTTCAATGGTATCCTCCTGGGCACCGGCAAACAGCAGAAGCGGCCGCGCCACGGCAAACGATACCACCGTAGACAGGATTCCCATCAGCACCGTCACCGGCAAGACAGTTGCCAGGCATCGGTTGGCGTCCTCCTGCCGTTTTTCCCCGAACCGCCGGCTGACGATGGCGTTGACGGCAATGCTCATGGATAAAAACAGGGAGTAGAAAATCATGCGGGGCTGTCCCGTAAGACCTACAGCCGCCACGCCTTCCTCACCTACCACGGACACCATGAGAGAGTCCACGAAATTCACAAGGCCGCCCAGCACCGCTTCAATCAACGCCGGCCAGGCGATCGTCATAAAGGAACGATACATACCGAAGGAATACCGTTCCTCCCTGCGCAAATCGTTTCCTATCATACAATCGGGAGAAAATAGCCGATAAAAAATCCCGTGCCGCCGACCGGCCGTCATCCGTATCACCACCATACTTTGAATCAAAAGACGCCGTGTGCAATGCTGCTGCACACATTTCCATATATTATAGCACAAATTCGCTGCCGATTCAACTGAATATGCAAGATTTACGGCATTTCAAACTTTTTTCACAAAATTTGATCCTCCATATTATTAAATAATGCATCCCGGCTGGAAGAATCATTTTGCGGATACGGGTGCCGGCATGCCAAAACACGGCAAATTTCGCATTTTCTCCCCACTTTTATAAGAAAATCGATAAAAAGCCGGCAAAAAGTGCAGAAAAAGCGGCGTTTTGACGCACCGTTTTCTGCATCTTCCGTCTGCACGGCGTGTGCTATAATAGTAGCGTCCCGTCTCTGACGGCACGCAAAGGAGGACATTATGATGCTTTTCTCAAAGGAACCCCTTAAAGCCAGCAGTACCGTCTGCCCTGTGGAAACTGTCATACGGCACGTGGGAGAGGGGCTTACACTCATCAGCACGCTTATGCGGAACGACACCGCCAGTCATTCCTTTTTCTCTATTGCCGTTTCCCTTTTCGCACCGGATACAGGCAGGAATGACGCACGCATGATTGAAAACGTAACGACGGACGGTAAAACCGCCGAGGAACTGTTCCGCCGAATCACCGAAGGCACGGTCACGCCCTGTACCCTTTCCGACGTGCTGGAGGATCTTCTCTGAACCTTGCAAAAAAAGCGTTCGCAAGACAACTGCGAACGCTTTTTTGCTTTATTCGGTTCGTATATCAAGCCGGAACACATGCAGATCCGTTCCCCGGACGGTAAAGCCCACGTCGTACTGCTGAAACGTCAGCCCGTACTCGTTGTTCGGATCGTCCTCATATCCGGGCCGGGGGTCGTTTTCCAGGATCCCCACAAGTGCCGCCCGGTCCTCTTCGGAAAGATCTCGTGACAGCTCGGACGGAATATGCACGGTCAGCCGGTGCTCCCTTGTTTTTGCCGTATATCCCTCCGAGGCCTCCGGCCTGCAGTCTGCCACGGGCACGTACGGCTTAACGTCAAAGACAGGCGTTCCGTCCAGCATATCCACCCCGGATACGAGAAGCACCGGGCCGTCCGGGGCGTCGTAATCGATGCCCTCCAGCCGGACGCAGGACAGCCCCAGATTATTGGGACGGAAGGGGGATCGCGTGGCGAAAACGCCCATACGGGTATTACCGCCCAGCCGGGGCGGCCGCACGGTAGGACTCCACTCTGCCCGGACGGCTTTGGTAAAATGCCAGATCAGCCAGACGTGGGAAAAGGATTCCAGCCCACGCAGTGCATCCGGATTGCGGTACGCCGGCAGGAAAACCACCCGTCCCTTCACCGCATCCACCAGCCCGCTTTGCCGCGGAATCCCGAATTTCTCCGAAAAGCCGGTACGGATATGGGCGATGGGCTGTATGCTCACCGTCTGTTCCCTCTCGGTCATATGTGACTGTCCCCCGATTTCTTATGATTTTCTATTATAGCACAAATGACGGCAGGATGCAAGAACAACCGATGTCTCCCGATTTTCCCGGTATCGGAAAAAATTTCCTTGTGAACAACGTGCATCATTCACAAAACGTCCATTTTTCGACAGAAAAATTCCTGTATAATGTATTTACGATCTTTTTTCAAGGGAGACTGTATGCTGAAACCTATTCTGTCGGCTGTGCTGTCAGCCGCCCTCCTTCTCACGGCTCTGCCCGTTTTTGCGGCAGATACCGGCACGAAAGAAACCGAAAAACACATTTCCATAACCACCGCCGGACCGATCTCGGAAATTCCGGAGCATCCCGGGTACGGGGATGCGGTGGATCACTGGGCAATGAATGCCATCGGCCGCTTTCACACGCTGGGTATTCTGCCGGGCGGCGACGCCTTTCTGCCCGATCAGCCCATCACCCGCGGCGAGGTGGCCGTACTGCTGAACCGGATCATGCATTATAAAACCGAATCGGGTGATCTGTTCGCGGACGTAAACGGTCATCCGTACGCCGAAGCACTTCAGAAGCTTCGTGCCGCCGGCGTTATGCTGGGCGACGAGATCGGCCGTGCTCTGCCGGATGCCCCGGTAACACGAGAGGAAGCCATGGTGCTGATTGCCCGTGCTTTCGGCTTTGCCCCCACGGAATACGAACTGCCCGACAATCACGAAGCGCAGGACGATCCCCAGGCGGAAACTTTCGTGTACACGGATTACGAAACCATCTCCGACTGGGCGAGGGGCTACATACTCGCTATGACGGATGCGGGATTTCTCCACGGCAGTGACGGCGGAAACTTCCTGCCCCTTGATTCGCTGACCCGTGCCGAGGCGGTGACTGTTCTGAGCAACATGGTCACTACCTATATTGATAAACCGGGTGAGTACAACTACCGTCCCTTTGAGGGACTGGCAGATTTTGTCATTATCGCATCCGACGACGTGACCATCAAAAATTACGACATCGGCGGCAATATCATTCTGACGGAAGGGATCGATCACGAAACGGTCATCTTCAAAACCTGCAATCACTACGGAAAAATTTTCTCCTACACCCCCGAAGGATTTGTACGGTATCTGAAGGCCGCCTCCTACATCGTTCCTATCAATCCGCTGCTGCCGGTGTGCTCCTACGATTCCGATCTGTTCTTGAAGGACGAAAAAGGCATCATGCACTATCTGGACGATACGCGTCCTCACTGGTTCGGCGTGGACGTATCCTCCTGGCAGGGAGAGGTAAACTGGCAGAAACTGAAGGAAGAAGGTGTGTACTTCGCCTTTATCCGTGCCGGATACCGCGGCTACGAAAGCGGCAAGCTGAATAAAGACGAATATTTTGAGAAAAACATAGAGGGGGCACTTGCCGCCGGCATCAAGGTTGGCGTATACTTCTTCTCTCAGGCACTGAACGCCCAGGAAGCGTACGATGAGGCGGCCTACGTGCTGGATCTGATAGAAGGATACGACATCACCTTCCCCGTGGTATTCGACTGGGAGACCATCAGTTCCTCCACCGCACGCACCAACAACATTGAAACGGATGCCCTTTGCCAGGCGGCCAACGTATTCTGCTCCACCGTGGAAGAAGCCGGCTATATCCCCATGGTTTACTGCAACCAGAGCGTTTCCCTTCTCTACTACGAACTGAGCCGCATCGACAACTACGACTTCTGGTATGCGGAATACAGGGACAAGCCCACGTTCTACTACGATTTTGATATATGGCAGTACGGTGCCAGCGGAAAATTCGCAGGCGTACCCAATGCGGATGTGGACGTGAATATCAGTTTCGTGGATTATTCGGCAATCGACAAAAATAATGGGTAAAACAAAAAAACCGCTGTGAAGCTCACAGCGGTTTTTTATATCAGTTTTCCGGTGCGGGGGCAGTGCCGCCGGCAGCAGCCCTTGCAACGTTCGCATTATGCTCGTCCAGCGTTTCAGCGTAATACGTCACGGTAGCAGAAGCGGACACAAAGAAGAAATATTTGGTATCTGCCGGATACAGAGCCGCACGGATCGCACTGGCACTGGGATTGGCGATAGGCCCCGGCGGAAGTCCTTTATTCGTATGGGTATTGTACGGGCTTTCGTAACTCAAATGCTCTCTCGTTGGATTCACGTGCTCACCGGTATCGTGCTCAATAGCATAAACGATGGTGGCGTCACTTTCCAAAAAAGGATAGCGGGCCGCATTGTTCAAGCGGTTGGTGAATACGGAAGAAATATTGAAGAAATCGGACTGCGTACCGCCTTCCTTCTCCACCATGGAGGCGAGAGTCAGGATCTCATCCACCGTATATCCAAGCTGTTCTGCCTTGATAGCGTAGGCTTCAATAAACACCTCGTTAAAGCGTTTAAGCAGTTTTCCGATCACCACTTCTTCCGTAGAGGCGTTATAAAACTCGTAGGTGTCCGGGAACAGATATCCGTCCAGGCGGTAGTACCGACCCTCTTTCCATCCGCTTTCTTCCAGCTTATCGATAAACCAGTAGTCGAAATCGTAATGATTGATTACCTCCACGTATTTCTCCCGGGTACCGATTCCCTTCGAGACGAACAGATCGATGATCTGATCCGTAGTATATCCCTCCGGAATCGTAATACGGGACGTACCGGTAGGCTTTTTCGGTTTGAAGGCCATGAGAAGCTCGTCGTAATTCATCATGGGACTCAACGGATAGGTTCCGGCGATATACTTACCGTCGTCCTTTTTCAGATTGGCATAGACCTTGAACACCGTGGGATATTCGATAATGCCGTTTTCTGAAAGCAAAATGGAAATGTCGTTCAGCGTAGCGTATTCCGGCACGGTAACGTCAATCACCGATTCATCCTTCACGAACGCATATACGTCGTTGCCCACCAGGATAATAAACACCGCAAGGAAAACGGATACGACCACCACGGACACGATGTACGTGATCGCCTTGATCACGCTGATGATGGCATTGCTGCCCTCGCTCTCGTCTTCCGCTTCCCGATTCTTTTTCGGCGTTTTTTTCTTAGGAAGCACCGGCTGTACGCTGCTGATGCGCGTTGCCTCTGCCGGGACGGGCGTATGCATATCTGTCACACGGGTGGCAGTATTATCCTCCTCGGCGACACGGCGGGCGATCTCTGCCTTCTGATGAGGAATCAGTGCGTGTATATCGACAGTCTTGCGGGATCCCGCCGGTTTCCGGACGGAGGTCCGGTCCGTTTGGTCATACACCACCTGAAACGGCAGCGTCTGTGCCGCAGCCGGCGTATTCCGTTTTTTCTGCTCCGTATGCACCGCTTTTGTGGGAACGGCAGTCTTTGGCGCTGCATCTATCTTTGCAGGCACGGCGGGTGCTGACTGTTTTACAGTGGGAGACTGCCGCTTCTCCGCCGGGGAGGACGTACCCGGTGCCCGGGATACGGCGTTCTTGACGGCAGACGCTGCCGCAGGCGCAGCCATCCTTGCGGGTGCAGCAGAAACCGCTGTCTTTTTCTCCGGAACAGGCCGGGCGGCAGGTACCTTCTTCGCAGAAGGAACCGCTTGTCCTGCCTGGGAGCCGGTTCCGGGCTGAGCAGATCGCTGTACTGCACGGCCGGGCTGGACTGAGGGAACTGCCTGCCGCTTTGCCGGCAGAGTGCCCTGCGGTTTTGCCGGTGTCCCAGTCCGTCTTGTTTCCGACGTGCGGGCGGCATTCATCTGCATACGCAGTTGTCCTGCACTGACGGCAGCCGGCACCGTTTTTGCCGTGTTTTCCGGTAGGGCGGCAGATCGGGTGCGTTTTGCCCGAAGAATATCGGCATTATCCGCGCCGAGGGATTCCTCGGCGGAAGGAAGCTTCACGTCATTATCCATTCAAAAGATCCCCTTTCTGGGAAGAATACGGCTGCTGTATTACGAAACGGCCGTGAAAATCACAAAGAGAACGATCAAAAGCACGAAAGGCGGTGCCCCAACGGCGGCAAAGAATCCGCCGGTTTCCCCACGCTTCTTTTTCCGGATATGGGGGGAAGGCGTATTGGTAACGCCGTACGCCGTGTATATATTCTGTGCCGACAGGGCAAAGCAGATAAGAGAAACGAACAAAACACAGAATAGAATAAACACCAGAAGAACGCTTCGCTCCCCGATCTCCGGCACGGCGGCGTACAGATACCGATCCAGAAACAGGGCGGCCACGTTATTGCACGCATGCACGAGCATAGGGGCAAGCAACGAACGGGTGGCGTACAGCGTCAAGCACAGCACAACACCGCTGAAAAAATACGCAGGCAGCCGGGCATAGCTCATGTGCATAAGAGCAAAAAGGAGAGCGGAAAGAAAGACGGCCGTTGGCACGCTCACCGATTCGTACTCCGAAACGATAATACCGCGGAACAAAAACTCCTCCAGAAGCGCCGGCAGGATGCACAGCGCAAGAAGTACGTACAGCATACTGTCCGCACCGCCTCCAACACTTCCGTACCGGGAAACGGCGGTTCCGAAATCTGCATGCGGGAACAGGGTGATCACGGAGAGATTCAAAAGCGCACTGCCCGACAGCATAGCGGTAAGGGCGGAAAGCAAGAGAAAGACATGTCCCGGTTTTACCAGCCGGAGCCGGAGCCGGGGCGTGTATTCTTTCCCGCGCAGACGGCAGAAAAAAACCGACGGCAGGGCGTACACAATAAACTGCACGATAACGAGAGCAAGATAGGGACTGACGCCCACGCCCAGCGTTTCGGCATCCAGAAATCCGGCAATAGCCCAAAGCGCCAGCACCACGATCAAAAGAAAGGGCGCCGCAAAAATGCCTTTGACTCTCACTTGCCGGTACCGGTCATCTTCACGCCTTTTTCCGTAAGAAGAATATTGACGGAAACGTCATATCTTCCGCGGGGCACGGCAGGAAGGATATAATCACTGTAAACCACACCGATAGTACAGCCGGAAAAGCCGGACAGATAGCGGTCGTAAAAGCCTTTGCCGTAACCCAGACGGTAGCCGGCCTTATCGTATACGAGTCCCGGCACGAAGCAAACGGCACTGCCCAGATCGTTTTTCGGATCGTAAACGGGCGCGTCCGCCGGCGGCTCGGGAATGTTGTACGCATCGGGCGACAACTGATCAAGAGAAGTTATAATATGGTACTGCATGGTATGGGTTTCCTTATCACAGCGGGGATAGGCGATCTTCTTTCCCCGTGCCAACGCCTCGGCCGCAACCGGGGCAATATCGATCTCCCCGTCCGTGGCGGCGTACAAAAGCACGTACTCCGCATACCGGAAACTGACGAGAGAAACAGCCGCACGGCAGATGGCTTCATCCCGCCGCAGTTTCTCTGCGGCATCCATGGCTTTCCGCTTTTCGGAATACACCGCGCGGATCTCATCTTTCTGTTTACGGATCATGTTCATCAGTACAGAATCGCGGCACGGAGTTCGTTTGCCGTGCTCTCTCCTTTCAGTGCTTCTACCAAAGTGAGGGCAAATTCCGTTGCCGCACCCATAGCTTGTCCTGTAATGACTTTCCCATCCCAGGCACAGACACAACCTTCCTCTTGCCCCTTGGCACCGGTAAGATATTTCTCAAAGCCGGGATAACAGACTGCACTCTTCCCCTCCAAAATGCCCCGTTTTCCAAGAATCATCGGGGCAGCACAGATAGCGGCAAGATAGGCATCCTCCCGAAGGGCGGCCTTTATAAACGATTCCACCAAAGGAGACTCGTCCAGATTCTTTGCCCCGGGCATACCGCCTGGCAGAATCACCATCGCAGGAAGAATACCGTCTGCCAGCATTTTGGCCGCCTCGTCGCCGGTCACGTCAGCGGCAACGGGAATACCGTGGGATCCTACGACCATCTTCCCCGTCACACCAACCGTCGTTACGGAAATTCCCGCACGGCGAAGCAGATCCACGGGAGTCAAGGCTTCGATTTCCTCAAAGCCGTCCGCCAAAAACAAGTATACCACTCTGTCTTCCATATTCTGTCTCCTTTTCTGTTTTTCCATATGTTTCTTTGACGCGTCCCAAAATAATTTGTTCCCGCTTCTCTATGCAGTATTGCATCGGTTTCGGGATACGAATCACTTCAGAGAGAAAGTGCTTCGTGAATTTTTTTCTCGATCTCCTCAATGGGCAGAATGCCCGCCCCGTCTGAGCAATCGATCAGCGACCAGTGCATCTTCTCACCGACAAAGCACAGAGCCTCGTAGCAGCGGGAAAGATAGGCGGCATCCGCCTCGTGAATATCCTTTTTAATGCCCTGCTCCGCACACCGTTTTTCCACAAGCGAGCGGGAAACCTTCGGCGGCATGGTAAGTCCGATCACCGCATCGGGCTCGGGAAGGCCCAGCTTTGAAAATTCAAAATCCCACAGCCAGGCAAGATACGCATCCCACTGCTCCCGCGGCAGCTTTGCCAGCTGATGATAGGCGTTGGCCGTGGTGTACCGATTGGCGATTACCACCGTATCGGGATCGTCTACGTCCTTCCGCCAGTCCGTTTTATAGCTGACGTACCGGTCGGCGGCAAAAAACATGGATGCCGCATAGGCGTTGGTATCGTCCGGCGAGGTACCGAGAGCACCGTTCAGATACATCCGCACGAGTACGGAGCTGTCTTCTCCGTAACAGGGAAAATCGATAAGACGCACCTTTTTCCCCTGCTCCTTGAGAAAAGCAACTAAGCGTGCACTCTGCGTACCCTTTCCGGCACCGTCCAGTCCTTCTATTACAATCAGTTTACCCATAAATTCTCTCCCGAAACTGCATGATCACGAATCCGTGTCCCGCAGTACCATTTCCATAAACTGTTCTTTTGAAATAAGCACGTCACGTGGCTTCTGACCCTCCGGTGCGCTGACGTAGCCCAGCTGCTCCATGCGGTCGATCAGTTTGGCGGCACGGCCGTAGCCAAGAGACAGCCGGCGCTGAATCAGCGAGGTGGAAATCTTACCGCTTTCCACAGCCAGTTCAATGGCGGGACGCAGCATGGGATCGTCGTCCATACCGCCGTCCTCCTCGTCGCCGCCGAGGCCGTCTTTTTTACCTGTGCCGATGGAAGCGGCATTTTTCTCCACTTCGGCGATGGCACTGGAGTTATACTCGGCACCGCCGTTGTTCAGTTTGATAAACTCTACCACGCTCTCCACTTCCGCATCGGAGACAAAGGCGCCCTGCACACGCATGGGCTCGTGAGAGCCGACCGGGCTGTACAGCATATCACCCCGTCCCACCAGAGATTCCGCACCGGCACGGTCAATGATCGTGCGGGAGTCCACAAGCTGGGATACGCGGAAAGAAATACGGGAGGGGAAGTTGGCCTTGATCAGACCGGTGATAACGTCCACGGACGGACGCTGTGTACCTATGATGAGATGCATACCGGCGGCACGGGCCTTCTGCGCGATACGGCAGATAGGACCTTCCACGTCGTTTTTCGCCACCATCATCAAATCCGCCAGCTCGTCGATAATAATGACGAACTGGGGCAAAAATTCATACTGGGGATCGTCTTTTGTGATCTCGTTGTAGGACTTCAGATCACGCACGCCCACTTCCTCAATAAGGCTGTACCGGCGTTCCATTTCGGATACCGCCCAGGAAAGGGCACCGGCGGCTTTTTTCGGATCGCTGATAACCGGCATATACAGGTGCGGGATGCCGTTGTAGATATTCAGTTCCACCTTTTTGGGATCTACCATGATGAACTTCAGCTCGTCCGGCTTCGCCTTATAGAGCAGACTCACGATCAGACTGTTGATACAGACGGATTTACCCTGACCGGTGGCACCGGCGATCAGCAGGTGCGGCATCTTTGCCACGTCAAGAAACACGTCCGCACCGGCAACGTCCTGGCCGAGAGCCGCCGTCAGCCGGCTTTTGGAGGAGTCGAACCGGGGATTTTCCAAAAGGGTTCTGAGATGTACCGTCATGGCGTTCTTATTGGGCACCTCAATACCTACGGCAGACTTGCCGGGGATCGACGGCTCAAAACGGACGCCGGAGGTAGCCAGATTCAGTGCAATATCGTCCACCAGATTGGCAATGGAGCGCACCTTGGTACCCGGCTCCGGCGCCAGCTCGTAGCGGGTGATTGTGGGACCGCGGCACACGTCTACGATCTTCGTCCGCACGTTGAAGTTCTTCAGCGTTTCTACCAGACGGGCCGCGTTCTCCCGCAGTTCCTCCGCCACGTTCTCATCCTTCACGTTGTCGTCTTCCGTCAAAAGGTGAATGGGCGGGAAGCGGTACTCCGGCTCCGCGGCCGGTACGGCAGGCTGTACCTCGGCCGGCGTACGGGTTTCCGTCAGCGTTTTCCGCTGCACGGACAGTTCAATATCCATATCCGCCTCACCGTCATTCGGATGGCGGCCGCGGTCTTTTTCAAAACGGCTGAACAGATCCTCCTCCGGCTTATCCGTGAAGATTGCGGAAAGATCCAATTCTTCCTCTTCTTCCATCCGTGAGAGATCATCCCCATCCATAATATCCGAGACCGTACGCTCCGGGGTGAGCGCTTCATCCCAGGGAAGGTCGTCTTCCTCCTGTGCCTCCCCGGCCGCCGTACTGTTTTTCAGACGGTCCTCAGTGCGTCGCATTACCTCATCGAAAATGGCCGGATCCACCGTACCGTCCGATGCCGCAGGGGCAACCACCGTGGCAGGCTCTTCGTCGTCCGCATCCAGATCCATATCCAGCGGCTTATTCCGCCGTCCGTCCGCCGGCATATCCGCAATGGGAGCCAGCTTCTGCTGCTCGTTTTCCGGATATACAAACGAGGATTCGGTCTTTTTCCGGCGGCGTGCATTGGCCTCCTGTGCCGCTTCAAAGGAAGCCTCACGGGAAAGCGCTACCTTCTCCCGGTACATCTTGATCTTATACGCTAAAAGGATCCAAAGTCCCCGGGGTGTAATGCCGAACATGAGAAGCACGAACAAAAACAGAAGGGCAAACAGAAGGATCAGCGACAGTTCCTTTTGAAGGCCGCGCATCATGAGTTCGCCCAGAACGCCGCCTACCGCGCCGCCGCCGATACGGGAAAGCCCGTCCGTATAGTGCGTCTTCACGGAAAACGTAGCGGCACCGTCCGCCAGAAAATGCAAAAGAATCGTGGACAGCAGAAACGTCACGGAATAACATACGATCTTCCAGGGCAGAACGCCGTTCTCCTTATCCGCACGCCACAAAACCGCCGCCAGAAGAAGATACAGCGGAAGCGTATACGCCGCACCGGAAAACAGACCGAACAGCGTATTTTTGATAAAATTGCCCAGAACGCCGGCATTGTCTAAAAGCAGACAGACGCACAAAAGAACGGCCACCACGAGAACCACAAACGGCAGAATCTGCCCGAAAAGGCCTGCGGGCGCTTTCACTACCGCTTCCTTTTTCTCTCGCTTTGCCGGTTCTTTTGCACTGTTTTTAGCTGTTGCTTTTTTCGCAGGTGACTTTTTATACGTTTTTCCACCGGTCGTCTTTCCGGTTTCCGATTTTTTCACAGCCATTGTATTTACACTCCGTCCGAAAACGGAGATTTCCTCACTTTCCCTGCTTTTTGCATGTATGAACAGGACCCGCACGGCACATAGTATCACCGCACGTGTCCTCGCGATATACTCCATTATATATAATAGCAGAAATCTGATAAAAAAACAAGAGCTACCGCAAACATAGTTTGCTTCGGACGAAAAAAAACGGGCAAAAAAGGCCCGTCTTCCCCCACTTATATGACAAAAATCCGCAAAAGGAGGTTTTATTCTTGCAAATCACCGTCAGCCGCCGGGCAAAGAGGCGGATCTTTCTTCTCCTCACCGCAGGACTTGCGGCCGGATTTCTCAACGGACTTCTGGGTGCCGGCGGCGGTATTCTGCTGGTCTACGCACTGTCCGCCATGAATCCGGATAAAACGCCCGACGGCGTCCGGGATAACTTTGCCGCCACCATCGCCGCCGTCCTGCCGGTGACGCTTTTTTCCGCCATCCTCTACGCGGCAGACGGCCGGATGGACATTTCTGCCGTCACGCCGCTTGTGATCCCCGCCGTCCTCGGCGGTCTTGCGGGAGCGTGGCTGCTTTCCCGGATCAACACGAAGCTTCTCAAAAAACTGTTTGCGGTGCTGGTGATCTACTCCGGCATCCGCATGCTTCTCGGATGAGGTAACCGATGGATATGCTTATCGTTATGGCGGCCGCCTTTCTGATCGCCATGCTCAGCGGCATGGGCGTGGGCAGCGGCGGTCTTCTGGTAGTGTTTCTCACCGTATTCGCTGACGTTCCCCAGATCCGGGCACAGGGGATCAATCTTGCGTTTTTTCTGTTTTCCTCCGGCGCGTCCATGCTGTGGCACGTACAGAAACGGCGGCTATCCTTGCCCGTGATCGGGCTGATCGCATTGTCCGGGCTGCTGGGCGCGGTGCCCGGTACGTACGCCGCTTTGATTCTGCCCGAAGCCCTCGTGCGGCACCTGTTCGGGGCCATGCTGATGCTTTCCGGCACGGTTTCTCTTCTTCGCCGTGGAAAAGACGAGAAAAAAAGCGAAAATATTTTATAAATTTGTGTCGAACGCCTATTTACAAACAGAGGAAAGTGTGGTATAATGATTCACGGTTGTGCCGCCGGCCCGGGTTGCGGATAAAAGGTTTCTGAACGGAACGCTTTCACCCGCCGCTTCCTGAGTCATGCGGTGTGATACATTATTTTTTGAGGTGAAATCATGGAAAAGGAAATCAAGCAGCAGATCATTGACCAGTACAAGACCCACGAGGGTGACACCGGTTCTCCCGAGGTACAGATCGCCGTTCTGACCTACCGCATCAACAGCCTGAACGAGCATCTGAAGAAAAACCACAAGGACCACCACAGCCGCCGCGGTCTTCTGAAGATGGTTGGTCACCGCCGCAACCTCCTTGGCTATCTCCAGAAGGTAGACATCGAGCGTTACCGTGCGATCATCGAGAAACTGGGCATCAGAAAGTAATCCGGCAAAAAGCCGAATCCCTTTTTGAAACGGGCACGTCCCGTCTGCCGTATTTCCGCCGCACAGCGGCATAAGATTCCGGCAACGACAAGCTGCGGCAGGCTGTTTTTTTCGGCAGCTTGACGCAGCTTGTTTTCGCAGGAATCCGCTTTCTCTTTCCCCTTTGTTCCCCCAACATTTCAGCCGTGTAAGGACCGAGCGGCTTAGCCCGTAAAGACGTGCCTGAATTTCAGGTATATCTTTAAGTGCTAAACCCTATGTCCGCCCGGCTGATACCGCGCCTTTGGCGTGTGCGTCTTCCGTGTTCAGCGGTAACACGGACGGATGTGTTATTACCGCAAATATTTTTAAGGATTGGTATTGTTTCATGTTTGAGAATTACAGAACCTTCTCCTACGAGTTTGCCGGTCGGCCGCTCGTAGTAGAAACCGGCAAAATGGCCGGTCTCGCAAACGGCTCCTGTCTCGTACGCTACGGCGAAACGGCTGTACTCTGCTGCGCCACCGCTTCCGAGCGTCCCCGTGACGGCATCCATTTTCTGCCCCTTTCCGTTGACTACGAAGAGCGTCTGTACGCCGTAGGCCGCGTTCCCGGCAGCTACAACCGCCGTGGGGGACGTCCCTCCGAAAAGGCCATTCTTGCCGCCCGTGTGATCGACCGCCCGATCCGTCCCCTGTTCCCGAAGGACCTGCGCAACGACGTAAACCTGGCTCTCACCGTTCTCTCCGTTGACCACGACTGTTCCCCTGAGATCGTTGCCATGGTTGGTGCTTCTATCGCCCTCTCCATCTCCGATATTCCGTGGAACGGCCCTATCGGCGGCGTGTTCGTAGGTCTTACCGAAGAAGACGGCATCGTAATGAACCCCACCTCCGCACAGCGTGCCAAGAGCACTCTGGATCTGACCGTAGCCGCTTCCGAGAAGAAAGTGGTTATGATCGAGGCCGGTGCAGCCGAGGTACCGGACGACGTAATGTTCGACGCCATCATGAAGGCACACGAGGAGATCAAGAAGCTGCTCGTATTCATCAACGATATCATCGCCGCCGTAGGCAAAGAGAAGTTTGACTATCCGGCACACACCGTTGACGAGGAGCTGTACAACAAGATCCAGGACTACTGCATCGACGCAGTACGTATCGCGCTGGACACCGATGACAAGAACATCCGCGACGAGCGCATGTCCGTTATCACCGAGAACGTATACAACGAGTTCGACGGCGGCGATGCCGAACTGCATCCCGTTATCGACGAGATCCTCTACAAGATCCAGAAGTTCGTGGTACGCCGCTGGCTCCTGGATGAAGGCAAGCGCGTAGACGGACGCCGTCTGGATCAGATCCGCCCGCTGGCTGCCGAGGTTGGCCTGTTCAGCCGTGTACACGGTTCCGGTATGTTCACCCGCGGTCAGACGCAGGTTATGACGCTGGCTACGCTTGGCCCGGTATCCGACGCACAGCTTCTGGACGGCATCTCCGAGGAAACTGAGAAGCGCTACATGCACCACTACAACATGCCCGGCTATTCCACCGGTGAGGCAAAGTCCTCCCGCAGCCCGGGACGCCGTGAGATCGGCCACGGTGCATTGGCAGAGCGTTCTCTCGTTCCCGTTCTTCCCTCCATGGAAGAGTTCCCCTACACCATCCGCCTCGTATCTGAGGTAATCAGTTCCAACGGTTCTACCTCCCAGGCTTCCGTCTGCGGCTCCACGGTGGCACTGATGGACGCCGGTGTGCCGATCAAGGCTCCCGTTGCCGGTATCTCCTGCGGTCTTATCACCGAGGGCGAGCGCTGGATGACCATGATCGATATCCAGGGCCTTGAGGACTTTTACGGCGATATGGACTTCAAGGTTGCCGGTACTCACAAGGGTATCACCTCCATCCAGATGGACCTGAAGATCGACGGTCTGACTCCTGAGATCATCAAGGAAGCCCTTGCCGTTACCCACAAGGGACGTGATTACATCATCGACGACATCATTCTGAAGGCGATTCCCGCACCCCGTGCAGAGGTTTCCGAGTACGCTCCCAAGATGATCACCATGAAGATCGCCGTGGAGAAGATCGGCGAGGTGATCGGTCCCAAGGGTAAGACCATTCAGAAGATCGTTGCCGATACCGGCGCCAAGATCGACGTGGAGGACGATGGCAGCATCTTCATCTCCGGCGTCAGCCAGAAGGGCATCGAAGCCGCCCGCGATATCATCGCCGGCATCGTATTCGAGCCGGAAGTGGGCGCCATCTACACCGGCCGTGTTACCCGCATTATCCCCATCGGTGCGTTCGTTGAATTTGCACCGGGCAAGGAGGGCATGGTACACATCTCCAAGCTGGACACCACCCGCACCGAAAAGGTGGAGGACGTGTGCAACGTAGGCGACGAAATCCGCGTGAAGTATCTGGGCACGGACGAAAAGGGCCGTATGAATCTCTCCAGAAGAGACGCACTGTAATAGTACCGACGAATTGCTTCGAGGGAGAGGACAAGCCTCTCCCTCTTCTTTATTTCATCGAAAACGGAGGATTTTTGTCACCATGCCGCAAAACATAAGACGCAGCGACGTATATACCGATACATACAGCATGCAGGCTATCAAGAAGAACGCCCGTTACCGCCGCTCCTCTTCCCTCATCGGTGCACTCGTCTGTGCCATTCTCTTTCTCTCCGTCATTCTTGTCTCCCTGTTCTTTATGTCCCGCAATGAGGCAGCCCCGTCAGACACACCGGCTGCCACTCCGGATGCGGAAAACGAATCCGCGTATTATCCCTATGAAACCATTCCGCCGGTCACGACCGAAAATACGGCAATTCTGGAAACGCAGGATCTGGCTTTCATCGGGCCGCCTCCCATGCTCACCGAACCGGAATCTGTGCTCGTATCGATTGACAACACGGGCATCACCCGGGGAGATCTGATCCTCATCAACAAGGACCACCCCTATTCCTTTGATCTGCCCACCAAACAGACGGTATTCTACGGAAACAAATCTCCCGTTTATACGTTGAGCGGTTCTTCCATCTCCATCGATGCGGAGCTGTTCCCCCTGTTCGATCGGATGTTGGTGGATTTCAGCAACGCTACCGGCTGTAAAGACGTACTGATCACCAGCGGTTACCGCACCATGGAGGATCAGAAATCCATTATGGCCTCCCGTATCGCCTCCATGGGCGAGGAGAAGGCCCGGCTGTACGTGGCAGAACCGGGCACCAGCGAGCATCACAGCGGTCTCGCCATCGATATGTGCATTTTCTCCGACGGAAAGCAGTACTATTTTCCCGAGCACGAGGCCGGTGCTTGGATCATTGAAAACGCCCCCCGCTACGGCTTCATCCTCCGCTATACGGAAGAGATGCAGGAGCTGACAGGCTGTGCCGCCGAGCCGTGGCACTATCGCTATATCGGCACGCCCCACGCCCAGCTCGTCACCGATCTGGGACTCTGCTACGAGCAGTATATGGAATACCTCCACGGCTTCACCTGGGAAGAAGAACGGCTATTCGTAGCTGAGGACGGCACCACCAACCGCGGGGACGGCTTTACCCTGCCCGACAGCGGATACATGATCTATTCCGTGCCGGCAAACGCCGAAGCATCAAAAACGGATATTCCTCTGCCGCCCGGCTATGAAAATTACGAAATCTCCGGCGACAACGACATCGGGTTTATCGTAACCGTTTCCCTTTCGAAAGCCAGCTGAACGAAAAAGCCGTGAACATTCAAGCAATATTTCCTGCCTCTTCAAAAAACCATCACATTCCTGCGGTATACTATGCTCGTACATGATTCCCGGTGATTTTCACCGTGCAAAGGAGCAAAAATATGAATAACGATCTTTTCAACAATAACAACGCCGAAAACGACGAATTGCATAACGAACAGCCCCTCTCTGAAAAGCCGACAGCACCGACGGAAAAGGAGAATCCTGCGGAAGAAGCAATGCCTGCCGCCAGTGCTCCTACCTCGGCACCCACCGACAAACCGGTGGAGCAAAACGAGGAAAATGCTGTACCCGCAGCGGTACAGCCTGCGGCAACTCAGCCTGCGGAACAGCCGTCGGATGTCCCGTCTCCCACTCCCACTCCTGCACCGGCAGCACCGCAGACACCGATCACTAACTCCCACACGTATACTTCCTATAATCCCGCTCCCGCACCGCAGATGCAGGAGCCGGCACCGAAAAAAGCCAAAAAGAAGAACCGTGGTGTCTCCCGGGGTGCATTGGCGGTGGCATGCGTGTGCACCGTACTGCTTTCCTGCGCATCCGGTTTCATCGGCGCTTATCTGGCCACCGGCGGCATGGCAGTTGTACCGGTGCAGCCGTCTGATACCGAAAACTCCGAAAACGGTCCGGTGGTGATCTATCAGTCCGCCGCCGCACCGGCCGAGGGTATGTCCTCCGCCGGCGGAACGTCCTCCTACTATAACGTAGCCAATCTGGTGCACGCCTCTGTGGTGGAGATCACCACGGAGCATCTGGTAAACTCCTACTTCCAGTACGTGACGCAGGGAGCCGGCTCCGGTATTATTCTCTCCACCGACGGCTACATCCTCACCAACAATCACGTAATTGCCGATACGGAAAACAACAATGCACTGGCAAGCACCATCACCGTCCGCATGATTGACGGCACGGAATACACCGCATCCGTGGTGGGCACCGATGCCGATTCGGACATCGCCATTCTGAAGATCGACGCCAAGGATCTGCCTGCCGTTATCACCGGCAACAGCGATAATCTGGCCGTAGGCGAAGAAGTTGTCGCCGTGGGCAATCCGCTGGGCGAGCTGGGCGGAACGGTTACAAACGGCATCATCAGTGCGTTGGACCGGGAAATCAACGTGGACGGCACCACCATGAATCTTCTGCAGACCAACACCGCCATCAACCCCGGCAACTCCGGCGGCGGTCTGTTCAATATGTCCGGCGAGCTGATCGGCGTGGTCAACGCCAAGTCCTCCGGCACCGGCATTGAAGGATTGGGCTTTGCCATTCCGGTAAACGAAGCCATGAGCGTGGCCGAGCAGCTGATCAGCCAGGGCTACGTAAGCGGCAAGCCGTATCTGGGTATTTCCATGTACGATGTAACCAGTTTCCAGCAGGCACTGTACTACAATCTCCGCAATCTGGGCGTGTATATCGTGGGTCTTGAGGAAGGGCTGAACGATAACGTATTTGAGACCGGCGACCGCATCATTGCCGTGGAAGATCAGGAGATCTCCACCTCGGACGACGTAGCCGCCATCGTAAAGGCGTTCGAAGTGGGTGAAAAGATCAAGTTCACCGTGTACCGCGGCGGAAAGCTGATCGAAGTGGAAGCCACCTGCTACGAATGGATTCCGGAGAATTCCAAGAATGTCCAGTTCGATGAATAACAGATCAAAAATGCACTGTCACACGACAGTGCATTTTCTGTTGTATCTCGCCCGGTATTGACATTTCCTTACAGACCTGCTATCATAAAGCCGTACTTATTTTCTGCGAGGTGATAAAGAGATGGACATGCTGTGGCGGCGCAAAAGTGCCCTCTTTTCTTTTGCGTTCGTATACACGGGATTCGCCTCGGTATTTCTGTCCGCGAATATGCGGCTGACGGCCGTACTGACCGTTTGCGTACTATTTGCGCTTTCCTTTTTCCCTCCGCTGAAAAAGCGGCTCCAACACCGGTGTTCGGTGCATCTTCCGGCAATTCTGCGGATAGGGTTCTGTGCCGTTTTTCTTTCTCTTACGTTTTTCACCTTCTGCCGATACGCTGCCGTGGATCTTCCCGCAAAACGTCTCAGCGGCAAAGAAGCGGAGATCACCGCTGTCATACAGGCACCGGTATATACGACCTCCTATTCGACGGCCTATATTGCAGACGTTACCACAAACAGCGGCGAGGCGTGCCGGGTACTTCTGCAAACCGAACAGGGCGGCCTGACAGCCGGAGATACGGTATCCTGCAAAGCGGTCTTCTCCCCCTTACAGGATAGCGGCGGTGCCTTTTCCGAGAACCGGTATTACTATTCTCTCCGCACCTTTTTGCAGGCAGAAGCAGACACCGTTCAGTATCTTGGCAGGACAACTGCCGGATTTCTGCGCACACGCTTCGGGGAATGGCGGGAAATGCTTATCGGTATCCTGCAGGCAAATTTCGGGCGGGAGGAAAGCGCCCTCGCCGCCGCACTGTTTCTCGGGGATCGAAGCCATCTTCCGGATGCGCTCAACCGGGATTTCCGAAGGCTTGGCATTTCCCATCTTCTGGCCATCAGCGGTATGCATTTTACCATGCTGCTTTTCGGACTGGATACCCTTCTCCGTCTTTTTCTGTCAAATAAAAAACTCCGCACGGTCATTCTTGCCGCAACGGACGTAGGATATATGTTTCTGTGCGGTCTTTCACCCAGCGTGACACGGGCCGGGCTGATGATGCTCCTGGCTTACGCCGCCCTCTTTTTCCAAAGAAAAAGTGACACGCCCACATCTCTGGGGATCGTCTCTTTATTTATGTGCGTGGCCGATCCTGCCGCCATATACTCTGTCGCACTGCAATTATCCGTCACCGCTGTTCTGGCACTGTGCGTCTTTTCCCATATTACCCGCATTCTCCGGCCGGCAGATACCTCGCCCATAAAGCGGCCAACGCTCCAAAACGCGGCAATTACCCTTCTTTCCTCTGTGGCGGTGCAGTTGGTACTGCTCCCTCTGTTGTGTCTGTACTTCGGAGAGGTTTCCTGGCTTACGCCGATCTCCACCGTTCTGTTCACGCCGCTTATTGAGCTTATTCTGCTTCTCACGCCGGTTTATCTTCTGCTGCACCGTCTCGCCCCGTTGTCGTACCTGCTGGGGCTCTTGATCCAACGGCTCAGTACAATCACGGAGCAGGTCGCCGGCACGTTTGCCTCTCTCCGGGGGATCACCCTTTCCCTCACTGATTCCTTCGCACCTGCGTACGCCATCACGCTGTCCGCCCTTCTGCTGCTTGCCCCGCTTTGCCGAACGAAACAATCCCTCCGCCGGCATCTGAGCGCCGTATTGGCAGTCCTTTCCCTGTTCATTTTCACATTGGGCGTCACCAAAATATCTACCGCCAACGACGTGCGGATCCTTTCTTCCGCCAAAGGAAAAAATGACGCTGTCACCGTAATGACAGCGGGAAAAAATCTGCTTATTGACGTATCCGACGGAAGCTATGCCGCATTGCACGAAGCCTGGTCGTCCGCCGCAGCATACGGTGCGGTCGAGCTGGAAGGGGTATGTCTCACCCATTTACACAAAAAACACATAAACGGTGTAGGGCGGCTGACAGATACCGTATACGTTCGATCTCTGCTTCTGCCGCTTCCCGAAACGGAGGAAGAAGCCGGGATATACCTTTCTCTCCGTACCATCGCACGGGAAAAGAATATTCCCGTCAGCACCTACACCCCGGCCGATCTTCTGACGTGGAATGACAAGGTGGAAATCCTGCCGGAGGAACGGATCTATCTGCCCCGCTCCACCCAGCCGATCATCACGTTCACTGTGCGTGCAAACGGCACCGATTTCGTCTATCTTGGTGCGGCGGCAAGCGAGATCACCGCTTTCACCGATCAGACCAACGCTGAAATTATCGTATTCGGCGGTCACGGTCCGCTTTACAAAACCGATATAGACGTCACCGTTTCCCACCGTCTCCGTGCCGCCGTATGCCGGGGCGACAGTCAAAACTATCTGTCTCCCGCACTGAAACGTGCCCTGACACCGCTCACGGTGTACGCAGATGATAAAGACATATCCTTCGTTCTGTCGCCGTAGTCACAAAAGAAACACGGAAACCGCCACCGCCGCCGCCAACTGCAGAAACAGAATCAGCGGCAGCCCGACCATGAATTTTGCATGCCTGGTTTTATGACGGATCAACAGCATGGTCATAAGCATCGCCGCCGCACCGCCGAAACAGGCGTACCAAAGGAGCGTGGCTTCCGGCACACGCCGCCGGCCGGCACGCTTTGACGATCGCTTGTCCGCAATCGTTACCGCCACGGACAGAAGGGAAATAATCGAAAGATAGGCAAGAATGGCCCGAAACAGCAGCGTCCCATTTTCCGTGAGAAACGCCTGCAGCTCACTCATAGAAATTTCCCCGATTCATTCTGTGCCATTTCGTCGCACCGTTCGTTATAGGGGTGTCCCGCATGCCCTTTTACCCATACGAAATCCACTGTATGCTTGTCGCACAGCGTGAGAAGTTTCTCCCACAGATCGGGGTTCAACGCCGGTGAGCCGTCTCCTTTTTTCCATCCCCGGGCGCGCCAGGATTTTGCCCATCCCTTGGAAAGACCGTCCAGAACGTATTTGGAATCAGAGGTAAGCGTCACCTCGCAGGGCTCCTTCAGCCGGGACAACGCCTCGATCACGGAGGTAAGCTCCATCCGGTTGTTGGTCGTCTCCGCCTCGCCGCCGGACAGCGTAAGTTCTCTCGTTCCGTATACGAGAATGGCCCCCCATCCGCCCGGCCCCGGATTTTTCCGGCAGGAGCCGTCCGTGTATATATCAACGTGTTTCATTTTTCATCCTATCCTTTACACAAATCTTCCGTACGGATATTATACCACAAACGGAAAGAAGATGCAACGCTGTATCCGGCACGGATTTCGTCGCATATACTGTAATGCAATCGAAAATCCGATTGCACCATCAGACTCACACAGGAAAGGACTTCCCTTCGGGGAGACAGTATATATGGACAGACAAAACGGATTTTTGCGGCAGGGACTTCCCGGCGTATCGGATGAAACCGCCGATACCGCCACGCCCCGGGACCGCATCGGAAAAGCGCTCCGGGACCGCATGTTTGCCGAGGAAGACGGCGTATTCACCGAGGACATAACGCCCACCGCCGCCCAGACCTTAGCGGCTATGCCAAAGGAAGAGCCGCCCCTCACACGCCGCCGTCTGCTCCGGCAGATCCAGCATTACAGCATTGCCCTTTCCCAGGCGGCACTCCATCTGGATACACATCCGGCGGACGCCGCCGTGCTCCGTCACTATAATACCTACCGGGCAGCCCTTGCCGAAACGGTGCGTTTGTACGAATCCCGATTCGGCCCCTTGGGCACGTCACGCCCCTGATTGCGGACGAATACGGAACGCCACGGCGAAAAGGCTTGACATAACGGATATTTTGCGGTAAAATGCTGGGGTGTGCGGAATCGTCTGCCGCACACCCCACGATTCTGTTTGCAAATCGTATCTCAAAGCCGGAGTTATTCCAGGAAATACAAAATGCAGAAAAATCGAAAAAATGAACGAGATTGCCTGGCCGCTGGGCATTGTTTTTTGTGCGTTCGGCGTGGCCCCATGTACGAAAGCCAGTTTCGGCCTTTCCATGATCGCCATCGCAGGCAAAATTCCGGATCGATAGTTCACCTTTACCCCCCGGCTCCCCAAACTGATTGAAAAGTTGAGACTGTAAGAAAAGGGGAGGCAAAGGTGTCAGGTTCTAAAGGACAGTTTTAACAATAAAATAACAGAAAGACAAGCGGTTACAACCAGAGGCTCCCTCTCGGAGGGAGGCTTTTTGTTGCACCCATTATATCAAAAATCGGCAGACAAAATTATGTCTCTGCCGAAATTTGTTTGTAGGGGCGACCAATGGTCGCCCGTTATTCGATTTGCGGTTGTTTGCGGGCGATCAATGATCGCCCCTACGGTAAACATCCTTATGAGAACCAAACGAATGTCTCCCTTTTTTTCTCTCACACCCCGGCGTACGCACAGAGTAGATCAAAGGTATTCTTCACGCCGTCCGTGTGGGAACGCTCGTACCCGTGGGAGGCGTACACGCCGGGGCCGATGAGGGCGTGCTTTACGTCAAAGGTGCGGACGGCCGCCGAGCAGTCCGAGCTGTAAAAGGGATACACGTCGGCGGCGTAGGCGATGCCTTTTTCTTTCGCCAGTGCGATAAGGCGGCCGGTCATGCCGTAATCATAGGGGCCGCTGGAATCCTTCACGCAGACGGACACTTCCCGCTCGGTGCAGGCAAGTCCCTCGCCCACGCATCCCATATCCACGCCCAGCATTTCCGAAACGCCTGCGGGCATGGTGGCGGAGGCACCGTGGCCGAGTTCCTCAAACACGGTGAAATGGAGATAGATCCGGCGTTCCGGTGTGATCTTATTTTCAGAAAGATGCCGGGCAAAGCCCAGAAGGATGGCCGCGCTCAGTTTATCATCCAGAAAGCGGCTCTTGATATAGCCGGAATCGGTAATGACGGTACGGGGATCGGCACAGACGAAGCAGCCGGTTTCGATACCGAGGGCGGTCAGGTCCTCGGCACAGCGGACGTCCTCGTCCAGCACGCACTCCACCGTATCAAAGGAGCGGGCGGTAGTGGCGTAGCCGCTGTTCACGTGGACGGAGGCGTTCGTAAGCTGGATCGTGCCGGAGACGGTCTTTCCGTCACGGGTATAGACGCGGACGCACTCTGCCTCCGCATTATTGGCGTTGAATCCGCCCACGGGCGTCAGCTTCAATCGGCCGTTTCCCTTTACACCGGCCACCATGGCACCCAGCGTATCGATATGGGCGGAAAGAAGCAAGCCGTTCTCCCCGTCCTCACCGCCGAGGCAGCAGAGCACGCCGCCTTTTTTCGTATAGGTGGGGGTGTAGCCCATATGGGAAAGGGCATCGGACACGTACTGTGCCGCCTTTTCCGTAAAGCCGGAGGGGCTGTCCTTTCCGAGAAGTCCCCGGAGGGTATCCAGTGTATAAGAGAGAATATTCTGTTCCATTATCGTTCACCTTTCGTAATACATGCTGATACGGATATTATACCAAATTATCCTTCACCGGTCAATCCTTCCCCGTGGGATTTTCCGTTTTCCTATTGCAAAAGGCGTCCGTATATGATACAATAATATGCTGTCTTACGAAAGCGTATTTTTACTTCTGCAAAGGACGCCGTTATGTCAAAGACGATCCGGATCGGCGGCAGGTACCGCCACTACAAAGGAAACGAATACACCGTGCTCGCCATTGCCAGGCACAGCGAAACGCTGGAGGAAATGGTGGTTTACAAGGCACTGTACGGCGACGGGCAGGTTTGGGTTCGTCCCCTCTCCATGTTCACCGAATCGGTTTCTGTGAACGGTGTGGAAATGCCCCGGTTTGCAAAAATGGACGACGGCAGCGAAAAAACAGACGAGGACACGAAACAATGACCATACGTATACGCCCCACGGAGGAGAGAGATCTTCCCGCACTGCTTGACATATATAATCACGAGGTCGTAAACGGCACGGCCACGCTGGATCTGCATCCGAAATCCATAGAGGATTGGCAGGCGTGGTACGCCGAGCACACGCTGGGCAATCACATCGCACTGACGGCAGAGGCAGACGGATGCCCGGTGGGCTACGCCACCTTATCCAAATACCGGGAGAAGGAAGCGTACAAGACCACCGTGGAATTATCCATTTACGTACACACGGATTTTCGGAACCGGGGCGTTGCCTCGGCACTGATGGAGGAAATTCTGGAAACGGCACGCACACGGGGCGACGTACATACCGTTATATCTGTGATCACCTCCGGCAACGAAGCCAGCCTGGCTCTGCACAAAAAATTCGGCTTCATCCACTGCGGAACGATCCGGGAAGTGGGCAAAAAAATGGGCAGAATGCTGGACATTCACAACTATCAGCTGATTCTGTAACGAAAATACGGCCTCTGCTCTCAGCAGAAGCCGTATTTTTTATTTCTGCACCTTGCGGTACCTGTTTTTCTTATTCCTGCTGCCGCTTTTCACGGCACGCCGGGTATCGGCAGGGATCTCCTTGGCCATGCGGGCGTTTTTATACCGCCGGTCCTTCGTAACGTCCTTCAATATACGCACGAAATCCGGCAAAGGCGGCACGATACGCTCGTCCGCCACCTCGATCTCCAGAATCGCCCGATCCCGCCAGAAGGGATACACGTCGATCTCGCAGATGAAGCCGGCGTGGGGGATCTTGTATCTGGTTTTCCGTATAATACGGCGGTGGGGAGAGGCGCCCCGTATGGCGGCGGAATACTCTTCCTGCGTGATCTCCCGCTCGTCCTCAAAGGCACTCATGGCACTTATACGCCGCTTCTCCGTCCGGTAGTAATGCACCTCGCCGTTCTCCGACGTGCGGCGAACACGGCTGGTCACACCGGGCTTTGACGGCAGATAGATCTGCTCGATCTGCAGGATCCGCACGCCTGGTTGGGCGGAAAGCACCTCGTCGTCCGGACGGGCGATGAGGAATTTGTGCTCGATTTCAATGGCAGGGGAAAGGGTATTTTCGGGATTTGCGGTGTTAGACATAGTAATGCTTCTCCTCGGGATTTGCAAAGCGGACAGGCGGACGGTCAGTATACGGAAACGACTTCCTCAACCGGTTTCTGGGCGTATTCACAGCGTGTCACCACAAGAACCGGCCCTTCTTTTCCGTACAGCTTATGGAATTCCACCGAGACCTTGGCGGTCAGCGTTACCCAATCCCGGGCACGGAGCGTCTCAGCACGCTTATATTTACAGATCAGGCCCGCATACTGGATATCGTCGGCACAGCAGGTCATGACGTGCCGTCCGATGGCCATGGTGCGGGGCGGGAACTTGGCGTCCACCGCCACGAGTCCTTTCAGCCGAACCGTTTTCGTATCGTATTTCAGCATATCGTTCATCAGATCCTGGTACCAGATGGCGTAATCCCCATCCTCGATCTCGATCACGTCGGCGTTTATATCAAAGGGCAGCGGATCCTCAATGGTGTCCGCCTCGGCACGCCCGTCCGTGTAATTGTATTCGATATCGCTGCGGCGGCTGATTCCACGCACCAGTTTATGCAGAGGCATAAGATCCGTGTCCTCCTCCACCCGGTTGAATACGGCCAGATCGCAGGACTGGAGCTTGTCCACCACCAGCGAACGCATATTGGCGTTGTAGGAAAGGATCGTTGTGGCATCGGCGGTAAAGATCTCCTGGTACACGAGCCACTCCTCCGGCAGGGCGGAAAACAGGCTGTTCAGCTGCCACATGCCGTTATACTCCACGATCACACGGGTGAAATCGTATTTCTCCGAAAGCATGCGGAACAGGACAGGCGTCAGATCGTCTTCCTCCTCCACGTGCTCAATATACACTTCTTTGGATGCGAAATCCAAAGGCTCGTATTCCTCGATTCCTTCTTCGCAAAGGAGAAGCAGGGTTTTCTCCTCCCGGCAGAATTCACTGTCGGTAAGAGCCTTCTGCAGCATGGTGGTTTTTCCTGCCTCCAAAAAGCCGGTAAACAGGTAGACCGGAATTTCTTTCATAGGGGTTCTCCAATCTGTAGGGTTATACTGCCCATACTCACGAAAGGGCAAACAGTTTTTCCAGATTCTCCTCGTTCAAGCCGGAGCCGATGACGCAGATGCGTCCGATGACGGATGCCGCACCGGTACGTACGTCCGGCGTGCCGGGCACGTAATCGAAATGGATAAAGTGGTCGCCGCCGGCAACGATACCCTTGGCACGGAGAACGATGCCGTACTCGGACTCATTCTCCAAAGCGGCAAGGATCGACTGCATTTCTTCGTCGGTATATACCCGTGCCGTTTCTCTGCCCCAACTGGTGAACACCTCGTCCGCATGGTGGTGATGATGGTCATGATCGTGGCAGCCGCAGGTGCAGTGCTCGTCATGCTCGTGATCGTGATCATGATGGTGCTCATGTTCATGGCAGTGGCACTCTTCCCCGTCACCGTGATGGTGATGATGGTGCTCGTGCTCCTCATGCTCGTGGTGATCATGAGCATGATCGGGGCAGCCGCAGGTGCAGTGCTCGTCGTGCTCGTGCTCATGATGCTCGTGATCATGCTCGTGGCAGTGGCATTCTTCACCCTCGCCGTGATGGTGGTGGTGATGATGATGCTCGTGGGCCTCCTGGGCCAGATGGGCCAGTTCTTCCTCCAGCGTTCCCTTCTGCTCCATGGCGGAGAGGATCTGTGCACCGGTCAGCTCGTCCCAATCGGTAGTCACGAGGGTTGCCTCCGGATTCTGCTCTTTCAGTGCGTGCACAGCCGCCGACAGCTTTTCCTCGGACATTCCGGCGGTATGGCTGAGAATGATGCATCCGGCGTGCTCCACCTGATTGTTGAAAAACTCGCCGAAGTTCTTCATGTACATCCGGCACTTTTTCGCATCCACCACGGTGATAGCCGTATTCAGTTCCATCCGGTCGGAATGCACGGATTCTACCGCACGGATCACGTCGCTCAGTTTGCCCACGCCCGACGGCTCAATGAGGATCCGCTCCGGGGCATACTCGTCGATCACCTTTTCGAGAGCCTTTGCAAAGTCGCCTACCAAGCTGCAGCAGATGCAGCCGGAGTTCATTTCGGTGGTCTTGATGCCGGCCTCCGCCAGAAATTCGCTGTCCACGCCGATCTCACCAAATTCATTCTCGATGAGGACGATCTTCTCCTTATCGTATGCTTCCGAGATCAGTTTTTTGATAAGCGTAGTTTTACCGGCACCGAGAAAGCCGGAGAAAATATCAATTTTTGTCTTGGTCATATGTTTTTCCTTCTTTGTCCATGAAAAATCGTATATGGTATATTATACCCCTTTCGGGCGGCAATTACAAGAGATTATTTCCACAAAAGGGCATTTTCTCTTTGGAATACGTGAAAAACCATCGGCAGATCCGATGGTTTTTGCATTCGCGATAGTGAAAATACAACGCCGTGGAAAATCCGCGGCGTTGTATTTTCAATTCGATTCGTTTATGGGCGGTATTTTACAGAACCGCGCCAATCGACGATATCACCGGGATATTTTTGCTTGAGTCCTTCGTGCAGTTCCGGGGTGTAAGCAATCGAAATTACGCTTCGGTAATGAAACGGATTATCCGTTTTCCATCGTCCGTGAAGCGGACTTTCTTTCTCCCCTTTTTTCACAAAGCAAAGAACCTCTTTAAGAGGCAGATCAGCATTTCCGCCATAACCGCCATAACAGATGCACACCTGCTGAAATTCGTTCCATGGAATCAGTTTTCCTTTCTGCAAAGGATACTTTATGTAAAGGCCATCCGAAGCAAAGCGGTACCAAGCCAATATAATATTTGCAAAACACCACCCAAGGAGAAAAACAAACACTGCACACAGCATTCCCACAAAAAACAATCCCACCGTATAAAGAATGGAATACCCCTTTTGCATAGTATCAATGAATGTCCACACTGCTAATCCACCCAGTGCAAGTCCCATTAAAAGATACGCCCACAAGCACATTATGCACAGCACTTTCAAATAGAAAGACCATCTGTTTATTTCGCCCTGGTTTCATACTCTGCCTCAATCATTTCGTCAGCCTCTCCTACTTTTCGCCTGCTCATTCAAAGCCGTACTTCCAACCGTTTGCTTTTTTAAACGTACTGATGGCAAAGGCATCCGCCTGTCCATCTGCCGGTAAAAAAGAAAGGTTATAGGAGGAATCGGCAATCACAAAATACTTTTCCGTCGCATCGCTATTTTCCAAAACCGTAAACAGCAAATAAAGGCCGTTATTATCCGTATCAATCACCGGGCACATTTTTATCTGTGCGCTTTCCCGTCCCAAAGATTCTTTTATGTCATGGGAAAGCTTGCTGTATTCCAACGGATCATTCATGATTATATTCAAATCGAAAGACAGCTTATTTTTCCGTCTGGACATTTTTTCAGTATCCAGCGGCATATTCCAATCGTTATTCTCTTTCAGCCGGGCAATATCCGATGCATCGCAATCACCGGTGCAATAATTCTGATCCTCATAAAAATACACATACCTGCTGTCAAAGTCCTGACAGATTACCAGTACGGTTTCTTCACGGTCACGGAGTAAGTTCAGCGTGGAAAATTCGTACAGAATACGTCCTTCCGTATCTTTCTCCAACACATTTACTGTGTACGTTCCTCCCCGCAGATCATGGCAGTACATACCGGGAACGGAAAACGTTCCGCATATCACCAATTCAAAGGCTGGTTTGGTCCCCTGCATCACGCCTGAAAGCACGGAAAGTCCGAGAAATACGCCGATACATGTTACAGCAATCAGAACAACGGTCAGGGACACAATCCGTGCGCATTTCACTTTTTTTGTCATACTTCGTTACCTCCACAAATTCATGTATGCATCCGCCAGATCTAAACGTATCCTCCTGCCACCATTATACACTATCGCCAAAATCTTGTCAATTACGAAAAACGGAGAGACTGTTTGAAAGTCTCTCCGTAATTTTCAAAAACTCACCGCACGTAATTGAAGGAAACGCGCTTTTCCGGTGCGGGCGGCTCGATACCCGCTTTCCGTCCGGCATCAATGGCAGAAAGAAGCCACGCCATATTCCGGCCGAGACGGTGCATGATCTGCACGCCCTCCACGTCTGCGTCCACGTCCTCGGATTTGCTTCCGTGCACCATGTTCCAATAGAACGAAGACACGATGGGCATTTCCGCAAAGGAAAAATACTTATGGAGGATATCCAGCGTGGCCGTGGTACCGGCACGCCGTGCCGATACGATAGCGGCCGCAGGCTTATGGCGCATCACGCCGCCGGCGGTCATCCAGAGCCGGTCAAGAAGCCCGAGCAGCGATCCGCTCACAGACGCATAGTGTACGGGACTGCCCACGATGAGCCCGTCCGCAGACGCCATTTTTTCTGCGATAGAAGCAATGAATCCATCGTCAAACGCACATTTTCCCGTCTTGCGGCAGGCACCGCACGCCGTGCATCCGCCCACCGGCTTTGCACCGATATGGACGATCTCGCTCTCGATCCCCTGCTCTTTCAATGCCTCCGCCACGTGGCACAGTGCCGTATACGTGCATCCGTTCGCGTGGGGACTTCCGTTTATCATGAGTACTTTCATGTAAGATTCTCCTTTATAATCACGTGATTCAAAAATAAAGAATTAAGCATTTAGGCTGTTGAAGTATATTGCCTGTTCCCATGCACCGGGAAGGGCTCTTTCTGACGTACCGTCAAAAATACGCCACTCTCCCAGTGTCCACGCCAATTTACCATCATCCATAAAAAACTTATGCGGTGTTTTTCTGTAATCGCCAGGAAATTCATAATGGTACACTGCTCTGCCTGTTTTCAGGTCTACAGACCAGATACCGTAGTGTTTCTCATCCTTTTCCTGTGTTTTTTCGCCAAAATAATCAATTGCCAAGGAAAAATACACCGTACGGCCTACCACTTTTATCAAATCCAGATTAATAAACAGAGGGAATCCGTCCATTCCCTTGAATTTATCAAACAGTTGGGCGTCTTCTTTTGCACACCTTTTGATTAAACTTTTATGATCTTTGACTACAAGTTGATTTTTTCCCGTACGCACATCCAGTATCTTCAAACCGCCGCCCAATGACCAAATAATGCTATTGTCATCCAACCAGGCATAGTGATACACAGAAAACTTACAGTCTCTAAGTTCTCCATTTTTCGTATCAAACACATACAAATAATTGCTATCATTGCGATATCGGCGAAAGGAAACATATCTTCCGTCAGGACTTACCCCCAAATCCCGCGGACAATGCTGTTTTTTTCCTATATTGCACAAAGTAACATCCCGGGAGGTTTCAATATCTATAACCCCAATGTTATTCCCGTCTATGTAGTAAAGATTGTCATTCTTGTCAAATCTGAATTCATTTTGTCTGTATCTGAACTTATGCAAAAAGGAGCGGAAAGAGCCTTTTTCAGAATCATAGATATAGATCTTATCTTCTGCTTCAACGGCAATGTATCTTCGATTAACAGTAAAAACAGGTGCACCATATGCTTTTTCAGGAAATGTTATTTCAAAAACTCTCCCATCTTCATAAAGTGCCAGTCGACTGTCCTCCCATTTATAAAATGCCATTTGCTCTCTCCCTGTATTCAATGATTCTTATAAATATTCTATCAATATTTTCTCATGTAAATTCTTATACAACAGCGGTCAGATTGCTGTTCACCACCGTGCAGACGGCACCGGTCAGGGAACGCACCAAATCCGCCAAAACGTCCAGCACAGGGGCTTCCGTATAGTAGTGCCCGGCCTCCACGATATTGAGTCCGCGCGCCGGTGCATCCAGTGCCGTATTATAGCTTGCCGCACCGGTGAGAAGGGTATCCGCACCGGCCCGGATGGCAGGACCGATAAAGTCCTTGCCGTCCCCGCCCACAAGGGCGATCCGCTGTACGGGACGGCTGCCCGTCAGCAAAACGGACGGTGCGCCCAATGCATCCCGCACTTTCTCGGCAAACGCCGACGCTTCCATCGGTTCAGGCAACACGGCGATCCGCCCAAGGGCAGGCGATTCCTCGTCGCCGAATTTCTCCGTTACGGTAAGGCCAAGTTTTACCGCCAACGCATCGTTTACGCCGCCGTCCGCCGCATCCAGTCTGGTATGGAAGGACAAAACGGAAACACCGGCGGAAAGGGCGGCAAGGGTACGCCGTCCGGACAGGTTCAGCGGTGTAACAGAGGACAGCGGCCGGAACAGCATGGGATGATGGGTAAGCAGTACCTCCGCCCCGGCTTCTGCCGCCGCACGGATCGTTTCCTCCGTAGCATCCAGTGCCAGAACCACGTGCGTCACTGTTTTTTCCGGATCGGCGCATACCATCAGCCCGTCGTTATCCCACGGACAGGACAAGGATGCCGGACAGCGTGCATCCAATGCTTTATACAATTCCAGTATGGTCATAAAAATTCCTCCCGTTTTTTCGTATTAGCGTGATCTGCGTCTCACGTGCCAGATTTTCCATAAACCGGAGCAGTTCTTCTTCCTCGGACGTATCCAGATTGCCCGCTTTTCTGCCGTTATACTTCTTCTGAACGGCACTGTATTCCCGCCGCAGATAGGCGGCAAAGATTTCTCCGGCATCACGTCCCCGGCGGATATGTGCCTCGCCCAAAAGAAGCTCCGCGATCCCCGGACGGCGCCGCTCGCCGTCGTACCGCACCAAAAGGCAGGTATAGATCTTCCCTGCCGCCTCGGCAAGTTTTTCGTCCTCGATATAGTAGCCGGCATCATAGAGATACCGACGCAGATCGATCACGGAGGACATAGGTTGGAGAATGCACCGCACGTTTTCCCGGCGTGTATAGGGTGCGGCATCGAGAATTCCGGCGATGAGTTCACCGCCCATGCCGCAGACAGCGATATGGGTTACGCCCTCTGCCAAAAGATCGATCTCAGCGATACCGTCTGCCCGGTAAAAGGAGATTCTGTCTGCCGTCCCGTATTTGCCCGCATGTGCCCGGGCACGATCCAGCGGCCCTTCGTTGATATCAGAAGCCACCGCGTGGGTGCAGATCCCGTTCTGCAAAAGCCAAATGGGAAGATAGGCGTGGTCCGTCCCCACGTCGGCCACCACCGCCCCTTTGGGGATATAGGACGCCGCCAGGGCAAGGCGGGGATCCAGCGATACGGTTTCCGTCGTATAATTTTCCGTCTGCATATTTCTCAAACAAAACGGCGGGAATTTTCCCGCCGTTTCTCCGTCATTCGTATTATTTTGCGGCAAAGTGTGCGTTCAGTTTCTTTACCAGTTCATCCGCATCCGTGCCGTGTACAGCACAGGCGGCTGCGATGCTCTCACCGCGGGAAGCGGGACAGCCAAGGCAGTGCATGCCGATTTCCAAAAAGAACCGTGCGGTTTCCATGTCCGCATCCAGAACGTCTCCGATAATGCTTTCTTTCGTTACTACCATTGTTTTATACCTCTTATAAATTTGATTTAGTTTGCTTTGGACAAAAGGTCGTCATCCGGAACGATAACCCGGCGGATGTCCGCACCGATACCGCGCAGTTTTCCTACGATATCGTCATAGCCACGCTCGATCAGGTGTATGTCGGTAACCTCCGTATCGCCCTCGGCCACGAGACCGGCAATAATCATGGCGACACCGGCTCTCAGGTCCACCGCCTTTACCGGTGCGGCAGACAGTTTAGGACCGCCCTCAATAATCGCCGTGCGTCCGTCTACCTTGATCTGTGCACCCATACGTCTGAGCTCATCCACGTAGCGGAAGCGGTTTTCGTACACGCCCTCCGTCACGTAACTGACACCATTCACCTGGGTAAGAAGGACGGTCATCTGGGGATGCATATCCGTTGGATAGCCGGGGTAAGGATGGGTCTTCACGCTGGTGCGTGTCATATTTTCCGTACCCTTTACCACCACCGCATCGTCCAGTTCTTCAACCACGGCACCCATTTCCTCCAGCTTTGCAGCCACGGATTCCAAGTGCTTCGGGATTACGTTATTTACTCGGACACAGCCATGGGTTGCTGCCGCTGCGATCATAAAGGTGCCCGCTTCGATCATATCGGGGATGATGGCGTAAGTACAGCCGTACAGGCTCTTCACGCCCTTGATCTTTATCATATCCGTACCGGCGCCGCGGATATTCGCACCGCAGGTATTGAGGAAGTTGGCAAGGTCAACGATGTGCGGCTCGCGGGCCGCATTATCAATGATCGTAGTGCCCTCCGCCGTTACGGCGGCAAGCATGATGTTGATGGTGGCACCTACGGACACAAGGTCAAAGAAAATACTGGTTCCCTTGAGCTGTCCGTCTTTGGCTTCAATGGAAATATTGCCATTTTCCAGATTTACCGTACCGCCCAGTGCCTCAAAGCCCTTGATATGCTGGTCGATCGGTCTTTCACCGAAATCACAGCCGCCGGGGAAACCCACGGTGGCACGGCCAAACCGGCCAAGTTCTGCCCCCAGCAAATAATAGGATGCCCGCATTTGGCGGAACAACTCGTACGGTACAGCCGTTATATCAATATTGGTACAATCGATTTCATACGTATTTTTCGTAATCATACGCACGGACGCGCCCATCTCCCGAAGGATGGAAAGCGACAGTGCCACATCACGCACCGCAGGTACGTTTTCGATAACACACTTGCTTTTCACAAGCACGCACGCATAGATGATCGGTAAAGCCGCGTTTTTCATTCCGCTGACTTCCACGTTGCCGAAAAGCGGTCTTCCGCCGCGAACAACGATTTTCTCCATTCTATAGCCACATCCGCCCGAGGGACGGATTCCCTTTCCGTTTATGTATGGCATACGAACACGGTTCTCTGATTTCCCGGATTCGCCCGAAGGCACGAATCCACACGACGCCATAATACATCTTATATTATATCATCAGATACAGTAAAATGAAAGAGTTATTTTCGGATTTTTCATATTTTTCACAGTTTTAGGCATAGTGCACAGTAAAGCACAGTCAGTTATCATCTACATTTGTGTAAAACGAACCATCAACTGCGTTCAAATAATACTCCGCATCGGCGTCCGTAGTAATTCTCCAGGTTGGTATCAGATAAAACAGATCCGCATCCGCCTGATAAAAGGCAGCGTACATCAAAGAAACGCTCTGCAGCACCGTATGCGCGGCCGTGTCGTCTGTTTTTATACGCTCCTTCACACTATACAGTATATTGACCTGATCGTGTAATTGTGCGGAATAGGTTTCTAAAAGTCCGGAAAAACACCATTCTCCCGTCATACCGATCACCGCACCGTCAAGAACGGCAAACGCCGAACATAAATTGGCAATCGGCTGATTTTTCACCGTTTGTACGCAAACGGCGTAGCACACGCCGGTTTTGGGATCAGCACCGCAGTACACCGTCTCGTAATCCACCGTATAGGGAGACGATCGCTGGACTGCCAACGCCGCCTTTTCCAAAAAGGACTGCACAGCCGTTTTCACGGCACGCTCTGCTCTGGCCTCCGGAGGAGTCAGCGTGCGGTTCTCCATCAGCGCCCGTATTTCCGTATCAAAAAAGCCAACGTCCTGCAAAAGCTGAGCGAAGCCCGCCGATTCGTAACGAACGCCGAAACCGGAAGAAAAGGCACATCTCGCACCGCTTTCCATAGTAAGAACTACGCCGGTGGGCGTGGTAAACAAAAGGCTCACGTCACTGCCGCTCAAAGCGGAAGCCGTTTCCGCATAGTAATCCTCCCCCAGTTCCCCGCCATAAATGACCATTGACTGTTTTTTGGGGTTCAGGGCGCCTTCCGCAAGATAGATCCCGTCCTCATTGAGAAGTTCCGTAAGTTTTTCTATAGCCTCGTTCGGGATGTTTTCCAGCGTGCGCGCCTGCTCTCTTGTCATGAACAAAAGAAACAGATTTGCCGCTGCCAAAACGCCGATCAAGACCAGTTTCAGTTTATGCCAGTCCATTCGTCCTCCTTCTCCCCGTGGAAGGCGATCCATTCCGCCAAGGTATTTTGCACCGTACTCTGTGCCCGGTATGCCAGACGAACGTCATTTACCTTAAGCACGGAACGGCTCCACGACGCCAGAAACGACATCCGCTCGTTCAGATGCTTGACCGTCACGACCGTACGCCACTCCATGCCGGTCAGCCGATCCCCCGTAAAGGAAAGCGTGACCGCCGCCGGAACGCCGTCGTAATAAAGCGGCAGATTATCCACGTATATGCCAAAATGGAAAGTGACGGTTTCTTCCTCCGCATAAACGGAGGTAAGGCGCAATTCTCCGTCTCCGCCCGTATATCGGACGTTCATGGCAGAAACCGAAGACAGCCACGCAGAAGAAGCGCGGAGATAGGCATAAACATCCGTATCGCCTGCATGGGTACAAAACTCGTTCACGGGAATTCCGCCGTCCTCCGATGCGGTATAGGCAATGGACTCCGCACCGCAGAAAAGCACGCCGTGAGATTCCACGTACACCACGGTGCCGTCCATTTCCGTATGATAATTCAGTTTGTCCGGATTGAAGCCAAGCCGCCGCAGCCACAGCGGAAAGTTCACCTTATCCGCAGCGATCAGCCCGGCAGTATCTCCCAGAACCTGTATTTCACGGAACGAAACCCGATCCGTCACGGTAAGGGCTGGCATATCCTGTGCAAAGGACAGCGTACAGGCGGAAAACGCCTCCGGATACTGGGAAAGATATGCGGTATACTCTTCGATTTCTCCCTTTACGGAAACGGGGAAAGAATACACCCCGTCCGTACCGCGCACGGCGAGGACCGTCTGCTCCTCTTGAAAACAGAGACAGATCTCCTCCACCGTCACGGAGCGTGCATCCCGCACGTGCGTTTCATCTTCCTGTGCTGCCGCCGCAAAGGCGTGCAGAATCTGATACGGAAGCGGCGCGTGATAGCGGATATACACCGCATCCGGCGACGTGATGGCAGACTGCCAGAAAGCCTCGTCCTTCTCTTGCGGTTCATTTTTGAATCCATCCGCCAGGTACTCTCCCAATGCGTCGTACAGATCCTGCATAACGGCCACCGCGTTCAAGACCGCTTTAGCGGTTCCATTCTCCGAAACGGCAATCACCGCCGGCAAAAGAAGCTCCGTATCCAGCGGCTGTCCGGCATCCGGGGCACCGGCAGACAGCATACGCATATCAAAGGGAATCTGCGCATCACCGGCACGGGTGCTGGCGTAGCCGTTCAAAAAAATGCCGCACTGCAGAAAAACGCAAAACAGAAGAATGCCGATAACTGTATTCAGAAGGATCGCAAGCAGACGGTCATTCTTCCAAAACGCCCGCAAGCGGTCGTTTTTAAGGAACGCAAACATAAGGCACTCTCCTTTTCTCCACGATATGGTAAAAAATCAACTCGGATTGCAGACAGACGGCAAAACGATAGTCACCGCACTTCCCTCTCCGAACCGGCTGTCCATATGAATGGTGCCGCCGTGTGCTTCGATCAGCTCCCGGGCAATGGCAAGTCCCAGACCGGTACCGCCGGTTTCCGACGTACGGGATTTTTCCACCCGATAGAATCGCTCGAATATGTGCGCCAGATCTTCTTCCGGCACGCCGATTCCGTTATCGGCAATGCGGATGGAGATCTTTCCGTCCACCGCACGCACGGAAACATCGATACTGCCGCCGTCCGGCGTATATTTTACGGAGTTGGACAGAATATTGATAACGACCTGTTCAATTCGCTCCTTATCCGCCGTCAGCGAAGGCAGACCTTCCTCTGCCTCAAAGCGGACGGTATGACGGCGTGCTTCAATATCCACGCGCATCACTTCGATCAGACGCTGAACGGATTTTGCCGCGTCAAAGGTTTCAATCTTCCAGGGAGTGCGCTTGTTATCCAGCCGGGACAGCACCAAAAGGTCGGAGACGATACGGGTCATCCGATCACTCTCCGTCACCGCCATATCCAAAAAATACGCGCGGGTCTCCTCCGGCATCTCGGGATCCTCCAATACCGTCTCACAGGCACCCTTGATGGATGTCAAAGGCGTACGGAGCTCGTGAGACACATTGGCCACGAATTCCCGCCGGGATTTGTCCAGTTCAAAACGGTTCGTTACGTCGTGAATAACGGCAATAAGGCCGATCCGTTTCGTATTTTCCGAAAGGTAGTGGATCCGTCCGAAACTGACGTCAAACACTCTTTCGCTGAACACCTTGTCGTGGAAGATCAGCGTGCCGTCATCCGATTTCTCTACCATGGACGCATCGGCAGTAAGTACGATTCCCTTCTGCTGGCGTTCCAGCGGAATATCCAAAAGCTCAAAAAACTGCTCCATAGTAAATTTCCGCCGCATTTGTGCGGAAAACAACTCCTTGGCACTTTCGTTGGAATGCAGTACGGAGCCGCTTTCCGTAAACGCAATGATCGCATCGGAAATACAGGACAGCACCGTTTCCAGCTTGGTTTTCTCACCGTCGATTTCCAAAAGCGTGTTCTGCAGAACGTCCTTCATGTTATTGAACGTATCAGTCAGAATACCGATCTCGTCATCGGAATGCACATTGATCTCATGAGAGAACTCACCCGCCGCGATCAGCTGTGCACTTCGGGTCAGACTTTGCAGCGGCGAGGTAATGGCTTTCGCCAGAAAGAAGGAAAGCAGAATGGCGATCAGGATACCCACGAAGGCCGTCTGCAGAATAATAGAAAGAAGCATCCAGTTCAGCTGGTTCATTTCCTCCAGAGAATCCTTCACGTAAATGATACACTCTCTGGAACCGTTTTTCATATAGACGGCGTAATCCGCATAATCCGCACCGCCGAACTGCCGGTTTTCCGTACGGCGGCTCATGGCAGAGAGCAGATTGGCAGACAGCGTAAGCGAAGCACCAAGCTCCGCATCCGAGCCGGACAGCATAGTGCCGTCCATGGCAAGCACGTAATAGTTCCGGTACTGATCAATCCCCAGAATACTGGCGTACGTGCTCAGAATATTCTTTTGTTCCTTTGCAAAATCCGCCGAGGCCAGAACGTCTGCCAACTCCGTATACAGGGGCGACGCCGGCGAAAACTGCTCGTCCATCTGGCTCATAAAATCGTTCATATAGTAGGTGGACACGCCGTTGAGAAGCACGGTGCTGACCACGCCCATGATCGCCAGGATAAAGACCAGAAGGATCAGAACGATTTTGAAATACAGGCTTTTAAACATACATCTTCCCCGTTACGGCTTTCTGAGATAATATCCGACGCCGCGTTTGGTCATCAGATAGGTAGGTCTGCCGGGATCGTCCTCGATCTTGTTCCGGAGACGGCACACCGTCACGTCAACGTTGCGTATATCGCCGATGAAGCCCTCGTCGTATCCCCATACCTCCTCCAGCAGCTGTTCTCTGGAGAAGGCGATACCGATATTGGCGGCAAGAAACGCCAGAAAGTCGTAGTCTTTTTTGGACAGTTCCACCGCCTCTCCGCCTTTTGTTACCAGATAGCGGTCGCTGTCGATGGTAAGATCGCCCACCGTAACGGACACCTCGGGGCCGTTTTTCTTTTCCGTCACCACTTCGTTGGTGCTGCGGCGGATGTTCACGCGGATCCGGGCCAGCAATTCCTTGAAGGAAAACGGTTTCGTCACGTAGTCGTCCGCGCCGGTATCCAGACCGAAGATCTTATCCCGTTCTTCCTCCCGTGCGGTAACGAAAATAATGGGGACCTGGCTGACACGGCGCACGTGAGCGCACACGTCAAAGCCGTTCATCACCGGCAGCATGATATCAAGCAGGATCAGATCAAAATCGCCGGAAACGGCACGCTCCAGGCCGTGGCCTCCGTCCGAGGCAATCTCCGCCTCGTATCCAGCTTTTTCGATATTGTATTTCAGCACCTGGGCTATATTTTTCTCATCCTCCACGATGAGGATTTTCTTTTTGATTTCAGTATTTTCCATACGTTTTTCCTCCATTCGGTTTACGGCCGGACACCCTGACGGACTTCCCGCCCGGTTGCCGACATAGGCTTTACGGAATAGTTTTCCGCCGCACGGAACTGCAAAAGCAGCTGCGGCAGGATTCTAACGACCACGTCGTTCGTGCTCATGCGCAGAACGTTAATCTCCGCTTTGCGGATCTCCTCCAGCGTATAATCACGCACTGCGGCGGAGGCGTATCCCATGCTGTCCGGTACGTCGTAGGTATAATCCCAAAGCACGTAGCCGGCGGCAAGGATCGCTTCCACATCCGCCTCGGAAAAGCCGGAGGCATGCGTTCCGCCCGGCAGCTGGACGATGCGCGTTTTCGTCTTGGTGATGCCGTATAGGCGCTCGTTTGCCTCATCCATCCGGCGCAGAAAATCCGTCACGTCTTCTGCCTCCGGCGCAGTCAGAGCCAGCGAATGTCCCGAAAGCAGAATGTCGTTTACCAAAGACGGAAACGCAGATAACTCCGCATCCGTGAAAAAGAACGTGGCACGGACGGATGCGTTTTCCAGTGCCGTAAGGATCGTTGCCGTATTCTTCTCACGCAGTGTATTGAAGGTGAGATAGATGGTACGCTTTGCCGTATCCGCACCGGAAGTACCGGTTACGGGCGGCACGGTTACAGGCGGTGCGGTTGTGTCTGAAGAAACGGTATCCCGCACCGGATCGTACACAGACAAGAGCTCTTCCATGGATTTTGTGGCAGTCCCGTCATTGATGCGGAGCGTTTTGCCCGCCCCTTCTGCACTGGACGCACGAAGCTCGCAGGAAAAGCCAAGGATAGAGCAGAAATACTCTGCCGGCACGTAATAGTATCCGCCGTGCAGCTTGTAAAGATTCAGATAAATCTCTTCCGTACCGTTTACCGTGGCGATCTTTTCGTTATACAAAACGGAGATATACCGGCGGCTGGTGCGGTTATACAGCATAAACTCGCCCCGGCGGCTGTCCATGCTCAGCTCAATATGGGAATACATGCCGAAAATATCAATGGGAACGTAAGGCAGCCCGTCGATCATTTCCAGGCACGCCGTGGAATCCTTGTACCACCTTTCGTCGTTATGGAAAAGGCTGGGGGCACTCACCGCCGTCACACGGACGGAAAACAGGGCACCGGCCAGCAGACACACAGCCAGCACGGCGGCAATCAGCGATATATGCTTACGCGGCACGGTATCCACTCCTTTCCGTCAGCCGTTCTTTTCCGATTCCAGATAGGCTACGGCAAGATCCACCACCATACCGTAGCTTTTTACGCCTTCCGTTCCCTGCAGGGTCAGATAGGTGTTGTTCACCGCATCACTGACGGCGGATACCACCGTTTCCCGATACGGCTCAAAAAATTCGTTATACGCCATCATTTCATAGCGAACCCGCAGATCCAGTGAAGACAAAAGCGTATAGTATTTCTCCTGGGACGCCGAATACAGGGCAGACGCCACGTATTCGTACATATTCTGGTACCCGCTGTACCGGATGTACGGATCCTCCGATTCGATACATACGAGAAACGCCACGAAGTTGGCCTCGTTCTCCCGTGCGATGCCCCGCTGGTGTGCCAGCTCATGGGCCGCCGTAAACGGCAGCGTATAGTCCGGGTAGTTCACGTTGATATTTGCCTCGCCGGTAAACATGGTATACACACCGGAGATGTGGGTATACGTCATCAGCGGTGAAACGGACAGCGGCTTTACCCGGGAAGACAGGGACTGTATAAAGGGATATTTTTCGCACACCGCGTCGTACGCATCCATCAGTTTTTTCGACATTTGATCGTACGTATAGGGCATAACGGAAGCCCCTCTCTGCCGGAAAACGATCCCGTCCAGACAAGTCTCGGCACGTGCCGCCAGCGTTTCCGCCGCAGTCTCAAGCTGATGCGCAGACACCGCCTCCTCCCGAAGGCCGAGTTTTTCCGAAAGGGTCGACGCCCGATATCCCGGTGCAAAGGTGAAAACGAACAAAACGTAAACCAAAACGGCCGCAGACAGCATCCCCAGCACGTACCGTATTCCCTGCCGCCGTCCTCTGCGTGCCGCTCGCGCGCAGCCGATGAGCAGACACACGAGCACAACCGGTGCAGAATACAGAAGCGTTTCCGCCACGGAAAAAGGGATAAAACCGGTCAGATACGAAAGCACCGCCCGAAAAAACGCAGCAACCGTTTCATTGAAAAAATCAGCGAAGGGCGTATGCAAGCATACGGCGGCATGAAGAATCCCCGAAAGCACGCCGAGAAGGCAAATGACGAAAGCAGGCACTGGCAGATACAGCGTGATCCGCCGATAAACAGTTTTCAGCATAGCGTTTCTATTTCCTCAAACACTGCCGAGGCTTTATCGCCCAGCAGATTTTCAATCAAATTCCGCATATCCGTGGGAAGCGGTGCCCGTACCGTTATGATCTCCCCCGTTTTCGGATGGGGGAACGAGGCCACAGCCGCGTGCAGTGCGTGCCGGCCGATCAGGGGCGATGGCAAAAAGTACAGATCGTCCCCGAAGAGCGGACAGCCGTGGGCGGTAAAATGCACCCGGATCTGGTGCGTGCGTCCCGTAATGGGATACGCCGCCGCCACGGTGCACGCCTCCGTCACGGCAAGGACACGGTATCTCGTCTCTGCCGCATGGGCCCCCGGTGCGTCGGGCGTGCAGATCTCCCTCGTGATAATGCTCTCCGCCGTACGGCGGATGGGGTCGGTAAACGCCCCCTCCCCCAAAGGCAGACGCCCGTGCAGAACGGCCACGTATACTTTGTGGATCTTGTGTGCCTGCATGCTCTCCGCCATGCGGTATGCCGCAAGCTTGGAATTGGCAGTCAGCATCACGCCGCTTGTATCCCGGTCCAGCCGGTTCACCGGGCGGAACACGTACGGTCTGTCACCGTATCGGTACGCTAAAGCGTTTGCCACCGTATCCAGCCGATGCCCAAAGGAAGGATGGGCCGGCATATCCGGCGGCTTATTCACGGCGGTGATCTCCCCGTCTTCAAACAGCACGGGAAGCTCCAGTGGCGCGGGCACGATATACGGACTTACGTCCTCATGCGTATCATCCATGGCGAAGCGAAGGACATCTCCTTCCTTCAAAACGTACCGCACGGTCACGTGCTCCCCGTTTACCGTAATGCCGCCTTCCGTAAACTTCATTTTCTTCAAAAGTGCGGAGGAAAACGCCAGATCGCGGCGTGCCACCGTCAAAACCGTTTTGCCGGCATCCGCCGCCGTAATGCGTATTTCCACGACTCGCTCCCCCGAAGATACAAAATCCCGTCATTTTACAATTAGTAGTATAGCATTTTTTTCTCTCTTTATCAAGGTATATTATGAAAATTCAAAGAAAAAGAACGCCCGGTGCTTGTGCCGTGCCGCCGGATATGTTATAATATCGGACGGAAATGAAAAGCGAAAGGAGACCGCCCATGCAGTACAAAAAAACCGTTCGCGCCCTCTTTCAGTCCCGCCCCAACCGGTTTATCGCCCACGTCCTTCTCGACGGAAAGACGGAAACGGTCCACGTAAAAAACACGGGACGGTGCAAGGAACTGCTCATTCCCGGCTGTACGGTGATTCTTGCAGAGGCAGACACGCCGGGCAGGAAAACGAAATACGATCTCATCGCCGTATATAAAGAACGGCCTCATCTGCCGCCCCTTTTGGTGAATATGGATTCCATGGCTCCCAACGAAGCCGCCGCCCGGTGGCTGCCGAAAAGCGGTCTGTTCTCCCCTGAGGCGGTGATCCGCCGGGAGGTGCAAAACGGGGCGTCCCGGTTTGACTTCTGCATCTGCGACCGGGGTGTGACCACCTTTCTGGAGGTGAAAGGCGTGACTCTGGAGGAAAACGGCACCGTCCGTTTTCCAGACGCCCCAACGGAACGGGGCGTCCGCCATCTGCGGCATCTTGCCGAGCTGCGGCGTGCCGGCCACGGTGCCGCCGTTCTGTTCGTCATTCAGATGGCAGGGATGCGCCGCTTTTGCCCCAACGACGAAATGCACCGTGCCTTCGGCGACGCTCTCCGGGAGGCGGCGAACGCCGGAGTGACCGTCCTTGCCATGGAATGTGCCGTCACGGAGGATTCCATGGAGATCACCGCACCCGTTCCCGTGGAGTTGGGAGAATAATCACAATAAAAAAGTACTGCTGTCCCTTTGACAGCAGTACTTTTTTAATTCAGTCAAATGCGGTCTTTCCCCGATAGATGGCATACAGTCTCGCCACGTCGTAGTAATCGAACGTGCCGTCGCCGTCAATATCAGTAACGGCTCCTGCCGCCGGCACACCCTTGCCACGGTAGATGGCGTACAGATTCGCCACGTCGTAGTAATCAAATACGCCGTCCAGGTTAACGTCACCCTTAACGGAAGCAATCGCCGCAAACGGGATGTTGTTATCCTTGGCAAAGGTTTCCGCATACGAGCCGGTATAACCGTGGATGGTGATATCGCATCCAAAGAAAGCCATCTGTTCGATTGAGGTAACACTCTCCGGAATGGTAACGTCGGTAAGATTCGTACAGCCTATAAACAGAAGGATTCCAAGAGACGAAACACCGTTTGGAATCGTAACGCTCTGAAGGTTGGCACAGCTTGAGAAAGCACTGCGCTCAATATTCGCAACACCCAGCGGAATCACGTAACTTACGTCTGTTTTAGCGGCAGGGTAAGATATGAGTCTGGTTTTGTCTTTGGTAAACAGAACGCCGTCCACGTCACAGTAACTGACGTTTTCACTATCCACCGTGATGCTGCAAAGACGAATGCAGGAAGAGAATGCACTGAATCCAATGGAAGCAACACTCGCCGGGATCGTTATCTCTGTAAGGTTAGAACAGCTGGCGAAAGCCGAGTCCCCAACGGAGGTAACGCTGTTTGGAATCACATAACTTGCACCTGTTTTGGCGGCAGGATAAGCCCAAAGTGTAACTTTGTCTTTACTGAACAGCACGCCGTCCACGTCGCAGTACTTGGCGTTTCCGCTGTCTACGGTGATATTCTGAAGCATAGGGCAGCCGGAGAACACAAGCTCCCCAAGGGAAACAACGCCTGCCGGAATCGTGATTTCGGTAAGGTTAAAGCAGCCGAGGAAAGCATTTGCCCCAATGGAAGTAACGCTGTCCGGAAGCGTGACGCGCAGAAGGACGGTACAATTGGAGAAAGCCTGGCTTCCGATAGACGTTACGCCGTTTTCGATAACGACCGCTTTGATGTCGTTATTGTGCGAATTCCAGGGTGCAGGTTTCAGCGTTGGCATAGAAGCGTCAAAAACCAACCCAAAATCTGCCATAGCACCCGTGCCGGAGATGGTCAGCGTACCGTCGAAAGTGAGTTTCCACGTGAGATTATCGCCATCCGCACCGCAGGTGCCGGAGGTACTTTCCACCACGGCTGCGTTTCCAAGCGATACGAACGGAATACCGTTTTCGTTTGCGTACGTTTCTGCGGCGGAACCGGTGTAGCCGGAGACGGTGAGATTATCACAACCGGAGAAGGCAAAAGATCCAATCGACATAACGCTTGCCGGAACGGTAACGCTCTGAAGACTGGTACAACCTGCAAAAGCAGATGTTCCCACAAAAGTGACGCTGTCCGGGATCACGTAACTTGCGTCCGTTTTGGCGGCGGGGTATGTGATAAGCGTTTTCATATCCTTCGTGAACAGCACACCGTCTACGTCGCAGTAATCGGCGTTTTCGCCATCCACGGTAACGCCCGTAAGGCCGTCGCAGTAAGCAAACGCCTGGTTTCCAATAAACGTAACGCTTGCCGGAATGGTGATGCCTGTCAGACTGACGCATTCAATAAACGCATGATCTTCAATAGAAGTAAGCCCATCCGGGAGGGCAACGCTTGTGAGACTGAAACAATCGGCGAACGCCTGCTCTCCGACAGAAGTCACACCGTTTCCGATGACGACCTGTTTGATGAAAGTCTGGTACGAATACCACGGCACAGCGGGCGAAGAATTCCGATTATCCCAGTTATCCATAGCCCCCGTACCGCTGATCGTCAGCGTGCCGTCACTCATAAGCGACCAGGTGAGGTTATCACCGCACGTACCGACTGCCACCTCCACGTGAACCGCAGTGCCGAGCGATACGAACGAAATATTGTTTTCGTTTGCATACGCTTCGGCGGCGGAACCGGTATAGCCGGAGATAGTAAGGATATTGCAGCCGGAAAATGCGTACATTCCTATCGAAAAAACGCTTGCCGGCATGGTGATACCCGTAAGGCTGGCACAATCTAAGAACGCATTTTCCCCAATGGCAGTTACACCGTCCGGGATCACGTAACTCGCGGCCGTTTTACCGCAAGGGTAAGCGATAAGCGTCTTCATATCCTTCGTGAACAGCACGCCGTCCACGTCACAGTAAGCAGGATTATTTATATCCACGGTGATATTCACAAGGCTGTCGCAATATCCGAAAACGTTCGATTCCATAGACGTAACGCTTGCCGGAATGGTAATGCTTTGCAGGCTGGTGCAGAAGGAGAACGCACTCGACCCAATGGACGTGACACCGCCGACGATGATGACGCTTGCGAGATTGTCGCAGCCGGAGAAAGCACTCCAACCAATGGAGGTAACGCTTGCCGGAATCGTGACGCTTGTGAGAGCGTCACAGTAGGCGAACGCATCCACCCCAATGGATGTGACGCCCACCGGAATCACGTAACTCGCGTCCTCTTTCCCGTCCGGATAAGTGACAAGCGTCTTCATATCCTTCGTGAACAGCACGCCGTCTACGTCACAGTAGGCCGCATTTCCGCTGTCCACGGTGATGCGTGTGAGGTTCTCGCACTGGTGAAAAGCATTGTCGGCAATGGAAGTAACGCCTGCTGGTATGGTGATGCCCGTGAGACTGAAGCAATACGCGAATGGCTCCCCCTCAATCGAGGCTACACTGTCAGGAATGGTGATGTCGGTGAGGTTGTAGCAGTGACCAAAAGCATTCTTTCCAATAGAAGTCACACCGTTTTCAATGACCACCGTTTGAACACCGCTTACGTAGTCGCTCCACGGCACGTCCTCCCACCAGCCCCAGTTATCCATAGTTCCCGTGCCGGAGACGGTCAGCGTGCCGTCGCTCGCAAGCGACCACGTCAGATTCTCACCGCAGGTACCGGCGGCAATTTCCACCGTCCCGCCAAGCGACACGAACGGAATACCGTTTTCGTTGGCATACGTTTCTGAGGCGGAACCGGTATAGCCGGAAATGGTAAGATTCGGGCAGTCCCCAAAAGAGCCGCCTCCAATGGTAACGACGCTTGCCGGGACGGTAACGCTCTGAAGGTTGGTACACTCAGAGAAAACACTCCATCCGATCGTAATAACGCCGTTCGGAATAGTAACGCTCTGAAGGCCCGTACAGCCGGAAAAGGCACCTGTCTGAATCAAGGTAACGCTTGCCGGTATGGTGATGCTTGTCAAATTCGTGCAGTTCTGGAAAGTACAATATTCAATGGTTGTCACACCGTCCGGAATGGCGTAACTGCTCTCTGTTTTTGCGGCAGGATACGTATAAAGCGTCGTTTTGTCTTTGTTGAACAGCACGCCGTCCACGTCGCAGTAAACGGTATTGTTCGCATCAACAGTGACGTTTACAAGGCTGTCACAGTATCCGAAAACGTCCGAGCCCATAGAGGTGACGCTTGCCGGAATATGGATGCTCAGCAGGCTGGCACAGTTTGAGAACGCACTCGACCCAATAGAAGCAACGCCGTTTGAGACAGTAACGCTCGCAAGGCTCTTACAAGAGCCGAATGCACGCATTCCCACGGAAGTAACGCTTCCCGGAATGGTGATGCTATGAAGGCCGTCACAGTAAGCGAAGGCATAGTCCCCAATGGAAGTGACGCTCGCCGGCATGGTGATAACGGTAAAGTTATCGCAATAAGAGAAAGCATACGTTCCAATGGAAGCAGTGCCGTCCGGAATCGCATACATTGCTTCCGGTTTACCTTCAGGATACACAAGGAGCATGTTCTCATCCTTCGAAAACAGTACGCCGTCTATATCGTAGTAAACCGCATTTCCGCTGTCCACGGTGATAGCGGTGAGTTTGTCGCAAGAGAAAGCAGAATTCCCAATGGAAGTAACGCTTGCAGGGATGGTGACAGTCGTGAGGCCCGAATCACTGAAGGCACCGTTTTTGATAGAAGCAACGCCTTCCGGGATGGTAACACTCGTAAGACTGCCGCAGATACTGAACGCACTGACTCCAATAGAAGCAACGCTGTCCGGAATCGTAACGCTTGTAAGGCCGCAGCTGTAGAAAGCATAGTCTCCAACGGTCGTCACGCCGTGTTCGATAACAACCGTTTTTATGGAAGATTTGTAGTCGTACCACGGCATAGTAAGGGGGAGCCAATCCGCCATGGCTCCCGTGCCGCGGATGGTCAGCGTACCGTCGGCGGTAAGCAGCCAGACGAGATTATCACCCTCCGCACCGCAGATGCCGGATGCGATCAGTGCAGGTGCGCCGGCCGTGCCGGTCACCCGATACTTCGCTTTCGTGTCCGCTTCAAAGTTCGGCGAATCGTTCATCTCGCAGACGAACGTTCCGTCTTCATACGTAAAGCCGTAAATGCTGAAATACTCACCGAACGTGTACCCGGGTTCAAACACCTTCTCTGCCGTACTCGCACACAGATCGTATCTATACACGGCATCGCTCTGGGAATAGTACAGATCCTTCCCGTCCGACGAAAGCTGGGTAAAGTTTCCATCCCAGTAGTACATCTCATCCATCGGCCATATATCGTCTACGGAAAGCAGTGCCGTGCCGTCATACCGCTTCAGATGGGCATCCGCATTGTCTATGTAATACAGCACGCCGTCCACAATTTGGAAGGCAGTGGTGGAATTCTGCCAGAAATAATGATCGTACGTTGTATCCGTGGGCGTGGTATCGTAGTCGTTCGCCCCGTGGCTTTCCAGAAACGCCAAAGAGGAACGAAGAAAATACTCGTGCCGTACCCGGCCGCCCACATCCCAGGAAGGGTCGTCCCAGGTAACGTCCACGTGATAATACTGCCCGTCGATGCGAACAATGTTCCAGGCGTGATCCAGCACTTCCGAGCTGCAGATGTAGGATTCTATACCTATCTGCCCCAGCAGATACATATACGCCTCCGCATATCCCTGACAAACGGCGATCTCGTTCACCAGCACGCCGTGGGCGTCGTAGGAAGCATCCGGCACCGTTTTATTCAGCAGATTCTCGTAATCGTATTCGCAGAGGACGGCCAGCCGGTCGTGAATCAGCAGTGCCTTCTGTGCATCCGTAAGGGAGGTGTTTCCTACGATGCCGGACAGAATTTCGGCTGTGTTTTCCTGCCATACGGTGAGCATTGCCGCATATTCCGCCGGCGTATACGCGTACTCAATCTCTAGCGATGAGGCCGATTCACCGGTAACGCCCCAAAGTCCCTTCATCCGCACGTGGAAGCAGTCCACCATCTCATTCCGGAGAAAATGGGCGACGGCATCGCTTCCTGCCTGTGAAAAGGGGATCCCGAACGCTTCGACGTCGATCATTGTGGTTCCTTTGCTGAACTCTCCCCGCAGATAGGACGCAAACCGCTCCGTATCCAGATATTCGGAAAGATCTCCCCCGCTGCTGGCAGGTGAAAGGAACCGCTCCTCCGCCTTAGGTGCAATAAAGCCAAGCGGCTGTGCCGCAGCGGCGTGGACGAGAGGAACCGCACCTATTATGCACAAGGCGACAAGACAGACCAACAGTTTTTTCATCGTACGCACCTCACAAAACGCTTATGTAATTTCCCGCAGGCGTTGGAATACGCTCCGGGATAAACAGCATTCTACATCTATATTGTAGTACTTTCCCTTCGGATTGTCAATCTTTCCCCCGTTTTTTCTCAATAATCCGACCACCAAAAAACGGATCCCGGCATTTTCCCGGAATCCGTTTGTTTTTATTATTCCACCGTAACCGATTTTGCCAGATTCCGGGGACGGTCCACGTCCAGCCCCATAATGGCGGCGGTATAGTAGGCAATCATCTGCATGGCAGTCATGGCAGGCAGTACCGCAAAATCTGACTCGCCGGATGGGGCAGGAATCGTAAGAATACAGTCTGCCGGAATCGCCACCGATTCTGCAATGGGCCGGGCGGCAACAGCAATTACATACGCGCCTCGGGCTTTGACTTCTCTCATGGCGGAGACGGTCTTATCCGCAAGAGATTCCTCCGTCAGAAGGGCGATCACCGGCGTGCCTTCTTCCACAAGGGAAATAGTACCGTGTTTCAATTCGCCGGCGGCGTACGCCTCGCTGTGGAGATAGGAGATCTCCTTCAGCTTCAGGGCACCCTCCGTGCAGAGAACGCTGTCCGCACCGCGCCCGATATAGAAAATATGGGGATGATCCTTCAGCCGGGCAGCGATCTCTTCCACCTGGGGAGCCAGTGTAATCGTTTCTTCGATTGCCCCGGGAACCTCTCCGAGAAGCACGCGGCATCGGCGGCGTGCTTCCTCCGCTGTGATCCGTCCGTGCACCAGTGCCAGCCGAACGGTGAGGAGATACAAAACGGCACACTGGACGATATACGCCTTGGTGCTGGCAACGGCGATCTCCGGGCCGGCTCTCGTATAGATCACGTCGTCCGCTTCTCTGGCCACCGTAGAGCCAACCACGTTGACGATGGCGGCCGTTCTGACGCCCCGTGCCTTCACCAGTCTGAGTGCAGCCAGCGTATCCGCCGTTTCGCCGGACTGGGAAATAAACAGAACCATGTCCCGCGCAAGAAGAATGGGATCCCGTCCGCGGAACTCGGAGGCGATCTCCACCGTCACCGGTACCCGTGCGGACGCCTCGATCCACTGCCGGGCAAGAAGTCCGGCGTGCATGGCCGTGCCGCAGGCAACGATATGGATCCGCTCCACCCCGGCGAGCGCGTCACCGTCCAGTGCCTCCACCCCGAAATAGGGCAAGCCGTCTTTCAGATACGGCTGTACGGTGCGGACGAGCACCTCCGGCTCTTCGTGGATTTCCTTCAGCATGAAATGGGAAAAGCCGCCCCTTTGGGCCGCCTCAACATCCCAATCCACTCGCTCCGGCTTTACGCTGACCGGGTTTCTGCTTCTGTCAAAAAAGGATATCTCCGCCCCGTCCAGCACAGCACAAATGTCCTCCGGCAGACGGTAATACTCCCGTGTATAAGGCAGAATGGCCGGAATATCCGACGCAATAAACGAGCCGCCCTCCGTTTTTGCCACGATCAGCGGTGAGCCACGCCGTATGGCGTACAGTTTACCCGGACGGTCGTGGTACAGAACGCCGAAGGCAAAGGATCCTTCAAAATCCGCCGTCGAACGGAACAAAGCGGCCAGCGGATCCGAAAGGGCCCGGTAGTGGCTATCAAGACAGAACGCCGCCGCTTCCGTATCCGTTTCGGACAGGAAGGTATACCCGGCGTCCCGCATTTTTTCAGTGAGAGATGCGTAGTTTTCAATAATGCCGTTGTGCACCAGTGTGAGAGACGGTGCACTGTGGGGATGTGAATTTTCATCCGAAGGGGCGCCGTGGGTTGCCCAGCGTGTATGCCCGATACCGCAGGTACCGAAAAGGCCGCCGTGGGTTTTCAGTTTTTCCTCCAGGATCTCCAGTTTTCCTTTTGCCTTTACGGTGGTAACGCCGCCGTCCGTATGCACGGCAATGCCTGCCGAATCGTAGCCTCGGTAGGACAGCGTTTTAAGGCCCTCCAAAAGGAGCGGCACGCAATTCTCCGTGCCGCTGAATCCGATAATTCCGCACATACTCTCTTTACTCCTTATCTTTCTGTTTTGCGGCGGAGGTGCCGATCCGTGCCGCGATCACGGCAGCCACGGACTTTGCCGCCGCTTCGATCGCTTCCCCGTCGTCACCTTCGGCCATCACCCGTATCAAGGGCTCCGTTCCGGACGGGCGAACCACGATCCGTCCCGTATTTCCAAGGGCAAGGCGGGCGCTTTCCATGGCTTTCCTGATTTCGGTGTCCGTGTAAAAATGCACCTTTCCTTCAGCCGTTACGTCAAGATTGATCAGTACCTGGGGGCAGGGACGCATTTTCGTATTCAGCCGGGACAGTTTTTCCCCGCTTCGCCGCATCAGATAAAGCATCTGCAAAGCGGTGAGCTGTCCGTCACCGGTCCGGGCAAATTCCCGGAAAATGATATGCCCTGACTGCTCGCCGCCCAGAGCGTAATCTTCTCTCACCATTTCCTCCAGCACGAACCGATCCCCTACCTGTGTGGCGGCAAAGCGGATACCGTTCTCCTCGCAGAACCGTTGGAAGCCGAAATTGGTCATCACCGTGCCCACCACGGTATTCCCTGTCAGTTTGCCCCGCTCCTTCATATCGGATGCAAGGATGGACAGAATCATATCCCCGTCAATGAGTGCACCCGTTTCGTCCACCATCATACAGCGGTCAGCGTCACCGTCAAAGGCGGCACCGGCGTCCAGTCCGTGGCTTCGCACGTACGCCGCCAGCATTTCCGGATGGGTGGAACCGCAGTTTTCGTTGATATTCACGCCGTCCGGCGTATGGGAAAGCATATGCACCTGTGCCCCGAGGGCAGAAAACAAGTCGTACGCCGTAGCGGAGGCACTGCCGTTAGCACAGTCAAGGGCAATGCGGAGGCCGGAAAAATCCCCCGAGACCGTTTCTTTCAGATGCTCTATATACAAATTCCGAGCCGCCGGATCGGCCGTGATCCGCCCGACCGCACCGCCCGTGGGCACGGGAATCTCCTCCCCGCCATCCAGCACCAGCGTCTCGATCCGCTCCTCCAGAAGGTCGGGCAGTTTATACCCGTCCCCACTGAAGATTTTGATTCCGTTGCTGGGTGCCGGATTGTGCGAGGCAGAGATCATCACGCCGGCATCCGCCGCGCATTTCGTTACCAGATAAGAAACCGCCGGCGTAGGCACTACGCCCAGCATAATAACGTCGGCCCCGGCGGAGGTAATGCCTGCTGCCACCGCACCGGCCAGCATATCGCCGGAGATCCGGGTATCCGTGCCGATCAGAAACCGGGCACGTCTTCCCTCCGGCTGCAAAACGGCTGCCGCCGCCCGGCCGATCGCCACGGCCCGTTCACAGGTAAGTTCCGTATTGGCGATACCCCGTACACCGTCCGTTCCGAATAATCTTCCCATAGAATTTCACGCCTCCTCTTTTCTCTGCGGCACGGTCACACCGGCCGCTTTCACGATCATTCCCGCTTCGATCACACCGCGCACATGGGTAAGCGGATACACCCGTGTACCCCGTCCGATCACCGTTCCCGGCGAGAGCACCGCGTGACAGCCGATCTCGGCAAAATCGCCCACCATAGCACCGCACTTTTTCCGTCCGGTGGTGATCGGCACCTCCCCGTGAATAACTACGGGCGTTTTATCCCCCTTCACGTTGGAGGTAACGGCCCCCGCGCCGAAATGGGCACGGTATCCCAGAATAGAATCGCCGCAATAATTGAAATGGGGGATCTGCACGCCGTCAAACAAAATGGAATTTTTCACCTCGGAGGAATTGCCCACCACGGCACCGTCCCCCACGATGACACCGCCCCGGATGTACGCACCGGGCCGGATCTCCGCGTTTTCCCCCACAATGGTGGGCGGCTCAATCACGGCGGACGCGGCTACCCTGGCACTTTTTGCGATCCACACGCCCACCCGGGGACTGTCGTAACGCTCCCCCGGCAGCGAGCTGCCCAAGGTACGTATAAAATCGGAAAGGCCGGAAAGCACCTCCCAGCCGTAGGTATACTGCCGCAGAAGCGGTGCGGCAGCAGAATGCGAAAGATCGAACAGATCGCTGTTTTCGACGGACATAAACTATGCTCTCCTTCATATTACGCAGCAAAATAAGTATGCGGTAGTTTTATTGTATGATATACAGCCGCTTTTTGCTTTATCATTTTGTATAAAAATTTTACCACATAACACAAACGCATGCAAGATGCATCGACGATTTTTTGCATTTTCGTACGGATGAACAAAAAATATTATAAATTTCAAACTATATTCTCCAAACGGAACAAAAAAAGAACCGCAGTCCGGCGTCGCCGTCCTGCGGTTCTTCTTTTTTTCGTTTTTCGTTCAGGGATGAATCACACGGTCGTTTTCCACGGCAAGCTCGCCTTCGAAAATGACCTTCTGAATCCTTATCATATCGTTCATAATGATGAGGTTTGCCTTTTTGCCGGGGGTAAGCGTGCCCACCGTATCCTCAATTCCCAAAAGACGGGCAGGATTCAGTGTGGCACAGCGGATGGCGTGGCAGATGCCGTATCCGGTATGCGCCATGAAATTCCGGCAGGCGTTGTCAAGCGTCATGCGGCTGCCGGCCAGATGCCCCTCGTAATCGTAGTTCAGATCGGGACCGTAGGCAATGCCCTCGGCCTCGTTGTTCCGGTATTTTTCCTTGGATGCCATGGAGTCGGTGATCAGCACGATCCGTTCCACGCCTTTCGTACGCACCACCATCCGGAGCATATCCGCATGGAGATGGATGCCCACCTCGTCCGAGATCAACTCCGCATACATATCGGGATTGTACAGCGTGTACTCGTCACAGCCGGGGCCGATGCACCCCTGGGCAAAGCCGGGGGCTTTACCGGAATCGCCGTGGTGCGTCTGCACCTTCACGCCGTATTTTGCCACACGACGGCAGTCGGCGGCAGTGGCGTAGGAATGACCAAGGGCAAAGATCGCTTTTGGATAGCGGTCATTCACGTCCTGCATAAAGCCTTCGATACCCTCTCTTGCCGGGTCAATAGCCCAGATGCGTACCATATCGCCGAGAGCATCAAGGAGCGGCTCGTATTCCTCTCTAAGGATATCCCCCTGCCAGCGGATCTCCCGCTGGTTGCTGCCGTTACTGTTCATGTACGGCCCTTCCATATACAGACCGTTCATCACACGGCCAAGGCCGGATTTCGAGGCGGCCCGGATCTTCTCCGCCCCTTCTGCCATCTGCTGAAGCGTCAGAGAATAATACATGGTAGGCAGGATGGTGGTTTCACCGTGCCGGATAAAATGCTCCACGCACTTCATGGGCTCGTGCACGAACAGATCGTCCTCCGAGCCGTGATTGTGAATATCGATCAGGCCCGGTGCGGTATACAGTCCGTCCGCATCGATGATCTGGGCATCGGCAGGGATCTCCACCTCAGAGCGGGGACCGGCCTGCACGATCACACCCTTATCGTAAGTAATGGCACCGTCCCAGACGAGTCCGTCCTCAAGCACCAGTTTCGTATTGACGATCGCTTTCATTTTTCATCTCCTCCCTCGGCGTCCCGGCTGAGATATACCATATCTTTAAGCTGTACGCCGCATTCAAAAATGGGATGGTCGTAATTGTCCGTAAAGAAGTTTTCCACCCGGTGATGCTCCGTAAATCCGCACTTTTTGTAGAACGGAACGGTAAGCGGGCTGTCGCCCGTGCCAACCAGCATCTGCTTCATTCTGCCCTTGTAATACGTCATCACAAATTCGATCAGTGCCCGTCCGTACCCTTTTCCGTGCACGGCCGGATCGGTGGCAATATTCTTGATCTCAAACACGCCGTCACCTAAATCGGCCACCACGCACTCGCCCACCGCATCGGGATCAAACAGAACGAACATCTCGCCCCCGTCCAGATAGCGGTCGATCATATCCTCCTGCTCGTCGGCAAGAAGCAGAAGGTCTATATACTGTTTTTTATTCTCAGTGATCTGCCGGATCTCCATAGGAGCACTCCTTTCCTCTTTCGTGAAAATGGAAATTGTGCCCCGCCGGACGGCGGGGCACAGAGATAGTATACTTACATGGAAAGTTCGGAATCGGGCTGACCGCAGTACCAGCTGGCAAACGGCTTTGCGATTGCCTCGGAAACGTAGCAGGTGCCCTTGCCCAGACGCAGAATGGAAGCCGGGCACTCCATGGAGATCGGTCCGTACAGTTCCAGACGGGAGATCATCCGCTGCCAGGAACTGCCGTCGGGATTGACGAAGTTATGCAGTTCAAAGCGCTCCTTGGCACTGACGATATCCTTCGGGCCGATGGTAGCGGCCTTGGGCGGTACGGCCCATACGTCACCGGATGCACCCATGGGGCCGAACAGAGAGTTCTCGCAAACAGTCAGCGGAACCTCGGTCACGATACGGGAATCCAGCTTCAAGAACTCTTCCAGAGAATCAGCGGCAAATTCCTTCGAACGGGGATCGATAAATGCGGTGTGTCCCGGCCAGCCAGTCGCGGTATATACCACGTCCACGCCGCCGCCCGTGATCTCCTCGATCATGCGGGAGTATACGCCGGTGCCCTTGTTTTCATTGGTATGTACGTGCCAGTGCTCCACGTCGGGACGCAGATCCTCACGGATACGGCCGTAGAAGTGGTTACGGAAGGAATAGCCAAGGCTGGCACCGTAGGTCAGAGGAGCCACGTTTCCGTCCTCGTCTGCCCACTCGTCCATAGCAAAGGCATGCACGTTGCGTGCACTTACGTTGAATTTGTTCAGCATTTCGGCTACGGCAGAATAGGCACCGGGCCACTGGTTGGGGCAGATCATGCTGAAAGGCGTATCGTTGATATCGCTCATCAGGATGCGGTAGAACATATCCTGCACCAGGCACAGGGTAGGATCCATCACCACGCGGACACTGAAGCCGTTTTCGTTGGTGTATTCCATATCCTCCCGTTTGATATTGCGGATGCGTTCCAGCTCCTCCAGCGGCAGATCGCTGTGGGGCAGAAAGGACGCAGGCTTAAAGCGGAATTCATCATAGAGACCCATAATAGTAATACCTCCATTTTTACAGATGCAGAAAAACATCTCAAGAATATAAGCAGATACTCGTGTGCGGGATTTCCGCACGTACTGGAATGAGTATATCACATTTTTCCCAAAAGCGCAAGGGGCTTGTGAAAAATTTCCGTCTTCAAAGCAAAGTCTCCAGTTTTCATCAGTATGTTTGCAGAATCCTGCCAAACAGTTTTAGGCAGAAGCAAAAAAACGTCGTGCTTATCGATAACTAAATTGTCATTGCAAGGACTCATTCACATATTTGCAGCGGTTCCCCTTGATTCCCGGACGTATTTATGCTATAATGTGTGCGATTGATTCTTCATAAAAGCCGAGGATACTGCCATGAAGCGAAACGCACTGATCTTTATCATTCTGGCCGGCGTGCTCTGGGGCACGTCCGGAATCTTCGTTAATATATGGAGCGGCGAAAATCTTGCCACCGTGCAGATCGCCGCACTGCGTACGATGATCTCGTTTCCATGCTTTCTCCTCTACACCGCATTTTTCAATAAAGAAGCACTTCGTGCCCGGCTGAAGGATCTGCCGCTGTATCTTGGAAGCGGCATCACGCTGTTTACGACGGCGTCGTTTTATTACTCCTCCATGCAGAAAACCTCCATCGCAACGGCAGTGATCCTCATGTATATGGCCCCTGCCCTCGTGCTTGCGTGGTCCGTTGCCTTCTTCGGGGAAAAGCTGACGGTGAAAAAAGGGCTTGCCGTTCTATGTATGCTCATTGGATGTGCCCTTGTCTCCGGCATCACCGGCGGAATGCAGTTTAATGCGTCGGGCGTTATAATGGGACTTTTATCCGGTCTTTCTTACGGAATATACAACATTCTCACCAAAATACAGATGCGGCGTAAATGCAATCCTATAACCGCCACGCTTTACAGCTTTTTCTTTGCGGCAATACTTGCCGTATCTGTCTGCGATTTTTCAGCCGTGGGGACGCTGCTTCTCCGCCGCCCGGCGTTTACCATACTGCTTGGTATCACACACGCACTGGTTACCTTTGTGATCCCCTACTTCTTATACACGCTGTCCCTGAAAACACTCCCGGCAGGGGTGGCCTCGGCAATGGCAATTATCGAGCCGATGTCCGCAACCGTTTTCAGTATTCTTTTATTCCACGAGCCGCTTTCCCTTTTCTCGGCAACAGGTATCGTTTTCATTTTAGGTTCGGTACTGGTATTGAGCCGGGAAGAGGGCTGACGGACAAATCTATTTTATCATAAATTTTAAGCGGAGGTTTTATTATGCGTATACTGTCCATAATGGCACACCCCGACGATATGGAGCTGAAATGCGGCGGCACTCTTTTGCGATACAAACAGGCAGGACATGAGGTTTTTTCCTGCACAGCCGCAAACGGAAACATGGGGCACATGGTAATCATGCCGGACGAGCTTCGGAAAATCCGGTTTGAGGAAGCCAAAAGCTCCTGTGCGGCGGCCGGATTTACATATATTCCTGCGGATTTCGGCGACTTGACCCTGAATTCCGCAAGCGAGAAGCAGATCCTGGAAATGATCCGGATCATCCGCTACGCAAGCCCGGACGTAATCATCACCCACGATCCCAACGATTACTGCAGTGACCACGCAGAGCTGTCAAAGCTGGTTTTCAACGCTTCGTTTTCGGCAACCTGCCCCCATTTTCATCCGGAACTCGGATCGGCCGCCCCGCTTGCCTGCGTCTATTACGCCGATACCGATGACGGCCTGAATTTTATTCCCACGGAATACGTGGACGTTACCGGCGTTATAGAAAAAAAGGTGGAAATGATGGGCTGCCACAAAAGCCAGATCGTATGGCTTTCGGAGCATGACGGCATTGATATCATGGACGAAATACGCAGCCGCGCATCCTTCTGGGGACGCCAGTGCGGCGTAAAATACGCCGAGGCTTTCCGTCCTCTGCTTGCCGGCGGAAGACTTCGCCCGTGGCGCGTATTGCCCTGATTTTATAGAAAGCGACATATGATGACGCACAAAAAACGACTTGACGCAGTTCAAGTCGTTTTTACGTTTGCTTCGTAGTTGGAAAACAAAAACACACCCTTTGGGGTGGGGACTCTGAACCCCCGTTTGCGCCCAACGGCTGTTCTTACCGGATGTTCGCCCAGGCGCAAACGTATCCGCTGCACAGCAGCGGAGGGGTTCTTCGTCGGTGCAGTTGGCGCGGCAAAATAAAAACACCCCGAAGGGGTGTTTTTATTTTGGTGGGCCATCGGGGACTCGAACCCAGGACCGACCGGTTATGAGCCGGGAGCTCTAACCAACTGAGCTAATGGCCCGATACGGATTAGATTATACCACACTCCGTACGGAATGTCAATAACAAACCTGTGGATTTTCCCCCTGGCGGTCGCTTCCCGAGGGGAATTTTTCTCCTTTTTTTGCAAATCTCTTTACTTTTTCACCGGTATTCTGTATAATGAAAAAGAAAAGCAGCCGCAGACACACCTGCGGACAACATACAACAAGGAGATACCGATATGATTTTCCCAAAGCCGCAATCTGAACAGTATTTTGACGGCAACTGTGCCCTCAAAAAATTCGAAGCGAAAGCCGATCTTCTCACGTTCTTCCGCACCGTCGATTCCCTTCCCATCCGTTTTGTCCGGGACATGGATTACCGTTCGGAAGAATACGATATTGAAATCACGGCCGATGCGGTACAGATCACCTGCTGCACCGACGAGGGAAAATTCCGTGCCGCCACCTCTCTCCGCCAGATTCTTTTAAGCTGCGGCGACGCTATGCCCCTCACAAAGATCCACGACAAGCCTACCTTCGGCCGCCGCGGATACATGCTGGACATCAGCCGTTCCCGGATGCCGAAAAAGGAAACGATCCTTGCTTTCGTGGATCTGCTGGCCGACCTGAAATACAACGAATTTCAGCTGTACATGGACAACTTCTGCTTCAAGTACGCCGCTTTTCCGGAATACGTAAAGGACATCGACTGTCTCACGGAGGCGGATATTGACGAGATCGATCAATACTGTGCCGACCGGTTTATCGATCTGGTTCCCGACCAGAACAGCTTCGGCCATATGCATACCTGGCTCAAACAGCCGGAGCTTTCTCACCTGGCACTGAGCGACGGGGACGAGATTTTCGGCACGCTCAACCCGCTGCTGGATGAATCCGTGGAGCTGATGGATAAGATCTACGGCTCGCTCTTCCCCCATTTCCGCTCCAAGTACGCTCACATCGGACTGGACGAGGCATTCGGTCTTGGCAACTATCAGACGAAAAAGGCCTGCGAGGTGGACGGCATTGACAACGTATTCGTAAAATATCTGAACAAGCTGAACACTCTCGTCAACGAAAAATACGGCAAGGAGATCCAGTTCTGGGACGATATGATCATCAGCCATCCGGAATCCTTCGACAAGTTCCCCAAGAATGCCACCGCGGTGGAATGGGGCTACGGCATCATTTCCACCCAGATGATGGAAGAGAGATGCCGCGTGCTGAAGGAAAAGGGCGTTCGTTTCTACGTTGCCCCCGGTACGGCCGAGTGGGAATGCCTCACTTCCCGCGTGGACACCATGGAATTCAACGTACGTACCGCCGCCGAGCTGGGTGAACGGTATGGTGCCGCCGGCTTCCTTCTCACCGACTGGGGTATGCCCACGGACGGTCACTCCCAGTCCTTCATCAACAGCTACTACCCCTGTGCTATGGCTGGTCAGTACGCCTGGAACGTGGGCCCCGCACAGGACAGACAGACGTTCAAGAACGATTTCCGCTTCAGTGCCTTCGAGTATCTTGACAAAAACGTATTCCACGGCAAAAACATCGGTGAGTACATGTACCGTCTGGGCAAGTACTACCATCTGGAGCAGCACCGCACCCACGGCATGACCATGAGTGCTTATTCCCTCTTCGTACCGATCTCGGAGAGAAAGCTGGTTTACGGCAAGGACAACTGGATCTTTGACGCGGACAAATACATCGACACCTTCTATCAGGACAACGTGATCGAATACGTGTCCCGGATGAAAGATACCTTTGCCGCCGCCGAGTTTGAGCCGATCCTGAAAAGAGAGGCACTGCTCACTGCCGAGCTGATCATGATCGGTGCGGAGATCTTCAAAATCAAGATCACCGGCAAACTGGACGAAGCCAAACGCACGGAGCTGATGGCACGTTTGGACGCGGCCTACGAGGAGCACAAGGCTTTGTGGATGCCCCGGTATTTCGAGGCAGGCTTTGAGGTATTCTCCGGCAAGCTGATGGCGAGAAAAGCAGAGATCGCCGCATTCGAAAGCAAGGAGTAAAAGATGGGACTGGAAGTATACGAATATAACGGTGCCGGTTACAACGCCACCATGCACTTTGAAGACTGGCGCGTTGCCATGATCAATTTCGGGGAAAACTTTGACAAGCCCACGAAAATGTCCCGCCATCTGCTGACGGACGAGGTGTTCGTCCTGCTTGAGGGCACGGCCACGCTGATCATCGGCGAGAACGCCGAGGAATTCCCTCTGGAGAAAAATAAGATCTACAACGTAACGAAGGCCACCTGGCACGCTTTGGAGGTCAGCCGGGACGCCAAGGTGCTGGTGGTGGAAAACCACAACACCTGCGCGGACAATTCGGAAGACATGCCCCGGCCGGTGAAGAAATAAGGAGGCAATACCATGGCAGGCAATGAACGGTTTGTGAAAATCTACTCCCAGGGCAACCTGTCCTGCACGGAAATCTGGGTGGACAGAATCACCGGCGTGAACTACGTCTATCATCAAAGCGGCTATTCCGGCGGACTGACACCCCTGCTTGATAGTGAGGGAAAAGTGGTCATCACGCCCATTGCACAGAACTGAAAAAAACTCCCGACAGATTTTACAGTCTGTCGGGAGTTTTGTCTGTATAAAAGTGTCACGCTTACTTTACAGTTTCTCAACCTCATCCATCAGCTGACGCATGCACAGATCCATCTGACGGACGCAGAGCACGTCGTAATCAGAGAACGCCTCCGCCTTCCGGGAGCGTGCCAAAAGGGACATGGAAATATTCTCAATAGCGGACAAATGATACTTTGCCGTGATCGGGTATGCCAGATACTCCGTGAATGCGGCAATGCTGAGATTTGCCGCCACCTTTTCCGCCATTTCGGGATATTTCTCAAAGTTGTCGATAAGCCAGGCGTACAGTGCCGGGTGGAAGTTGGCCATAACGCCGCAGTAGCCGGCGGCACCGCAGCGGAGTGCGGGCAGAAGCGTCTGTGCGTTGGCGTTATACAGTTTCAGCGGCGTGCCCCGGAGAAGCTCCATGCGGCGGGCGATCTCGGCCGCATCACAGCAGGTATCCTTGATATAGCGGAATCTTCCGGTAGACAGGCACCATTTCAGCATGGCGGTTGTGAGCAGCCGTTTGTAGGGATTGGGGCACTCGTACAGTCCCAGCACCGTCTCCTGGGGCAGGGCTTTCAGAAGACGCTCCGCATCGGCAAGCCAGGCATCGTCGCCGGTGTTGGCTATATCCAGCCGGTTGGTGATCCAGATCACCCCGTCCACGCCGGTCTCGGCAATCCGGGTAAGCTCCCGCACCTGTGCCTCAAAGGAATCGGACACGTGTCCGGAGGCGATCACCGTCATCGGAGCACGGCTCTTGTCGGCTTTGGCCAAAGCGTCCGCCGCTTTTTTCGTCCGATCCGCAATGGCAACCCGTTCGTCCTCCGCCATAAAATGGATCTCGCTGGACTGGCAGGAGGCAAAAATGCCGGCACATCCGTTTTTCCAGTACCACTCCGTAAGGGCGTCGATGGCTTCAAAATCCACCGTGCCTTTCTCCGTATACGGGGTGATCATCGTGGGAAACGCACCGGGAACGGCGGCTTTCTTCTTTAAAAATTCCACTTCTGTTTCTCCTTGATTTATTCTTACATAGTTGCATTTTTTCGGTAAACGTGGGGGGTGAACCCCTCCCTCTCCCGAAAGAAGCGGATCAGGGAATGTTCGCTGGAAAAGCCGGTGATAAAGGCGATTTCCGACAGGGTATGATCCGTAGTCGCCAGAATCTCCCGGATGAAATTCAGTTTTTCATCTTCGATCATCTGGCTGGGCGTCTTGCCGTATTTCTCCTGACAGAACCGCAGAAGCTGCCGCCGGCTGATATACAGACGGTCGGCCAGCCAGGACACGGTGGCACAGCCGCCCCGGACGCCCTCGGCGATGGCTTTCTGCAGCCGGTCCGAAAGTTCCCGATTGGAGCAGGCCTTTTTCTCCGTGGGAGGCGGTGCCGCCTCCGGATCGCCCGGCACGAGAAGGGACAAAGCCTCCAGAAAAAACGCCTCCGTCAGACAGCGGATCTGGATCGCCCGCAGATTCGTATCCTCGTGCTCGGTATGGAGAAGAATATCAGCAAGTGCACGCAAAGCTTTCGTTTCCCGGGCACACTGCCCGTCCACACGCCACAGCCGGCGTGCCACCGCATCCGTTTTCGCTTGTGCGTCGAATCCGAACACCAGTTTTTCCGTTCCCTCATCGGCCCAGGTGATCTCATGGACGCACCTCGGTGGAATCAGGATCAGCGTACCGGCAGAAAGCTTTCGCTCCTCTCCCTCCAGCCGCATGATGAGTGCACCCGAAAGCACGTAATGGAGTTCAAAAAAGCGATGCCTGGAATTTGCCACAAGCAGACTCTCCTTCTCTCCGAGAACGGATCGGAACCAGTACACCGCAAGGGAAAGATGCTCGTCGGATACGGTAATATAGTAATCATTCAGCCTCGACTGCATCGTTTTGTCTCTCACCCTTCCGCCGCGTATTACATCATAATTATAATCGCTTTTTCCGACGAACGCAAGCAAATGTCCCTCATTGTTAATTATTTGTCCCGTCGCACAAATTCAAATCGATAAAATTCACAAAATATACAAAAGAAACTCTGCGGTAAACGGTTGACTTGTGGAAACAAACATGTTATAATCTCTCTGTTGTAACAAAACTATCCCATTATGGAGATATTTTTATATGAATATTATCGTATGCATAAAACAGGTGCCCGGAACGAACAAGGTGGAAGTGGATCCGGCTACCGGTGTTTTGAAACGAAGCGGCGTGGACTCCAAAATGAATCCGTACGATCTGTACGCACTGGAGACCGCACTGCAGCTCCGGCAGAAGATGGGGGGCACCGTAAAGGTGATCACCATGGGCCCGCCCCAGGCAAAGGCTATCATCCGGGAGGCGTATTCCATGGGTGCGGACGAGGGCTATCTTCTCACCGACCGGAAATTCGCCGGTGCGGACGTGCTGGCCACCAGCTACACGCTGGCAGAGGGAATCCGCACGCTGGGAGATTACGATCTGATCCTTTGCGGCAAGCAGACCACCGACGGCGACACCGCCCAGGTAGGCCCGGAAATGGCGGAATGGCTGGGTATTCCCTCCGTTGCCAACATCGTTGCCATTGACAGCGTTACAAATGCGGATATTACCGTGAAAATGGATATTCCCACCGCACTGGAAACGGCAAGGATCCATTTCCCCTGCGTTATCAGTGTGGAAAAGGATATTTTCCAGCCCCGTCTCCCCTCTTACATAAAGAAGAAGGATAGTGCGGACCGCCCCATCACGGAGATCACGGCGGCCGATCTTACGGACAGCGATCCGAAAAACTTCGGCCTGGACGGCTCCCCCACAAAGGTGCACCGTATTTTCCCGCCGGAGAGCCGCACGGAGCATGAAGTGTGGAAGGATGATCCGGCTCGTCTGGCGGAACGCATCCACGAAAAAATCAACGATCTGAAACTGATATAAGGAGGGAGATCACCGTGGCAAAACTAATTATTCACGAGGAAAAGATTGCGGACGTTCCCTCTTTTCTGAAGCTGTGCCCCTTTGGTGCACTGGAATACGAAAACGGAAAGGTCTCCGTTTCCGCCGCCTGTAAAATGTGCAAGCTGTGCCAGAAAAAAGGGCCTGCCGGTGCGGTGGAGATCGAGGAGACGGCGTCAGCCGCCGTCGACAAATCCCAGTGGCAGGGCATCGCCGTGTACGTGGATCACGAGGAAGGCGTCATCCATCCCGTTACCCTTGAGCTGATCGGCAAGGCCAGAGAGCTAGCGGACAAGATCGGGCAGAAGGTGTACTGCGTATTCATGGGCGATCGGATCGGCACCGCTGCCGAGGAACTGCTCCACTACGGCGTGGACAGAGTATATCTTTACGAAAACGAAACGCTGGCACACTACGTCATCGAGCCGTATACTGCCGTATTTGAAGATTTTATCAATACTGTCAAGCCCTGTGCCATCCTGGTGGGTGCCACCGCCGTGGGCAGACAGCTTGCCCCCCGGGTAGCCGCCCGTTTCCGCACCGGTCTTACGGCAGACTGCACGGTTCTGGACATAGATGAAAACACGGATCTTATTCAGATCCGCCCGGCCTTCGGCGGCAACATTATGGCAGAGATCCATACGCCGGACACTCGTCCCCAGCTTGCCACCGTCCGGTATAAAATCATGGAAGCCCCGGCACGGACGGAAACAGCCGCCGGTGAGATCGTACGGCGCTCCATCCCACAGGAAAAGCTCGCCTCCCGAATGGAGGTGCTGTCGGTGGATCCCAAGCCGAAGATGAAAACGATCGAAAGTGCGTCCGTTCTGGTCGTTGCCGGACGGGGTGTGAAAGCCAAAGAAGATCTTGCCATGCTGGAAGAGTTGGCATCCCTTCTGGGCGGCGAGCTGGCCGCCACCCGCCCCATGGCGGAATCCGGCTGGGTAGAGCCCACCCGGCAGATCGGTCTCAGCGGCAAAACGGTCCGCCCGAAGCTGATCATCACCTGCGGCGTATCCGGTGCCATCCAGTTTGCGGTAGGTATGCGGAATTCGGACTGCATCATCGCCATCAACACCGATGAAAACGCACCCATTTTCAAGTTTGCCAATTACGGCATCGTAGGTAATCTGTACGAGGTCGTGCCGCTTCTCATAAAGAAGCTGAAAGGAGAATAAGCATGTTCTCTGAAAAGAATTATTTGGATATAAAAACCATCGTCGGCGACGAAAACCGGGTATACTACGGCGAAAAGATGAGCGAGGACTATTCCCGGGACGAGCTGAGCAGCACCCGGCACTTCCCCGATATTGCGGTGAAAGTAACCTCGGCGGACGAAGTCTCCCGGATCATGAAATACGCTTATGAAAATGAGATCCCCGTCACCGCCCGGGGAAGCGGCACCGGCCTTGTGGGTGCGTGCGTTCCCATGCGGGGCGGCATTGCACTGGATTTCACCATGATGAACCGTATTCTGGAACTGGATGAGGAAAACCTCACCGTCACGGTGGAGCCGGGCGTTCTTCTCATGGAGCTTGCCGCTTTTGCCGAGGAAAACGGGCTTCTGTATCCCCCGGATCCGGGCGAAAAAACCGCTACCATCGGCGGCAACATCAGCACCAACGCCGGCGGCATGCGCGCGGTAAAATACGGCGTAACCCGGGATTACGTACGGGGGCTCGAAGTCGTTCTCACCGACGGACGGATCCTGCAGCTGGGCGGAAAGATCGTAAAAAACAGCTCCGGCTACGCTTTGAAGGATCTGATCGTCGGCTCGGAGGGAACCCTTTGCGTCATCACCAAGGCCATTCTGAAGCTGATCCCCCTGCCGCAGAAGACCATCAGCCTTCTGATCCCCTTCCCCACGCTCGAAAAAGCCATCGGCACCGTGCCGAAGATCATCAAGGCAAAATGCGTTCCCACGGCCATCGAATTTATGCAGCGGGAGGTTATTCTGGACAGCGAAAGTTATCTGGGACGGAAATTCCCGGACAGCAGTGCGGACGCCTATCTGCTCCTCAAATTCGACGGCAACAGCCGGGAGGAGATCGAAGCGTACTACGAAAACGTAGCGGAGATCTGCCTCAAGGAAGGTGCACCCGATATCTACATATCCGACACGGAGGAGAGAGACGAATCCATCTGGAAGGCAAGAGGTGCGTTTCTGGAGGCCATCAAGTCCTCCACCACGGAGATGGACGAGGTGGACGTGGTGGTTCCCCGCAACCGGGTACACGAAATGGTGGAATTTTCCCACGAACTGCAAAAGGAAGTGGGCATCCGCATCAAGAGCTTCGGCCACGCCGGCGACGGCAATCTGCACATCTACGTGCTGAAGGACGATCTTTCCGAAACGGATTGGCAGGATAAGCTGGGGCAGGCCATGGACGCCATGTATAAAAAAGCCCATGCACTGGCCGGTGCCGTTTCCGGCGAGCACGGAATCGGCTACGCGAAAAAGCCGTACCTGTACGAATCGGCCGATCCGGCGTCCATTGAGCTGATGCGGGGCATCAAGGCCGTCTTTGATCCCAAGGGAATTCTCAATCCCGATAAGATTTTCTAATCTCAAAAACTGCCGGGCGGCCTTCGTCTTTCCGGCAGTTTTTTCCTTTATTCACCGCAATCTTTGGAAAATCTATTGATTCCCCTGCCGGTACGGGTGTATAATAAATTATAAAATACCGAAAGGACGTGCCCCATGAAAATCATCGATCTGCTGAACAAACGCACGCTCTCCCTTTCCTTTGAAGTATTCCCGCCGAAAACCGAAACCGCCTTTGACAGCGTAAAAGTTGCAACGGAGGAGATTGCCCGGCTCCGCCCGGCGTTCATGAGCGTTACATACGGGGCCGGCGGCGGCACCAGCAAATACACGCTGGATATTGCCAAAAACATAAAAGAGTTGTACGGCGTGCCCACCCTTGCTCATCTTACCTGCGTATCCTCCACCCGGGAAACGGTGCGGGAAAAGATCCGGCAGATAAAAGAGGCCGGTCTTTCCAACGTAATGGCACTCCGGGGCGACATCCCCGCCGACCTCCAAAACGCCGACCGCAGCGGCTGGGCGTACCGCCACGCCATCGATCTCATACGGGAACTGAAGGAATCGGACAGGGATTTCTGTATCGGCGGTGCCTGCTATCCGGAAATCCATCCGGAAAGCGAAAACCAGCGGGACGACATTCTCCGGCTGAAGGAAAAGGTAGACGCCGGATGCGATTTTCTTACCACGCAAATGTTTTTCGACAACAATCTTCTGTATAATTTCCTTTACAAAATCCGGGAAGCAGGCATCACCGTTCCTATCGTTCCCGGTATCATGCCCATCACCAACGGCAATCAGGTGGCCCGTGCCATTGCGCTTTCCGGCTCCTTCGTCCCCCAGCGGTTCAAAAGTCTGGTGGACAAGTTCGGCACCGATCCCGCCGCCATGAAGCAGGCCGGCATCGCCTACGCCACGGACCAGATCATCGATCTGTACGCCAACGGCATTACCAACGTGCACGTATACTCCATGAACAAGCCGGACGTGGCCGAGAAGATTCAGGCGAATCTTTCGGATATACTGGGCAAATGAGTATCACCGTTTTGAAAACGTCCTTTTCCGCCCTGCCCGTGAACAAGGCGGAGATCCTGCGGTATGCAGGTACTTCCAAAGCAGACGGGATCACGGCGGCGCTGCTGGACGAGTGTCTTGCGGAAACGGATGGGAAATGCACCGGGCAGGTGTGCTATGCGGAGTTTCCCCTTTCGCTGCAGGAAACGGTGTGCGATTTCGGCGTGTTTTCCACAAATTCCCGGCACCTGTCCCAAAATCTTGCCGGATGCGGGCGCGTCATCCTCTTCGCCGCCACCGCCGGACTGGCCCCGGATCGGCTGATCCAGCGATACAGCCGGATCGCCCCGGCAAAGGCACTGCTTTTTCAGGCAATCGGTGCGGAGCAGATCGAAGCGGTGTGCGATCGGTTCTGCGAGGAGATCGCCGTACGGTACGGCGTGCGTCCACGCCCCCGGTTCAGCCCCGGCTACGGGGACCTGCTCCTTTCCGTGCAGAAAGAGATCTTTGCCGTACTGCATCCCCAAAGGGAGATCGGGCTCACTCTGAACGACAGCCTTTCCATGTCCCCCTCAAAATCCGTCACCGCCTTCGTGGGACTGCCGGGTTGACACAATACAACATCCTTTGAGGTATTCTATGAACTTTTCCGAATTTTTGAAAAACAATATCGTCCGGCTGGACGGCGGCATGGGTACCCTTCTGCAGGCAGAAGGGCTCGCCCCGGGCGAGCTGCCGGAACGGTGGAATCTCACCCATCCGGAGGTGATCACCGCCATTCACAAGGCGTATTTTGATGCCGGCAGTCACGTGGCCACCGCCAATACGTTTGGGGCAAACGCTCTCAAATTCTCCGATGAAGAACTGGAGCAGATCATTCGTGCAGCCATCGAAAACGCCGATGCCGCCCGCCGGGAAAGCAATGCTCCACAGGAAAAATTCATCGCTTTGGACATCGGCCCCTCGGGCAAGCTGCTGAAGCCCCTGGGCGAATTGGATTTTGAGGATGCGGTATCTTTGTTTGCCAAAACTGTGCACCTGGGCAAAAAATACGGGGCAGATCTGATCCTGATCGAAACCATGAACGATGCCTACGAAACGAAGGCCGCCCTGCTTGCCGCCCGGGAAAACGCCGATCTGCCCGTGATCGTCACCAACGCCTACGGAGCGGACGGAAAGCTGATGACCGGTGCATCCCCGGCCGCCATGACCGCTCTTCTCGAAGGCATGGGTGCGGACGCCATCGGTGCCAACTGTTCCCTTGGGCCAAAACAGCTTTCCGGCGTGATCGAGGAGCTGCTTGCCTACGCTTCCGTCCCGGTGGTTCTTCAACCCAACGCAGGGCTTCCCAAAATGGAAAACGGAAAAACCGTTTATGACGTAACGCCCCGTCAGTTTGGCCGGGAAGTGGGCGAGCTGGTCAAAAAAGGCGTTCGTGCCGTGGGCGGCTGCTGCGGCACCACACCCGAATACATCCGTGCACTTACCGAAGAGACGGCTTCCCTTTCGCCTTTGCCAATCACGCCGAAAGAACGCACCGTAGTCTCCTCCTACACCCACGCGGTGGCATTTGATAAAGAGCCGATCCTCATCGGAGAGCGGATCAATCCCACGGGCAAAAAGCGGTTCAAGCAGGCCCTTTTGGAAAAGGATATCAACTACATCCTGACGGAGGGCGTAAACCAGCAGGAAAAGGGCGTCCACATTCTGGACGTAAACGTGGGACTGCCGGAGATTGACGAGCCCGCCATGCTCACCGATGCCGTGACGGAACTGCAGGCCGTGCTGGATCTGCCCTTGCAGATCGACACCGCCGATACCGCTGCCATGGAGGCCGCCCTTCGCCGCTACAACGGCAAGGCACTGATCAATTCCGTAAACGGCAAGGAAGAAAGCATGAACGCCGTTTTCCCGCTGATGAAAAAATACGGCGGCGTGGCCGTGGCTCTGACGCTGGACGAAAACGGTATTCCGAAAACGGCGGACGGCCGGGTTGACATTGCGGAAAAGATTCTGCGAAAAGCCGCCGAATACGGCATCGACAAAAAGGATATTATCTTTGACACACTGGCTATGACGGTCAGTGCGGACAGTACCGCCGCCCTTGCCACCCTCACTGCCCTTCGCCGGATCAAGTCGGAGCTGGGCTGTCACACTTCCCTTGGTGTTTCCAACGTTTCCTTCGGTCTGCCCAACCGGGATGCCGTCAACGGCACGTTTTTCTCCCTGGCACTGGAAAACGGACTGTCCGCCGCTATCATGAATCCCTATTCGGCGGATATGATGAAAACCTACTACACGTACCGGGCACTGAAGGGACTGGACGAAAACTGTGCGGACTATATCCGCGAGGCACCGTCCTTTACCGCCGCCCCGTCAGGCACGCCCCTGCCCGCGGAGCAAAAATCCCCGGAGCAGTACGCGTCTGAACTGCAGAAGGCCATCCGGAAGGGCATGACGGGGAAAGCGCATGAGATCACGGCAGAGCTGCTCCGCACCACGGCCCCTTTGGATATTGTAAACGGCGAGATCATCCCGGCTTTGAACACGGTGGGCGAAGGCTTTGAAAAGAAAACGGTCTATCTGCCGGAGCTTCTCATGAGTGCGGAAGCCGCCAAAAGTGCCTTTGAGGCCATCAAGTCCCACATGGCAGGAAGCGAACGCCCGGCCGGTAAAGGCACGTTCGTCATCGCTACCGTACACGGCGACATTCACGACATCGGCAAAAACATCGTAAAGCTGCTCCTTGAGAATTACGGCTTTGACGTGATCGATCTGGGCAAGGACGTGCCACCCGACACGGTAGTGGAAGCGGTGCTCAAATCCCACGCCGATTTTGCCGGACTCAGTGCACTAATGACCACCACGGTCCCTGCCATGGAGGAAACGGTACGGCTGCTGAAAGAAAAAGCACCGTTCTGCAAAACAGTGGTCGGCGGTGCGGTCTTGACGAAGGAATACGCCGACAAAATGGGGGCGGACAAATACGCCAAAGACGCCATGGAAGCCGTTCGCTACGCACAAGCGGTCATGGAGAAATGACAATATAGAAAAAGGATGCCGCACAGATAGAGCGGCATCCTTTTTTTGTTGAAATCACAGCAGTGCCAGTCCGCTGAGCCCAAGGCAGAGCAAAAAACACCCGGCGTAATTCAGTCTTGACAGCTTCTCTTTCAGAATCACCCGGGAGCAGAAGATACTGCACAAGAGAATACCGGAATGATTGAACGCATACAGCATGGTGATATTCACAAACTGAATCAGATACACCATAATATATCCGGCAGTGGCGGAAAGAACGGCGGCCACAGCCATAAAGAAAAAGGATTTTTTCGTCTGCCGGAAATCGGAGAGGAATTTCCCCCGGCGTTTGAACAGACCGTAGCCGATCATCACCAGCGACATCAGAAAATTGGTCAGCATCAGCATTTCTTCTTTTTCCTCAGCACCGGCAACAAGCTGCTGCACGTTCAGTACCGAGCCGTACGCGCCGTTAGCGAAAAACAGCCCCGCGCAGTAGAGATAAAACCACTTCTGCGTCTTTGTCGTCTTGCCGTCCGCCTCATCCTTGTGCGTAGCCATATAGATGGCGATCACGATCACGAAAAGAGCAAACCATTGCAGAACGGACAGCCGATCTCCGTAGAATATGGCCACCACAGTAGGCAGCATAAACCCGCCGGACTGCTTGCAGACCATGAGAATGGAGTAAGGGCCGGTGCGTGCCGCCCCCAGCATGCAGACGTTGAACAGGATCAGAAGTCCCGTATTGAGAATGGCAAACAGCACCGTGGGAAGAGACGGCGTAAAGGAAAAATCCGACAGGATAAATCCGAAAAAAATGCAGGTGACGCCTCCCACGATGGAAAACACAGTAGTCACGGCAGAAGGATCGCCCGGATAATATTTCGTATACAGCTTACTGAAAAAACTCTGCACGGTAAAGATCAGAACGATCGCCCCGATGAGAGCCGCACTTACAAAGGTATTCACGCTTTCGCCTCGTTACTTCAAAAATCGATTATCGCTTTATCTATTATAGCACGGCGGCGGATTTTGTCAATATCTTTTGAAAAACGGAGACGGAAAAGCCGGCTCCAGCCTTTCGTTTATTGACAATACCGTGCATTTATGATATACTTTTTCTGTAAAAAACACGTATCCCGTAAGGAGGTTTTTTCTTATATGTTTATCGGAAATCTGAGCCGCAAAGCGGCCATCACCTATACGCTTACCCGCTGGGAAACGGGCAAGGAACCGGCTGTTAAAACGGCCGGCAATCCGTTTCTCGGTCAGAAAATGCTGGTGGGCTGGACGGAGATCATGGACGACGGCATTTCCATGACGGTGGAGATGGGCGCCCCCTGCTTTATCAGTGATATCTGCATCGCACTGGGCACGGAAGGCGCTCCCTATGAGATCGTGATCCGCACGGCAGACCGCACCCGGGTGCTGGCGCGCTACGGGGCGGAAACCGGTGAAAAGATTACCGCCTCCAAAGCCGTACTGACGGTGGGAGAAGCGGTAGAATCCTTCGTGATCGATTTCGCTCTCTGCTTCTCTGCCCTTGACGTTGACGCCATCGACATCTACGGCACCGACAGCACTGAACGCATCCCTCAGTTCCCCATCCCAAATATCAATTACGAAAAAGAAGGCGCGCTTCCTCTTTCCGCCATCACCGCCTACGTGGCAGACTGCAAGGACAGCCGTGCCGCCGCTGCCGTTTTTGCGGAGAAATTCGCGGAACAGACCGGACGGACGCTTTCGGAAGCCGATGCCGCCGCTCTCCATTTCCGCTATGATCCGGCGCTGACGGAAAACGGATACCGCGTCGTAGTCACCGAAGCTTCGGCATTTCTGTACGCACGGGATCTGCGGGGATTTGTGATGGCGGGCGAAAACCTTTTGAAACGGATCGTTGGCGACAGCATCCCGGCTTTCGCCGTAAAGGACGCCCCCCGTATGCCGCTGCGCGGCGTGCATATGTATCTGCCCGGCACGGAAGAAATGGAGTTTGCCCGCCGGCTGGTGAAGTATCTGCTCTCCCCTCTCGGCTATAACGCGGTGATCATGGAGCTGGGCGGCGGTATGCGGTACGAGTCCCACCCGGAGATCAACGACGCACTGCTGGAAGTAAAACGCCGCACAGCCGCCGGCGAATGGCCGGCCTATCCCCACGTGGAGGTGGGTGGCAAGGGCATCGTGGAGAAGGCAGACGTGGCAGCATTTGCCGATTATATCCGTTCCTTCGGCATCGACGTGATTCCCGAGGTGCAGTCTCTCGGTCACGTGCAGTATCTGACCATCGCCCACCCGGAGATCGCCGAGTTGGAGGAAGGTGCCGTAGCCAAATCTGTGGATGAGCTGTCCGCCGACGTACCGCCCGATCAGTTCTATCCCCACTCCTACTGTCCGTCCAATGAAAAATCCTACGAGATCGTTTTTGATCTGCTGGAGGAAATTCTGGACACCGTACGTCCCCAGCGGTATGTACACATGGGGCACGACGAGGTGTATCAGATCGGCGTGTGCCCACGCTGCAAGGACAAGGATCCGGCGGAGCTGTACGCCGCCGACGTGTGCCGGTATCACGAATACTTGACGAAAAAGGGACTCCGCATGATGATCTGGGCGGACATGCTTCAGCCGGTCACCATCTATAAAACGCCCCGGGCACTTCAGCTGATCCCCAAGGACGTGATCCTTCTGGACTTTATCTGGTATTTTCATCTGGAAAAGGACATCGAGACCCACCTGCTGAAAAACGGCTTTAACGTAGGCATCGGCAATCTCTATTCCAGCCACTTTCCCCGCTACGAGGAGCGTATCGTACAGCCCGGAATTATGGGCGGTCAGCTTTCCTTCTGGGTAGGAAATCAGGAAGAAGTGCTGGGACGGGAAGGCAAGATCTACGATCTGATCTACACCGCACAGATGCTCTGGTCCGCCTCGTACACAAAGCATCTCCGCTGCGCTTACGATCAGAAGATCAAATCGCTGATCCCCGCCGTGCGGAATCAGCTGCGGGGCGAATCCCCGCTCACGGGAGAAGAAACCGTGCTTCTCTCTGCCCCGGTCACGTTCCCGGACGTGAAAGCCGAGCCCGTGGACTGCATCGTTAACACCCACTGTGACGCCCTGATCTTCACCCACACGGCCTCCCGGAAATGCACCCGGATCCCGTGGATCGCCCTCACAGTGATTGCGAATTACGAGATCACCTACGAGGACGGCAGCACCGTGCTTCTTCCCGTGTCCTACGGCGGCAATATCAGCCACTGGGCACGCCGGCAGAATCAGCCGTTCCCGGACAGATACTACCGGCACAACGGCTATTCCGGCACGTATTTTACCGACGGAATCGAAAGCAAAACGGCAGACGGCACGCCCGTCACCCTGTATCGCTGGGAGTGGCGTAATCCCAACCCGGAAAAGGCGATCCGCCGCGTGCGGCTGATCCCCGAAAAGGATGCCAATACGGAGGTCGTACTGACCGCTCTTTCCGGCGTAAACTGCCGATAAACTCTCCGGCAGATCCGTTTTCCTGCGAAAAACACACGGAGGCACACAATGATACTTTCCTCTTTTGCAAAAAAACTGGCAGAGCGAAGACGTGCCGCCGGCATCTCTCAGCAAATGCTGGCAGAGATGATGGAGGTAACGGCCAAGACCGTCTCCCGGTGGGAAAGAGGCCTTGCCCTGCCCTCTACGGAAAATCTGTTCCGGCTGGGACAGCATTTCCCCGGCATCGGCGAAGATCTTCTTTCCGCCGGCAGTGAATTTATACGGGGGGCCGCAAACGGTATGGAATCCCTCACGGAGCTGTACCGCATCGGCCGCGGACCGTCCAGTTCCCACACGATCGGACCGGAGCGTGCCTGCAAGCAGTTTCTGAAGGAATATCCGGGGGCAGACCGCCTCACCGTCACGCTGTATGAATCTCTTGCCAAAACGGGCAAAGGTCACGGTACGGATACCGTAATAGAGCGAACCTTTTCTCCCCTGCCCGTGAAGATCCTATGGGACACCGCCACCCCCGTGCCCCATCCCAACACGCTGGATATTACCGCATACCGGGGAGAAACCCTGCTTGGGAAACGTCGCATTTTCAGCATTGGCGGCGGACGGATCGCCGCCGAAAACGAAACAGTCACCGACGCCCCTCTCGTTTACAGCATGACGCAGTTCCACGACATCGCCGCCTATTGCCGCAAAAAGAGAATACGGTTATGGCAGTACGTGGAGGAAACGGAAGGCGAGCAGATCTGGGACTACCTTTCCACCATATGGGAAACGATGCAGTCCGCCATCGACGAAGGGCTGAATGCAGAAGGCATCCTCCCCGGCGGGCTCAATGTCCATCGGAAGGCACGCTATCTTCACGAGATGCAGCACGTGGACGAAACGGCGGAAACACGGGAAAACCGTCTCGTTTGCTCCTATGCCTTTGCAGTCAGCGAGCAGAATGCCGCCGGCGGCACCATCGCCACGGCACCTACCTGCGGCGCGGCAGGCGTGCTTCCCGCCGTTCTGTACTACCAGCGGGACAAGCACCGTTTCACCGACCGGCAGATTCTGGAGGCACTTGCCACGGCCGGGCTCATCGGTAATCTGATCAAAACCAACGCCTCCATCTCCGGGGCGGAATGCGGCTGTCAGGCAGAGGTAGGCACCGCCTGCGCTATGGCGGCGGCGGCACTGGCCGAGCTGTTCCGGCTCAGTCTTGATAAAATCGAATACGCGGCGGAGATCGCCATCGAGCATCATCTGGGGCTGACCTGCGATCCCATCTGCGGTCTTGTGCAGATCCCCTGCATTGAACGCAACGCCGTTGCCGCCATGCGGGCGATCAACGCGGTGAATCTCTCCAGTTTCCTCAGCGAAACGAGAAAGATCTCGCTGGACAACGTAATCACCATCATGAAGCAGACCGGCCGGGATATGTCCCGACGCTACAAAGAAACGTCCGAAGCAGGACTCGCCAATCTGCATCCGGATACCTTTCATAAAGGAGGCGGCCGCATATGAAAAACGCTATTTTGAAAACGGAACTGACCGAGAATCAGCTGGCACTCTGGTACCTGGGGCAGGAAGCCTTTCTCGTAAAATTCCGGGGGAAGTATCTGCTGTTTGATCCTTATCTGTCCGACTCTGTGGACCGCCGCCATGCGGCGGAGGAAAACGACAGCGGGCTTTGGCACCGCAATTTTGCCCCGCCGATCAACCCCGCGGAACTGGATTTCGTGGACTACGTTTTCTGCTCTCACGGTCACATGGATCACGCCGATCCGGACACGCTCTCCGTTTTGGCACGGGTAAACAGCAAAGCGAAATATATTCTTCCCGCACCCATTATCCCGAAGGTGGCAGGCTTCGGTGTGCCGGTGGATTCCATCCTCCCCGCACGGGACGGCGAGATGCTCTCGCTGGACGGCATCCCGGTACAGCCTATTGCCGCCGCCCACGAGGTACTGCACACCGATAAAAACGGCGATTTTGAGGAAATGGGCTACAAGCTGACGCTGGGGAAACACACGCTGTACCACGCCGGCGACTGCTGTCTCTACGACGGACTGAAGGAAAAGATCGGCACGGCGGACGTGGCACTCCTTCCGGTAAACGGCCGGGATTACTACCGTCTGTCGGACAACGTGATCGGCAATATGAACGCACTGGAAGCGGTGACGCTGGCACGGGAGATCCACGCTTCCCTGCTCATTCCCATGCACTTTGATCTGTATACCGTGAACGGAATCTCCGCCGCATCCTTCGTGGACGCACAGGAGCGGCACGGTTCCCGGCAGGCATATCACATCTTCCAGCCGGGAGAGAAATATGTGTTTGGATAAAAAAGAAGAGACTGCCTTGGAGTGCCTACCATAAAGCAGGAAAACGCATCATCTACATTGGTGGTGCGTTTTTACTTTTCAACCGACAGTTGAAAAATCTCGTTTAAGCAGTTATTGTCAAAAAAAAGATCGTCGTGATATAATAAAAGCACAAGGCAGGCGCCGCCTTGAAATTCGGAGGTAAATTTATGAATATTGGAAACAAAATTAAAGAATTGAGAAAACAGCGCGGCGTTACGCAAGAACAGCTTGCGGATAGTATTGGCGTTTCCTTTCAAGCGGTTAGCAAATGGGAGAATAATATAGCTTTGCCTGATATCACGCTTGCCCCTGCTTTGGCAAGTTATTTTGGTGTAACTATGGACGTTCTTTTTGATTTCAATTTGCAGGAAATTGAAGATAAAGCATTTGCTATCGCAAAAGAAAGCTGGAAATATCGTAGTTCCGATTGGGAAAAAGCACGTAGCATTATTGATGCGGGACTGAAGACATATCCTGATAACGTTATTCTTTTGATTAACAGACTTTATGTTATGAACAGTGATGAAACGCCCGATGAGGTTATCGCTATCGCGCTGAAAATTATTGATCTTTCCAAAGATGAAGCGATAAAATATGATGCTTGCCAATTCTTGGCGTATGCGTACAAAGCAAAAGGAGATTTTGAAAGCGCGCGAAAAGCAATCGATATCATTCCCGATATTCGTTTCTCGAATCAGAGATTGAAAGCGTCCATATTGGAAGGAAAAGAGAAATGGGATGCTGCGTGTCAAGAGTTTAATGAGGCACTCTATGCATTTATGTTTATCACATACCGGATGGCGGAATGTTGCGAGGACAGGGGCGAATATGATGAAGCATTGGAATATTACGAGAATGCTTTGCGTGTACTTGACATCTACAAAGTGAAAGAAAGCTGGTATGGTTTTCGCGAAGGGTTTAATGAAGAAATTGCAAAGATAAAAGAAAAATCAAAATAAGATATTGCATTTGTGCCTACAAAAGCAGTGCTTGTCAGGAAAATTGACAAGGCATAGATGAACATATAGAAAGGCTCCCTTGTGTAAAGGGAGCTGTCACCGAAGGTGACTGAGGGATTGTTTTAGAATAAACTTTTGCGTTCTTACAATCCCTCCGTCTCGCTTACGCGAGCCACCTCCCTTTACACAAGGGAGGCTCATTACCGCCCGACAATTCACCTGAAAGGTGTAACACACTATACCTTGCAGGCAAGGACGTGTGAAAAGGAGTACGAACAAGATCGTCCGTACTCCTTTTGGCTTTGCGGCAGGTATAAACCTGCTTTATGGAAGGCACCCTTTCGGCAGTCTTTTCTTTTCGTTTACTTCCCTTCGGCCGCATCCCGCTGGCGGTCCAGTTTTGCGTTGCGGAAATACAACGCCACGTCGATGCAGATCATCACACTGTTCAAAATATAGAAGAAGCTGCTGAGGAAGAAAATGAATCCGGCAGCACCGTGTCCGAACTCGATGATCTTACGGGCGATGCCAAACGCATAGCCCAGCAGAAGAAACAGTTCAAACACCAAACTCTTGCCCTTGGCGGTCCGGGAAATGAGCGACTTGCGGATGGAAACGGGCCAGGAAAGGCCAAAGCAAAAGATAGTCAAAGCCTCCAGAAGATCGGTAATCGGAAAAGCGTCCATAGTTGTAAATCCTTTCGAAAAAAATATTTTTAATAATTTTGCACAGTTTTATTATCCGGCCTTTTTCGCTTTCTCTTTATCGTTCAGCTGGATGCATATTCCCAGAATGATTACGACAAGACCGGCAACGGCAGTCAGCGTGATCTCTTCCTTCAGGAAAATGCAGGTCCAGACGCCGGAAAGAAAAGGCGTTATGTAAGCAAGGTTGGAAATTTTTGCGGTCGTTCCCAGCTCCAGTGCCATTACCCACAGGGTATTGGCGATCGCCACGGTGAAAATGCCGTTCCACAGAAAACCTGCCATCTGCTCCGGGCGAGCCAGGAACAGATCCCCGTTTACCTCGTTGATCACGGTGGTGATGGCGAAGGTGGCGAAATAGCTCACCATAAGAGACAGGGTTTTGGGATAGTGCATTTTCTGATTCAGTGCGGTAAAGATGCCGTAGGAAACCGCGCCCAGCATGCAGAAGCCTGCCCCCAGCAGGGATCTTCCGTCAAATCGGCCGGCACCGCCCACCACAATTCCCACGCCTAAAAAGGAAACGAAGATCGCCACGCATTTCCGTACGGTCAGCCGCTCCTTCAGAATGATGCAGGCGAACAGCACGCTCATGATGGGCCAGAGGTAATTGATAATAAACGCCTGGGACGCCGGCAGGATATCCGTGCCGGAATAATAAAACATATAGTAAAAGAACGTGCCCGGCAGGCCGATCCCTGCCATAATGAGATAATCCTTGATTCTGTATTCCTTATGTTTTTTGAAGTTGCCCTGGCACAGATTCAGAATCAGCAGAAACACGCCGGCGATGATGGCATTCATCCACAACAGCTGGAAGCTGTTCAAGGAGCCCAAAAGCAGCTTGCACGTAGTCGCCACGGTAGACCAGCAGAAAATGGATACGGCGGCGTAAAAATAAGATTTTTTCATACGGTCATTCTCCCTTTTGATAGGCTTACACCATCTGTTCCGGATGGAACACTTCATCAAACCGTTCTGCCGTGAGGAAGCCCAACGCCACGCAGGCCTCTTTCAGGGAAATGTTTTCCCTGAACGCTTTTTTCACCGTTTTGGCGGCGTTTTCATAGCCAATATACGGATTCAGTGCCGTCACCAGCATGAGAGAATTGTGCAGATTACGGTGCATCTTTTCCCGGTTGGCCACGATGCCCGACGCACAGTTTTTATTGAAGGAAACGATCGCCTCTGCCATCAGCCGGGCTGACTGCAGAAAATTGTAGATGCACACGGGCATAAACACGTTCAGTTCAAAATTTCCCTGGGATGCCGCCATACCGACGGCAACGTCGTTGCCCATCACCTGCACGGCCACCATAGTCACCGCCTCGCACTGGGTGGGATTCACCTTACCGGGCATAATGGAGGAGCCAGGCTCGTTTTCCGGGATGAAGATCTCCCCCAGTCCCACCCGGGGACCGGACGCCAAAAAGCGTATATCGTTGGCGATCTTCATCATATCAGCGGCCAGTGCCTTGATGGCCCCGTGGGCAAACACCAGCTCATCTTTCGAGGTGAGTGCGTGAAATTTGTTTCCGGCAGTAACAAACGGCTTGCCGGTGAGTTTTGCGATCTCTGCCGCCACGGCGGTATCAAAGCCCGGTGGGGCGTTCAGTCCCGTGCCCACAGCCGTACCGCCCAATGCCAGCTCGTACAGCGGCTTTACGGACATCCGAAGCAGTTCCGCATCTCGCTGAAGGCTTGTACGCCAACCGCTGATCTCCTGACTGAATTTGATAGGGGTGGCATCCTGCAAATGGGTGCGTCCGCTTTTTACGATGCCCTCATTTTCCGCTTCCAGGCGAAGGAAGGTGTCGATCAATTCCTCCACCGCCGGGAGCAGGCGATCCTCCAGTGCCAGCACGGCGGAAATATGCATAGCCGTGGGAAACGTATCGTTGGAGGACTGGCTCATGTTGATATCATCGTTGGGATGAAGCAACTTTTCGCCGGCGATCTGATTGCCGCGGTTCGCAATGACTTCGTTGGCATTCATGTTGGATTGGGTGCCGGATCCTGTCTGCCACACCACCAGCGGAAAATGCCCGTTCAACTCACCGCTTATCACCTCGTCACAGGCGGCGGTGATCGCTGCCAGTTTCTGCTCCGTCATTTTCTCCGGCTTCAAAGCGTGATTGGCAAGGGCGGCGGCTTTCTTCAGTATGCCGAAGGCATGGGTGATCTCCCGGGGCATGGTTTCGACGCCTACGCCGATCTCAAAATTTTCACGGCTGCGCTGGGTCTGTGCCGCCCACAAGCGGTCGGCCGGCACCTTCACCTCACCCATCGAGTCGTGCTCTATACGGTATTCCATGTTTTTCTCCCTGTTTCTCTCGTATCGTCAGCCCGTGAGCTGTTTTTTCAAACTGCCGCTACTGGCGCCGTATTCCCATCAGGAAAACAGATCCGCCCCCTGTGCCTGCTTGACCGATTCATCTGCCATTTTATGCAGATGCGCCAGCGACAGAGCCAGATTCTCTTCCTGCAGAACCACGTGCGGCGGCACTTCCAGATGAATGGGAGCAAAACTCCAGATTGCCCGGATCCCCGCCCGGATCAGTCGGTCGCAAACGTCCTGTGCGGCAGCGGCAGGAACAGCGATTACGCCGATACGGATCCTCTCCCGGTGACAGAAGGTCTCCAGCTCTTCAAGGGGATAGATCCGTTTCCCCTGGTCAGAACAGCCGCATTTTTCGCCGTCGCTGTCGAACCCTGCCACGATCTCCACGCCGAAGCCCGCAAATCCGTCGTAATCCAGTATAGCACCGCCCAGTTTGCCGGCGCCCACAATTACCGCACGGCTGCACTCGCTGCCGCCAAGATACCGTTCAATGCTTTCGATCAGATCCTCGGTGACGTATCCCACCTTGGGCTTTCCGGCACCGCTGACTACGCTCAGATCCTTACGCACCTGTACCTCCCCGTAACCAAGGGCTCGGGAAATCGCGGTGGCAGACACCGTTTTCTTTTCGGGAAGCATTCTTTGCAGATAACTCAGATATTCCGGCAGCCGCCCAAGCGTTGCCCGTGTAACGGTACGAATCTGTTTCATACTGTTTCCTCCCACCTGTTTATTCGGCAGTAAGTTTCTGAAAAAAGCCGTGATTCGCTCATAGGTTACATTATAGCACACTTTTCTTTTGATTGCAATCATCTCCACTATATTTCGATGCTGTTTTTATCGATATAATCTTGAGCGAATAATCTGCAGGAGAAGGAGACTATACTGAACTGCCTATTTGACGAAAATTTCCGAATATTTTTTGATTTAACTATTGACAAAAAAAGAATGTTATGATACAATAATTAAGCGATTGCGAAAGCAGTCGCAAAACAACTGAAAACTGATGGCGGAGTAGCTCAGCTGGCCAGAGCATCCGGTTCATACCCGGCAGGTCACAGGTTCAAATCCCGTCTCCGCTACCATCTACGACCTCGATTTTATCGAGGTCGTATTGATGGCCCGGTGGTCAAGCGGCTAAGACACCGCCCTTTCACGGCGGTAACACGGGTTCGATTCCCGTCCGGGTCACCAAAGAAGAACCGTCCGAACAATGTTCGGACGGTTCTTCTTTCGTTATTCGCCACCGGATTGAACCCCTCAAATCCGCAGGATTTGATAGTGCGAGTGCACCGCTGACATAAACTGCCCGATTTTATAGGCACTCGCACGGGGTTCAGATTCCCGTCCGGGTCACCAAACGTAACAAATCCGAACTATTTCGTAAATCGAAATTGGTTCGGATTTGTTTTTTACTATAATTATTCGAATTAATGCTAATAGAACACCGCCGAGAGCGACCAAACGGTTACTCTCGGCGGTGAAATATTAGATCACTAAATAAGCCCCCAACATCTGTTTGTTGTTATCCTTGTCAAAGGTTAAATAGCCTTGTCTGATAGCTTCTTCCAAGACCGCGCCGCGCATTGAAAAAATGTTAACGCAAGCGTGATCGATTTGAAATTCATCCTCTTTCAAGAATTCGGGAATTTCTTTATAAATCTGTTCTCGGCAGAACAAATAGTGACGAGTCGCTATTTCCGTTGCTTTATGGCGAAGCGCCTCAAATTGTTCTCGTATCTCCTTTGGCATTTTGCTTGATTTGTTTTTGCGCATAACCATAATGGCGGGAATATAACCATCATCAGTCTTTTTGATATATCCATAAGATTCTAATCTGTTTAGAATAGACTTATCAATATCTGCGCTCTTGCCCTCGGCAACCGCAACCATTGCTTGCCCGTCCGCATAGGTAAGAACCGGTGGTGTGCGATTTTCAATTCCGCAATACTTGAAGCGGAATTGACGGAACATAATTTCGGGCAAATCCTTTTCGTTGGGGCATGAAACACATCCGCTAAGACCCACATGTTTGGGCTCATCGCCGTGATGGATTTCCATACCAAGCAAATCCCATTCGCCACCATTAGGACGGATAGTATGTCCCCATGGACCAATATTAGGAACATCTTTGGCGTTTTTATTAAAAGGCTTAAGGGTATCAAAAGATACGTTATCAGCTTCGATCATAAGAAGCGCCCACTTCATATCCTCATAGCTTTGATAACCTTCATGCCAATTAGGTGCATTTTTGTTTGACCACTCAATATTATACTCCATCGTGTCAATGATCGCCTTTGTAAGCTCAGGAGCAATCCCACGCACATGTGCACAAATCTTTTCTTGTGCTTCCGCACTCACAATAAAAATGTTGGTTTCGTATTTATTGCCATTTTTCTTCATCAATGTAGCATCTACAAGTGTAGATAGTTCTTCTTCCATATACGGAAGAGCTACTCCCACCTCCATTGCAAGTTCTTCTGCCGTTGCAGGTGTTCTATATGCTGCAAGCATAATGTTTTTGCTGAGAGAACGCGAAACATAAATTCCGGGTTCGCCATTTGCCCCATGTAACCCATTAACCCAAAATGCAATATTTTCGGGATTATAGCTTAATTTTCCAAATTCTCTTGCCATGTCCATACCTTCTTTCAATATTTCTCGTGCACGGAGAAGCCGTGACTTCACCGTATTTGTGGGAAGCGAGAGCGATTCTGCAATCTCACGAACATTTTTGTTTTCTATGTAATAGGCAACAACGATGTTACGATAATCACTTTTGATGAATGCCAGCTCGCGCCGAAGCAGAGCCTTTTGCTCTGTATGTATCATTTCATCAAGGATACTTTCGCTTTCGTCTTCAATTTCATAGTCGCCGATATCGGAACCGGTTACCGATTCGTTTCGACTATGTTTTGCTTTTGCCCATACGGAATAACGGTTGTGCGCGATCTGCCATACCCACGCCGAAAAACTTGTAGGAATCGTGCCTTTATTCAAAGCCGTGATGATCTGAAGTGCAATGTCCTGTGTCAGATCTTCCGCTTCAATGTGGCTGCCGGTCTTCTTCAAGCAGAAGTAAAACAGCTTCTCCATATAATTTTCGGCAAACTCATTGATAAGCCGATCACGTATTTCGTTCGTTTCTTGCATTTTCTCGCCTCCTTTCATTCATATAGTGTGGCATTTTTGAATTCGGGTGCATTGGTTTATAAAATTATACCATAGAATTATGAATTAGTCTATAACGAAACCGCCGAGAGCGACCAACGGTCACTCTCGGCGGCTGCGTTATTATTTATCAGCCATCTTTTTTGCCCGTTCGATGTATTCCTTGAAGCGATCTTCATTGCGAACGGAATTGAACCATTCCCACCCGCGGGGTGCAGTTATTGCATAATAGAGATTATTTACATCAAACCGCAGCCTGTAATCATACGACACAGGCTCTTTCGATCCGTCGGGCAGCACAATTACACCGCTGTCATATTCGTATTTTACGCCGCCAAGAAGGTCCGTATTTCCCGTGTCCAGAAGATCTCCCTTGTGCAGCAAAGCGATCTTTTCACAATACTGCAAAGCAAGATCAAGAGATACATATCCTTCTTCTTTTCTGCCGTCCCCGAACAGTGCCGCTGCCTTTACGAGGGCCGCCCACCCATAAAGAGTATACCACGCAGGCGGAACCTCTCCCTCACAGCCAAGCAGTTCCATCATGTTCATATAATAGCTGTGAATTTCAATAGAGCGTTTGGGATTGCCTCTATTGTAGCTCGGTCTCGCAAGAAGATGGAGAATTAGGTGGAAATTATTGGCACCGTATTTCATGTGCCCCTCTTCCCTTTTCCCTTCCTCCCACAAACGTGCCTCAATGACCTCACCCTGGATCGCACTGTACTGGGTGATCGGCGGCGGGAGCTCGCGGATACCCGTGCGGTCAGCAAATACAACGATATCTCCGTCCTCATCAGCAGCGTAGGTATATTCTACCGCTCCCACAAAGCCGTCGGTCAGATCAAGCGCATCATAGCGGCGTACAAGGCTGTCTGCCAGCGGCATAAAGCCTTCCCCGACACCCTCGTAAGAGGTCAGCTCGTAAACCGCCGTTCTTGCACCGCCGCAATATTCGTTTTCCGTGCGAACGATGCCGATGCCTTCGGCAAAATAGTAAACCTTTCTGCCGCCGCGATACTCATGACCGGGTCCCATTCCGCTGATATCAAGGCACACCTTGAAGCAGTTTTCAAACGTGCCCGCTTTCGTGGTAATCGTTCCGCCGTCCTCGCAGACGATCTGCGTTTTGAGTGCATTTCCGTATTTGTCGTATTCTACGATAGGAGATGCCCTCACACGCCACTCATCCGACCAGATGCAGTTTGCCGCATCCTGAAGAATACCCAAAATATCATTATAAAGGATGGGATCTTCTGCAGCACCCATACTTCCGGTGTTTTTCCACTCAAAACTCCATCTGGGATTATAGCCGGAGAAATACAGCGAATCGTTTTTCTTCCGGATATAACTTCTCGTAAAGAAATTCCAGTGCCCCGTGGCGGTGTAGGCAGGATTAAATGTGGGGTCTGTAGCAAGTATTCTCCGTGCTGTGGATACTGCCGCCTTGGTGTGAGCCTTTTCCATGGGAGTTACTGCCAGTTGCTCGGCACGTGCAATAGCGGGATACACGTCACATATACGACAGTTACCCTTACTCTCAAGACAGTATTCATTTGAAATTTCCTGCACCGCTTCAATCCACAAATTTTCGTCGTACTTAAGCCTTTCGGTGTTTTCAAAGTAGGAAACAATGATACGTTCCTCATCGGCATAATCCACCTTGATTTTCAACTCGGACAAAACAGTATCGGGTGAATAGGAGGGTGCGTATTCCCAGGTATTGCCGGGGAAAAGGGGAAGGAGATCCTTGCCGCCATTAATTTCATATGCACTAAGCGTACGGCTTTCGGTGACTCCGTCCGTTGTAAGCTCCTGGCGAACGATACCGACACCGTCCTTGTAGTAGGTTCTGCATACGATTTTTTTCGTATCCGTCCACTGTCTTACTTCCCAAAGCTGACAGCCATCGAATCTGCCTGCAGGCGTATCTGCCGATTCATTCTCGGAGACAAAAGTAAGCTTTGTTCCGTCAGTGCCGATGTACGTTTCGCCTACGGCAACGTCTGCAAAAAACTGTCCGTCACAACTGGATGCGTTGAGGAAGATGCGTGCATTTCTCCGTTCCATGGAACTGAGCCAGCCCTCTCCAAAGCCTTGCTCAGAGAAATAATGCAGTTTTCCGCCAAGTATGCGGTATTCTTCTGCAGCACCGCCGATGAGATAACGCTCCTTAGGCGTGTCCTTATGACGTGTAGATAGCTCTTCTTCCATCTTTCTTGCATAAGGCACGAGTATGCGGTAGACGTCCCTGCTTGTGAGAATCTCCTCCACCTTGTTGTATGCGGCGTTGCCTTCCTCTGCCTTTCCCTCTCGGAAAAGATTATAGCCAAGCCAGAACCACTCGCGTCCAAGAGCCTTCACAAACCCCGCTTCCCGGAGCCGCGGAATCTGCTTTTCGCGGATAAAATCGATTCTGGCACCGCCATACACCTTAGAATCCTCGCGGGCGACGATAAAGGTCATAACTTCTTCGTTTTTGCCCTCCATAGCGGCGTCCGCAATCCGGGCAAAGAGTGCGTCGTTTTTCTTGCCTGGCAGCCACCACCAGCCGCGCATGAGTACGTCGGCGAGAGCGTGCTGCTTTTCTCTGCATTCGGGAAGCTCCTCTACCTCACGGAGCACATCTTTGTATACTTTTTCAAAACCGCTTTTGTCGTTTTTGACCTGCCAGAGTTTCAGTTCTTCCACCTTTTTCATAACACGTACAACAAGCGTATCACTGTACTTTTCATTCATAGCGCAAAGTTCCTTTCTGATTCGTTTCCGTCCATCGTGCAGCTGCCACTTGACCGTTCCCTCGGAGATCCGCATACGGTCCGCGATCTCCGCGATGGAAAGATCCTCAAAATAGTGCAGATGAATGATCTTCCGCACCTTTTCGGGCAGCATCTGAACGGTTTTATTCACCTCGTCCTGCTCTTCGGACAGTGCATACAGCTCCGCCGGATTTTCTGCACTGCCGTCCGAAATATCGAGATTTTCCACTACGTCAAACGGGAGAAAGCTGCGATATCTGCTGATCATGTTCAAGGCACAGTTCTTAGCGATACGGCATACCCATAAAGCGTATTTTTTTGCATCCTGCAGAGTATTCAGTTTCATCCATGCGGTAACAAAGGCATCCTGGGCGGCATCCTCCGCCATAAAGTGATTTTTCGTTATCTTCATGGCGGCAGATATCACCGGCTTTTGATACCGGGTTACTAAAATCTCATATGCCGTCTGCTCACCGGCAAGCGTCAGCATTACCAGCGTTTCATCCGGTTCGTTTTGATAGTACATATGCACTCTCCTTTCTCTGAAATCGGAATATTCCTTTCTTTAAGCGCTTGTCTTTTAGACACAATTCAGAAGGAAAAGGTTGGGGCTTTACAGTAATTATAGCAAAAAAATTTACGCCCGTCTATATAAAGCACGCTCCCCCCCGTAAGGAGTGGAGCGTGCTTTACGTGTATCCCCCTCACCGTCTGTGTCCGATGAGAAAGAAAATATTGCCCGTGATGTGTTTTCCCTCCAGATACGTGCCCCATTTTTCATCCTGCACAAGAGTGAACCTGGGATCCGCCTCGGGTGTCAGATCCTTTCTCTCGATGCTGGACACCGCACATTCGCATCCGGTCTCGGGGAAAAGACGCACGGTAGCGTCCTCAAGACCGCGGATACGGATCCACCGTCTGTACCGGACGTTGCCGGGGGCGGCTTCCCGGCAGGAGATCACGCCGTCCTTCTGCTCCGCGAACACACGGCACTCCCGGTGCTCTCCGCGGCTGAAACGATACGTGGCGAGGCCATCACGCATTTCCGCCTCGCATCCCATAAGGATCGGTGCCCCCTTGGGAAAATGAAAGCCGGTATCCGTGGTGGTATTGGCGTTATATACCGAGAAAACCAGGCCGTTGTCCCGGCGGATGATAGCCATGGTGGGCGGTTTCACCCCATCGTCTTTCTTTGTGAAGCGGATCTGATAGCCGAAATCGGCTAACGCTTCCCGCAGAAGCCCGGCACGTTCTTTCACGTCAAAGGAGGCAAACGGTACATCCGCCGGCAGCTTCTGCAGTTTCTCTTTCGTTCCGTATACCATTACCTGCCCGCCGGCACGGGTGAAAGCGGTCAATTTCTCAAGGATTGCCGGATTCTCAGGCACAGGCGAAAGGAGGATGCTGTTTTCGTAGAGATGCAGATCGTTCATAAGAAAATGATCTGTGGAAACCACACAGCACAGCGGCAAACCGTCGTTGATGGCGTCGCAGATGTAGTTATCGCAGAGATTCATTTCCCGGAGCAGATCCGCATCCTCGGACGTGGTGTACTCCCGCATAGGATACACCCATACCAGCGGTGCCGGAGCATCGGGCACGTCCTTTTCCGCCTTCAGAATATGAGGCAGCGGCTCGTTGACGCACGCATCCGGCATATTGCCAAAGGAATTATCGATGGAGAGAATATTGAGGGAATTGGCACATTCCACCCTGCCCTCGCCGGTGATACGGGAAATGGCCATGGGCAGATAGATATCGCAGGGAGAGCCGTCGTATCGATCGTACCAGGGAGAGTTGACCCACCAGGGATCGTGGAGATAATACCGGAACGGAAATGTACCGTTGGGCAGTTCGCACACGCGAGTCATATGCCCCATGATCTCCAGGCCGAAATTGTCGTTGATAGCCGCCCAGGGAGAGTTGGGCGGTGCGGTAATGTCCATGCCCGCACGGTAAATATCGTACAAAGGCACGCCATCGCTGGCATAGTCGATACCCACGGAATTGTTAGTTCCCCGCGTCTCCAGCGGGAACGAACATTCCCGGCGGAACCGCTCCCAGAAAGAAAAGACTTTCTTCTTGGTATCCGCCAGTTTTTCGGGATAATACTTCTCCCCGTCGAAGATCTTGCCGGTTTTCTCCCAGGGATTGGCACTGAAGCCAAGTCCGTTGGAGAGCCAGAGAAAGTCAAAACCCATATCGGCGAGGAACACCTGGGACTGCTTACCGAGGAACGTGCCGAAGGGCGTTCCGTCCGGAATCCCCGCCGGGTAGGCAGCATACGGACGATCGTCACCGTTCAGCAGTGCCGTAGCGTCCAGACAGCCGAATTTGCCAATGGCACCGCCGGAGCAAATTTCCTTATGGCGGTTGTATTTGAAATCGGAAATGGCAAACTCCGGGCCGATGTCAAAGGTTTCACCCACCCGGATTCTCGCTCCCGGGAATGCCTTTGACGCCTCCTCCTTCAGTAAAGAAACGATCGTCTTCAAAATTCGGTACGCCATCACAGGTGCGTCCGGCATATAATCCTGCCTCCGAAAATGAAGCGATGTCTCCAGTGGTTCGTTTTCCGAAAGCGCCGGTTGATTGGCAGTACCAAGAAAGCGCCCCCACTCAAAAGTATCCTCCATCCGGCCGGCATAGTCCAAAATCTCGCTGCCGTCGCCGGTCCAGAGCATAAAAGAAACCATTTTTCTGTCTTTCAGCAGCGGACGCCACTGGGACATGATCCCGGCACAGACGGTGCGGATATACGAATCGTCCGTTTTTTTGAACGGCTTCAGGCTTACTTCCAGCGTTATATTTTGAAACATACTTTTTCTCCCCTACGCTCGGATTTTTTGCCATTATAGCACGCCGCCACGGGAATGTCAACGGACGCAAAAAGATCCGTTTCTTTTTGACACGAACACCGGCAGAATGGTTTGTTTTTGACAAAAACTCCGCATCCGTAACGGATGCGGAGTTTTCATTTTCAATTATTTCTGTGCTTCCAAAAACCGCATGAGGATCGTGGCGGCCTGTGCACGGGTTGCACTGCCGGCAGGCTCCAGCATACCGTTGCCTGCATCACCGATGAGGCCTGCATTGCACGCCCACTTCACAGCGGGAAGTGCCCAATCGCTGACCTTATCTGCATCGGGGTAAGTGACGTCTGCATCAGCAGTTACGTCGTATCCCTTGTACTGTGCGTAGCGATACATAACCGTAGCGATCTGCTCACGGGTCAGTGCATCGGCAGGACCGAAGACGTCAGCGCCGTAGCCGCCCATAATATTGTTGGCAGCACCCCAGGCGATGGCCTTGGAATACCACATGCCGTCTGCCACATCGGTGAACTTCACACCGTTCTGCACGGCAGGCTCACCCTCCAGACGCCACAGGATCGTCAGAAGCATAGCACGGTTCATAGCGGTATCGGGCTCGAAGGTATTTTCACCCATGCCGTTCATCATTCCCTTTTCCACGGCGTAGTGGATACCGTCGTGATACCATGCGTTTCTGTCAATATCGATGAAGTCGTAGAGAACGCAGGTGCTGTCCTTGCCGCAAACGGCAGGAAGTTCGGGAACGACCGGTGTCTCGATCTTCTTGAAGGAGGCCGTTACCGTTACCTTATCCATAGGCATATTGAACGTGTAGGTATTGCCCACAGCCGTCAGGAGAACCGTTTTGCCGTAGTGCGTTACTACCTGCAGAGACTCCAGCATGTAGCCTTCATCCGGCGTAACCGTCAACTGAACCATAGTGCCGTCCACTGCATTCGACTTGCTTGCAGCTACCTTACCGCCTACGGCGTCAGCAACCGTAATCTTGTGTGCGAAAGGAATGTAGAAGAACTTCTGGGACACGGTCAGCGTACCGCTTACGTATACGATATCGTTGTAGTTGCCGCCGTCGGGTGCTTCAGCACCGGAAACGAGGATCTTGTACGAACCGGTAGCTTCCATATTCGGTACGTTCTCGTAAGCGATAGTGGGCAGGGTCTTCAGCGATTCGCCGTTTGCCAGGCCGAGCACCGTGTAGTCAGCAGTGCCGAGAACGGGCAGAACGTCGCCGGTGCGTGCGTCCTTATCGTCTGCGGTAATCGTAATGGTTGCCTTCTTAATAATGAAGTTATAGGTCTTGCTGTCGGTGGTATTGTCATTCCACTGATAGTTGGCCGTGTTCTTCAGAGCAACCGTTACGGTGTAACCGGTCTCGTTTGCGTTGGTCTGTACGTTGCCGGTCACGGTGTACGCGCTATTTGCGGCGATCTTATAGGTCTGTGCGGCACCGTTATAGGTGTAAACAGTGGTGTCAGCTGCAGGAGCCGTAACCTTTGCCTTATTCACAGTGAAGGTATAGGTGCGGGCTGCCGTGGAACTGTCACTCCACTCATAGTTATCCGTATCGACGAGGGAAACGGTTACGGTGGAAGAGCCGGCGTCAGTCAGCTTATTGCCGGTTACGGTGTATGCGTCATTGGCAGGAATCTTGTACGTCTGCTCACTGCCGGTATAGGAGTAAACCGTCGTGTCAGCCGCAGGAATCTGGATCTGCTTTTTATTAACCGTTACGGTAACGTCCTGGGTATCCGGTGCATGAGAATTGGTTTCGGATGCGGTAACAGTAACCGTTGCCGTACCTACCTTCTTAATGGTCAGAACACCGGTGGCGGCATCTATCTCAATCACGTCGTTGCCGGCCGTTACTGCATAGGAAAGGGTACCGTTGCCGTTCGTGGAGGCGACTACTGCCTTGTTGGTATCACCGTACGTAACCGTTACGTTCTCGGCGGTAACGGTCTGCGGTGCTTTCGTGCTGATGGAGAAATCATCCGTTGCGGTACCGCCTTTGTAGTTGTCGGTAGCGGCTACCGTTGCACGAACGGTATATTCACCGATTGCAGTGGGCACGGTGGTGGTGTAGGTGCTGTCGTCAGCGGTTTTTACCTTATACTCGTAAAGCACGGAACCGTTGCCCTTATTGCCGGTAACGGTAGGTGCATTTGCCGGATTGTCGACAACCCAGCCCACGATATTGACCGTAAGGGTCAGATCCGCAGGAAGAATGGTAAAGTTCACGCTGGTCTCACCGGTGTAGTTGCCGATACCTTTGATCTTAACGGTTGCGGGACCGGGGATGACATTCACGTTGTTTTCGTAATCGTAGGTGAAATCAGTGCCGGAAACGAGAGCGACAGAATTTGCCGTCACACCGGGCTCGGGCTTGATCTCCTCGCCGGTATAGATTTTATCCGTTACGGCTTCCACCGTGATACCACTGTCGTAGATCGGTCTTGCAAGGATCTTGAAATCTGCCTTGGCGGCCGAAGATCCCTTGTAGTTCTCCGTTTCTGCAATGGTCGCACGGAGGGTGTACTGACCGGCGGCGGTGGGAACGGTGGTGGTATACGCATCATCCGTTTCGCTGAGAAGCTTATACTCGTAGGTTACAGCACCGTTTCCGATGTTTCCGTTAAGCTCCGGTGCTGCAGCCGTATAGCCGTACGTCCAGTTGCTTACGGTCACAGAAGGTACGATGGGTGCCTTCTTAATAATGAAGGTGTACTTCTGATCGTCGGAAGAACCGTTTGCCCACTGGTAGTTGGCCTTATCCTTCAACTGAACGATTACTTCGTAGCCGGTCTCATTGGCGTTGGTGTACGTATCCTTGCCGTCCTTCACTTCATACAGAGAACTTGCGGCGATCACGTACGTCTTAGGATTGCCGTCGTACACGTATTCGGTTTCATCCTTAGCAGGGATATCCACGCTTCCCTTTGCAATGGTGAAGGGGAGAGGATCACTTTCCGCTGCGGTATAGTTGGTGCCTTCCGCCATTTTTGCCTTTGCCCAATAGCTGCCGGCAGATACAGGCTTAACTGTGGTTTCACCTGCGGTGCACGCTTCGTCGGTGTAGTAGTATACAGTTACCACACCGTCGCTGCCGTGGGTATCATAGACGGCATCACCGATAGCATTCGGATAGGTGGCATCCAGACTGCCGCTGAGGGTAATCTTACCGTCTGCCCGAACGATGTTGAAGAACTTAACCTTATTTTCAAAGGTATAGTTGCTTCCAGCTTTTGCCTTAACGGTCACAGCACCGCCGTTAGCACCAACTGCCACGTTTGTACCGTATTCTACGGTAAAGTCCTTCGCAGAATCCAGCATCGTGCCGTTGCCCTGCACGAATACGTCAGGACGGATCTGTTCACCTGTATATTTCTGATCGGCAATTTCTAGAATCAGAATGTTGATCGGCTTGGCAACAACCTCAACCGGTACGTCGATATTCTCAACGGTGAGGTAATCCGCCGTATTGGCCGGGGTAAAGGTTGCCTTGAAGGACTTCACGCCCACGTCGCCCACAGATGCATCGGGAGAAACCCACGTCCAGGTACCGGGCGTATTGCCGGCAGGAATTACCGGGAAAGCAGCAGCAGACAGCTTCTGACCGTACTGTACCGTAATGCCGGCAGGGACGGTGTAAACCGGATTATCCTTGCCTGCGGTTATCGGGAAGGCATGGGACAGATTATAACTGCCGTCAGCCTGCTTTGCGGCCGTCCAAGCCACACCGTCTACGGTGAAGGAAACGCCGTCACCGAATACGTAGCCGGTGTTGGCCTTTACGTTCAGCGTAGCCGTGTATACCGTATCGCCGGCAAACACAGCATGAGCGGGCGTCCAGTCAAGAGACGTAACCGTCACATTAGCGGGAGCAGTAACGGCTGCGGCAACGGTAGGCGTAGCTTTCTTCATGGGAGCCGGCACGCCGTTAAGAGCGATGGTGCCGGTGAGCTTGGCAACCACGTTTACTGTTGCCTTCGTTTTGGTTGCGCCGGCGGAAGCGGTCAGATCCGACGCAATCTCGTCAGCGATTTCAAGGATATCGACCGTGAAATCAGCATTTCCTGCTGCAGCCGCCGCCTTTACCGTGAAACTTGCCTCAATCAGCTTCAGATTAGCCGCAGTGGTGGCAGTTTCAAAGGTATCGTCATTGGAAGACCACTCTCCGCGGAATCTTCCGTTGGTATTTGCCTGTGCAACCATATGATTCGTATCTCTGTCAAGGGGAGATATATCTGCATATACGATCTGGGTTGCTTCAAATCGGGTATTATCAAATCCAATTTCGATTGCGATTGCATCCACACCGCTCACCGAATTGGGAACCGTATAGGTGAGCGTAAAGGTGTCTCCGGGCTGCAATGCCGTTTTGCTTGCCACAAGACATCCGCTTGCTGCATACGTGGGAACAACCACCATAGCAAACAGCAGACATACTGTAATGGCAATAGTTGCAAGTTGCTTTTTCATTCGTGGGCCTCCGTTTTACTTTATGTAGTCAAAAACAGATCGTGCAAGCTTCGTAAAGCGCAAAATCTGGCTGGCATCAACATTGGTTATCTCTGCGTCCCCATTCTGAGGATTGGTTACGTTGGCAGCATCCAGACGTTCTGCCATTTCTTGAGCAGTTCCACTCTTGAATATAGAGTTTGCCAATTTCGTGTAACGCAGGATCTGGCTGGCATCCGTACTGGTTACCACTCCGTCGTACGTTACGTCGCCGTACAGCCACAGTTTCTGCTGGCCGGCATCCACGTCGGCACCGCTGACGGTGATCTCCACGATCTTGGGAACATACTTGCCGGGCTTCAGAATCACCAGCTTATACGTACCGTCCGCAACACCCTCGAAGGTAAACGACTGCGATTTCATCGCTTTGCCGCTCACCGTGGTACCGGTGATGCTTCCCTTCTCGGCGGTATACAGTGCGTTCGTGTATACGCCGGATGCCCATTCGGACTGGATGGTGGCTTTTGTCGCCGTGCCCGCATACAGCAGGTACATGGCATCGTCCGTATCGTTCCAGCTGACTGCCGTACCGCTTACCGTTACGCCCGCAGGGCTGGGTACCGGAACGGTTACGGTGCAGCTCGCTACGAACTCGCCGTCCGTCGTTACTGCCGTGATCGTTGCCGCGCCCGGAGCCTTGGCGGTAATCACGCCGTCTGCCACGGAAACGACGTCCTTATTGGAGGACGTCCAGGATACCGTCTTAACGGCGGCGTCTGCCGGCGTTACCGCTGCGATCAGCGTATCCGTTTCATCAACTGCCAGTGTTACTGCATTTTTGTTCAGAGAAACTCCGGTAACCTTCACCGGCAGGGGTTCGCAGGGAATGGACTGCTGAGCCGCGAAGGTTTCGGCAGCAGATCCGGCCGGTGCCATAAACGTGACGGAGAGACTGGCCGTAAAGGCCGTTTCCGCAATCGCAGTGTCACTGCCTTCCACGGAGACCGCAGTAAGGCTTGCACACGAAGCAAATGCACCGGCACCAACGTGCTCCGTAGTTTCCGGGATAGACACGGTCTCAAGAGCCGTACAGCCGCTGAATGCTTCCTCGGCAATTTCGGTAATACCGTCCGGGATAGAGACGTTTTCAAGAGCCGTACAGCCGCTGAACGCCTCCTTGGCGATGGTAGTAACGCCTTCCGTGATCTCAACGGATTTGATGATGGAACGGTATGCATCCCAAGGAGCAGTCGCCGTACCGCCGGTACGGGCAGAAGCACCCGTAAGGCTGAACGTGCTGACGGGTACGTCCGTTTCCCACATGGCTCCGATACCGGTGACGATCAGCGATCCGTCGGATGCCAGCACCCAGGTAAGGTTATCACCGTCGATACCGAAGGAACCGTGTGCGACGAGGCTCACGAAATTTTTGCTCATCTCAGTCGCATACTGCTCTGCCGTCGATCCTGTATAGCCGTACAGAGTAGCAGCCGTGGTAACAGCGCTGGTACCGATCGTCATCTCGTCGTTCAAAACGATCAGCTTTTCAAGAGCGGTACATCCGCCAAAGGCAGAGCCGCCAAGGGAAGTTACGCTGTCGGGAAGAATCACGCTTCTCAGATTGGAGCATCCGACAAATGCAAAGGTACTGATTGAAGTCAGCGTTTTCGGAAGAAGGATCCGTCGGAGGTTGATACAGTCCTTAAACGCCCCGGACTGAATCTGCTTGATTCCCTCAGGAATCACAATAGACGTAAGACCGGCACAGTAAGCAAACACATTGGCGCCAATGGAGGTCACACTGTCGGGGATGATAATCTTTGAAAGGTTAGCACAACCGGAGAACGCGCCGTGGTCAACGGTCACGGTACCGTCCGGAATTGCATACGTTCCGTCAGCCTTACCGGCGGGGTACTGAACGATCGTAGTTCTGTCTTTGGTGAACACCACGCCGTCTACGTCGATGTAGGCCGCGTTACCGGCATCCACGTCGATGCTCACAAGTCCTGGGCACCGTTCAAATGCGCTCGGCTGAATCGTCGTAACACTTGCGGGAACGACGACCGTTTTCAGTCCGGAACAGCGGGCGAACGCAAAAGATTCAATCGTGAGAACGCCGTTCGGGATCGATGCTTCGTTAAGACTGATACATCCGTCAAATGCGTATCCGCCGATCCGTGTAACGGTAGCCGGAATGGAAACACTCACAAGAACGGTACAATCTTCAAAAGCGCGGGTACCGATGCTGGTGGCACCGTTTTCGATAACGACTTTCCGGATGGAAGATGCGTACTCAAGCCACGGTACGTCGCTTTTAAACACCCAGCCGTCACCCATGGTGCCCGTACCGCTTATGGTCAAAGTACCGTCGGCGGCAAGCACCCAGGTAAGATTCTGACCGCAGTTACCGGAGGCGACAGGCAGCATACCCGTTACGGTAACGACAACCGTGTCGGAGCATTTTCCGTCTGCGGCGGTGGCTGTAATTACGGCAACACCGGCTTTCAAACCGGTAATAATGCCGTCGGAAACGGTGGCCACCTTTTCATCGGAGGATTTCCAGGATACCGTTTTATCCGTGCCGTCCGGCACCACGAGAGTAGCAGTAACCGCAGTCATCTCGCCCGCCTTCAGGCTGATCGCTTCTTCGCTCAGGGTCAAGCTGTAAACCGGAGCCGCCGTTACCGTCACCGATGCAGGTACAGTGGTAAACGGCACTTTGCCGCCCGCTTCGCTGGAAATTGCAATCTCTGCAAATCCCAGTTCCTTTACGCCGGCAGAGGCAGCGGCATCCACCACTGCAGTAACCGTAGCGATCTTCTCTTTTGCGGAATCGGTCTTGCCGGCGCCGCCCACGATACAGATCCGCCAGTGATCACCGTTGTTATCTATATCGACGTTACCGCTCTTCTCAACACCAGTAACGGTAATTCCATTTTGAGCAGTCATCAGCGTCAAAGAATATCCGTCATACGTACCGGAGAGCAGCACGTCATAGGTAAACACCGCACCGGGTGCCAGGTTGGCAGCTGCGGTTTCCGTATATACTACTGCGTTAGCCGTTTCTGAAGCAGACTGGGAAACGATTACCGTCACAGTATCGGTAAATCCGCCATCCACGGTAGTTGCCGTAATCACAGACGTACCCGCTTTCAAAGCGGTGATCACACCGTTTGATACGGATGCCACCGTCGGTTCGGATGAAGTCCACACGATCGCTTTGTTGGTGGCCTCTGCAGGAAAAACCGTGGCATTTACCGCCGTCATCTCACCAACGTTGAGGCTGAACGTTTCATTATCCAGCGTCACGCCGGTAACGGGAACGCCCGTAACAGCGGCTTTCACCGTTACGGAAGCGTAGTTTTCTTCATATATTGCCCGGCCGCCAATATCACTGGCAACGGCAACGGAAGAAAGACTCAGTTCTTTTACACCGGCGACGGCGGCAGCATCAACCACTGCAGTAACAGTAGCAACCGTCTCCTCAGCGGAATTGACCTTTCCAAGCCCGCCCAGAACGGAAACCATCCAGTAATCACCCATGTCATCCACGTTGATAGCGGACGAAGCGGCGGTGACACTCGTTACGGTAACACCGTCCTGCGCTTTGCTGACATGCAGAGAATAGCCGCTATACGTACCGGACAGGCCAATATCGTACGTGAAAACACCGCCCGGTGACAGCGTATCCGCTGTTGTTTTCGTATACACAACAGCCTCGGTTGCTGCCAGTACACCCAGCGGGAATATCGCCAACACAAGTACCATGGCAATAACCGCAGAAAGAATTCTTTTCATTTAACCCTCCTATATGCTGCGTGTATTTTTCGCTTACAGTATCATGCTGATATAATAGTGAAGATTTTTATTAATTATTGTCGGTAGACGTTCATCAAAAGGAAGCTTTGCCGCGGAAGATGGCGTACAGACAGGATACGTCGTAGTAATCGAACGTGCCGTCGCCGTTGATATCGGTGACAGTTCCTGCCGCCGGCACGTCCTTGCCCCGATGGAATGCGTAAAGTTTCGACACGTCGTAGTAATCGAACGTACCGTCGCCGTTTACATCGCCGGGAACATGCTCCACGATCTCCACCGTGGCGTTGTTCAGATGAATGTTAGCAGGACCACCGTTTTCCGCAGAAATCTTTACTTCGGCAAGAGCGATCTCCATTTTACCCGGCACGGCATCCTGTGCGATCTCCGCCTCTACGGTGACGATCACTTCTTTTGCGGCGTCTGCCTTTTCAAGGCCGCCCTCAACGGATACACGGAAGCCGCCGATCAGAGCATCCACGTTGGCGGCACTGGTTTCAGAAGCAGTAACGCTCTTTACGGTTATACCGTTTGCCGAGATGATGTCAAAGGAGAAGCCGTCGTACGTACCTGCGAGAGATACGGTATACGTAATAGATGTGCCCGGTGCGGCAAAGGCGGGTGCGTCAATGAAGACGAATGCGTCGCCCACCGTGGGAATATCGCCGAGGGAGGTAAAGGCAAGACCGGCCGTTTGGGCATAAGCCTGTGCCGTAGAACCGCTGTAGCCGTAAATCATCAAGTTGGGATCGGTGCAGTTCTGGAACACATCCTCACCAAACACAAGTGCCGGATTGTAAACGGTCACTTTTTCCAGAAGAACGTTGTCCACAAATACAAGCTCGCCCAGCTCCGTAACGGAAGCGGGGATCACAACGCCAGTCAGGCTGCATCCGCGGAATGCGGAGCCGAAAACGGAAACAACCGTACCGGGAATCTTGAAATCGGCGTCGCCCGTGTAGGCAACCGGGCATTTGATAAGAACCGTCTTATCCTTGTTATACAGCACGCCGTTTACATCGCTGGAGTAACACTGATTATCTGCGTGCACGTAGATACCGGAAAGCTTGGAAGCCGCGGGATTCATCATCGTGAACGCCGAGCCGCCAATGGAAGTCACGCTTGCGGGGATGTTGATCGTTTCCAGGGAAGCACAGTTGGCAAAGGCAAACGCACCGATAGCGGTCACCGTCTCGGGAATGGATACGGAGACTGCCTTACTGCAGTTCTGGAATGCGGCGCGGGAAATCTCCGTCACGCCGGACGTAATGTTGATCTTTTTGATATGGTCGGCATATGCCAGCCAGGGGGCGGCCGTCATAGCACCGCCGGAAACGGTCAGCGTGCCGTCCTCCGCCAGCGTCCAGTGAATCGCACCGCTGGTGCCGGAAATCGGGAACTGAACCGAAGCTATCTCATACGCTACGGGGGAGGTAATGCCTTCCGCAGCGTCCTCGGTAGGCAGCCAGGAGAAGAAGTTGGTCTTTTCCAGCGGCGTCGTGCCGGCAGCTGCTGCCGTCATATCTGCCAGCTGCACCTTGATGCCGAAGGGACCCGTTGCAGGCATAGCGAAGATACCCGTACGGGGAATAGCAAGCTCAATAACGTAGCCGTCCGCGGTCAACGCAGTCTTGTACAGGATGGAAGAGTAATCAAACAACTTCTCGTGAGAAGAAAGGCCAAAGCAGCGTTTGCCGAACGCGTCCACGGAAACCTTTACGGTATTTCCGCTTGTCATGCAGAGGCGGTACTCAACACCGTCCATCTTATAGGGGTTCGTCCCCGCCATATAAGCGTTGGAGGGAGAAACCACGTCGTCATCCTTCACCACGGAGCAAAGGTACAGATAACTCTCATCGTACAAAGCATAGGTGGTGGCGGTCATGGACATATCCCAGCCTTCGTTGTGGCCGGCGATCACTGCCATGGGATAATCACCGCTTTGGATGGTAAGAGAGTTCATATAAACCGCATCCAGTCTGCCGTCGATGGCGGGCGTGCCGGACTGCACCTTGCCGGACGCAGTCTGTCCCTTGGGAATCACGGAAACATTCGTGCTGACGGGATACGCCACGGGGGCTGTGATGCCTTCCGTACCGTCCACGGTAGGCAGCCAGGAGAAGAAGTTGGTCTTTTCTATCGGCGTCGTACCTGCAGCAGCTGCCGTCATATCCGCCAGCTGCACCTTGATGCCGAAGGTACCGTTTGCCGGCATAGCGAAGATACCCGTACGGGGAATGGCAACCTCGATTACAAATCCGTCACCTGTCTGCGTAGTCTTATACAGGATGGAGGAATAGTCAAACAGCGTTTCGTGGGAGGCAAGGCCAAAGCACCGTTTGCCGAATGCGTCCACGGAAACCTTTACGATGTTTCCGGATGTCACGCAGAGGCGGTACTCAACACCGTCCATCTTATAGGGGTTCGTCCCCGCCATATAAGCATCGGAGGGAGAAACTACGTCGTTATCCTTCACCACGGAGCAAAGATACAGATAACTCTCATCGTACAAAGCGTAGGTGGTGGCGGTCATGGACATATCCCAGCCCTCGTTGTGGCCGGCGATCACCTGCATGGCGTAGTCACCGCTTTTGATGGTAAGGGAATTTCTGTAAATAGGATCCAGTTTTCCGTCAATGGTGGGAGTCCCTGCGAGAACCTCACCCTTTGCGGTCTGTGCCGCATTCACGCTTACGGCAAATACCGTGCAGCAAAGCAAAGCGATAGCGAGCAGTGTCCAGAATCTCTTTTTCATAGTTTGTCTCCTCTTAAAATCAAAAAAATGCGTCAGCCGAAGCCGACGCACAAAAACGCAGACTCCGCTGCTGCCAAACAAACTAAAGACAAGGTGACATTCGATTTCCGTATCCCAACTTGTCGGACCCTGCGTTTTTAGCAAATTTTGGATAAAGATACAAAAATAGCAAAAAAGAGTATACGTCCCGAGGGAATATACCTGTCATTCTCGTATTTAGTTTGTTTGGCACTCTAATTATACACCAAATTCCAATGAATGTCAACGATTTCGGCAATATTTACTATAGAAAGCACCCGTTTTTTCGTCCATTCCGCCGGCAGACTCCGGGGTGATATTTGACAAGCGCCCGGCATATGGTGTATAATAACGGCAGTCAATTCTCCGACGGGCGGCATCTTTTGCCAAACGGCCGGAATCACGAGGTACCTCAATGGAAAAAATCGCAATACTGGGTGCAGGCACGTGGGGTGCGGCACTGGCAAAAACACTGCATCAAAGCGGCAATTCGGTAACGCTTTGGTCCGCACTTCCCGCTGAGGTGGAAAGCCTCGCCCGCACAGGACGCCATCCCAATCTGCCGGGCATGGTATTTCCGGCGGAGATAACGCTGACGGCAGATCTGCCAAAAGCGATCACCGGCGCGGATATTCTGGTATTCGCCGTGGCCTCCCCTTACGTCCGTGTTACCGCAAAAAAAGCCGCACCGTTTATTACGGAGGGACAGATGATCGTGGACGTAGCGAAAGGGCTGGAATCCGGCACCCACATGACGCTCACTGAGGTGATCGCGGATGAGATCCGCACGCCCGGCGTATCGTTTACCGCACTGTCCGGTCCCACCCATGCGGAGGAGGTAGCGTGCGATATGCCCACCACCATCGTTGCCGCCTCTGCAGATCTTTCGGCGGCAGAACGGATCCAGGCAGCCTTTTCCGGCGAGGTTTTGCGCGTATACACCAACACGGACATCAAAGGGGTGGAGATCTGCGGTGCACTGAAAAACATCATCGCCCTGGCGGCCGGTCTCTCCGACGGGCTGGGCTTCGGCGACAACGCCAAGGCGGCACTGATCACCCGGGGCATGGCGGAGATCACCCGTCTCGGCACAAAGCTAGGCGGACGTCAGCGAACGTTTGAAAGCCTTGCCGGCATCGGAGATCTGATCGCCACCTGCACCAGCCGGCACAGCCGGAACAACCGGGCGGGCTATCTGATCGGGCAAGGAAAAAGTGCCGAAGAAGCGGTAAAAGAGGTGGGCATGGTAGTGGAAGGCATTCACGCTCTCCCGGCCGCCATTGAGCTTTCCCAAAAGCACGGCGTGGAAATGCCCATATGCACGATGATGTGGGAAATTCTGAACGGCACGCTGGCGGCCTGCGACGCCCTCCGCCATCTCATGACGCGGGAGCTGAAAAACGAAAACGAATAAAAAGAATCCCGGCAGAAGGTTCTCTCTGTCGGGATTCTTTCAGTTTCCTCCGTGCAGCCAGCCGCATTCAAGATCGTCCGGCGTGGAAAAGGTGTATCCCTTCTCCAGCATATATTCGATCATCCAGGGCAGAAGATCCGCCGTCTGGGCATAGGTATCGTGCATCAAAACGATGTGCGGACTGGTTTTCAGCGTAAAGCTGTATCGGAGCGTGGTGATGACAGCATCCTGCATGAACGCCTCCTCGCTCATATCCTGAGGCTTGGTATGCAAAACGCAGTCGTTGTTCAAAGCGTTCCAGTCAAAGGCACGGTACCCTGCCCCGGCAACCGCCGCCGGTATATCGCTGCCCTTGCACATGGCCGATCCGCCGGGAAAACGGAAGAGCCGCTCCTCTGGCACGAAGCCCAGAGCATCCTTTACGGTATTCTCCCATTTTTCGATCTCGGAAAGCATACTTTCCGCCTCTTTGTAGATATCGTTATACACGTGGGAATAGGAATGACAACCGATTTTATGTCCCCTAAGGTATATTTCCCGCACCACGTCCGGATACTTTTCCACGGAGGTGCCCACCAGAAAGAAGGTGGCACGGATGCCGTACTCGTCCAGCGTATCAAGGATTTTCGGCGTATTTTTAAGAGAGGGCCCGTCGTCAAAAGTCAGATACACCGTTTTATCTTCGGCGTCCACCTTCACGTTTTCTGGGTTTACCCCGTCGCTGACGTGCAGTGTCAAAAGAGACGAAGGCTTAAGAAGCAGCTCCGTCCCCCGCCGCACACCGTCAAAGGAAACGTCCGTCACCGTCCCGGCCGGCGTCGGGTGATAGGCGTGTACGCACTCCACCCGGATATCCGAAAGAAGCGACAGATCCAGCATTTCCGCGGGGTGCCCTACGGGCATCGGAATGGAAACGTATGAGGAATAATCCTCCGGCGGCAGATCGTATTCCAGGGCGGACTCCGTTTCCAGGGGCACGTCGATTTCCTCCGCCGATTTGTCCGAGGGAGGCAACGGATCAGCCGGCGTCTCCGGCTGTGCCGTCTCCACCGCTCCCCAGGGTATATCCCCGTACGGAACCATGGCAGGTGCGGTGCATCCGAAAAGGAAACAACTGACAAAAAGCAAAAGCCCTAACGCCCGGAACCGCACGCAAATCCCCCTCTCTACACAGTATAATATTGTTTTGACTTACAAAAATCGAAAAAGTTCCCGGATTTCTTTATTTTTTCATGCCGTTTTTTCGCAGTATCATTTTCCCGCGCAGGCCCGTTTTCCCAAAAATCGGAATATTCCTGTTGTCAAACGGGTTGTCCTGTGCTATAATAAGCCTGTACAGAAAACATATCTCACGAAAAAAGGGGAAACTTCATGCCAACAGAAAAAATCTTTGCCTGCTGTCACTGCCATTCCACCTTTTCCGACGGAGAGCTGTCCCCGGAAATGCTGGTTCAGCTGGCGTACAATATGGGCCACGGCGGTATTATCCTCACCGACCACGACACCGCCAACGGTTATCCTTTTCTGAAAAAAGCCGCCGATAAATACAGTCTCAAAACAATGACCGGATGCGAATTCACCACGTATCACAAGGGCAAGGGTCTGCACATGTGTGCCTTTGATTTTGATCCGGACGAGCCGGAAATGAAAGCACTTCTGAACCGTGCGGCATCCATTCAGACGGCGCGAACGGAATGTATGTTTCATTGGGGACTGGAGCGGGGCACGCTCCGTCCCGGATGCACTTGGCAGGACGTGCTGGACGATCATCCGTACCACAACTATTTCTGCAACAACGAGGTGTTCGCTTCCATGATGAAGCGGGGCATCTACAAATACGAAGAATACGACGATGCTTTCCGTCTGCCGAACTTCTCCTACAAGCTGGGTCTGGAAGCCAAGATCGCGGAAGTAACCGGCAAAAGTTATACGGATATCACGGCGGAAATGATCGTAAAAATCGTCCGCAAGGCAGGCGGCGTATGCGTCGTTGCACATCCGGATGCTTCCCTTGCCCAGTACGTAGACGATTTTCTCTCCATGGGCATCATGGGATTTGAAACGCGGCACGCACGTTTGTACTCACCCAAATATGCGGTAGACGGAGATCCTTATTTTTACGCCCGCATCTGCGAGGAAAAGAAACTTTACAAAATGGGCGGTTCGGATCACGAGGGCGTGCTGGGCGGGCTTCTCTCCTTTGGCGCCGAATACGATTGTGCCCACGAACTGTCCGGCGTTTCGGAAGAAGATTTTATGACGATCTTCGAAAGAAGACTGGGCTGAAAATACAACAAGGAACAAAAATATGAAAATTGCAATTATCGGACTGGGCACCATCGGCAGAACCATACTGAAAACGCTGTCCGGGGAAGACCACACCATTACCATCATTGACGAGGCCAAGGATAAGATCGAGTCACTGATCGAAAAATACGACGTGATGGGCGTGGTGGGAAACGGTGCCAGCATGGACATCCAACGGGAAGCCGGCGTAGCCGGGGCAGACGTGGTCATCGTACTGACCAACAGTGACGAGCTGAATATTTTCGCCTGTCTCGTAGCCAAAAGCATCGGTGTAAAAAACACCGTCGCCCGGGTGCGGAATCCGGAATACAGAAAGCAGATCCTGGATATGCGGGAGGCTTTGGGCATCTCCATGATCGTAAATCCCGAAATGGATACGGCAAACGAAATATACAGTCTGATCAGCCTGCCGGCTATCGCACAGGCAGAGCGTTTTGCCAAAGGCCGGGTTCTGCTTGTGGAGATCGTTGCGGAAAAGGGATGTGCCCTGATCGGGGAGACGCTGATCTCCCTGGGCAAAAAGCTCTCCTCCAAGGTGCTGATCTGTGCCGTACAGAGAGGAGAGAGCGTCATTATCCCCTCCGGTCATTTTCTCATTGAGGAGGGCGACCGGATCCACTTCACGTCGGCTGCTGACGATCTCCGTGATTTTCTCTCGGAGATCCACTTAATTAAATCGCCGCTGAAAAACATCATGATCGTAGGCGGCAGCAAGGTCGCCTATTATCTGGCAGACGAGCTTTCGAGGAAGAAATACAAGGTAAAGCTTCTGGAAAGCAATCGGGAGGCGGCTGACAATCTGGCGGAAATGCTGCCCCGCGTTACGGTGATCCACGGAAACGGCACCCAGCACGATCTTTTGATCGAAGAGGGGATCGAGGCCATGGACGCTTTCGTTGCCCTGACAGATATCGACGAGGAAAACATGATCGTTTCCATGTTCGCGGGCAAAATGAACGTAAAACGAACCATCACCCAGATCAAAAGCGACGAGCTTTACGGAATGCTGGACGAGTTGGGCATCAGAAATAACGTGTCCCCCAAGGACGTTGTGGCAAACCGAATCATCAGCTACATCCGCGCGCTGGAAAACACCCGGGGCAGTAACGTTCTTACCCTGTACCGACTGGTCAACGGCCAGGTGGAGGCGTTGGAATTCCACGCCAAAAAGCCGGAAAGAATCTACGACAAACCGCTGAAAGAGCTGAAAATCAAGGAAAACTGCCTGGTAGCCTGCATTATCCGCCACGGCACGGTCATTATCCCGAACGGTAATACGGCCATAAAACGGGACGACAACGTGATCGTAGTGACCACCCACAAAAACTTTGATGATCTGACGGATATTTTTGAATAAGGCGGCGGTGGTATGAATTATAAAAAACTCGGAAAAATCCTCGGGAAGATTCTGATTCTGGAAAGCATCTTGATGCTTGCACCGCTGCTGGTCAGCTTTATCTACGGGGAGCCGCTTTTGAACAAACTGGCGTTTCTCATTCCCATCATCGCCTCCCTTGCGGCGGGCCTGCTTCTGCAAATTCCAAAAGCGGAGCGAAATACGCTGTACCAGAAAGAAGGCTTTGCACTGACCGCCCTTATATGGATCATGATGACGCTGTTCGGTGCGGTTCCTTTCGTTATAAACGGCGATATTCCCAACTACGTGGACGCCTGCTTTGAGATCATGTCCGGCTTTACCACCACAGGTGCCAGTATCGTCAGCGATATAACGGTGCTCTCCCGCTCTTCCCTCTTTTGGCGAAGCCTCTCCCACTGGATCGGCGGTATGGGCGTTCTGGTGTTCGTTCTGATCTTCATTCCCGAAAGCAACGACGGCTCTGCCATGCACCTGCTTCGGGCTGAAAGCCCCGGGCCGCAAGTGGGAAAGATCGCATCAAAAATGAAAGTGAATGCTCGCATTCTCTACCTGATCTATCTCGGCATGACTGTGTTGGAAATTTGCATCCTCATGCTGGACAAGCCTATTCCCGGCTATGAAAACGATCAGTTCTTCTTCAGTCTGCTTGCCACCTTCGGCTGTGCGGGCACAGGCGGATTCGGCTTTATTCCCGGCAGTATGGAACTGTTTCATCCCTTCTCACAATACGTAATGTCGATCTTTCTGATTTTGTACGGGTGCAATTTCGGCCTGTATTATCTGCTTCTCATCGGTAAGGTAAAAGCCGTGCTGAAGAGTGAAGAATTCCGCAGCTATTTTCTGATCGTAATTGCTGCAGTACTGCTGGTTTTCGTGGCTCTTGTGTGGCGGTTTGAAGATTTCCCGCAAGCATACACGACAGAAGAGTCTTTCCGTCATGCACTGTTCCAGGTAGCCTCTCTTATGACAACGGCCGGATTCACCACTACTGACTATCACGTGTGGCCCATGCTCGCCACCGTTACGCTGATAACAGTTATGTTTATCGGCGGCATGGCAGGTTCCACGGCAGGCGGCATCAAGCTTTCCCGCATCGTTATTGCCGTAAAAGGTACCTGTGTCAACGTGCGGAAGCTGATCAGCCCCCGCTATGTAGCGAAAGCAAAATTTGAAGGAAAAACCCTGGAGGAAAGAACGGTAAACGACGTGTTTGCCTATATCACTTTGTATGTATTTATTTTTGTGGCCGTGCTGTTTCTTCTGGCGTTTGATCCGGTCAACGGGACGATACAGACCATTGTTTCCGATGCAGGAACGTACACGGTAACCCACGGTTTTTTCAGCAATTTCTCCTCAGTGCTTGCCTGCATTTCTAATATTGGTCCGGCATTTGAAGCAGTGGGTCCGTATGCTTCCTATGTAAACTACACCGTTTTTTCAAAAATCCTTTTGATGCTCACCATGCTCGTAGGACGTTTGGAGATTCTGCCGGTGCTGATTCTGTTCGTACCCCAAACGTGGAAAAAAATATAAAAAATATCCGTGATGACTGCAGTCATCACGGATGTTTTATATTTGTTTCATTCATCCATCGGTGCCGCCGTTATTTTCCGGAACAGCGCCCCGTCGGGAACCGGCGTGTACGTCTCCGGGGAATCACCCGACTTTCTGTACCGGGGTATCCGGGATGAACTCGCCTCATCAAAAACGAAGCCTTCCTCCGTCACGGCAAAAATCCATACGTTCTGTCCGTCGTCCGTCCGAATAGTGAGCACAGCGTCGGTCAGTTCATACCGTCCAACACCCAGATAACTGCTGAGGAGCGAATAGGTAAACTGACACGTATCATCCTCTTGCGAAAGATGAATGGAAGGGCTCATCAGCTCGGGCGACCCGTCGTATGTGTATATGTCGAAAGGATATTCCCTCACCATGTGCCCGTCAAGACCAGACAACTGTACCGCCGGTGCATCATCCGCACGGCCGTCCTGCAGTTTCACTACTGCATACGCACCGACGAGAACCAGAAATACCAATACGGTGCATACCGGCCAAAGCCATTTCCGTTTTTTCACACGTATCACCCCTTTTTCGGTAAGACGCATTCCGGGACGAATTTGTTCCGGCTTATCAGAAGAATACGGATCTGGCTTTTTCCTTGATCTCTTTGGATGCAATAAACGGAATTCTCGTGGTATATCCGTTCTTGGCCGCCACGATCATCTTGGTAGGCCATGCAAAGATATCCCGGTTCCACTGATCCACCGTATCGTTGTAAAGTTCTCTGGCCGCCGTGATCTCACGCTGCAGATACATATTCTGCTGCATAGCGTCAGCAATCTCACGGTGTGCGGCAAGATCGGGGTAGCTCTCTACTGCCACGTTGATGCTCCGGGAAATGTTGTCGATCTGGGCACCCATTTCGTTTCGTGCCGCATCACCGTCGGCATCGGTGCCGGAACGGTACTTGGCAATATTTTCAAAGGTGCTCTTGTCCAGATCGATCGCCTTATCCAGAAGACGGGCACAGTTCTGCAGGACCATAACTCTCTGCTCCAGATAGTTATCGATCTGGGAGGCGTTCCGCTGGATCTTCTGCTGCAGCTGATCAAAATGCTTCTGGGCACTGATCTTCATAAACAGGAAGATAACGCCGGGCAGAATACCACAGATCCACAGAAGGATCTCAAAAATCTTCGAGCCGACGCCCACCTCGGCGGGGATCTTTTTTGCAATTACGTTTGTGTCAAGGCCTTCTTCTCTGATTTCGGGATTCAACTCGTCAAGCTGATTTGCCATTTTGTTTTCTCCTTTTTCGTTAAAAATGATATATGCTGAGGCCGTTACGCCGTGCAAGTATCTTTCGGTCTGCCGCCGACTCAGCGTCGGCGACGAAAAAGTTGTTCTTTGCCTCAAGGGGCATGTACTCATCCCAGGGAACCGTTACGTTATGGAACCGGCCGTCGCCGCCAAACACGGAGACAACGTCCACCCGTTTTTCAATATCGTAGGAATAGGCCGTGATGCACGTCTCGTCCACGCCGTCCTTCGATTGCACGAAGGAGGATTTCAGAATCGCCTGCGTTTTCGTATCCGGATGGACCACGAGTTTTTCCGACATGGCGTTTGCCAGCGTTTCACATTCCTTCAAAGAATACATCTGCGAATAATCCGGCAAAGGCTTCAGGGAATGAACCGGTCTTTCCTGGTACATGGGAATCGCCCACAGGGGTGCAAAATCGAAATACACCGCCCGGAAGAAATCCGCATTTTTCCCGGTGAAGTTCGCCTGTACCTCGTCGTACGAATAGGACGTGTATTTCTCCGCCGGGATCATAAGTTCCCGACTCTGACTGTGCTGTGACAGGATCGTATTCGTCCGTTTTCTTTTTATGAAATCGAAATCATCCGAATAAGCCGTGGGGGAAAGCATCAGTTTGACCATATTAGTCTGTGCCAATGGGGTGAACAGCGTCCGAAACTGCACCTCGTGCGTCCGGTCGAGAGCATTGAAGATCACCTCAAACTCCGAATTGGACATGCTTACGAAATCGTCGTTCTCACTGACCGCACGCTCCGCTTTACGGTTCAGTCTTCGCTCGCCCCGCTTTACGTACCGTTCAACGCCCTTTTCGCTTTTGTTCTCCAGGTGGGAATCGGTCCGGCTAAAGGACAGCTCCGGGCCGCCCTGGGCACAGTAATGCAAAACTACCTGCTCACTGTAAAAGGGCTTCGGCTTCGTTACGGTAGCGTGCAGGGTCTGCGTCCGGCGTCTCGTTCTCGTCTGGCCTTTACTGTCCCGGTACGTTTCCGTCCAGGATATTGTCTTGTATCCGTGATACGTTTCCGTTCCCATAGTATGCACAAGTGCGTTTTCAAATACAAAGGGATTTCCGTTATAATCGCCGGCCAGCACGTCCAAGGTGGAGCGTTCCGCATCGTTCTCCGCCGCAAAATCGTAATTGAGCTTCATATCCTCCTCCTGCTTTACGGAAAAGCAGGGTGCAAAGGAAAGAAGCGGGATAGTGGATTCCATAAGCGTGAGGGAATCCCTGTCGGTGAACAAAGCGTTCAGCGGTGCCATCTGATTCTCCGCCTCCGCCAGCAGCACGCCTGCCTTTTGATCGGCCTCGTCGATTTCCTTCGTCAGCTCTTTGATTTTCGGCGTCATTTTCGTTATGACGAGGGGAATCAGCAGAAGGGTTATGCACATCAGCACGCGGAAAAACTTCATCCAGCCCCGTTTTTTCTTCAGCTCGGCCAGATTCTCCCGGCATTCGTTGTACTTTTTCACGGTCTGCCGGTTCTTTTCTATATCCAACCCGGATTTCTTCACCAGTTCCTCAAGGAATCTTTCGGTATTCTCCGCATGAAGGTCTTTATACTTTTCCTCGTACTCCTTCAGCGGATCATAGATTACCGAATGCATGCGATCCCTCCTTTCCCACTACATTATACACTATTTTTCGTCCGATGTAAAGATGACTATGACAGATTGCCGTTACACGTTCCGCCGCGGGATCATTTATTCTCTGCCTGTCTGGTTTTCATCTTCTGCCAGCTGATATATCCGTAAATATCGTTCACCAAAAAAGCGGCAAAGCATACCACCACGGAAACGTATCTGGTATCCGTTACGCTTGCCAGTATCCACAAAACGATCAGCACGATATCGTTGGCCGCATACGCCAGCGCAAAATACGGGCTTCTTCGGAACGTGAGATATACCGCAAGAAAGCTGGTGGCAACGGAAAGCGTGCTCGGCAGGATGTTTGCCGTGTGAAAATGCTTCAGGATAAAGTAAAATAACACCGTCACAACGACAGTAAAGATCCACATAAAGCCCGTTTCCTTCCGGCTTACCGTGTTCACTTTCACCTCTGCCCTGTTGCCCTTATAGGGATTCTTCAGCCATGAAGTCAAGGCCACCACCGCCATGGGCATCGTCATGCCGAGGTAGGTGATCATCTCTCCGTAATACGAAAATGTATAGGAAATGATCCCGTACAGCACGCTGAACACGACCATCAGCAATTGTCCTACGGGATTGCCTTTGGCGTTAAAGATCAGCGACGTTACGCCGATAAGCGATGCGGCAAGCGTCAGGTATTTTTCCCTGTCAAAAAGAAAGAACGACATAAGAATCAGCCCCGCAGACGTGGCCCACAGGGTGATCTCCGTTTTCGTAAAATATTTTTTCACTTCACACCTCCAAAAAATAAGCATCCGCATACGCATCTTCAAAGACCTAACGATGCGTAAACGAATGCTTTTTTGCATTCACTACCCGGTGGCAGTTCATTATTGGCTTTTACGTTATTATAGCATAAGGCGATAGCCATTGCAACACAAAACACGCGAAAAACGTCAGGATTCGTTGACGATCTTTCCCGTAATATGCTCCGGCCGCAGCTCGTAGCAGAGCGTGTTCCGGGCGTACTTTTCGATTTCCGATTCAATATATTCCCTGTCTTTTGTGAATTTCAAACTAAGGCGGCGGTAGATTTCCATAGCTTTTTCCCCGTCCTCCACGATATGTAGTTTTCCGAACACGATCACGCTGCGTATGTTCAGAGCCCATTCGCCCTCTCTCCGGAAGCCCCCGTCATACACGCAGAACGACACTTTGTTATCGGCAGCAATGGCATCTACTTTATGCCCTGCTCTGCCGCTGTGAAAATACAGACAGCCGTTTTCTTCGTTATACCAATAATTGATGGGCAGGCCGTACGGGTATCCGTCATCGCCGTGCACCGATAAAACGCCCCGTTTTTCCCGGTGCAGGATCTCGACAATCTGCGGCATTTCCAGGCTTTGCTTTTTTCTGGCAACTTCTCTGAACATGATGGGTTTCGTCTCCTGAAATTTCTGATATATCTGTTTGTATTATACTCCCTGCGGCGGGAATATGCAAGAGACTGCATAAAAGAAAGTGCCGGCAAAGCAGCACTTTCTTTTGTGTTTGTTATTTAATCCAGCGTCTTCATCGTGGGGAGTATGAAAGGGCTATAAAACAGCCACGCAAATATCTTACCTAATCTTGCTTTTTTATAGTTTTTCTTATCCGCACAAAACACACCATTTTTACCCATTAAAAATTATCTTACCTCAACTTACCTTTTCGGGACATATCATACCTCTGAAATGGTCTAAAAAATGGCCTAAAACTTATTTTTTATAAGACATTGTATTGTTTAACGATATATGATATAATTATAAAAAAGGAGGGTGCTTTAATGGAAGATATTTTAGAACTTATACTTTCAATAGTGTTTATTCCCTTCAAATCCAAATATGATGATTTTAAAGCCAAAATCAATAATATTTCAAATAAAACATTACGTTTTTTTCTAAAAATCTCACTCATATTGATTCCTTTTGCAATGATATTTGGTTTATGTTGTCTATGTAGTTACATATTTAGAGGATATTGGGCATAAACAATAAAAATCCACCCGCATAGCGGGTGGTATTTCAGTTTCGGGCATAGCCCTAATACTACAGGCTACGCACAAGTGCGTCTTTTATTGGCCTGTCAGCCATGCATTTGTTACGAAACCCCGCTCAAGCGGGACTAAAA
>JAZPZY010000043.1:0-67186 GCA_045544955.1 Eubacteriales bacterium
ATTCGGACCAACCTTTTTGAATGCCTTTTCTGATATGATTAAGCGAAATTGATAAAGAATTTCCGACCATCAAAAGGTCGGAAATTCTTTTGATCCTATTCGGTTTGCGTTATTTCTTCGTTAAGGACATCACGCATTTGGCGGCAATCCTTTTTCTGAAAGGACTTATAAATCGGTATCCGCATCCGGCATAAGGATTGGTTCCGGCTTTACGGCAGGGCCGGGATCCCGCTTCAAGGGATCGTAGCGGAACGCCCGGCAGTGATATCCTGCGTTTACCACGCCACGTTTCTGACAGAGCATTTCATCCGGATTAAAGAGAGGTGCGGCAAGCTCGCAGTACTTGCACAGTCTGTCAAGTTCCGGCTTTTGCTTCTTTTGTTTTGGCATATGAATCACCGTCCGTTTCGTTCTGTGAACAGTATAACAGATTTTCTTAAAAAAATCAAGAGCCTCTGCCGGTCCGGCGTAATTTTTGATAAAATACGGGGAAAAGGCAGAAAAGAATCAGAAGCAGCACCTCGCCCAGTACCAGATACCGGGGCGTGTCGGTGATGGGAATACAGGTGGATGCCGCAGAGGACGGCGTAAAGAAAAAGCGGTAATACACCGCCGCCGCCGTCCCGGTGAGAATTCCCTGTATTCCTTTGCAGACGGCGGCCGGCGTGAGGCGGAGAGAGAGCGGTGCCGTGAATATCCTGCACTGGGCGAATACGGAAATACCGGACCATCCTACGGCAAATCCGGTGAGAAAAGCACCGGGCACACCGCCAAGGCTTGCGGCGTAAGACGTACCGGCGGTGAACTCCAAAAGCGTGCCGAGAACCGGGAGCAGGAGTTCCGTCCCGATTCCGGTGAGCATCCGCTCCGCCAGGGACAAAACGACGGCAAAAAACACCACGAATCCGCATACGTTCAGAACAGAAAAAGCGGCGTTGGATACGGTCTCTGCCACGGCTGTCAGAAGATCCGTCCGGCGGCTGTATTTTTCCTCAAAGGGAGAGGGAGAATCGGCGAAAGGCGTATGCCGCCGTGCGTATACGGCACCTATGAGGAGGGCGGAGACGATCTGGGCCAAATATACGGCCAGCCCGAACCCCCGGCTTCCCCAGCAGTGTGCCCCCACCACCTCGATCACGAACGCAGGCCCCGTATTGTTGGCAAGGGCGATCAGCCGCTCCGCTTCCTCCTTCGTGAGCCTGCTTTCCCGATGGAGTGCACAGGCGGTCTGTGCCCCTACCGGGAATCCGCACAGGGCACCCAGGATCCATGCACTGGCCGCCTGTCCCGGGAGACGGAAGAGACGGCGGGTGAGGGCGGACAGCCGTTTCCCGAGAAGGTCGGCCGTGCCCAGGGACACCATCATTCCGGCGGCCGCCATGTAGGGGAACAGAGAGGGGATGATTACGGTGGCACAAAGCTTCAAAGCACCCTTTGCCGCGTCCCCGGCCGCATCCGCCTCGGCCAAAAGTAAAAGGGCGGCGAAAAGCACGGCGGCCGCCATCACGTCCGACGGGCGTCCTTTTGCTTTTTTCGTATCGGTCATGTGGGCATCCTTTCGCATGCCGCCGTGGGGGGCGGCATATGTTATGAGTAGTGAGGCACGCGTTTGTACTATCATATGAACGGCAGGGGGAAAATAGATGCGAACGGAAAAAAGAATCCCGAAATGGAGCCGCATACGGCAGATGAATGAACGGCTCCGGGAGACGCTGGATATTCCCACGGAGGGCGTCTTACCGATCAGTGTGGTGGAGTTGAAAGGGGACAGGGAAGCGGTGATCAGCGGCTGCTGCGGGGTGCTGGAATACGGTACAGAAACGATCATTCTGCGTGTCCGGGAGGGGTGCGTGCGTATTACGGGAACGCATCTGGAAATGCAGTCGCTGATTACGGATCGGATCACCGTGCACGGGGTGATCAATGCGGTGTATCTGGAGAAGATACCGAATGGGAAGAATGGAGGACGGCCGCTATGATGAAATCGGTGCTGAACTGGCTATCCGGCTGGCGAGGCGTTTCTGTCCCTCGGGAAAACACGGTACGGGCGCTGAATCTTCTGAAAGAGGAAAACTATCCCCACTGGCACATGCGGAATATGCCGTCGGGCGGTATCTCCTTTCGGATGCTTCTCAGTGATTCCGTGCGTTATCTCTCCGCATTGCCCGAAGCGAGCGGGGGCAGGGAGCATGGGCTTCCGGCACTGCTTCACCGATACCGGGGCCGCTGGGGGATCCTTGTCGGCGTTCTTTTGTTTGCGTTTCTCGTGTGGCAGTCCGGTACCGTTGTGTGGGACGTATCCGTAACCGGCAACGAGAAACTCACCGACGAGGAGGTGATCGCCATGCTGTGGGATTACGGCTTCGGCGTGGGAACGAAATTTGGGAAAATCGATTTCGATCAGCTGCAGAACGATTTTCTGCTTACCACGGACGAGATAGCCTTTATCGCCGTCAATATGCAGGGAACGGTTGCAAACGTGCAGGTGCGGGAAAATTTAGGCTCGCGGACGGGACGGAAAACCGGCGGCAAAAGTGCCAATCTGATTGCGGCAGAGGACGGGCAGATTCTGGAGGTGCATCTCGTAGGCGGTCGCGCCGCCGTACAGCGGGGTGATACGGTCCGGGCGGGGGATCTTCTCATCAGCGGTATTCTTGCCATACGGGGAGAGCAGCTCCGCTACGAATACAGTGCCGGCGAGGTGCTGGCACAGGTGAATCGGGTCATCGAGGCGGAATCACCGCTGGTGCGGACGGAAAACATGCAAACCGGGCGTGAAATCGTGAAAAAAACCGTAAGAATTTTCGCCAAAGAAATAAAACTTTTCCGAAACACTGGAATTGACTATGCAAGTTATGATACAATAATAGAGAATAAGCAAATATCTCTGCCGGGCGGCATATCTCTGCCCGTGTGGATCCGAACAGAAACGGTGCGTGAAACCGCACCGCAGACCGTTACGCTCACGGAGGAAGAGGCGTTTGCCGATGCGATGATCCGCTATCGGGCACAGATGGACGCCCTTTTGGAAGAGGCGGAGATTCTGGAAATTGAAACGGAGCGTACCTGTACGGACGGCATGTGCCGGATCGTGGGGCGTGCCGTATGCGTGACGGATATTGCCCGTACTGCGGAGATCGGTACCCAATGATGCAGACTTTCCCAAAGTGCAAAAACAGTATTCTCAAATTCAAAATACAGAAGGAAATCTATGACACAGAAAAAAATTCTTACCGCTTCGTCGGAAATCACAAAACGCATTTTCGGCTCCTTTGACTGCCATGCCCGTCGGCTGGAGGAGGCATTTGCCATCCGGATGTTTAACGCACCTGACAGCGGGGAGGGCGACTGCATTATGCTGGAGGGCGATGCCGCCGGCGTGTCCCGTGCCGCAGAGGCCGTCTCTTATCTGAAAAAGGTGGCGGCCATGGGAGAGGAGCTTACGGACCAGAGCGTGGATTACGTGATCCGTATGGTGAACGAGGGAGCCGTGGATCAGCTTTCCGAGTTGGACGACGATTGCTTTCTGGTCACTGCCCGGGGAAAACCGGTGAAGGCGAAAACGGTAGGCCAGAAGAAATACGTGGACGCCATCCGAAAGAATACCATCGTGATCTGTGCCGGCCCTGCCGGTACGGGCAAAACCTATCTTGCCGTGGCCATGGCGGTGAAAGCCCTTCGCTCTCACGACGTGTCGAGGATCATTCTGACAAGACCGGCTGTGGAAGCGGGCGAAAAACTGGGCTTTCTGCCAGGCGATCTGCAGAGCAAGATCGATCCTTACCTCCGTCCCCTGTACGATGCCCTTTACGAAATGATGGGCCCGGAAACGGTGGCACGGCTCATGGAGAAAATGACCATCGAGATCGCCCCCCTTGCCTACATGCGCGGACGGACGCTGGACGATTCCTTTATCATTCTGGACGAAGCACAGAACACCACGGAGGAACAGATGAAAATGTTTCTCACCCGTCTCGGCAGCGGATCGAAGATCGTCGTCACCGGCGACCTTACCCAGACGGATCTGCCGCTTGGGAAAAAGAGCGGCCTTGCCGCCGCCGTGAAGATCCTTTCCGGCATCGAGGAGATCGCCGTGCACGAGTTTACGGAGAGGGACGTGGTGCGTCACCGGCTGGTACAGCGGATCATCATGGCGTACGACCGGTACGACCGGGAGAGAAAAACACGGGCAGCGGAGCGAAGCGATGAGACGAAAAAGTTCCGCGCCGCACGAAAATAAAACAAAAGCAGGATACAGACAATGGATATACAGATACTTTTTTCAAAACAGAACGTACGGCACGTAAACATCGGCCTCCGGCTTGCCGTGACGAAGGCAATCAAGGCGGCACTGGAATACGAGGAGTTTCATCAGCCGGCGCAGATTTCCGTAACCTTTACGGATAACGAGGGCATCCGGGAATTGAACCGGACGTACCGGGAGAAGGACGCCCCCACGGACGTGCTTTCCTTTCCTCAGTACGATTTTGCCGCCGGGGAGACGCCCCATCCGGACTTCCGCTGTGAGCTTGGGGACATCGTTCTCTCCCTCACGCGTGCACGGGAGCAGGCAAAGGAAATCGGCCACGGCTTCCGCAGAGAGACGGCGTTCCTGACGGTGCACTCCGTTCTCCATCTTCTGGGATACGATCATGAGCGATCGCCGGAGGATGAGGAAGAGATGTGCCGCCGCCAGCGGGAAATTATGAAGACGGTCCGCCTTTGACGGAATTTTGTAATCAAGAAGAACGAGAGTGAAAGAATATGACTGATGTGAAAAAGACTGAAAATACAGCCACCCGTACTGCTTTTATTGCCATCGTGGGCCGCCCCAACGTGGGAAAATCCACGCTGATGAACGCTATGCTGGGCGAGAAGGTGGCCATCGTGTCCTCCAAACCGCAGACTACGAGAAACCGCATCACGGGAATTCTTACCGAGGGCGGCGACCAGTTCGTCTTTCTGGATACGCCCGGCATCCATAAGCCGAAGAACAAGCTGGGTGCGTACATGATGAAATCCGTATCCTCCGCTATCGGCGGTGCGGACGCGGTGATCATGATCGCCGAGGCGGGCTATCCTGCCGGCGAGACGGAAAAACGGATCATTCAGAACATAAAGCAACTGAAACTGCCGGCGATCCTGGTGCTGAACAAGATCGATCTTGTGAACCGGGAAAAACTGGCTGAGACCATTGCCCAGTACGCCGAGTTGCACGATTTCGATGCTTTCGTTCCCACGGCGGCAGAGAAGGGAAAGAACGTGGAGATCGTTCTGGAGGAGGCAAAACGGTATCTTGCCGAGGGCGACTGGTTCTTCCCGTCGGATATTGCCACCGATCAGCCGGAGCGGCAGATTGCGGCAGAGGTGATCCGCGAGAAGATCCTCAGAACGCTTTCTGAGGAGATCCCTCACGGCACGGCGGTTGTGATCGAGGAGTTTACCGATGAGGAAACGCTTATCCGTATCCGGGCGGAGATCTTCTGCGAAAAAGCGTCCCATAAGGGAATCATCGTCGGCAAGAACGGCGAGACGCTGAAGCGGATCGGCACCCACGCCCGAGAAGATCTGGAAGCGTTCTTCGGCGTGAAGGTGTATCTGAACCTTTGGGTAAAGGTGAAAGAGAAGTGGCGCGACAGCGACACCAGCCTTAATAATTTCGGATTCAATCCGAAGGATCTGACGTAAATATGGAGCAGATATCCGTTCGCGGTCTGGTGGTACGGGAAACACCCGTGGGCGAGTACGATAAGCTGCTCACCGTTATTACCGAGGAGATGGGGCGAATCGTGATCTCCGGCAAGGCGGTACGCAGTTTGAAAAGCAAGCATATGGCGGCCACGCAGCTGTTCTGTTACAGCAGCTTTGTCCTCAGAAAATCCCGGGGGTATTATTACATTTCCGACAGTGCACTGATGGAGAGCTTTTTCGGTCTCCGTACCGATCTTGACCGGCTGGCACTGGCCACCTATCTCTGCGACGTGGCGGCGGAAATGGCGGTGGAGGGTGTGGGCGATGAAGAACTGCTTCGCCTGACGCTGAACACGCTGTATGCCCTTGCCAATCATAAGCATATTCCCACGGCACAGGTGAAGGCGGCGTTTGAACTGCGGTGTGCCGCTATTGAGGGATTCCTGCCCAACCTTACCGCCTGCGACGTGTGCGGGGCGGAGACGGACACCGTTCAAAAACTGTTTCTGGACGTGATGAACGGGCGTATTCTCTGCGGGGACTGTCTCAGAAACGTGCGTCACACGGACGATCTGGTGGATGAGGGAACGGCTCATATTTATCTCCGTCTTACCCACTCCGTGTTGGCTGCCATGCGATATATCGTCAGTGTGCCGGTGAGCAAATATCTCTCCTTTACGCTGGACGAGACGGAAATGCCCATCCTTTCCCGGGTGTGCGAGAAGTACCTGCTTAACCACATGGAGCACGGCTTCTACACGCTGGATTTTTATAAATCTTTGTTATGAAGAATCGATTCCCCCTAAGGGAAACGGAGGAAAATAGAAACGAATGAGTTTTCAGGATAAAACGCTGACTACACTGGAATTTGATAAAATCCGTGCCCGTCTTGCCGCCATGGCACTGACGGACGGTGCCAAAGCCGCGGCGGCAAAACTGCGTCCCTCTGATGACGAAGTGGAGATACGCCGCCGGCTGAAACGGACTACGGATGCAAGACGACTCGCCATGATCAAGGGCATGCCGCCTTTTTCCGGCGTGCGTGACGTAGGGGACGCGCTGGAGCGTGCAGGGAAGGGCGCTACCCTTTCCACGAGAGAGCTGCTTGACATCGCTTCGCTTCTCCACTGTACCCGGATGCTTCTGGATTACAGCCGCGGTGAGCGGGATTTTGAAACGGTGCTTGACGAGATCTTCGACCGGCTGCTGCCTAACCGCACTTTGGAGGAGAGCATTACCCGTTCCATTATCGCGGAGGATATGATCGCCGACGAGGCAAGCCCCCAACTGGCTGAGATCCGCCGTAAGATCCGTGCGGTGAACAGCAAGATCAAGGATCTTCTGCAGAAGTACACCGGCGGTGCACTGGGAAAGTATCTGCAGGAGAATATCGTCACCACACGCGGCGGCCGCTTCGTGGTGCCGGTAAAGTCCGAATACCGCAACGAGGTAAAGGGACTTGTGCACGATACTTCTTCCTCCGGGGCTACGCTGTTCGTGGAGCCTATGGCGGTGGTGGATGCCAATAACGAGCTTCGCACGCTGGAAAGCAAGGAGAGCCACGAGATCGATCGGATCCTTGCGGAACTGTCCGCATCGGCGGCCAGCATTTCTCACAATATTGAGGCGAATTATCTCAATATCACGGATCTCGCCTTTACCTTTGCCTGCGCGGCTCTCTCCATGGAGATGGACGGCACGGAACCGGAGATTTCCGAAAATCGCACGGTCAGTCTGCGTGCGGCACGCCATCCGCTGCTGGATAGAAAAAAGGTAGTGCCCGTTACCATTACCCTGGGCGGCGAGTTCGGCATGCTGGTGATCACCGGCCCCAATACGGGCGGTAAAACGGTCACGCTGAAAACCTTGGGGCTTCTTACGCTGATGGCGCAGGCAGGACTGCATATTCCTGCGGAGCCGGGATCGTCCGTGTGCGTGTTTGACGACGTGTTTTCCGATATCGGGGACGAGCAGAGCATCGAGCAGTCCCTGTCTACCTTCTCTGCCCATATGGTGGGCATCGTGTCTATCATGGAGAAAATGACGCCGGATTCTCTGGTGCTGTTTGATGAATTGGGAGCAGGCACCGATCCCGTGGAAGGTGCGGCACTTGCCATGGCCATTCTGGAAGAGGTACGCCGTATGGGGGCGCTTTGTGCCGCCACCACCCACTACGCGGAGCTGAAGGCTTACGCTATTGAGACAGAGGGCGTGATGAACGCCTCCTGCGAGTTTAACGTGGAAACGCTTCGCCCCACGTACCGGCTTGTGATCGGTACGCCGGGTAAATCCAACGCCTTTGCCATTTCGGAAAAACTGGGACTGCCCGAATCCATCGTGGAGCGTGCGGCCCGGTTCGTGGATACCGGCTCCCGTGATTTTGAATCGGTCATTGCCAAACTGGAGGATACGCGCCGCCAGCTTGAGGAGGAAAAAACGGAGACGGAACGGCTTCGCCGGGAATACGAATCCTTCAAGAAAAACGCGGAGGCAAAACTTCATCAGAAGCTGGGATCGGCGGAAAAGGAAGCGGAGCGTATGCGTGCGCAGGCGGAACAGCAGCTGCTTAGTGCCAAGGCCACCAGCAACTATATCTACGATCAGCTGGAAAAACTGAAAAAGGAACGGGAATCCGAAAAGCTTGCGGAAAAAATGGCCCAGGCAAAAAAGGATATCCGCGCCCGTATCCGTCAGTATGAGGACGGTGCCTACGATCCGTCCCGGGAGGACGATGAGGAGTACGTTCTGCCCCGTCCTTTGGTGAAAGGGGATAAGGTTCGTCACCGCAATCTGGGCACCACCGGTATTCTGGTGGACGATCCGGATAAGAAGGGCAACGTCTCTATCCGTATGGGACAGGTGAAGACCCGTGCCAATGTGAAGGATCTCAGGCTGATAGAGGATGCGGAGACGGACGCCGAGAGGGACCGGAAGAATCAGAAGCAGTACCGGGCTATGGTGTCGAGAGAGTTTAAACCGGAGATCGACGTCCGGGGACAGATCGGGGACGACGCCTGGTTCATGGTGGACAAGTATCTGGACGAGGCCGCCGTGGCGGGGATCCATTCCGTGACGATCATCCACGGAAAAGGAACCGGTGCGCTCCGTGCCGCCATCTGGGCCCGGCTGAAAAACGATTCCCGGGTAAATTCATTCCGCGCCGGTGCCTACGGCGAGGGCGATTACGGCGTTACGGTGGTGGATTTGAAATAATACCGGGAAATCCGCCGGAAATATTTGTGAAAACGTGATGTTTTTCACATGGGGCATTGCAATTTTCGTAATTTGTGGTATAATTACGCTGTGCGAGACTGTGCTTTACGCACCGTTTGCCGCTTGAAATTTTTTGATCATTATTTGATAGTGTAAAGGAGATACACCTATGGCAACTTTCCGTTTCAGTGCATTTGCGGACGAGTATTCCCCCTCTTTCGACGAGCAGATCAAGGGACTTCTGGAGAATGACGTACATCTCATCGAGCCCCGCGGTCTGGACGGCGTAAATATTTCCGATCTCACTTCTGAAAAAGCCATGGAAGTTAAGGAGAAGCTGGATGCTGCCGGCATCGGGATTTCCGCCCTCGGTTCCCCCATCGGTAAGATCACGCTGGATGACGATTTTGAAGCACACAAGATGAAGCTTCGCCGTACCTGCGAGATCGCACGGATCCTGGGTGCAGAGCGTATCCGTATGTTCAGCTTCTTTATGCCCAAGGACTGCGAGGACGTGTCCGTGTATAAGGATACCGTTATTGCCCGCATGGGTGAAATGCTGGACATCGCGGACGAGTACGGCGTAAAACTCTGCCATGAGAACGAGAAGGGCATCTACGGCGATACGCCGGAACGCTGCCTGGAACTGCTCCAGGCTTATCCCGGCCGTCTCGGCTGCGTGTTTGATCCCGCCAACTTCATTCAGGTAGGTGCTACGCCCTGCCCGGATGCTTTTGATCTTCTGCGTGACCATATTACATATATGCATATCAAGGACTGCGTACCGGGCGGTACGGTAGTCGTTGCCGGTACCGGTATCGGATGCATCCCCGAGATGTTTGCTGTTTTGAACCGCATCCGCAATGACGAGATCATTGCTACCGTAGAGCCTCATCTGCGCGTCTTTGCCGGCCTTGCCGATCTGGAAGCCGGTGAAAAGACCAAGATGAAGGACAACGCGTTTGCTACCAGTGAAGAAGCGTTTGCCGCTGCCGTAAGCGGTGCACGTATGTGCATGCCCCGCACGGCTACCATCCGATAAACGAAAACGAGGCTTTGTATGGCGAATCGTAACGTGCTTGCCATTGATCTGGGTGCGTCCAGCGGACGCGGCATGATCGGCTCCTTTGACGGTAAGAAGATATCTCTTTCCGAGATTCACCGCTTTTCCAACGATCCCGTAAGTGTCCCCGGCGGATTCTTTTGGGATACGTTCCGTCTGCTTCACGAGATAAAAACCGCCATTCTGAACAGTGTGCAGAGCGGCGGTATCGAGACAATCGGTATCGACACCTGGGGCGTGGATTACGGCTATATCGACAAAACGGGGACGCTTCTGTCCACACCGTACCATTACCGGGATAGCCGGACGGAAACGGTGCCGGCAGAGGTGGATAAGGTGATCCCGTGGGCGGAGCTGTACGGCGTTACCGGTATCCAACAGATGAACTTCAATACGCTCTATCAGATCGTCAGCGATCTGAGGGTGCGTCCCTGGCTCGTGGAAAATGCGGATAAACTGCTGTTTACTCCGGATCTTCTGGGCTATTTCCTCACGGGCGAAAAGCGCAGTGAGTATACCATTGCCTCCACCGGTGCGGTGCTGGATGCACAGAAGCGGGATTTTGCTTATCCGCTTCTCAAAAAACTGGGCATCCGTGAGGAGCTGTTCTGCCCCATCACCATGCCGGGCAGTATCCTTGGAGAGCTTTCGTCAGCCGTCAATGCGGAGACGGGCAATACCGGGGCGAAGGTAGTGAATATCGCCTCCCACGATACGGCGTCCGCAGTGCTTTCCGTGCCGGCAGAAAACGAGGATTTCCTCTATATCAGCAGCGGTACCTGGTCTTTGATGGGTATCGAGAGCAAAACGCCGGTGATCTCCGAGTTGTCGCTCAAATACGGATTTACCAACGAGGGCGGTGCCTTCGGTACCATTCGCGTGCTGAAGAATATCATGGGCCTTTGGCTGGAGCAGGAATCCCGCCGCCAGTGGAAACGGGAAGGTATTCAGGTGTCCTTTGACGAATTGTCCGCTATGGCGAAGGCGGCAAAGCCTCTGCAGTCCATTATCAATCCGGATGATCCCATGTTCTCGCCTGCCGGCGATATGCCGGGACGTATCCGCACGTACTGTAAAAATACGAATCAGCACGTGCCGGAGAATATGGGCGAGATCGTCCGCTGTATCTTTGAGAGCCTGGCACTCCGCTACCGCTGGACTGCCGAAAAACTGGAATCTCTCACCGGCCGCCGGTATCCCGTGATCAACATCGTGGGCGGCGGTACGAAGGAAGAAATGCTGTGCCAGTTTGCGGCGGATGCCTCCGGGCGGCTGGTGTGTGCCGGTCCCGTGGAAGCCACGGCACTGGGCAACGTGGGCATGCAGATGATCGCCGCCGGCGAGATCGGCGGACTTGCCGATGCACGGCGTATTATCCGTTCTTCCTTTGAAATTAAGGAATATCAGCCGGATACGTCGTCCCGTTCTATGTGGGACGACGGCTATGCCCGTTTTCTGCACCTGATCGGTGAAAACTGATCCACATATGATTTGACGAGGTTATTCTATGAGTACCGAAAAAATGTATCAGATCGCCAAGGAGCTTTACGCCGAGATCGGCGTGGATACCGAGGCGGCTATGAAGCGTGTAACGCAGATCCCGATTTCCGTGCAGTGCTGGCAGGGCGATGACGTGCGTGGATTTGAGGATTCCGCAGGTGCCCTCACCGGCGGCATTCAGACCACCGGTAACTATCCCGGCCGTGCCCGGAATATTGAAGAGCTGCGTGACGATTTTGAATTTGCCGCAAAAATGATTCCCGGCAAAAAGAAGATCAGTCTGCATGCCATTTACCTTGACAACGGCGGCAAAGCCGTGCCGAGAGACGAGATCACACCGGCACATTTCGCCTCCTGGGTGGACTGGGCGAAGGAGCGCCATTACGGTATCGACTTTAATCCCACCTGCTTCTCCCATCCCCTGTCCGCTGACGGCTTTACCTTGAGCCACGTGGATGACGGCGTGCGGAATTTCTGGATCCGCCACTGCATCGCATCCAGAAAAATTGCCGTAGATATCGGTGAGAAGCTGGGTGAGACGGTCTGCACCAACTACTGGGTGCCGGACGGATTCAAGGATATTCCCGTAGGCCGCTTTGAGGCGAGAGAACGCCTTGCCGATTCTTACGATAAGATCTTTGCAGAGCCCATCAATGAGAAGTACAACCTGGATGCGGTGGAGAGCAAGGTGTTCGGCATCGGTGCGGAAAGCTGCACAATCGGCTCCCATGAGTTCTATATGGGCTGTGCCCTGAAGCATAATATCATGCTCACGCTGGATGCGGGACACTATCATCCCACGGAAATGATCTCCGATAAGATCTCCTCCGTTCTCCAGTATACGAAGGGCATCCTGCTCCACGTTTCCCGCCCGGTTCGCTGGGACAGTGACCACGTGGTCATTCTGGACGACGAGCTTCGTGCTATCGCCGCCGAGATCCTCCGCAACCGCTTTGAGGATCGGGTGTATATTGGCCTTGATTTCTTCGACGCCAGCATTAACCGGGTTGCCGCCTGGACGATCGGTGCACGGAATATGGCAAAGGCGCTTCTGTATGCGGCACTGGAGCCCACAGAAAAACTCAAGGAGATGGAGCGTCGGGGCGACTATACCTCCCGCCTTGCCTATCTGGAAGAGTTGAAAACCTATCCCTTCAGTGCGGTGTGGGATTACTACTGCGAGAACAGCGGTGTTCCCGTGCGGGACGGCTGGATCGCCGACGTGCAGGATTACGAAAAGAACGTTCTTTCCAACAGATAAGAATATGAAAAAGAGTATTTTGAAAGCGATGGCGGCGGCATTTGCCGCTGCCATCGTCTGCGGAAGTTTTTCCGGATGCGGTATTTTTCGCCCGTCGGACGGCGGGCAAAGCGGCGTGGGACGGGATACGGAGCCGTCCGTTCTTTCTTCGGAAAGCGGATCGACGCCGGCAGATTCAGCAGCATCTTCTGAAACCACAACGGCGGCATCTTCTTCCCCCGTGACTACTGCGGCACCGGTTACTACCCAGCCGCCGGTGACGGAAAAACGGGTCTCTATCCTCGCCGTGGGCGACAATCTTATCCACGAAGCCGTATTTACCGATGCGAAAAACCGGGCGGCGGACGGTGCCGCCTATGATTTCGTGCCTATGTACGCTGACGTGGCGGAGACGATCGCCGGGGCGGATGTTGCCTTTATCAATCACGAATGTCCTATCGCCGGCAACGATAAGGGGATTTCCGGCTATCCTACCTTTAATTCTCCCACGGAGGCCGGACAGGCTCTCTGTGACGTGGGCTTTGACGTGATCAATCTGGCCAACAACCACATCCTGGACAAGCGTGCGGACGGTGCACGGGCCACGGTGGAGTACGTGCAGTCTCTGCCGGTGACGGTGATCGGTGCGTACCGGGATGAGGCGGATCGGGAGGATCTCCGTATCACGGAGGTAAACGGCGTGCGGATCGCCTGGCTCTCCTATTTCGACGCGACGATTCTCGGCTACAGCCCCAATACGACGGGGGTGGAGATCGCTTTTATGGGCGATGAAGCGAAGATCAGGGAAGAGATTCAGAACGCCGGGAAGAATGCCGATTTCGTCATTGTTTCTGCCCATTGGGGCAGGGAACAGTATGCCGTAACGGATGAGCAGAAGCGAATGGCCGCCCTTATGTCCGAGGCCGGTGCAGACGTGATCCTCGGCCACCATTCCCACATTATCCAGCCGGTGGAGTGGCATGAGAACACGGACGGCTCCCGTACGCTGATCGTGTATTCGCTGGGCAACTTCCTTTCCACCCAGTATTATTCCTACAATATGGTGGGCGGAATGTTCACCTTTGACGTTGTGATGAAAAACGGCAAGTGCAGTATCGAAAATCCGATCCTCAATCCTACCGTAACGCAGTACAGCAAAAACCGGGACGGCCTGCAGATCTATCTGCTTGAGGATTATACGGATGCACTCGCGGAAGCTCACGGCTGTACGGTGAAGCATTCTCCCGATTTCTCCCTCCAGTGGATTTACAAGCACGTAAGATCCATTATCTCCGAGGAATTTTTACCTGCTTATTTCGAGTGATAACGTTATGATTTTTTTGAAAATGAAACGAACCGTAAAAAGCCTTGCGATGCTGTTCCTTTTGGCTGCGGTGCTGCTGGCCTTTGCCTCCTGTAAAGAGGCAAAGCCTGTGATGCTGGATCTGACGGCGGATGCCGGCGGCGTGGGACGGGATCCCCACGCAGCACAGAACGATACTGCCGAGCCGCCTGCAGTAACTGCTGCTGCCGTTTCTACAGGAACTGAAACGCCGCCTGCCGCGACCACTGCAGTAACCACTGCCGCGACCACGCTTCCGCCCCGGCCGGACGTGCCGGACGACGGCGTATTCACCATCTGCCTTGACGCCGGACACGGATTTGGCGATGGGGGGACGGATTCCGAATATCTGGGCGATCTTACGGAAAAGGATATAACCCTGGCCGTCGTGGAGCTTTTGAAGCCGAAACTGGAAGCACTCGGTTATAACGTGATCCTGACCCACGACGGAAAGACGTTCCCAAAATCCGCAGCGGATGACGGAAACAATCTTTTCCGTCCTCAAGAGCGAATTTCCTACGTGTACGGACTGGATATAGAATTTTTCCTCTCCATTCACTGCGACAGCTACGCAGCAGATTCTTCCGTGAAGGGAACCCGACTGTATTACAGTGCGGGAACCGATCATACGAGAGAATCGGGTAAGGTTGCTACTGCCATGATGAACGGCATTAACGGAGCGCTGCCCGATTCCAAAAAATCCATCATTCGGGAAATGACGTACGATTCGGCGTACTACGTGATCCGCACCTGCCACGTTCCGTCCGTGCTTATTGAGATCGGCTTTGTCTCCAATAAGACCGATGCGTCCAATATGCTCAGCGAGACCTGGCGGGATACGTTTGCACAGGGAATTGCCGACGGACTACATAAATATTTTGCACAATAGTCTATAATCTTTCGGAAAAGTGCCGCCGTTTTATGTAAAACAAATATTGATTTTTTTCATGATTTGTTTTATAATAGTGTATACCAAATCTGCACTTATGAATGGACTGACCGAATGAACGACTTTTTCTCCAATTTCCTTTACAGCCTGAACGTTATTTTGCCGATCCTTCTGCTTCTGCTGGTGGGTATGGGTTTAAAGAAAACCGGGCTTCTCACTGATTCTTTTACGGACGTGGCGGACAAGCTGGTGTTCCGGGTCGGTCTTTCCTCTATGCTGTTTCTGGACGTGGCTACCGCGTCGCTGGCAGAACTTCCGGATGCTTCTCTGATTCTGTTTGCCGTGGCTTCCGTAACGGCGTCGTTTGTTGCCGTGTCCTTTATCACCATGGCGATCACAAAGGATAACGGCAAACGGGGGGCTATGACGCAGGGTATCTGCCGGTCCAACTTCGTCATCCTGGGTGTTCCGCTCCTCAGCGGTATGTTCGGTGAGGAAGGGGCGGCTTCTGTGGCACTTCTCGTTCCCATCGTTATCCTCATGTTCAACAGCTATTCCGTGATCGTTTTGTCCGTGTTTGCTCCACGTGAAAAGAAACTGACCGTGGGACAGACGCTTCTCCGTATCGGAAAAAGCATTGTCAAAAATCCGCTGATCATCGGCGTGGTGCTGGGTATTCCGTTTATGCTTGCCGATTGGGAACTGCCGCTCAGCGTAACGAAAACGGTGGGGTATCTTGGCGATCTTGCAACGCCGCTTGCTCTCATCAGTCTGGGAGCCACGTTCTCCATGAAAAGTTTCCGTGGACGGATTTGGTATGCCCTTGGTTCCGCTGCCGGAAAAACGGTGCTTCTGCCGCTTGTGATGTGTACGGCGGCGGCACTGGTTGGTATGCGTGGAGCACCGCTTGGAACGGTTCTCGTTATGTTCGGTGCACCTACCGCCGTATCCAGTTACATCATGGCAAAGAACATGGGCAGCGACCATGAACTGGCCGGACAGATTCTGTTTTTAACGACCGCCATGTGCGTGTTCACCATTTTCCTTGGCATCTTTATTCTAAGATCGCTCGGACTTATCTAAGCGGTCGCATCTTACCGTCAATACGCTGAAAGGAGCAGAGATATGCTGAGTATGTACGCCGTTTCGTCTATGAAGAATATGGGACTTACGGGCGAAGTGTATACTTTTGACGCGATCTCTGCTTTTATACCTTGATTTTTTCGGGAGAATGCTATGCTGTCATTCTCCCGCTTTTCTTTTGCAACACACGGATCGGGAGCGGTCCGCAATATATATTACATAAATACTATCATGTGAGGGATTTGTCATGAAGGAATTATTGTACGGAGAACTTGCTGTAATCGGAATGCGTGGCTGTGAAGGCTTTGTGGAACAGGTGGATCGGTATCTTAGAGAGTGGCGCGGCCACGACGGAGAAACCTTTCTGATCAATGCAGAATGTCCCCGCTTCGGCTCCGGTGAAGCAAAAGCACTGATTCACCAGTCCATGCGCGGCCGGGACGTGTATATCTTTACCGATTGCTTCAACTACGGCGTTACCTATAAGATGCACGATTTCGAGGTCCCCATGAGTCCGGACGATCATTTTCAGGATCTGAAGCGTGTGATCGCCGCTATCGAAGGCAAAGCACGCCGGATTTCTGTGATCATGCCTATGCTGTACGAGGGACGTCAGCATAAGAGAAGCTCCCGTGAGTCTCTGGACTGTGCCCTGGCACTGCAGGAACTGGTGAACATGGGTGTTACCAACATCATCACCTTTGATGCACACGATCCCCGCGTGCAGAACGCCATTCCGCTGCACGGCTTTGATAACGTGCATCCCACCTATCAGATGCTGAAAGCTCTGGTTCGTGCCTATCCCGACATCTCCCTCTCCCACGATCAGCTGACGATCATTTCTCCCGATGAGGGTGCTATGTCCCGCTGCATGTACTATTCTTCCGTCTTGGGCGTGGATATTGGTATGTTCTACAAACGCCGCAACTACGCCGTCATCGTGAACGGCAAGAATCCTATCGTTGCCCACGAGTATCTGGGTAAGGATATCAAGGACAAAGACGTGATCGTCGTAGACGATATGATCTCCTCCGGTGAATCCATTCTGGATGTATCCGCCCAGCTGAAGGCAAAGGGGGCACGGAGAATCTTTTTGTTCGTCACCTTCGGCCTGTTCTGCAACGGCATGAAGATCTTCGACGAGGCCTACGAAAAGGGACTCATTGACAAGGTGTTCACCACCAACCTGGTGTACCAGCCCATGGAACTCCGTGAGCGTGCCTGGTATCAGGAGGTCAATATGTGCAAGTACGTTTCCTATATCATCGATACGCTGAATCACGACGAGTCTATCAGCACGCTTTTGGATCCCGTGCAGAGAATCCATACGCTGCTGGATATGCAGGCAAAGAGACTGGCTGAAAGCAAAGCTGAGGTTTAATATAGTATGATTCAATTCAAAAGAACAATTTCCGCCCGGATTCTGGACGCCATGAACGCCCTGTGGCCGGAAAATACGCTTACCGCGGCAGACGTTGCCAATATGCTGGAGTATCCTCCGGACGATACCATGGGAGACGTGGCACTGCCTTGCTTTAAGTTGAGCAAATCTCTCCGCAGTGCACCGCCGAAAATCGCCGCCGCTCTTGCTGAGAAGATCGGTGCCTGCGAAATAGCGGACGTAAGCGTGGCCGGCGGATATCTTAATTTCAAAATTCTCCCGGCTTATCTTGCAAAATCGGTGCTCACTTCCGTGGAGGAGAAGGGAAACGATTACGGCAAGAACGATCTGGGGGCAGGGAAGACGGTCGTTCTGGACTATTCCTCTCCCAATACCTCCAAGCCCTTTCACATCGGGCATCTGGGCACTACGGTCATCGGACACGCGCTGAAGCTGCTGCACGAGTTCTGCGGCTATACCTGTATCGGTATCAATCACCTGGGCGACTGGGGTACGCAGAACGGCAAGCAGATCGTGGCATACCGGAAATGGGGCGATAAGGCCACCGTGGAGGAAAAGGGATGCGACGGCCTGGTTGAACTGTACGTGAAATTCCACGAGGAGGCAGAGAAAGATCCGTCTTTGAACGACGAGGCGAGAGCCGAGTTCAAGAGACTGGAAGAGCATGTGCCCGAAAATATCGAGCTGTGGAAGTGGTTCCTTGAGATCAGCTTGAAAGAGTACAACGTGACCTACAAGCAGCTTGGCATCACTTTTGATCACTACATGGGCGAGAGCTTCTTCTCCGACAAAATGGACGCACAGATCCAGATCATGCGTGACAAGAACCTTCTGAAACTGGACGACGGTGCCTCTATCGTGGATCTGTCTGAGTACAATATGCCGCCCTGCCTCATTCTGAAGCGTGACGGTGCCTCTCTGTATCCGTCCCGGGATATTGCCGCCGCCGTGTACAGAAAAGACAACTTCCATTTTGATAAATGTATCTACGTTACCTCTGCCGGACAGAGTTTGCACTTTGCCCAGTGGTTCAAGGTCATGGAGCTGATGGGCTACGATTGGGTAGATCAACTGGTGCACGTTCCCTACGGTACGGTCAGCATCGGCGGCGAAAAACTGGCAACCCGTACGGGCAACGTGGTTCTGCTGAAGGATCTGTTCCGGCAGTCCATTGAAAAAGTGTACGAGATCATGAACGAGAAGAACCCCGACCTGCCGAACCGGGACGAAGTGGCCGAGGCCGTGGGCGTGGGTGCTATTGTATTCCACTATCTCTACAACAGCCGTATCAAGGATATTAACTTCATTCTGGAAAATGCCCTCAGCTTTGAGGGAAGCACCGGTCCGTACGCCCAGTATACCTACGCACGTACGTGCAGTATTCTGGAGAAGGCCGGCGATCTTGACCTTACCGGAGACGCGGTTCTGACAAAGCCGGAGGAAGCCGCACTTCTGCTCACCCTGTCCAAGTTCCCTGAGAAGGTGCTGGACGCCGTGGAGCAGTACGAACCCTCTATCATCACCCGCTACGTGATCGACGTTTGTACGGCCTTCAATCGCTTCTACCAGGCGTGCCCGGTGGTCACCGCCGAGGATTTGGCTGTGCGCGCCGCCCGTGTTCGCCTTACCCGTGCCGCAGGACAGGTGATCCGCAACGCACTCCGCCTGATCTGCATTAAAACCCCGGAAAAAATTTAATTTTTGGATAGCCCCGCCGCAAAAGCCGGGGAGAAAGGATATACCGTTTTTCAGAAACGGACAGGTGTTAAAGATGTCTGGACATAGTAAATGGAACAATATCAAGAATAAAAAAGCAAAAACCGACGCACAGAAGGGTAAACTCTTTACCAAGATCGGTAAGGAGATTGCCATCGCCGTGCGTGAGGGCGGCCCCGATCCGTCCGGCAACAGCAAGCTGCGTGAGATCGTAGCGAAAGCAAAGGCAAACAACGTGCCCAACGATAATATCGAACGTGCCATCAAAAAGGCAAGCAGTGCCGACGCCGTGGAATACGAGGAGATCGTATACGAGGGCTACGGCCCGTCCGGTGTTGCCGTAATCGTGGAGGCCGCTACCGACAGCCGCAACCGTACCGCGTCCGACGTGCGTCACTATTTCGACAAGTACGGCGGAAACCTGGGTCAGAGCGGATGCGTGTCCTTTATGTTTGAGGATAAGGGCGTGATCGTTATCCTCCGGGAAGACGGCGTGGATGAGGATGCCCTCATGGAGACGGCACTGGAAGCCGGTGCCGCTGACTTTACCGCTGACGAGGATGCGTTCGAGATCCTCACCGAGGTGAGCGATCTGTATGCTGTCCGTGATGCCCTGGCGGAGGCCGGCTATACCATCGAATCTGCCGAAAAGGACAAGATTCCCAACACCTACGTTACGCTGACCAGCGAGGACGACATCAAGAATATGAACCTGCTGATCGAGCATCTGGAGGATTCCGACGACATCAGCGAGATCTACCACAACTGGGAAAACTGCGAAGAATAATAAGAAGCCCCCGGATGCCATGCGGCATCCGGGGCTTCACTTTCTTATTTTCCGGGCTTGTAAGCGGGGTTGAACGCGTAGAAGTTTTTGGAGTCCATGCTGTCCTTGGCAATGCGGAGTGCATCACCGAAGCGCTGGTAGTGCACCACTTCCCGCTCACGGAGGAACTTCAAGGGCTCCCGCACGTCGGGATCGTCGATGAGGCGGAGAAGATTGTCGTAGGTCACGCGTGCCTTTTGCTCTGCTGCGTCTTTGCAAATGCGGACTAAAACGTCCAGAAGATCTGTAAAGGAACGTTTCGCGTGCCCGGCATCCGCTTGCCTACGGTGATGCGGTCCACGAGCGTATCTACCACGGCACGGGTGAGATGGGGCGAATCCACGTAGTCCGCAATTCGATCTTCGGAGGATTTTTCCTCGGAAAACGCCGACGCTTCGGACAGTTCCTTTTCGGCTGTATTTATCCGTGTCTGCAGAACTTCTTTTTCCTCGGAAAACGCTTTTGAAAAATGGATGAATTCTTCCTCGTTGAGTATTCCTTTGACCTTATCTGCATATAGGGCACGCAGGGTTTCCTCCTTTTCGTGAATCTGTTTTTTCAGAGCCGAGAGTTCATTTTTCCACTGCCGCTTTTCGTTTTCCCTATCCTTTGTGGGTAAAAGGGCAGAGATAAGTTTTTCCCGGGATAGATACTGGGCGTTCCATTCCCGGATGCTCCGGAGAGTCGCTTCTTCCAGCCGCTTTTCCGATACGAATGCACCCGTGCAGGCATCCTTTGCCACATACCGTGTGGGACAGGAGAGGTATCTTTTGCCGTGGCTTTGGGAAGAACGCAGTGCGTATCCGCAGTGGGCACAGTAAGCCTTCCCGGCAAAGAGTCCCACGGTACCCGTGCCAAAGGGCTTTGCGTTTTCGGCGAGCCGTGCCTGCACCTGCTCCCACAGAGCCCGATCGATGATCGGTTCATGGGTGCCCGCCACCACGTACCAGCTGTCACGGGGACGTGGTCGGTTTTCCTTCGTTTTGTAGGAGACGCTGCCGTATTTCCCCTGTACCATGTGACCGAGATACATTTCGTTTTTCAAGATGGCGGCGACGGCACTGTATTTCCACAGGGCGGCGGCCGGCGTGTTGGGCTGTTTGTAGTGAAGCCCCTGCTGCCGTTTATATTCCGTTGGGTTGGGAATGCCTCTTTCATTCAGCCGGCGGGCGATGGCCGTCTTTCCGTATCCGTCAGCGAACAGATGAAAGATCTCCCGCACTACGGCGGCGGCTGGCGGATCGATAAGCAGGTGTCCCTTTTTTTCGGGATCCTTTTTGTAGCCGTACAGGGCAAAAGAGCCGATATGGAGTCCGTTCTGCCGGCGGCTTGTCAACACACTGCGGATGTTTTCTGACATATCCTCCAGATACCATTCGTTCACCAGCCCGTTGATCTGACGGGATTTTTTGTTTCCTCGGTTGTCCGTGTCCGCATTATCCACGATGCTGACAAAGCGGATGCCCCAAAGAGGGAACAGCCCGTGTATGTACTTTTCCACCAGTTCCATCTCTCTTGTAAAGCGGGACTGAGTTTTGCACAGGATAATATCAAAGCACCGCATTTCCGCATCGGCAAGGAGACGGTTGAAGGCCGGCCGCTTCCGGTCTGCCCCGGCGTAATCGTCATCGCTGTAAATGCCGTAGATCTCCCATCCCCGGTCCATGGCGTACCGGATCAGCATGGATTTTTGATTTTGTATACTGCCTGAATCTTCCGTCTTTAGCGATTTGTTTTTGTCTTCCTCGGACAGGCGGCAGTAGATGGCGGCTTTCATCGTTGGCCACCGGTGCAGTGATCCGATTGCTTTCGCTTTTCGGCCCGCTTAATAATCCCAACCCATTTTTCCGTGTACCGCTTTTTTCGCTCGCTTTCGCTGCCGGTCACAAAATAATACTGGCAGTATGGATCCGTTTTGTCTGTGCACATGTAAAACACCTCCCGCCGGCAGTATATGCGGGAGGGACTGTCCGTGACAAAAAAAGAGATGACGCGTGTGGCGCCATCTCTTTTTTTGCATATTAAAAATTATTCGTTCTCGGTACCGTACCAGCGGCCTTCGCTCTTCTTCTCGGCCTTCTTATCCAGAAGCTGGTCAGCGTTCAGGGCAACCTTTCTGAAGCCGGCTGCGATGTAATCGATGTATTCAGAATACAGCTTCTTGAACCAGGGCGCACCGATCATCATGATCTTCTCGGAGGGTGCAAGGGCAGCATCCGTTTCACGGACATCGCGATCTGCGAATGCAATACGGGTAGGCTTGCCGATGTGGGTCAGGTCAAACTCCTTGAAGAGTCTGTGAGTGTGCAGCGGGAAGTTTCCGCCGGCACTGATTGCTTTGCCGATCTCAGCCTTTACGGCGGCACAGAATACGTTTACGTCCAGCCCGCCCAACTCTTCTGCACGGTAGACGAATCCCGGTACGTACCAGCCGGCCATATTGGAGCCTTCGGATTCGTCTACACGAATGGGATGAATACCCGGCAGATCAGAGAGCTGATCGAAGAAGTAGTTCATAGCCTTGCGGATCTCGGCGGTACGCTCGTCGTAGTACTTGAGCTGTACACGGGCGGCGGCAGAACAGGTCTGGTTTACACGGCCCTTCAGTCCGCTCAGCGGCAGACCGACGAACGGCTTCAGATACTCCGTTTCGGTGATGTGCTTCAGATCGTTACGCTCGTAGTGGCTGAATGCCAGTGCACGCTCGTAGATCTCCACGTCGTTGGTAATCAGAGCACCCAGCTCGCCGGCGGCAAAGGACTTACCGCTCATGAGGGACATAGCACCTACGTCACCGATGGTGCCCAGACGGCGTCCCTTGTAGAGACCGCCCTGTGCGTGGGAAACGTCCTCGATAACCTTCAAATTATGCTTCTTGGCGAATTCCATAACCGGATCCATATCCACGGGGTGAGCCATGTAGTGCACCACCATGATCGCCTTGGTGCGGGGGCTGAGACAGCGTTCCAGATCCTTGGGATCCAGGCCCAAGGTGTTGGGATCGATGTTGGCGAAGACTACGGATGCGCCCAGAAGCTGAGCGGAAAGGCAGCTTGCCCAGTAGGTCTTGGTGGGGCAGATGATCTCATCGCCGGCACCCAGGCCAACACCGAACATGGCAGCCAGCAGGGACATGGTGCCGTTGCATACGGCAACGCAGTGCTTCATGCCCAGCCATTCAGCAAATTCTTTTTCAAATGCTTCGGTGATATCCGTGCCTGAGAAGGCGTTGCGTTCCACAACGTCCATAATGGCGTCTTTGTCTTCCTGCGTGATGATCGGCCATTTGAAGATATCAGCCGGTTCTTCGACCTTCGGAATGGGATTTCCGCCTAAGTATGCGAGTTTTTCCATTGTAATGATCTCCTAATCAAAAATATTTTTAGAAAAATTATTTCAAACCAAGCAGTTTCTCTGCATTGCCGCGGCAGATCTTGTAGTAAGCGGCCTCGGAAATGTATCCGTTATCCACCGCATCGTCCAGGAAAGAGGCAAGGCGCACCATGGGATCGTCTTTGATCCGCTCGAAATCGTTGGTGCAGATATCGGTGGCGTAGAGGAGCTTATCCTGGAACTCCTCAAGGAATTTGTAAGCAAACTCGGGATCACGCATGATGGCGTTGGCGCCGCTGCCGGCGGACAAGTCTGCATACATGCCGGGGTATTTTGCCAGAAGTTCCGGCACTCTGCCGCCGGGGGTAACTTTGCCGGTAGGATAGCCGCCGCGGGTTTCCGGGGTAAGATCGCCGCTGATCTCCGCCCAGAATTTCTGGGAGTGACCGATCAGCTTCAGTCCGGGGAAGGTCTTCAGCACCGTTTCCAGACGGGGCAGATGGAACTCATCTACCAGACCGTAGTCGCCGCCCTTGTTGCCGATATGGAAGGTGACGGGAAGCCCGCACTGCTCGCAGTGATAGAACAGATTCATGGACATGGAATCGTCAAAGTGCAGATTGGCGCAAACCTCGCCCACACCCTTGGCGCCCAGTGCTTTATAGTGCTCCAGAACGGGAGTGAAATTCGTCTTTGGAGAGTGACTGCCCTGACGGGGATCGATGTTGCAGAACCAACTGAAGGAATCCGGATACCGCTCTGCCATGGCCATGATCTCCCGGTTGGTGGTGGGCTCGAAATAAAACTCTGTGGTAATCAGCGGCATCAGTACGGCACGCTCAATACCGATTTTTTCATACATGACAAGCAGTTCTTCGGGCATGGGCCAGAAATCGCCCCGGGGATGGGGATAGCCGTGAGAAGAGACAGCATGGGCATGCATGTCAATTTTCTTAACTCTCATATAGATCCTCCTTGTGGAAATGAGATAACGCTGTGATGCACAGCGGGATTAACAAATACCTTATTCCGGCAGGGTGACGTAATACACCCACGGCTCACCGCTGAAGGCGGGTTCGCCGGCATGCTGACCGCATTTGGTCAGGTAAATTTCCAGCCGTCCGCTTACCCGGTCCTGCACGTAGTGGAAGTTTGTAAGCTGTACCTTGTCCGTTTCGCCTTCACGACGGGTGTCGATCACCGTATACGTTTCTTTTTTCGCAGTGCCGTAGGTCTGATCCACTTCCACGATGCAGAGGGGCCAGCGGGGGTGGTTGGCGTAGACATTGTGCCCCGTGATGTTGCCCACCCAGTACAGCTTACCGTTCCGGCTGTCTCTTATCAGCTGGGAATAGGAGGCGGAGGAGTAGATGACCTCGCCGTCGTCGAAATGCCAGGGCATGGGCGGCACGAAGGTTTTGCCGCCGTCATCGGAGTACGTATACCACTTGAAGCCGGGCGTACCGGGCTCAATGCGGGTATTCCACGCGGTGGTGCTGTAGTTGGACCCACGGAAGATGATAAGGATTCTGCCGGAGTCAAGCTTTGCCACCGTCGGCTCATCCACACCCCGGGAGGACTGAAGATCGGAAATCAGAATGGGGCGGGAGGGGATAAAGTCATACCGTTCGCCGTTCCATACGCCGCGCACAAACATAAGATTGCGGAGAATATGGGGGGCGCTTGGAAAATGCTCGTTTACGTCCACGCCGGCGATCTCGCATGCCTTGTAAACCGGGATGCCCATGGCGAACAGAATATCGCCGTTATCGTCAATTTCAAGATAGGGATTGGGGAAGGCTTCGTTCCGGTGGAAATGTTCCATATTCAATGGATCAGCCGGATCAAAATCGGCACCGTCCTCGTATTTTACAAGCCAGTCGGTGCGCTTGCCGTCCTCGGTAACGACACCCACGTGGGCATGGTCGGAGACGTAATCACAGTCACCGCCCCACATTTTTTTGTAGGCGGCTTCGTGTCCATCACGGAAGAAGCGGGACATGCCCACACCTACGTAATGCTTATGTACCGGATTCCAGAAGAGACGAAGGTCGCTGGGATAATTCCGCTCGTGGGGACCGTACGTCTGAAAGCCGCTTTCCTCGTAGATGTCGCGCCATTCAGTCCAGGTTTTGCCGTTGTCCTCGCTGATCCGTTCCTTTGCGCCGTCACTGAAATCATCAGAGGAGGCGGTTTCCCACATTTCGATACGGGTCAGACCATCTTTCTCTTTATAAAACTGGCGGAAATTATCGGTGATACCGTGACGGGGGTCGCTGTACAGCTTTGCTTCTACAGTAATCATAGCAAAAAGCCTCCGTTATTTCAGCCCCAAGAGCTTCTCCGCGTTGCCGCGGCAGATCTTGTAGTAGGCGTCCTCTGAGATGTGTCCGTTGTCTACGGCGTCGTCCAGGAAGGGACTGAGTTTTGCAAGCTGGGATTTCTTTACCCGCTCTATATTGCCGGTGCAGATATCCGTGCCGAAGAACAGCCGGTCTTTGAATTCCTCAAGGAAGGCATAGCCGAATTCGGGATCCCGCATGATGGCGTTGGCACCGCTGTCGGCGGACAAATCGCCGCACAGATTCGGATATTTACGCATCAGCTCCGGGATACGTCCGCCCGGTGCCACCTTGCCCTTGGGATAGCCGCCCCGGGTTTCCGGGGTGATGTCACCGCTGATCTCCGCCCAGAATTTCTGGGAATGCCCAAGAAAGCGAAGCTTCGGGAACATGCCAAGGACCTTTTCCATACGGGGCAGGCCGATCTCGTCCACGAGACCGTAATCATTGCCCATGTTGCCCAGATGGAAGATCACGGGCATATCGTATTTCTCACAGTAGGAGAAAAGATTCAGCATCTTCGGATCGTCAAAATATACGTTGCAGCAAAGCTCGCCCACGCCCTTGGCACCCACAGATTTGTAGTATTCGATCAAGTGACTGAAATCTGTTTTATCGGAATTGGAAACCATGCGAGGGTCAATGTTGCAGAACCAGCTGAAATTATCGGGATATTTTTCCACCATCATTTTCGTTTCCCGGTTGCCGATCTGCTCGCTGGTTGCCTCCACGCCGATTTCCGGCAGGGTTACGGTTCGTTCAATGCCGAGAAATGCATTGATCGCCATCATTTCCGCGGGAGTAGGGAAGTGGTCGCCGCCCGGGCGAAGAATACCTACCTCGGGGATGACGTGTGCATGCATGTCAATTTTCTTTACGCGCATGAGAAAAACCTCCTCTGAACGTGAGAGTTTCTTTCGTTAATCCAGATATATCGTCTTGCCGGTTTTGGAGGATTCGTAGATGGACGTGATCAAGCGGATGGCGTTTCTTCCGTCCTCGAAGGAAGAGGTGAGCGGTGCATCGTCCCGTACGGCACGAACCATTTCCTCAATGTGGGGCACGTGCTCGGAGAAATCAATGTTCAAGGGGGTGGAAGCACCGGAGTTTTTTGCCTTGCCGATCTCGACACCGGCAGGAATCTCCTCGCCTTCGATGTTCCATTCGCTGAACGAATTTTCCGTGATGCCCACGGTGCCCTTGGTACCGGATACCACGAAATTGCGGGGATAGCCGGGATATACGGAAGTAGTGCCCTGAATCAGACCCAGTGCACCGTTTTCGTATTCCACAACGGCAGCCGCCGTATCCTCCGTTTCAATGTTTCTTGCCAGCGTGCGGGTCAGACCGTGTACGGATTTTACCTTGCCCATGATGGACAGAAGGATGTCGATGCCGTGGATGCCCTGATTCATCAGGGCACCGCCGCCGTCGTGCTTCCAGGTGCCTCGCCAGGGGCTTTCCTGATAGTATTCCGGCGAACGGTAGTACTTCATGGTAAGATCGGCGGTGACAACCCGTCCGAGCCGTCCGTCGGCTACCAGCTTTTTCAGCGTTTTGGAGGTGTCCAGAAAACGGCACTGAGAAACCACGCTTGCCTTTACGCCCTGCTTTTTGGCTTCCGAAATCAGAAGATCGCAATCCTCCACGCTCAAAGCCAGCGGCTTTTCCACCAGTACGTGCTTGCCGGCCTGAATGACTTCCAAAGCGTTATGTGCATGGAATCCGCTGGGCGTGCAGATGCACACGATATCTACCTTGTCCGAGGCAAGCATCTCTTCCACGGAACGAAAAGGCGTGCCGCCGAATTTCTGACAGAACTTCTGTGCATTTTCTTCATGTACATCTGTGGCACCGGCCAGAAAGGCGCCTTCCGTGTGGAGAATGGCCTGTGCGTGATGGGCGGAGATGAATCCGCAGCCGATAATACCGAATCCTAATTTCTTTTCCATAAATATCGTTCCGTTCCTGTTAGTATGTAAAATTTGTCACCGTATAGATACAAGTATAAATGATACTTCATTATACCCTAATATGCTGGGCGGTGTCAATTTCACATCTTGCTATGTTTATGGATTATTTTGCTGTTCTTTCACAACTGGGCGGTGGCACGGTATTTGGTGGGAGCCATCCCTTTTTCCTGCTTGAACCGGCGGCTGAAATACAGTTCGTCCGGGAAGCCCACCGCGGCCGCAATCTGGCTTACGGTAAGTTTGGTGGTCGTCAAAAGCAGGGTGGCTTTGTTCAGCCGCAGTGCGTTGATGTAGGAAACGGCAGTATACCCCACCACGTTTTTGAAAACGCGGCAGAAATGGTACACGCTCATGCTGCAAAGCTCTGCAAGCGTTGGGATGTCAATGTTTTCGGTGTAGTGAAAATAAATATAATTCAGAGCCGGACGGATGCGTTCCCCGTGCTGCTTCAGCACAGGGGTGTCCACCGTATGCTTGTCATCTTTTACGGCGTGCAGAAGAAGCAGAGAATACAAGAGAGCAATATAGGATTCTATCTGCACCTCATGCTCCTCAGGATGATGGATAAGTTGCTCAAACAAATCGGTGAATACCCGGTTTACCTCCGGGCAATTCGACAGGATTCTCTGAAAGAAATACTTACCCTCGAACAGTTCCGTGTATCGGGCGGTAAGGGAAGGCGCGAAGGGAAAATCCGGTGACAGCATCAGACAGTAGTAGCGGAGTTCGTCATTGCCGTGCAGACGAAGGCCGTGGGGTTCGTAGGGATTGATGAGTACCACGTCTCCGGGGTTTACCACATACAGTTCCGTGCCGCAGAAAACCTCTGCACTGCCTGCGAGAATCAGTTTTGCTTCAAACTGTTCATGCCAGCGGGGAACGTACAGCCATTCCTCGGCTCCTTCCCGTTTGAAGGAGGATACGTTATACCAGTACGGCTTTGTGTTTTCGTAATTTGCCTCGGTGTATATGTGTTCGTAAGAACCGTGTTCCGGCATGGATACCACTCCTTTCTTAGTTACGATTATTATACAACACTCTTACGGGAAAAGCAACCGTGAGAGAGCAAAAAAAGACAGAAAAGGACAAAACAACGAAAATCGCCCGTTCTGCACGAAAAAACAGAACGGGCATGGGGAGAGGGCACTACGGGGATATGTGCGGCGATGTTTTATCAGCGTCGGGAGATATTTCCGGCAGAGAGAACCAGAACGTGCTGCCCACACCTTCGGTACTGCTGACGCCGAATTTGGCACCGTGAAGAAGAAGAATGTTTTTCACGATGGACAGGCCCAGTCCCGTGCCGGTGACGGCACGGCGGTAGTAGTTTTTCACCTTATAGTACCGATCCCAGATCATGGGAAGCTGATCGGCGGGGATTCCCTCGCCGGTGTCCGTGACCTCTATCCGGCACTGGCCGTCATCACAGATCTGCCGGATGGTGACGCTTTTGTCCTCTCCGGTATAGTTGATGGCGTTGTTTACCAAATTGTAGATCACCTGCAGAATCTTCGATTCGTCAGCGTAAATATAGGCTTCCCGATCAAAATCGAAGGTGATGCGGTAGCCTTCCTGGGTACGCAGTTTCTGATACCGGTCCAACGTGTGCCGTACCGTGTTCGTCAGAGAAAGCACGGTGCACTGCAGCGTCTGGGAACCGCCGGAGAGTTTCGACAGATCCAGGATATCGTTTACAAGGGCAGTGAGCCGCTCGGTCTCGTCGATGATGATCTGCATGTTTTCCGCCGTCATCTCCCCGGGGATGTCCCGCATTACTTCGCTGTATCCGGAGATCATGGTCAGCGGCGTGCGGAGATCGTGGGAAATATTGGCCATAAGATCTTTTTGCATGGTATCGATGGAGGAAAGCTCTTTGGCTGCATAGTTCAGAGCTTCGCCCAGCTCAGCGGTTTCTTTGGACATTCCGCCGTCGAAGTGGACGTCGTAGGATCCAAGGGCCAGTTTGTTCGCCTCCCGGCTCATCTGTGCGATGGGCTTTGAGATGGCACCGGAAACGAGAACGGCCGTGATCCCTGCCGCCAGAAGAAGAATACCGGAAATGATGCTGAGCTGCAGAATCAGCGTATCGGTGGTGGTGCCCACCGGCTCGATCTCGGCGTTCAGCAGGATCAAATATTTTTTATCGCCGTTCTCCGTCATGGTGGAGGTGATGATGCTTTCGGGCACCTCGCTTTTAGCGTCAACGGCGGCACCCGTGAGAAAATTACCCCGGATGCGTTCCGTATAAAAGCCGTGTGACAGGGCACCGGCATACAGCCGGTTCATCATGGAATCGGAGGCAAGATTGTGCAGAATACAGCTTGCGCGGATGTGTGAATTTACCGAAAGTCTCGCCGTCTGTCCGGTGATCTCATATACGGAGACGCAGATGCCGGAGGACTGTGCCAGCTTGTCGGAAAGGGAAGAGAGGGAGGGGGAGTCCACGCTCCGGACGAGCCGGGCGGAGACGCGTTTCAGTTCATGGGTTTTCAGGGAGGCGTACATGGGCTTCAGAAGAAAGATCTGAAATACCCACAAAATGCACAGCGTTACCAGAACGAATACGGAAAGAAGCAGAAAAACGTGCCGCCGCAGAGGCGGAATGCGGCGGCCCTTGGAAGCGGCTCCGTTCATGTCAGACTGCCCGTGTCAAACCGATAGCCCATGCCTCTGAGGGTGACGATAAACGAGGCGTACGGTCCCAGACTCTTTCTGAGCAGCTTTATATGGGTGTCCAGCGTGCGGTCATCCCCGAAATAGTCGTATCCCCATACCTCAGAGAGAAGCTTATCTCTCGAGAGTGCGATGTTTTTGTTTTTCAGCATATAGAAAAACAGATCGTACTCTTTCGGTGACATTTCCACCCGTTTTCCGTCAATATACACGATCCGTGCGGTAAGATCTGCACGGAGACCGGAAAGCTCCACGATCTCGTTCTGCGGCGGCGTGTTTTCGGCGGGAACCGATTGGGCACGCTTCAGAATGGCGTTCACACGCAGCATCAACTCTTTCGGGGAAAAGGGCTTTACCACGTAATCGTCTACCCCTACCTCAAATCCGTTGATCTTGTCGTATTCTTCGCCCCGGGCACTGAGCATGATTATGGGAATATCGGAGAATTTGCGGATTTCCCGGCAGGCGGAAAATCCGTCCAGTTCCGGCATCATGATGTCGATGATGAGAACGTCAAACCGCTGTTTCCGGCACAGCTCAACGGCAGTCATGCCGTCGCCGGCCTCCGTGACGCTGTGCCCCTCGTAAGCGGCGTATTTCACGATCAGACGGCGGATCATTTCCTCGTCGTCTACCACTAAAATGTTATACATATCCGTACTCCTTTTGGGGGAAATATAGGTAAGTGTGGAAAGAAAAGCCGATTCCGGACGGCAAACACGCTTTTCCGTCAGTGTTTCCCTGGGGCGGCTTTTTTATAATATCAGCGGATCCATTGCTTCTGTGCCCGGAAATAGGCAAGCACGCCTTCGGCAATGCCGTCTGCCGCCTTTTCGATTCCGCCGGAAAGCATGAAATCACATTCCTCAGGGGAGGTCATAAATCCAACCTCTACAAGCGTGGAAGGAAATTTCGGATTCTGGCACATGGCAAGCATCTGTCGGCGTGGTGTGATCTCGTGGCGGAACAGGGAATCGGCTACCGCCTTTGATACGCATTTTGTCAGAAGAACGCCGGCGTCTGCCCACCACAGGCCCAAAGTGCCTCGTACGGCAGTTATATCCGAAGAATAGTCCATGGAATTGTTGTGTACGGAGATAGAAAGATCCGGCATGGCATCAATGAGAAATCCGATCCGTTCCGTCAGAGGAAACGTGCTGTCGTCCCCGCGGGTGAGGATCACCTCGGCCCCCAGTGCAGTCAGCCGTTTTTTCGCCGCCAGCGTGATGGCGAGATTCAGATCCGCCTCCGTTTCCGTCCGCATGGGGCCGATGGCGCCGGGCTCGGCACCGCCGTGGCCCGCATCCAGCACGATGCGGATACCGAGAAGCGGCTGCTCGGACGTTTCGTCCACAGAACGCGGGTTTTTGAGGATCGCCTTTGCCGTTTTGTCTCCGTAAGCAAAATCAAAGCCGTAAAAATTGTCGCTGTCGTACAGTTCACAGAAAAAACGGACGCAGTTGGCTTTTTGGGGATAGTGTACGGTGACCGCACGGATCAGCGGGTTGTCTGAAACGGAAATCTTATCCGGCACGGTGGAAAGATCCACGTTGTAGAGGGACAGTTCAAATATGCCGTCCCGTACCGTGCCGTTGTGGGGAACGTTCTGATCGGTGCCGAAAGAGATATACGTGTTTTCACCGTCAGAGGTGACGGAGATCCCGGATAGGGAAGCCAGCGGAACGGCTGTGCCTGCGGGCAGCTCCTTTGCCGCGGACTGCGGCACGTATCCGCCTACGCGGAGCAGATAGAAGCCGTCCGCCTGGGATACGGCGTAGTCCGTCATGCCGGCGGACTGCACGGAAAAATCGTTATAGTAGAGGGTGTTTGTCCCCAGCTTCAGCGGCGTGTGATCGGTTGTGATCTGTACCGGCAGAAAGGCTTCTTTGCCCCGCACGCGGATTCTTCCGCCGGCGGCGGCAGCCGTGTGGCTTTCAAGCGTCGCTGTGAGAATTAAGTCCCCCAGATCGTCGATCTCACCGTCTCTTGCCCGGGGCAGGGGAAAGGTGCCGCTGTACGTGGCCAAAGCCCAGCCGCTGTTTGCTTTCCCCGGGAAGGAGGTTTGCTTCAGGGTGACGGACTGTCCGTGGAGGATGGCGGTCACCTTCGCACCGGCAGGGGCTTTGCAGGAAACGGAGAGGGCGGTTCCGCTGTCCTGCATGGTGTCCGCTTGGGGCGTGAGAATCTGCAAAGCAAATTCCGATGCGGTTTCCGTTTTATTCTGTGCCGTGTCTTTCGGCGGCGTGCCCCGATAGATCACGTGGGTGTACGTGTGCCCGTTCTGCTCAAAAACGAAGGTGTTTTTGCCGGGGGCAAGATCCACGTACAGGGAGAAGTAACCGCCCCGTGTCCGGCCGACGGGCTGGCCGTTTACGGTCAGCGGCTTGTCCGGCGAGGAGGCACCCAAGAGATAGGTGCCGGCGGCGTTTACGTACGCACCGAAAGCCGGCGACGTAACCGATACCGACATACCGTTCGGCGAGGGATCGGCGTAGATGATGCTGTCCTCGTAGACGTCGGAAAGCTCGTCGGCGATACCGTGGAGATTCCGGCGGATCTCGTCGTAGCCGTAGAAGATGCTGCCCCGGTAGGTCAGCTCACTCCGGGCGTACTGCACCTGCTCGGAAAGCTCGCCGGCCGGTGAAGTCCATGCATCGTAGTTGTGGGCGGCGTGCGAAATCAGAAGATCCACGCCGGTGCCGTCCAGCATCTGATTCCACCAGCGTGCCAGCGTACCAAAGGGGGCACTGGAGGTGGAAAAACGCCAGTAAAGCTGCGGGGCTATGTAGTCCACGTACCCGTCTCTTGCCCAGACAATAGGATCGCAGTAAATGGAGGCGTAGGATTCCATACCTTTTGTGGCAGAACCGCCGTTTTTGCCGTCGTCATTCTGCCAGATACCGAAGGGGGCCACGCCGAAGGCGACGTTTTCACTGACGCCTTTTACCGCGTCGTAGACCAGTTTTACCATCTCGTTTACGTTCTGCCGCCGCCAGTCGGCGCGTTTCATGCCGCCGCCGTATTTCTCATAGGAGACGGTGTCGTCAAAACCGGCGGTGATCCCGTCTGCATCCTTCACCGGATACGGATAGAAATAATCGTCAAACAGAATGCCGTCCACGTTGTATTTTTCCACGATCTCCCGTACGCCGTCCGCTACCAGCTGCCGTACCTCCGGCAGTCCCGGATCAAAGTACAGCCTGCCGTCGGCGTAGGGTACCGTCCATTCCGGGTGCTCCTTTGCCGGACTGCCGTCGGGAAGGGCTGCGAGATCGTGGGACGGTTTTTCTGCAGAGCCCAGGGAAACACGCAGAGGATTTACCCAGGCGTGCACGAAAATATTCTGCTGATGGGCAGTGTCGATCAGGTATTTCAGTGGATCGAAGGTCAGCTTTCCGTTTGCGGAAAGTGCCCTTGAAACGGGAAACAGGGACGACTCGTACAGTGCGTCTGCCGCCGGACGCACCTGAAAATAGACCGTATTCAGTCCGGCCTCCGCCGCCGTTTTGAGAATAGCGTCCAGTTCCGCCTTCAGTGCGGCGGCAGACAGATTGGATTTTGAGGGGTAATCAATGTTGTAAACCGTGGCGATATATACGCCCCGCACTTCGCTTGCCGGATCAATAATGGCACGCAGCGGCGTCGCCTCCTCTGGGAAAGGGCAGGGGGCGAGGGCACCGCTCGGCAGATCGGTGTTCTTGTTTGCACAGGCGGACAGCAGGATCAGCATCAGACAGAGGAGGCATGGCAGAGCCAAACGCCCGGCGTGCGTTTTTTTCGTACGGTAAAACGGCATATTTTTCTCCCTGTAAATAATCGTCTGTGAAGGCTTGTCAGAATGTTTTCTCATCTAAAGATATGCACGGGACGCCGCAGATAGTCCCTTTGATTATATCATACCATACGCCCCGTCGAAATCAAGTGCTTTTCTGTGAATAAACACAAAATAAAGAAGAAAAGATGCCGCAGATTTGCGGCATCTTTGTGGTGTTACCCTTCGTAGGCGGTATCCTCCGTGCCGATCAGCATAAAATCGGCGGGATCGGCGGGCACGCCGTCGATCAGCAGTTCATAATGCAGATGCGGCGCTTCCGCCAGTTCCACAAGGGCACTCTCCCCCACGCTTCCGATGACGGCACCGGCCTGTACGGCCGCACCGGTGGTGATCTCCGTGGGCAATTCGGGAGCCAGATTTTTATAGATGCTCACTGCACCGCCCGGATGGGTGATGCGGATGCATTTGCCCATCATGGGATCCTCCCATACCTCCGTTACCGTGCCATCTGCGGCCGCACGGACAGGGGCACCCAACTCAGCGGCAACGTCAATGCCGCAGTGGGTACGGTAATCGTCCATGGTCAGAGAATACACGGGAACTTCCGTGCTGTACCCTTTGGCGATCACGCCGGTGATGGGAGAGATGAAATCGGGCAGCGCGTCTTCCTTTGCATTTACCGTGGCCGTATCACCGTCTGCGGGGGTGAGGGCGTCGGTACTTTCGGCGGCAGTGGTTTCCGTTTTCAGCGTGGTCTCAGAGGTAACGTCGGGACGGGGCAGGGCCGTTTCCTTTGGGGAGGCAGGTTTTGTTGTCTCTCCCGCGGAGTTAAGCGTCACGGGGGGCTTTTCTCCGCCCGGGCGGTTGCCTCCCAAAGAGGTGATCAGAATCATCACCGTGGCAAACACGGCGATGACTGCCAAAGAGAGAATGAGAACACGGGTCTGCTTTTTTGCTTCTGTGCTGTTGTTCATATGCATGGCCTTTCTCCCCGGTGAAAAGTCCCCCGGGGCGGGATTGGTTTCTTTCTGCAACGCTATTTTTGCCCGCTTTCCGCCATTTATACATTTTCGCACAGATTTCACTGTGTTCACGGGAATTGCCTTGACTTTTAGAAGAAATTATGGTATAAATAGTTTAGAAGACCGATTGAATTTCACATCCCGAAAGGAGACAGTATGATTAAACTGGAAAGAACGTCCGTGATGAATCTGGAGAATGCCCTTCGCGGTATGCGGAATCCGCTCAACAGCTGGGATAAGTGTGACAGTGCATACAACGAAGACGGGGAATATATCGTTGGGGAAAACGATCTTTCGCTGGGAAGACGGCTTGCCTGCTCCGGCTCGGACCACCGCAAGTTCCTTAGACAGATTTTCGTCTCCGTGGATATTACCGCACCCCTGTATTGGTGGAAGGAGTTTGACACCTATAAGGTGGGCACCGTTGCCAATTCCACCAGCACCATGCACAAGATCCACGCAAAGCCCTTCTCCCGGGAGGATTTCAGCTGTGACCGCATGACGGACGAGGCTCTTTTGTGCCTCGATCAGACCATTGCTTTTCTGGAGAAACGCCGCCTTGCCTTTGTGGAAACGAAGGAGAGGGCACTGTGGGACGATATGATTCAGATTCTGCCCTCGTCCTATAACCAGATGCGTACCTGCACCATGAATTATGAGAATCTCGTCAATATGTACTATGCCCGCCGCTATCATAAGCTGCCCGAGTGGCATACCTATTGCGATTGGATCCTGTCGCTGCCTTACGCAGATACGTTCATTAAGGTGAAAGAGGATAAAGAGTAAATACAAAACCGCCGGCGAAAGACCGGCGGTTTTTCTTTCCGATTGGCGTTCTCCGGTTGACTTTTTTCGCATAATGCGGTATAATAATTTAGATACAGTATTTTGGGGAATCCGGAGGCATGTATGAGAAAAATGACGCTTGCATGCGGCGTGCGTCCGGGGGATATTGCCGTGATTTTGTTTCTTCTTCTTTTGGCGGCGGTGCTCCTTTTCGCCGGTACTGCTCCCGCATCGACGAGGGCACAGTACGTCTCCGTCGTGACGGAGACGGGTACCTTTCAGGTGCCTCTTAACGAGAATCGGGTGATCCCCATTACCTCCGGCAGATGTCGTCTGACGCTGACCGTGGAAAACGGCACGGCCTGCATTACGGAAAGCGATTGCCCAAGCGGCGTCTGTACCGCATCGGGTGCCATTTCCGTGCCGGGGCAGAGTATCGTCTGCCTGCCCGCCCGTGTTCTTGTGAAAATCCTGGGAGAGGGAGGAAGTTCGGCATATGCCAAAGATGCAGATGTTATCCTCCCGTGACCGTACGGTGCGTCTTATGGAGGATGCCGCGCTCCTTTGTGCCGCATTGATGCTTTCCTACGTGGAGGCAGTCTTTCCGCTGACGGCGGTGATCCCGCTGCCCGGTGCCAAGTGCGGACTTGCCAATCTTTCGGTGATGCTGGCGTACCATAGGCATTCGCTGGCGGATGCGGCGGCAGTATCTTTTGCACGGGTGCTTTTGTCCGCTATGCTGTTCGGCAGCGTGTCTTCGCTTGCCTTTTCTCTGAGCGGCGCTGTGCTGTCACTTGCGGTGCTGGGGCTTTACCGGGCGGTTTTTGCCCGGTTTATGAGTTTCATCGGTCTTTCCGTTCTTTCGGCGGCGGCACACAATCTGGGACAGATTCTCTGTGCGGTCGTCTGGATGCATACGCTGTCCGTTTTGTCCTATCTGCCGGTACTGCTTCTGCTTTCCGTTATTTTCGGAACAGTCAGCGGTGTTCTTATGAATCTTGCGGTGCGGCGTGTACCTTCTGCCGCTGTACGGAGGCGTGTGTCATGAAACGGTTTGTTTTATCACTGCTTCTTTTGTTTTCCGTTTTGCTTTCCCTGTCCGGTTGCGGACGGACGGCGTACAGCGAAACTACGTTTTTCGCTATGGATACGCTGATTACGGTACGCCTTTCCCCCGTGGGAAAGAACGGTGAGACACTTGCCGAAGATTATCTGCGAGACGTGCATACGGCCTGCCGGAAGATCGTCACCGATCTGGAAAATACGTTGTCCGTAACCGTGCCGGACAGCGATACGGCACGGCTGAACGCATCCGAGACGGGTATTGAGGACGCAAGTGCGGCGTTTACCGATCTTTTGACGCGTTCTCTGCAGATCTCTTCGGAAACGGATGGGGCGTTTACGCCTACCCTCCGCCCGGTGAGTGATCTGTGGAATATCGCCGGCGGCGGATACGTGCCCACGTTTTCGGAGATTGCCGAAATTCTGCCCCGCACGGATATAAGCGGCCTTTCGGTACACGGCTCGTCTGTGAAAAAAGCGGACGGAAAACTGTCGGTGGATTTCGGCGGTATCGGCAAAGGATACGCCGCCGCCGCACTGATCGATTATCTGAACGAAACGGACGTTTCCGGCGGTCTCGTTTCCCTTGGGGGCAACGTAGGCCTGTTCGGGGAAAAAGCGGACGGCGTGCCGTACAAGATCGGTATTACCGATCCGAAGAATACGTCTGCGGTAGCAGGATATTTGCACCTTACGGACGGATTTGTTTCCGTTTCCGGGGATTACGAGCGGTATTTTGAGAAAAACGGCGTCCGGTATCACCATATTCTTGATCCGGAAACGGGAATGCCCGCCGAAACCGGCCTTTCTTCCGTGGCGGTGATCTCGCCGGACGGTACGCTGGCGGATGCACTTTCCACGGCTCTGTTCGTGATGGGTGCCGATAAGGCGTTTGCCTTTTATGAAAGCGGTGCGTACGAGTTTGAGGCCGTTTTTATTACGAAAGACGATACGGTTCTTTTGACCGAGGGCATTGCGGAGCGGTTTGAGCATGCGAATCCTCTGTATACTCCGGTGCAAAAGCAGCCATGATATATTTTGGGAGGTTCCGTTGAATCCAAATATGAACGATTTGCAGATGCGTGCGCCCAGTGAGCTTTCCCCGGAGGAGATCGAGGTGCAGTTCCGCCATGCGGCGGCTGTGGCACAGATTCATGAGAAAGAAGGACGGGTAGGGGACAACGCCCCCCTTTGCTTTGTGCAGACCTTTGGCTGTCAGCAGAATGAGGCGGACAGCGAGAGGATCGCCGGCCTTGCGTGCCTTATGGGGTACAAGCTTACTGACGATCCTGCACGTGCCAGGCTGATCCTTGTGAATACCTGTGCCGTGCGTGAGCACGCCGAGAAAAAAGCGTTGTCCATCATCGGACAGTATAAGCATTTGAAGGATGCGGATCCCTCCGTCCTTATCGGTGTAGGCGGCTGTATGGTTACTCAGCAGCACAGGGCGGATCAGCTGAAAAACAGTTATCCCTACGTAAGTTTCGTATTTGATACCGGCTCCATTCACACACTGCCGTCTCTTGTGGCAGGCGCACTGGCCGGGCAGAAACGCCGCTTTGTGATCGGTGAATCTACCGGCATTGCGGAGGGAATTCCCACCGCACGGGCCGTGTCCTATAAAGCGTGGCTGTCCGTTATGTACGGCTGCAATAACTTCTGCACCTACTGCATCGTGCCCTATACCCGGGGCAGGGAGAGAAGCCGTACTCCGGCGGCGATCCTTGACGAAGCCTGTCAGCTTATCGCCGGCGGTGCCAAGGATATCACCCTGCTCGGGCAGAACGTGAACTCCTACGGCAAGGATCTGACTGACGCGGATTTCCCGTCGCTTCTTCGTTCTATCGCCCGGCTGGAAGGGGATTTCCGGGTGCGGTTTATGACCAGCCATCCGAAAGATGCATCCGACGCTTTGATTCAGGTCATGGCGGAGGAGGAAAAAATCGTCAAGCATTTTCATCTGCCGGTGCAGTCCGGCTCGGACGCCGTGCTTGCACGGATGAACCGCCGCTACACTTCGGAAAAGTATCTGGGAATAACCGAACGGCTGAAGGCCGCCATTCCCGATATCAGCATTACCTCTGATATTATCGTAGGCTTTCCAGGGGAAACGGAAGAGGATTTTGAGGCGACTATGGAAATGCTTCGCCGGGTGGAATACGATATGATCTTCTCCTTCATCTATTCTCCCAGAAAGGGAACGCCGGCGGCCGAAATGCCCGGGCAGATTCCCCATGAAGTGAGTACCGCCCGGTTTGAACGGATGCTGGTCTTGGCCAACGAGATTTCCCTGAAGAGGAATCAGCGTTTCATCGGCCGTACGGTGCGTGTGCTGGCAGAGGAAGTGAGCCGTAACGATCCCGGAAAGATCACGGGACGGGGCGATTCGCCGCGTCCGATCCACTTTTCAGCGGATCCGTCCCTTATCGGACAGTTCGTGAACGTGAAGATCACCGGCGCGGATACGTTCTCCCTGAACGCAGAACTTGTTTAATATTTACTGATATACAGAAAGAAGGATTTTGAAAATGACGGAAATTTTGACACCTGCCATGAAAGAGGCAATCGAGGCTTTGGCAAAGCTGATTCGTGAGGATAAGCGGTATACCGAGTATACCGCCGCCGCCGAGGCATACAACGGTGACGAGGGAATCATCCGTATGATCACGGAATATAACGTGCACCAGACTGCCCTTACGGAGGAATACGCAAAGCCGGAGCGTGAGGAAGTGCTGATCCAGTCCATTCAGAAACGGATCGATACGCTGTACGAAGCCATCACCACGGCGCCTTCTTACGAGAATTTCGTACGTGCCAAGGAAGAAAGCGACGCAATGCTGAAGGCAGTCAGCGACGAGCTGGATTTCCGTGTTACCGGAAAGAGGCCCTGTACCCACGACTGTTCTTCCTGCCACGCTGACTGTGCGTCCAAATCCGCGGATCATCATTCCGCTGAGAAATAACGGAGGTGTAACATGGCGCTGTCTCAAATGATGCAGCAGTACATGGACATCAAAAACCAGTATAAGGATTTTATCCTCTTTTACCGTCTCGGTGACTTTTACGAGATGTTTTTTGACGACGCCAAACTGGTGTCGTCGGAGCTGGAACTGACCCTCACCGGCCGGGACTGCGGTGAGCCGGAGCGTGCACCCATGTGCGGCGTGCCCTATCACGCGGCGGAGGAATATATTGGCCGTCTGATCGAAAAAGGCTACAAGGTGGCCGTGTGCGAGCAGATGGAAGATCCGGCGAAGGCAAAAGGCATCGTTCGCCGGGACGTAGTCCGCATTATCACGCCAGGCACGGTAACGGATAAGCAGCACCTGACCGACAATCAGAACAACTACCTGGCAACCATCTACTACGACGGAGAAAGTGCCGGCATCTGTTTTGCAGACGTGTCAACGGCGTACGTGGCGGCCACTTCCTTTACCGGCGGCGACATGCTCGCCAATCTGGAAAATGAGATCTCCACTTACGCACCCCGGGAGATCCTCATCAATACGCCCTTTGATATTCTGCCCGGTCTCCGTTCCTTTATTGAGGAGCGGATCGGCTGTCTTACCGACGACGGACATCCGGAATACTTCGTCCGCAGTGAGTGCATTGAGCGGGCAGAGGAGCAGTTCTCCCTGAAAGAGTCTCCGGAAAACCGATACGCTATGATCGCCGCCGGTGCGGCAGTAGGCTACATTTCCGCCATGCAGATGACGGACATTGCGTTTCTTTGTGAACTGCATCTTTACCAGTCCGGGCAGTTTCTGGATATGGATATTGCCACCAGACGGAACCTGGAACTGCGGGAAACGCTGCTGACGAAGGAACGCCGCGGATCGCTTCTCTGGGTGCTGGACAGAACCAGCACGTCCATGGGTGCCCGGCTTCTGCGGCAGTTTATCGAGCATCCACTTACCAACATAAATCAGATCATGCGGCGGCAGGGTGCGGTTTCCGAGCTGTACGGCGATTTCATGATGCGGGAGGATCTCATTTCTCTCCTCAAAGATCTTCTGGATCTGGAGCGTCTGATCACACGTATCAGTATCGGCACCGCCGGTGCCCGGGATCTCAGAGCCATATCCCAGAGCATCAGCACGCTGCCGGAGATCAAGGCACTTCTTACGGACAAGGCACAGTCCGAGGAACTTTCCGCCATTGCGGCTTCCATGGATGAGCTTACCGATATTCGTGAAATGATCGACGCCGCCATCGTAGATGAGCCACCGTTCTCCGTCAGAGAGGGCGGCATGATCCGTGACGGTTACAGCCGGGACGTGGATGCTCTCCGCGAGATCATGGCGGACGGCAAGGGCTGGATCGCCCGTGTGGAAGCGGAGGAACGGGAGAAAACCGGCATCAAGAATCTCCGCATCAGCTACAACCGGGTGTTCGGCTACTATATCGAGGTAACGAAATCCTTCCAGAATCTGGTGCCGGAGAATTATATCCGCAAGCAGACGCTGGCCAATGCAGAAAGATACATAACCGACGAGCTGAAAGACACGGAAGCCACCATTCTTGGGGCGGCAGACAAAGTGCAGAATCTGGAGTACGAGTTGTTCGTACGCATCCGGGAAGAGGTAGGAAAGGCGGCGGACAGGATCCGTGCCGCCGCGTCTGCCCTTGCACGGATCGACGTGTATACTTCGCTTGCCGTGTGTGCGGCGGAGAATAACTACGTTTGTCCCGAGGTGGATTACAGTGATGTGATCGATATAAAGGACGGACGGCATCCAGTGGTGGAACGCTTCGTGCGGGATTCGTACTTCGTTCCAAACGATGCGTATCTGGATTGCGGCACAAATAGGCTGATGCTGATCACCGGCCCCAATATGGCCGGTAAATCTACCTATATGCGGCAGACGGCACTGATCATTCTTATGGCACAGATCGGCTCCTTCGTGCCCGCACGCTCCGCACGGATCGGCGTGGTGGACCGGCTGTTCACCCGTGTGGGTGCATCGGACGATCTTGCCTCCGGCCAGTCCACGTTTATGCTGGAAATGCGTGAGGTGGCCTACATTCTTGCCCATGCAACCCGCCGCAGCTTCATCATTTACGACGAGATCGGACGGGGTACCAGTACCTACGACGGCATGAGCATCGCCCGTGCCGTGGCGGAGTTTACAAACGGTAAAAAGATCGGGGCAAAGACCATGTTTGCCACCCATTATCACGAGCTCACCTCCATGGAGGAAGAACTGGACGGCATCGTGAACTACAATATCGCTGCCAAAAAGCGGGGGGCGGACATCATCTTCCTCCGCAAGATCGTGCGTGGCCCCACGGACGACAGCTACGGTATCGAGGTAGCACGCCTTGCCGGTGTTCCGGATGAGGTGACACGCCGTGCCAAGGAGATCCTGAAGGAACTGGAATCGGAGGGAAAACGGGAGAAACCCGCTTCCCGTGAGGAGCCCCAGACGCTGGAAAGCATGAATCTTACCTTTGCGGATACGGCCGCAGAGGAGATCAAGGCGGCTCTCGGCAAACTGGATATCAATACGCTCACGCCTATTGAGGCGATGAATCTGCTCTACGAGTGGAAGAAACTTCTATAATTTCGATAAAAGGAGGACGCAATGGGAAAGATTCAGGTTTTAAGCTTTGACGTGGCGAATCTGATCGCGGCAGGCGAGGTGGTGGACCGCCCGGCTTCCGTGATAAAAGAACTGATGGAAAACGCCATCGACGCCGGTGCGACCTCCGTGACGGTGGAGATCCAGAACGGCGGCATTTCCTTTATGCGTGTGTCCGACGACGGATGCGGCATGGAGCCGGATGAATTGCCCGTGGCGGTTCTCAGGCACGCCACCAGTAAGATCCGCACGGCGGGCGATTTGGACGGCATTGCCACTCTGGGCTTCCGCGGGGAAGCGTTGGCGGCTATTTCCTCCGTAGCAAAGGTGCGAATTTTTTCCAAAACCCACGATGCCGAGTTCGGTGCACTGCTTCAGTGCGACGGCGGCAGTGTGGTGAGCGTTACGGAAACCGGCTGTGCCCCCGGTACCACGGTGATCGTGGAGGAACTGTTTTTCAACGTGCCGGCCCGGCGCAAATTTCTCAAAAAGGATTCCACGGAAACGGTGGCCGTTTCCGGCGTGGTGGAGAAGATTGCCCTGTCCTCCCCGGAGATTTCCATAAAATATATCGCGGACGGGGAAGTGAAATTCATGACCGCCGGCGACGGAAATCTGAAAAATACCGTATACGCACTGTACGGCAGGGACACGGCAGCACGGCTTCTGCCCGTGGACCGCACGGAAGGCGGCATCCGCGTCAGCGGATTCGTTTCCGAGCCGTCGCTGATCCGCTCCAACCGGAATCAGGAAAACTTTTTCATCAACGGACGCTATATCAAGAGCCGCACCGCAACGGCAGCCTTGGAGCAGGCGTACGTCACACGGATTCCCCAGGAAAAATTCCCGGTCTGCGTTCTGAATATCGAGCTGAATCCCGCTGCCGTAGACGTAAACGTCCATCCGGCGAAGCTGGAGGTCAAATTCTCCAACGAGAAACTGATTTTCGACGCGGTGTACTATGCGGTGATGAGTCCGCTTGAGAATATCCCTTTGCGGCCGGAGCTGCGGATCGAAAGCCGCACGCCGGCGAAAGCCGCAGAGTCCCTTGGTGCGGCCGTACAGACAAAACCGACGGAGGAAGTACAAAAAACGCCAAAGCCGGCGGATTCGTTCTGGATCAGCGGCGAGGATGCACGTAAGTTGTTTACGGCTACCCACGCAAAAGGTGATACGGTGAACGCCGTACGGTCACAGGTGAAAATGGAAACTCCCGGTATGATGGCGGCCGCCCCCCGTGACATCCCTCCGGTACGGGTGCCGGATACGGTGACTCCCCTCACGGAACCGACTCCCGTGGAGACACGGGGCGTGGAACTCCAGTCCGTACCGCCGCTGCCGCCTCTTCCTACTGACGAGGATGTGCCGCCGACGGAAGCGGAAGACAGAGCCGACATTCCCGCACCTCCGTTCCCCGTGCCGCCTGCATCGACGGAGACGGAGCCCCCGGCCCCCGTTCAGAAGCCGGCGGCTCCCATGCAGAAGCCAGCAGCTTCTGCAGAAGAAGAGCCGGAAATTCCCGATTACGTGATCGTGGGCGAAGCGTATAACACGTACGTGATCGTGCAGATCGAAGATCGGCTGATCTTTATCGATAAGCATGCCGCTCACGAGCGGATTCTGTTTGACCAGCTGCGTGCCCATCTCAAGGGCCGGGCGAAAAACGGACAGCTTCTGCTGGTGCCGATCCGCCTGCCTATGACAGAGGAGCAGATCCTTGCGCTGGAGGAGAACAGGGCACATATCGAAGCCATCGGCTTCGGATTCAAAAAAGAAGAGGGCGGCGTCGATGTAACGGAGATTCCCACGGAGATCCATCGGGACGACACGGAAAACATGCTTCTGACGCTGGCGGATCGGCTGGCGGAGGGCGTTGGTACGGTGGAAAGCACGTCGCTGGAGTTTTTTGAAGAAAAGCTGTATCAGGCATCCTGCAAGGCGGCCATCAAGGGCGGCCGGCTGTACAGCATCGAAAACATACGCTGGATCTGTGACCGTATCCTGCAGAAGCCGAAAGACGGTGGATCTGTGATCCGCACCTGTCCCCACGGACGTTCCGTGGCATTTGAACTTCGCAAAAATTCGATAGAAAGGCAGTTTTCCCGTATCGTGTGATGCGGGTGACAGATATATCCAATGTTTGAACTGATTAAAACGGACGGCACTGCCCGGCGCGGCAGACTGATCACGCCCCACGGCGTGATCGAGACACCGGTGTTTATGAACGTAGCCACCTGCGGTGCCATCAAGGGCGGTCTTGCCGCCGAGGATCTTCGTGAGATCAACTGCCAGGTCATGCTGTCCAATACGTATCATCTCCACATCCGTCCCGGTGATAATCTGGTGGCGGAAATGGGAGGCCTTCAGAAATTCACCGGCTGGACGGGACCGACGCTTACGGACAGCGGCGGATTTCAGGTGTTCTCCCTGGCGGCACTCCGGCGGATCAAGGAAGAGGGCGTGTATTTTGCCTCTCATATCGACGGAAAACGGATCTTCATGGGCCCGGAAGAGAGTATGCAGATCCAGTCGCATCTGGGCTCCACCATCGCTATGGCTTTTGACGAGTGTATCGAAAATCCGGCGGAATATAACTATACGAAAGCATCCACCGACCGCACGGTGCGCTGGCTGCTCCGCTGTAAAACGGAGCTGGATCGGCTCAACAGCCTGCCCGGTACCATAAACCCAAAACAGATGCTGTTCGGCATCAATCAGGGATCCACCTACGAGGATCTCCGCATCCGGCACATGAAGCAGATCGCAGAAATGGATCTGGACGGCTACGCCATCGGCGGTCTTGCCGTAGGTGAGGAGGCGGAGGAAATGTACCGCATTATCGAGGCGGTGGAGCCGTATATGCCTACCCATAAACCCCGGTATCTCATGGGCGTGGGCACGCCTCAGAATATTCTGGAGGCGGTGCACCGGGGCGTGGATTTCTTCGACTGCGTAATGCCGTCCCGCAACGCCCGGCACGGTAATCTCTTCACGTGGCGCGGAAAGATGAACGTACTGAACGAGAAATACGCCCGCGACGATCGCCCCATCGACGAGAATTGCGGATGCCCTGCCTGCCGCCATCACAGCCGCAGCTACATCCGCCATCTGATCAAGGCAAAGGAAGCACTGGGCATGCGCCTTGCCTGCATGCACAATCTGTATTTTTATAATGAGCTGATGCAGAAGATCCGCGATGCACTGGACGGGGACTATTTCGAAAGCTTCTATCAGAAATACCACGAGCTGCTGGCCGAGCGTGCAGAGGACTGACAAGCACCTTTATCATAAAAATCCACCTATGCTGAGATATGCACTCCAAATGTGTCTGACTTTTGGGGTGCATATCTTATTAGCGTTCACTCCGGGATATTTTTTTGCAAAAAAAGAGAACCGTGAAATGAAACTGTCGGTCCTCTTTTTTCTATAATTCATATATGCGGTTTACGTTTATTGTTTCGATTACTTGACGGTGCCGGAGGCGAGCTGCCTAATCATGTCAGCCGAGATCTCTGCAAACTTCGCCAGCTTGTCCATATCTACGGTTTCAATGGTATCGTCAGAGGTATGGAGATTGCGGAAGGTCTGACGGTCGTAGAGCCATATTGTCGGGATGCCTGCGAGACTGAAGGCTTTATCGTCGCCTGCAAGTGTTGCTTCGATGGTGTTGAGGCAGTAGTTGACTTCGGGGAGTTTTTCCCTGTGACTAATCTCAAATTCGGGTGTACCGAGGATGAGTCCGCAGTCGTCGGTGTTGTAGAACCAGCGGATGTCTTCATCCTTGTGGCGGTTTACATAGTCAGCACTTCCGGGAGGGCATCCGCCTCTGTTTGGGATATACTCTTCGGCAGAGAACGCCGCAAATTCGACGGTCATACCCGGGTCATAGTCACGGAGCAGACGAGCCGTTTCCATCAGTACAGCAGTACCCGCGGCATTGTCACCTGCACCTTGAGTAAGCGGAGCTGTATCAAAATGCGCACCGTATACGCCCTTGACGTCACCCGAACCGATCTTTGCGATTACATTGTAAACGGTGGTGTCAAACGGTTCGGCATCGACTGTCAGACGGTAGGTATCGTTCGGATTTGCGATTATATCGTAGACGCCCTGCTTAGCAGCGGCAAGCGTTGCGATCTTAGAAATGTAAGCCGAACGGACAATCTTTGAACTTGGTGCCGTATCGGTATGACCGGTGCTCATAAATATAGCTGCCGCCGCACCGAGGTCTTCAAGTTCCTTTGCCATGTCGCATCTGTCGACTACTCTTCCGCCGATTTTTTTGATGAACACGATCTTATCCTTGACATCAAGTTCGGCAAACGGTTTGCTTCCATCATATATAACAGGTACGCCGGTGACATCGCAGGAAGCCGAGAAGTAGTTGGCGATAACAGAGCTTACGGGTCTGTTCTTTGTTACATTGAACAGCGAATATGAACGGCAATTCCAGCCGCGTACGGGATATTCCTCACGGCGGACGTCAAGTCCGAGCGATTTCCAGTACTCTTCGATGTACAGAGCCGCTTGCTTTTCGCCGTCAGATCCGCAGTGACGTGAACCGCAGTCGAGGCAAAGTTTTTTCATGTGAGCCTTTACGTTGGCGAGTGTTTTGTTCATTTATATACCTCCGCATAAAATCATTTTGATGTTGCCGCAAGCTGTCGAAGCAGTCGGCAATTCACCTCAGTTTCGTAAGCAAGACGGTCGAGGTCAACTTTTTCAAACCGTATTAGCCTTTACGAACAGGAAGTTTTTTGGAAGACGTATATATGTTAATATCTAAACACGAAAAAAGTCAATACCTTTTTCAAAATTTACTTATAATTTTAGTCTTCGTAAACTGTTGAAAATCCAACTTCATTGCTTAAAATATCAGGCGAATGGAATAAAAGCGTCGTATATTCTCCGTTTCCGTAATTATTCACAAATGCCTGGCTTTTTTCTAAAGAATATGTATTACCCGTAGGAATTTTTTCTTCAAAATTCTTAGGATAATAACATTCATCACCGCATAAAAGAAATTTTCCTGCATAAACGATGCAAGAACCCACTGAGTGACCGCCGTATCTTTCTATTATTACGTTTTCATCAACGGTAAATTTTTCGTCAAATATATTTACATTTTCTCTTCCATCTATATAGGACTTCGCCTTCTGCGCTTCCTCCCTCTGGATGTGTACCGTTGCTTTTTTATAATAGCCTAAATTGTCAATATGGTCAAAATGGGCATGTGTTATTAAAACATCTGTTATATCATCGGGTGTGAGTCTGTATTGAGCAAGGAGTTCTGTTGTCATGGAATAGACATAAAATTTGTACCGCTCCTTGCCTTCGCAACCAACATCTACCAAGATATTCTTTTTGTCAGTTTGTATAAGATAAAAACAAAATGACATGGGAGAGTAACCGTTTGGTCGCTCTCGGCGGTAATTTTATTTAGCATATAAACTTGCTTTATCGCAGGTACGCCTAAGGCGGTCCTTTTTATTTTATTGCATAAAAACTTCATAATTCCCATACGCCACTTTTTCGAGGATCTCGTTTTCACACCGGCAGGTTTCAAGATTCAGCTGCTGACACTTGAAGGTGTACAGCGGAAATCCCGCACCGAAAATCACTTTATCCGGGCTTACCGTTTCAAAAAGCACGTCATAGGTGAAAAGAACGTGCTTAAAACAGGCTGTGTCCACCCATACGTTGGGCGTGCGGTTCACTTCCTGTGCAATCTTCATGATTTCCGTATTATACGCGCCGGAAATCAGAAATTTCGTTTCGGGGCACTTTTTCGCAAGTTCAATCACTTTCAGTGCCGGCTGCACCTTCTGGTACAGCAGATAGTCGATCCGTTCGTCTTCCATGCGGGAGGTAACGATTACCCGAAGCCCCGCTATTCCGGCTTCTTTGCAGAACGTTACTATCTTTTCGTCATCCGGCGAGTAGCCGTGATAGGAAGGGTAGAGACGCACAGCGGCGGCGTTCAGCTCGTCCTTGCCTTTTGCGAGATCGTCAACAGCACCGGGCAGCAGGGGATTTGCACTCATGGCAAAACGGTATCCCGGGTGTGCGTTTACGATGCCGGCGGCATCCGCATCGCTTTCGTACGGATCGTTGTAAAACACGCTTTCCAGACACCCAACAAGACCGCCGTGCACGTCGTCCTTTTTATGAACCGCAAGAAGATCGTCTATGGTGTTTTTGTATAGCTTCCGGAACGGCCAGCTGCCGATAAATCCGCAGACGTCATACGTTTTCATATTCTGTCCCCCAGGTTGAATAGTTTCACGGCGTTGTTATACAGAATGTCTTCTCTTTCCCTATCGCTAAGATCCGCCTCCAGCACCTGTCCGTAGTTCATGGTAAACGTGCCCGGCATATCCGTGCCGAACAGGATCCGGTCCGTGCCGATCTGACGCACCGTGTAATCCAGATCATCCCGACGGTAGATAGAGCCGCTGATATCCACGAACACGTTTTGATAGTCCCGGATCGCCTTGATTCCGTGGTAACAGTTAGCCCCCAGGTGTGCCATAATAAGCTTTGCCTCCGGATATCGCACGGCGAGATTTTTCACGTTCGCCCCCGTGGATTCAAATTCCAGCTGTCCCACCGTTTTCACAAAACTGTGAATTAGAACGGGAATATCATACCGTATGCACTGTTCGACAAGGGGATATACCCGGGGATCATCGCAAAGGGTGGATACCCACAGCTTCATGCCGATCATGCCCCGCTCCTCTACGCCCCGCTTCAGTACGTCCATGGCGTTTCTAAGGGCAGGATTCACATATTCGTACCCCAGAAAGTTTTTCGGATACTTCTTACAGATCCGATAAACCTCACCGCTCAAAAATTCGATTTCTTCTTCATCGGGATTATGACTTTGCAGCGGAGAAATAAAGACCTTGTCAATGCCGTACAGCTCACAGGCTTCGATCAATTGCTGCGCGTTGGCATCCACTTTCCGGCCCCAGATGTGGGCGTGCACGTCGATAATCATAAAAACGCCGTCTCTCCTTTACGTAAGAGATACGTGGGAGCCGACTGTGCCGGCTCCCACAAAAACAGGATCGTATCTTTTAGAAGATGCTTTACGCCATGGTGGCGAGCATTTCTTTCTTTACTTCGCAGGATAGGGGTTCGCCTTTCAGGAACAGTTCGATTTCCTCCACGACGTGGGCGCCGATCCGGAGTCTGCCGTTGCTGGCAAGACCGGCCAGATGGGGTGTCATAATAACGTTCGGGAGTGTGCGAAGCGGATTGTCAGCAAGCGGCGGTTCGGGATCGAACACGTCCAGACAAGCGTACCGCAGATTGCCTGCCGCCATGTGCTCGTACAGAGCCTGCTCGTCGATGAGCGAGCCGCGGGAGGTATTGATGAGGATGGCATCCTGTTTCATCAGTTTCAGCGTATCGGCGTTGATCATATGATACGTTGCGGGAATGGAGGGCGCGTGCACGGACAGAATATCAGATTCGCGGAAGAGTTCTTCCAGTTCCACCTTTTTCGCACCCATTGCCTCTGCCTGTTCTGCCGTTACAAAGGGATCGTAGAGCATAATGTTCACGCCGAAGTTGCCCATGAGTTTGATGAAGTGTCTGCCAACGAAGCCGGCGCTGATAACGCCCACGTTCAGCTCGTACAACTCGCGGCACTCACCGCGGCGCTCACGGAAGCCGCCGTTGTGAATGTCTGCGTTTACGTTGAAGAAGTTCTTGGAAGCGGAGATGGCAAAACCGAGGGCACATTCCGCAACGCCGATGCCGAGGGGCTTGGTGGAGGCGTCCACGCGGATGCCGCGATCCCAAAGATCGTCTGTAACAATAGGCTTTACCGTACCGGCGGCATGGATAACCAGCTGCAGATTGGGAGCCACGTCCAGCACATCTGCCGTCAGACTCTGGCTTCCCCAGGAGGTAATGGCAATGTCCGCGCCGGCAAGGGTGGGCTTGATTGCCTCGGGAGTAAGATCATCGGAGGGATGGATAACCACTTCACCGAACGTGCGGAGTTTATCAAGTGCTTTATTGGTAAAGAGTACGGGAACCTGGGAGTTTTTGAATATCAGTGCGATTTTCATGACGTATTCCTTTCAGTATGTAAAGATTTTGTTTCAGCGGAAAGCAGGATTTTTTTCAGCCAGAAGGGACTGATAATGGGGGGAGAGTTCGTACAGACCGCCGGCGTTGCGGTAGAACGCATCGTCCAGCGTATAGACGGAGGCATCCGTTTCCGTGCCTTTTCTCGGTACGTAGGATTTCATTTCTTCCCAGCGGACGTAGTTCTGGGCACCGTTGGATTCCACCACGCCGATCTTCATTCCCCGGAGAGGGGTGAGGCGTGCGGCGAAGTTTTTGTTCCACTCCACCATGAGGGGATTTACGGTAAGATCGGCACAGAAACACTGCACACCGGCATCCGCTGCCGCCTGTGCCATCTCTCGGGTCACTGTGAGCGTTTTAGCGATGGGTTTCAATGTCAGGGCACCGTAGCCCTCCCGGATGCGTTTCTGCGCGTCAGCGAGGCTGTGAATGCTCTCGTCGGCCGCAAAGCAGACGGGAAGATCGCTGACGTTGATATCGCTGTCGGTGGGGAAGGGTTCCTCAAAGAGAACGGTATTTTCGAGGATGCCCTCTTTTTCAAAATGATCGAGGAGGCTTTTCAGCTGTTCCTTCGTTTCGTAGCGGCCGTTGGCGTCAAAATAATAGGCGATCCGGCCGTTTTCCGTATACGGCGTGGAGAAGGCTTTCAGCACGGAATGAATTTCCGATGCCCGCATCATGTCCCAGGCCAGCATCTTTTCCCGATCCCCGTCGCCGGCAGGATCGGATCCCAACTTAATTTTGAAGAGACAGATGTCGTTTTCCGCCATGCGCGCCACTTCCGCAAGAGGGGTGCTGTACGTCACGAGGGGAACGTTGGCCAGCCGCTGTTCTTTTCTCGTGCCCTTGAAAACGAAATCAAATTCCGTCTCCCCGCGAAGCCGGGCGAACAGCTGCCAGGCAGCCATATCCACGGGAACCAACGCGTTCAGAACGAAAGTTTCCGTAACGGGAAAACCAACCGTTTCCCGGGCGTACTGAAGACAGGCAGGAAAGACGCTTTTTACCACGTCTTCCGGCCGGGAGAAGGATTTTCCTTTTATCATGTCAGCCGCATATTCCGTGACGGCGAACATGAGCCGATTGCTTTCCTCTTCGCAGAAGGAGGCGAAGACCCGGCCGTCCGACCAGAGGACGCTCTGTATCCCCAGACCGATTCCGATCTCGCCTTCGGCAGAAAGACCAACAACAGTCTGCCATACGCCGGTCAGTTTGCTTCCTTTGAAGCCGAACGCATTTTTGAACAACTCCGGTTCATATGCGGCGGCGGTGTCCTTTATGCAGATCATGTTACTCACGGCTTTACAAACAGCTTTGCCGCGGTTGCCGCGTAACCGCGCTCAAATTCGTATCCGTCAAAGGATACGTCTTCCAGTCGGGGATCGTCAAGTCGGATCTCCTCACCGCCGGTCATTCTGGACAGTTTGCAGGCGAGAGCCAGGGTGATGGGAATAAGCATTTCTTCCACGGAAGCGAGGATGTTTTCCTTGCCCTCCATGTAGTTGCATATCTGATTCATCATACATGCATAGAACGTCTTTGTGTCAGGCGTGAACGCTACGTTCCCGCCCTTATTGGGGATGATCAGGATACTGATGGCAGAGGCTTTTTTTGTAGAGTTCTGGAAGGTGGCAGTCACGCCGCCTTCAAAGGTGAAGAAATACGTATATGTGGAGACACCGTCTTTTTCAGCAGTTCCCACACATTTTACACTTACCGGCTTTTCGTCTATAATTGCGCAGAGCGTTTCCAGTGCATGGATGCCGTAGTTGAAGTCGTCGTTGCCCACGGCTACGTTTACGTGCATAATTTTCGCGTCGTTAGCGGCGATTTCTGCCTTGGCAGTATGGATTTCGCTGGAGTAACGGAGGGCAGACGTGCCGATGATCTTCGCACCGGCTTTCGAAAGCTCCAGCAATTTTCTCCCGTCGGCAAGATTGCCTACCAGCGGCTTGTCAATATATACCGGCTTATTACGGTCGATGAAGGGAGCGAGATACCCCAGGTGTTTGTCCCAGTTGCAGGCGTGCACGATGCCCAGATCCACCTGATCTGCCAGCTCCTCCAGGGAACTACATACGTTGACATTGTACAGTTCCGCGAATGCCTGCACCTCGTCGTCACCGCGAAATCCGTCGTTGAACACGGCAGTGTAGCGGGCTCTCTCCTCTTGGGCGAGGGCGGTGGAAAAGGTTTTCGGGTGGGATACGTCGATGGTTACTGCACCAAATTTCAGCATGATTTTATTTCTCCTTTTTGATAAATTGTGCTCTGTAATCATTGGGTGATACGTTTTCTTTTTCCTTGAAATAGCGGCTGAAATAGTGGATGCTTCCAAAACCTACTTCTCTTGCAATATCGGTGACGCTTTTTTCTGTGGTGGTAAGAAGCACCTTTGCGCGTTCAATCCGCTGTAGATTTACGTACTTCATAGGGGAAATACCCCATATTTCGTTGAAACGCAGTGTGAGGTAGGATTTTTCGAAATGGGCAACCTCGCAAAGGGTTTCCAGTGACAGCGGCTCAGACAGATGTTCATCAATATAGTCCGTGACCTTGATAAGCTCTACGGCACTGTCTATGTCGCCCTTCTGTCGGAAGGGCGGATCAAAATAGATTTTGTGTGAGACGGTGTCGTCGCCTTTTATATCTCTTTTCCGAAGAAGCTTGATGAAAAAGAGAAGCATGGCGGCATTGGTGGCTTCGTTGCTGTACGGTGCCTGGGAAAGTCCTTCCTTGAGCACGTCCTTCATGGATACGCGCAGAGAAAGATGCTCGTCTATGTCGATTTCTTCGGGAAGCTGCCTGAGGCTGTAGTCGAACTCTTCGCCTTCCACGGTAAACTTGAACTCCGCCAGGCGCAAAACGCCGTTTGGCGTTGTGGAATGGGGAACCATCGGCTTTACAAAGTATCCTTTGCCGGGGGTGGCAGAATACACGTTGTCGCCGATCCGCATGGTACCGGTGCCTTTCTGGCAGTATATGAACTGATAGTAATTATGCGTGTGGAGATTTACGGTGGAGGTGACGTGATCCGAAATCAGAATAGTGTACAGTTCCATGTTTTCCTCGTCACAGCATTTTGAAGTAGGTGATTTGTTCAAGTCCCTTTGAGAATCCGGCTTTTTCGTAGGCACGTCTTGCCGGCATGTGGACATCATCAAGTCCGGTGGTTACCTTTACGGCGATGCAGCCACGTTCCCGCAAAATTTCAAATACACGATCATACAGTTTTCCGGCGATGCCGTTTCCTTTATATGCGGAAGAAACGGCATTATTGGAGATGATGCCGACTGTTCCGTCTGTACGGTAGGTACAGAAACCGCAGACCTCGTCTTCGCATTCCGCAACGAGACAGTATCCGTTGGCTACAGACGTACGGATAGCTGTTTCTTTTTTCTTTAGATTGTCTTTATGTGTGGTCTCGTACAGGGTGTCTCCCAGTTCCTTGCGGTATTCCATGTAGATCACTGCCCACTGTTCCATGGAGATGGCGACGAGGGCATCGGTGTCGCTTTCACGGGCATATCTTACGGCAATCTTACGTTCTTTCTTCATGGCAATCTCCCAAAAATAACATACTGTTTCTTTAAGTATAACCAACGGAAAAGTAAATGTCAATCTAAGAAGGAAAATATGCAAATAATGTGCAAAATTAAGGTTAAATCGGCGATTATATAATAACGCTCCTCTGCGTGTTTGCAGGGGAGCGTATCGATGTTTTATGAATCGGATTTCATAATAAGCTTCGGTGCCGATTTTTTCTTTATGCAGCTCGCGGTAATGATTACCTCGGCGATGTCCTTGCGGGAGGGAATGTCGAACATGATCGCCGTCATGCTCTCTTCCAGAATGGCACGAAGACCGCGGGCTCCCGTTTCCCGCTCGATTGCTTTGTCGGCGATGGCACGCAGAGCACCTTTTTCAAAGGTCAGCTTTACGTTGTCCATTTCAAAGAGCTTTGTGTACTGCTTGGTCAGCGAGTTTTTCGGCTCGGCAAGGATGCGGACCAGGGCGTCGGCGTCCAGATCTTCCAGCGGAACGATGACCGGCACACGGCCGACGAGCTCGGGAATCAGACCGAATTTCACGATGTCGTGGGCGGCAACGTCCTTGAAAATTTCGGATTTCTTCTGTTCTTTTTTGCCTTTGATCTCGCCGCCGAAGCCGATGGAGGACTTTGCGGTGCGGCGTTCGATCACTTTTTCCAGACCGTCAAAGGCACCGCCGCAGATGAACAGAATATTCTCCGTGTTGATCTGGATAAACTCTTGATTGGGGTGCTTGCGTCCGCCCTGGGGCGGTACGTTGGAAACGGTGCCCTCCAGAATTTTCAAGAGTGCCTGCTGTACGCCCTCACCGGATACGTCACGGGTGATGGACGGGTTTTCGCTTTTGCGGGAGATCTTGTCGATCTCATCGATGTAGATGATGCCCCGTTCTGCCGCTTCCACGTCGTAATCCGCGGCCTGAATGAGGCGGAGCAGAATATTCTCTACGTCCTCGCCTACGTAGCCGGCTTCCGTCAGCGTGGTGGCGTCGGCGATGGCGAAGGGAACGTGCAGAGTGCGGGCCAGCGTCTGGGCAAGATAGGTCTTGCCGACGCCGGTAGGGCCGATCAGCAGGACATTGCTTTTCTGAATATCCACGTCGTCTGCATCGCCGTCTTTTTTGGCATCCTTTTTATCCTTATACAAAAGACGCTTATAGTGATTGTAAACGGCAACGGACAGTGCTACCTTGGCGGCGTCCTGGCCGATAATGTATCCGTCCAGCGTTTCCTTGATCTCACGGGGCGTAGGAAGCGATTCTGCGGACAGATTGTAGGTGGAGGCGGGCTGATGTGTCTGCTCGTAGATCAGCTCACTGCAGGCCTCTACGCAGTTGTCACAGATGCAGGCACCGCTGGAAGCGGGGATCAGGAACAGAACCTGGTTTTCAGTGCGTCCGCAGAAGGAGCACCGACGCAGCTTATGATCCGATCCGCCGGGAGTGTTGTTTTGAGACATATGGGTTTCCTTTCGATTGCCTGAGGCAGAGTTGAGACTGGGTTCAGGGCCGGCGGGCGATCACGCGGTCAATGAGGCCGTATTCGGCAGCAGCGGCTGCACTCATAAAGTTATCCCGCTCCGTATCCGCCGCAATAATTTCGATGGGCTTGCCGGTATTTTCGGCGAGAATACGGTTCAGGGTATCTCTCGTTTTCAGAATGTGATCGGCGTGGATCTTAATATCGGACGCCTGACCCTGCATACCGCCCAGAGGCTGGTGGATCATGATCTCGCTGTTGGGGAGTGCAAGACGCTTGCCCTTGGCACCGGAGGAGAGCAGGAAGGCACCCATGCTGGCGGCCATGCCGATGCAGATGGTGGAAACGTCGCACTTGATGAAATTCATGGTGTCGTAAATGGCCATACCTGCCGTTACGGAGCCGCCGGGAGAATTGATGTAGAGGCTTATATCCTTATCGGGATCCTGTGCCTCCAGGAAAAGAAGCTGAGCAACGACCAGAGATGCGGTTACGTCGTTTACTTCATCGGAAAGAAAAATGATACGGTCGTTCAAAAGCCGGGAGTAAATATCGTAGGAACGCTCGCCGCGGCTGGTCTGTTCCACAACCATTGGTACAAGAGCCATAGGGGTACCGCCTTTCGTTGTTTGTAAAGTGATGCGCCGGAGAAGCGGCGCAAAAAACAGGGAATAATGATGAAAAAAGTGCCAGATAGAATCATTACCGCTGCTTTTGCACAGCGGTAATGAAGATATGTCAGAAATTATTCAGCCTTGGGGGCAACGTCGGTGATGACAGCCTTTTCCTTGACGAAATCGGAAGCCTTCTTAACCATAAGATCAGCGACGATGGAAGCGGTGTCTACCATTTCCTTTACGCGGTCGATCTCCATATTATATGCTTCCGCAATACGCTTGTATTCCTCTTCGGTCTCCTCGTCGGAAACGGTGAGCTTCTCAAGGTCAGCGATCTTCTCCAGAGCCAGGCGCGTCTTCACCTGCTTTTCAGCCTGGGGACGCATCTGCTCGCGGAGCTTGTCCAGATCAAGACCAGTGTACTGGAAGTAGGTGGACAGATCCAGTCCCTGCATGCGGAGACGGTTGTCGTAGTCACGAACGTAGTTCTCCGTTTCAGCCTCGAACATAGCTTCAGGAATATCGGCTTCCAGCTTCTCAATCAAAGCGTTGAGAAGAGCATCTTCTACTTCATTGTCAGCCGTCTTTGCGTTTTTCTCGGTAAGTTTTGCCAGAATGTCTGCTTTGTATTCACTGAGCGTGTTGAATTCGGAAACGTCGCGGACGAACTCATCGTCAAGAGCAGGCAGCTCGTTGAACTTGATGCCGTTCAGTTTTACCTTGAATACGGCTTCCTTACCGGCCAGATTGTCTGCGTGATACTCGGTGGGGAAGGTAACGTTTACGTCAAATTCATCACCGATATTGTGGCCTACGATCTGCTCCTCAAAGCCGGGGATGAACTGGCCGGAGCCAAGCTTCAGCTCATGGCCTTCTGCCTTGCCGCCGTCGAATGCGACGCCGTCCACAAAGCCTTCGAAATCAATGTTGGTAATGTCGTCGTTCTGGGCAGCACGATCGGTAACCTCAACCATGCGGGAGTTGCGGCTCTGCACCTTGGCGATCTCTGCATCCACATCAGCATCGGTAACCGGCACAACGGTACGCTCAACGGCGATGCCTGCGTAATCGGCGATCTGTACTTCCGGCTTTACGTAAACTTTAGCCTTGAAAACAACGCCGTTGTCGTCGATGGTGTCCACGTCAAATTCGGGCTGGCTTACGATAGACAGACCGGACTCCTTGGCAGCCTCGCTGTAAGCGGCGGGCAGGATGTCGTTGATGGCGTCTTCGTAGAATACGCCCTTGCCGTACATCTTTTCAACGATTGCCTTGGGAGCCTTGCCGCGGCGGAAGCCGGGGATGTTGATCTTCTTCACCATGCGCTTGTACACACGGTCAACGGCGGCGTCAAAGGTAGCCTTATCCACATCAAAAGTGAGCTCGTACAGATTCTTTTCGGTGAGCTCTGAATTTTTCAAACTCATTAGTCATTTCCTCCAGAATAATATCTCTTAATATTGTACTTTTTTTTTGTGCTTCTGTCAATGATTAAAGTGAAAAATCTTTTCGATTCTTCCAGAAAAAACTATTCAAAATGATGAAAAACGGGCAAAACAGGCGTTTCAGGGCATCAGTAATCGTACGGTGCGGTGATCATCGGGGTGAAATCCAGAAAATCGGCGGAGATCAGCGTCATGGAAATCTCCTCAAACACAGTGGACCGGGGGACGTTGTAAACGCCGTGAATATGGCCGAAGTAGCAGTTTTTCACATCGAAAGCGTGCATCACGTCCACAAGCTCCCGGCACACGAAATTCCGGAACACCGGCGGAAAATGCAGATAGACGAGAATCTGCCGGCCGGTGGTTTCGCAAAGCGCCGACGCCTCCTTCAGGCTGAGGGTGAGCCGCTGTGCCTCCCGTGCCACGATCTTTGCGTAATCGGCGTTCTCAGCGGCGTTCTGCAGACGTTCCTCCACGTACCAGCCGCGGGTACCGCATACGATGTAATCTTCACATTCGAAAGCGTTGTTGAACAGAAAATCGATGGTGGAGAAGCCGTTCTCCTTGGTAAACTGATGCATTTTCGTCATGGTGGCCCACCAGTAGTCGTGGTTGCCCTTGCCAATGAGCTTTCTGCCCGGCAGACTGTTTATAAAGGCAAAATCCGTTGTTGCCTCTTCCAGCGTCATGGCCCAGGAGATATCCCCCGGAATGATTACCGTATCCTCCGGATTTACCACGGCACGCCAGCGTGCGTCCAGCTTTTCCGTATAGGATTTCCAGCGGGAACCGAATACGTCCATCGGCTTGTCCGCGGCAAGGGAAAGATGCAGATCAGCAATAGAAAACAGTGACATTTCGTAAAACCCGCACAGGCGGAAAGCCTTTCATAGAATACGCACGTATAAACGGCGGCGGAATGGGAAAACTGTAAGCGGCGTATTTCGCCGGGGAAGGACGGAAGAAAGATGGCAGATTCGGAAAAACTGAATCCCGAAGGGAAGAGGTACAAGCATCTGCGGGGCGTGGTATGCGACGTGAAAAACTGTGCGTATCACGACGGTGACAGCTACTGCGCCGCATCCCGGATCGCGGTGGGACCCAGCTTTGCCAAAACCTCCGGGGAAACGGTTTGTGCTACGTTCAAACCGAAAACTCTCTGAAGCCGGGGAAAGAGAAAAGCGTGCCGCTTGAGGGCACGCTTTTTTCGTTTAATCGAAAATTACGTTTGCCATATCGGCGGCGTCCACCACATCGGTGAAGCGTACGGGCAGTGTGAGCGTGCGGGAAAGGGGAGCCGGAATTTCCGTGCCGGAAGCAGTCTTCAGGGCGTTCAGGATAGCGGCAGGATCGTCGGTGTCAACAGGCTTGCCCAGCGATGCACATACGTCCTGAGAGAACTTGTACGGGCTTGCCGTGGAGGCAAGAATGATCGGACGGGTGTCACCGGATTCGGCACGGTATTTCTCTGCTGCATGAAGCCCGACTGCGGTATGGGTATCGCAGAGGTAGCTCCGTGCGTCAAAGCAGGTGCGGATCGTCTGTGCGGTCTCCTCCTCAGTGCAGTAGTAGCCTGCGAATACAGCACGGAGTTTTTCCATAAGATCAGCCGGTGCGGTGTACTTGCCGGCGGCGGCAAGCTGTGCCATGCAGTCAGCAGTGAGGGAAGCACCGCCCAGAAGGAACAGAAGACGCTCAAGATTCGAGGAGATCAGAATATCCATGGAGGGAGACATAGTCTTGTAGAAGGGACGGGTGCGGTCGTATACGCCGGTGCGGATAAAGTCGGTCAGCACGCAGTTGGCGTTGGATGCACAGATCAGACGGCCCAGGGGCAGTCCCATTTCCCGTGCGATATAAGCGGCAAAAATGTTGCCGAAGTTGCCGGTGGGCACGCATACGTTTGCCTCATCGCCCATCTGGATCTCGCCGTTTTTTACAAGGTCGCAGTAAGCGGATACGTAGTACACGATCTGCGGTGCCAGCCGTCCCCAGTTGATGGAGTTTGCACTTGAGAAGAAGAAACCGTTCTCCTCTGCCCGCGCGGCAAGATCTCCGTCGGCGAAGATGGCTTTTACGCCGTTCTGTGCGTCGTCGAAGTTGCCCCGGACGGCACATACGTTCACGTTTTCCCCTTCCTGGGTGGTCATCTGCCGCTTCTGCATGGTGCTGACGCCGTCCACCGGGTAGAACACGGTGATCTTTACGCCGGGCACGTCACGGTAGCCTTCCAGGGCCGCCTTTCCCGTGTCGCCGGAGGTGGCAACGAGGATGTGGGCCAGTCTCCGCTCGCCGGTCATGGTCAAGGCACGGGAGAGAAGGCGGGGCATGATCTGCAGTGCCATATCCTTGAAGGCACAGGTAGGGCCGTGCCACAGCTCCAACGAATGGATACCGCCGCCGATGGAAACGAGGGGAGCGGCACCGCCGGGGAAGCGATCCTCGGCGTAGGCACTTTCGCAGTCGGCGAGAAGTGCATCCTTATCGTAGTCGGTGAGGAAACGGGAAAGGATATTGGCCGCACGCTGTGCGTAGGGCATATCCGCAAGTGCGAGGAGATCTTCCCGGGTCAGCGTGGGGATCTCGGTGGGCATGAACAGCCCTTTGTCCGGTGCGAGACCGCGTTTGATCGCCTCTGCGGAGGAAACGGAAAGGGGAGATGCGTTGGTGTCACGGGTGCTGATGTACTTCATTTTGCTTGTATCCGTAAAAACGGCTCCTTTGCGTTGTTTTTTAGATTTATATATGGGTAACGGCAAAGCCGTAAGCGTTTTCAAAGAAAATTTTCCGGACGGTCTTTTCCGGAATACCGGCAGAGCATAGGGCGTCCCGCAGCGCGGGGAGACGGGATATATCGGAAAGTCCGTCCGGCGTCTCCTCAATGCCGTCAAAATCACAGCCGAGACAGAGGACATCCTCGCCGCCCAGAGAAAGATAATGCCGAATATGCCGTACCACGGCATCGATTCCGCACGGACCGATCGTAAGATGTTGGGGCGCGAGGCTGACTCCCACCACGCCGCCGGTTTTCGATATGGCGGAAAATTCACCGTCCGTTAGATTGCGTGTATGGGGATGGACGGAGAATGCGTTGGAATGGGTGGCGATCACGGGCTTTTTATACTGCCCGGCGATCGTGAGCACGTCAGCCGCTGTGCGTCGGGATGCGTGGGAAATATCGGGGATAATGCCAAGCTGGAAGCAACGCTCCGTAACCGCTCGTCCAAAAGGCGTAAGCGGTTCGTCCGTGTCGTGGGCACCGCCGATGGCGGATATGCCTGACCAGGTGAGCGTAAGAAAGCGGACGCCCAGCGTGTGCAGGAGAGATAGACGCGAAAGATCCCCTTCCAGAAGCCGTGCGTCTTCCACGGCAAGGAGCGCGGCGTGGGTTTTTCGTTGGACGGCATCTGTCAGTGCAATGCCGTTTGTGATAAGCGGTATGCCGCACCGTCGCAGTTCTTTTTTCAGGTAAGCGGCGGCGGATAAAAACTGCAGCCAGCAGGCACTGTCCGACAGAGTATTGTCACACCAGATTGCCATAACCTGGATGTATTTTCGGAAAGCGGCCGCCTTTTGCAGAGAGATGTGCAGTGGATTTTCAGACAGGGAGAGTTGTTGCTTACACAGTTTCAGAGCCGTGTCGCAGTGGAGATCGAATACGTCGAGAGAATTCAAAAACCGTTCCTCATTCCGTTTACCGCATTGCGGAAATGGCGGATATCCAGAACACGGTGCACCGCATCGGGCGACGGGTCCAGATATACCTCGATAATATCAATATTCGGAATGAGGTCGCCGTATTCCCCGGAATGGGCACGGAGAAATGCCTGCACTGCCTTTATAAGGCAGGAGCGTTTCCGGGCGTCCACACCGTCGGCCGGACGGCCGAAGCGGCTCGCAGTGCCCGGATATTGCCGGCGTGTTTTCACTTCGGCAAAAATAAGATGGGTATCGTCCCTTGCGAGAATGTCAATTTCGTAATGCCCCACGTACAGATTCCGCTGAAGCACGGTAAATCCGTGTGCCATGAGATACAGTACGGCAGATTCTTCTCCCGCGTTGCCCCGGGAACGGGTGCTCACGGTTTTTCAGCCGCCTGTTTTTTGGCAAGGGCGGCGGCCAGCTTTTCCCGGTCACGCTCCAAAAAGGTGAGAAAAGACCGGCGGTGGATGGGGCAGGGTCCCAGTTCATATACGGCCAACTTGTGAGCCGGCGTGGGGTATCCCTTGTGCTTTTCAAAGCCGTAGCCGGGATAGAGCGTTTCGTAATCGGCACACATCCGATCCCTCGTCACCTTGGCAATAATGGAAGCGGCGGCGATGGAGGGAGAGAGTGCGTCTCCGCCTACGATTGCCTTCGCGGGAAGGGGAAATCCCCGGTTTACGTTGCCGTCCACCAGAACCAGATCCGGCTGTACGGACAGCCCCGCAATCGCCCGACGCATGGCAAGGAGAGAGGCGTTCAGTATGTTGATCTCATCAATTTCCTCGGGAGAGGCGGATGCGGCACACCAGGCAACGGCGTTTTCTGTGATCACGTCGTACAGGGCGTCCCGTTTTTTCTCGGTGAGCTTTTTGGAATCGTCCAAACCTTCCGGAAGAAATCCTTCCGGGAGGATGCAGGCGGCGGCTACCACCGGGCCGGCTAAAGGGCCGCGGCCAGCCTCATCTGTGCCGGCAAGAATACGGACGGAGCCTGTGATAAACTGTGCGTCAAAGGAGAGATCAGGCATGGCCGTCACCTCCGGGATTGTCTTTGTCGGAAGGTGTGGGTACCTCCAGGGTGATCCGGCCGATTTTGCCGCCACGGTATTCGTCGAGAAGCATATTTGCGGCACGTTCCGTATCGATCTCGCCGCCGGAGACGAGAAATCCCCGCTTTTTGCCGACCAGTGCCAGAAGTTCGTGTGGCTTCATCTCACGAAGCGGGGCAGGATCGCCCAGCTTATATCGGGTGCAGAACAGCTGCGGTGCGGTCTCAAGAAGACGGACGCACAGGATGCCCGCCATGGTTTCAATATCCAGAATGGCATCCCTTATAGCACCGGTGAGGGCAAGGTTTTCCCCCGTGGTCGGGTCTTCGAATTTCGGCCACAGTACGCCGGGCATATCGAGAAGATCAATGCCGGCACTGGTGGTCACCCACTGCTTGTTCAGCGTCACGCCGGGGCGGTCTTCCACCTTTGCCTTTTTAGAGCCGCACAGGCGGTTAACGAGAGACGATTTGCCAACGTTTGGAACGCCCACGATCATGGCCTTCAGCCGCCGTCCCGTCATGCCCTTGTCCTCGTATCGTTTCAGCTTTTCGGACAGCATACGGCGGACGGTGGGGGCGATTTTGTTCAGGTTTTCGCCGGTGATGCAGTCGATGGCCAAAGCCTCGGCCCCTTCTGCCCGGCAGGCTTCGATCCAGTGTGCGGTAAGAGCGGGATCGGCAAGAGACGATTTAGTGAGAAGAACCAGACGGGGCTTGCCGTCGGTCAAGGATTTGATCTCGGGATTTTTTGAGCTTTGCGGAATGCGTGCATCCCTGAGCTCCAAAGTAATGTCAACCAGTTTCAGATTTTCCGCGATCATTCGGCGTGTTTTCGCCATATGACCGGGGAACCATTGAATCGTTTGTGATGGCATACGCCGTCCTCCTTATTCGGAAAATCACAGGGGGATTTACGTTTTTTCAGTCAAACAGGGTGAACCGATTGAAAGGGAACATGCGGAGAATGGCGCGTCCCACCACGCACCGCTCGTCGATCAGACCGATGTCCTTGGAACGGCTGTCCGAGGAATGGTTGCGGTTGTCGCCCATGACGAACAGGTATCCCTCGGGAATCGTTACGGGGTATTCCCAGTCAGAGGTGATAAAGTCGTCCGGAGCCAGCTTCCGATACGGCTCGTCCAGCACCTTGCCGTCTACCGTAACGGTCCATGTGGAAAAATCAATATCCACCACCTGACCTTCTGTGGCGATCACCCGTTTTACGATGGGCTGGCTGTAATAGCGAAGCCCCACGTTGTGCACCACTACGATATCTCCCTGCTGCGGCGTGTAATGGATGCCGCCTACCAGAAGATAATCACCTTCCAGAAGCGTGTCCTCCATGGAGGGACCTTCCACCACGGTCGGGCGGATAATAAAAGTGAAAACGGTGAGGATCACTGCGGCACACAGGATAAACAGTTCCAGAATGTCAAAAACTTCTTCGGTGATCCTTCTGAGGACAGTGGGCTTTTCTCCATCCGCTGCTGTCGCGGCGTTTTCTGTTTCCGGGGTATCCGGATATTCACTTGAAGCCATGGTACGGCTCCTTTCTTACGGCTGTGTGAAAATTATTTCTCAATCATGAGGGAGAGCAGGGTGCTGCCGTCGGCAACGTAGTTGTTCATGGCAGCGGCGTTTGCCTCCGTGAATACGCTCATACCGGCAGATTCCTTCCGGGAATCGTACAAAAAGAACGGTACGGGCTCATGGGAATGGGTGCGGATCTCAATGGGCGTGGGATGATCCGGCAGTACCAGGATCTTGAAATCCTCGCCGCACCGCTTCAGATAATCGAGAACCGGTGCGAGAATCAACGCGTCGATCTTTTCGATGGCTTTTACCTTTACGTCCAACTCGCCCCGGTGGCCGCATTCGTCCGGTGCTTCCACGTGGACGTATACGAAATCACTGCCGCTTTCAAAAGCGGCGATAGCGGCGGCCGCCTTGTTGTCGTAATTGGTGTGGTAGTTGCCCGTGGCGCCTTCCACGTCGGCCACATCCATACCGGCACACAGACCGATCCCCTTGATCAGATCCACAGCGGAGATGACCGTGCCATTGATCCCCCATTTTTCCGAGAAGGAGGGGAGAGCGGGCTTCTTTCCGGGGCTCCAGAGCCAGGGAGAGTTGGCCGGGCGAAGTCCCCTGGCGCGGCGTTCTTCGTTGACGGGATGATGATTCAGCACGTCGTAGCCGGCTTTCATAAACTGCAGAAACTCCCCGCCGCCATTTTCCGCCTTGGGAAGATGGTCACCGATACGCTGACCGATGATGTCGTGGGGGCGGTCGAAATTGTATTTATCGTCTGCACCGTCCCATACGAGGCAGTGGCGGTAGCTGACGCCGGTATACAGCTTGCGTCCCGGCATGGGGAGAGCCTCGTTCAGCGCTTCGATCAGCTGTGCGGCTTCCTCCGTCGTGATCTCGTCCGCACTGTGATCCAGCATCCGGCGGTCTTCGTAATTTTCCTCCTCTTCGGAGAGGGTGACGACGTTGCAGCGGATGGCGGTATCGTTGTCGCCCAGCGTGAGGCCCATGCTGACTGCCTCCAAGGGAGAGCGTCCCTTAGAATATACGGCAGGATCGTAGGAGAGAATGGCAAGGTTGGCGGTGTCGCTTTCCGGCACCATATGTGCGGGAACGTTCATAGCCGTGCCGCCTGCGGAAACGGCGGCCAGAGCATCCATGTACTTTTTGTTGGCTGCCTCCATAGGCGTTTTGCCGCCGAGGCCGGGGCAGGGGCGGTCAGCCATGCCGTCGGGGATAAGAACAAAGTATTTCATTGCGTATTGTCAGCCTCAAAGAGGCTCCTTTCTGAAAATGAAAAAGAAAATAATTATATGGAAACGGTATAGAGTTGTCAAAAAACTACACCAACATATAGTATACCACAACGGGGAGAAAAGTACAAGGTTTTTTTCGGAAAATCCTTTTTTACCGCACGAAAAAAGTTTTGGAAATTTTTCTGAAATCTATTGAAAAGTGCTCACGAATGTGCTATAATACATAACTGTATGAAAGGATGCCGGTATCCCCTCTCAGATTCGGTATCCGGGGATTGAATATTTTACGTAGGGAGGTGAATGTTTTGCCGATCATCAAGAGTGCGAAGAAGCGCGTTAAGGTTACTGCTACCAAGACCCTTCAGAATAAGATGTTCAAGAGCCTGTACCGTACTACCGTGAAGAAGTTTTTGGCAGCGGTTGAGGCAGGTAACAAGGAAGAGGCACTTGCAGCATACAAGCTTGCCGTTAAGAAGGCTGACCAGGCTGCAAAGCGTGGTATCATCCACAAGAATGCTGCCGCTCACAAGAAGAGCCAGTTTACGAAGCTCCTCAACAGCATGAACTGATTTTGAAATCAAAAACAGATATGCCCGTCTGGCTGCGACGGGCTTTTTGTTTTGCCTTTTTCCCAAAAAGCCTTGCAAAAGGGGATGGCAAAGGGTATAATGAAAGCATCTTATCTGAAAGGTGTTTCACAATGAAAATTCATTTTCTCGGTACCTGTGCCGGAACGGAGCCCATGCCCACAAGACAGCATATGTCTTTTGCCGTAGAATCGGCCGGTGCTTTGTACTGGTTCGATGCCGGCGAGGGATGTTCCCGCACGGCTTATATAAAGGGGTTGGATCTTCTTTCGATAAAATCCATCGTGATCTCCCATCCCCATATGGATCATACCGGCGGCCTTGCCAATCTTATCTGGAACATGACCACTGTTTCCGCCAATTACAGAATCCCTCATAAATTCGGAGAGGTTTCTCTGTGCGTGCCGGTGATGGACGTGTGGAGCGGCGTGCAGTCTTTGCTTACGGCGGACGGGGGCGGCTATACTAACCGCATTTCGGTGAAGCCGAAGGTGCTGACAGACGGCGTGGTGTTCGACGACGGAAACGTGAAGATCACGGCGTATCACAATATGCACATGGGGCATACGGAGGATACCCCGTGGCGTTCCTTTACCTTCCGCATCGAAGGGGAAGGTAAGACGGTGGTCTATTCCGGGGACATCCGCACGGCGGACGAGTTGGATGCGGTGATCGGTGACGGATGTGACTGTGCCATTATGGAGACGGGGCATTTCAAGATTGACGCGGTGCACGAGTATTACAAGGATAAAAACGTGGGCTGCGTGTACTTCAGCCACAACGGCCGGGAGATTCTGAACGATCTGTCCGGCAGCCGGGAAAAGGTGGCTGCCCTGTTTGGCCGCCGCGGCGTGATTGCCGAAGACGGCATGACGGTGGACGTGTGAAATCGAAAAAAGGGACTGTGTTAGAGCGTCACCCTAAAGGACAGTTTTCAAAAATACGGCATATCTCGAAAGAGGTATGCCGTATTTCTGTATTTGTGTCTCCAAATGCAGTGCTTGTCAGGGAATTTGATAAGGCATAGATGAACAAAAAAGGCTCCCTTGTGTAAAGGGAGCTGACGCCGAAGGCGGCTGAGGGATTGTAGCGTCGTTTGCGACGCGTCACGAACTCTTTGAGTTCGTGCATTGATACTTTATTTAATGTAGAACCAATCCCTCCGTCTCGCTTGCGCGAGCCACCTCCCTTTACACAAGGGAGGCTCATTACCTCTCGACAGTAAAACTATAAGGTGTAACACACTATACCTTGAAGATCAAGACGTGTGAAAAAGGACAGAGAACGTGAAATTCTCTGTCCTTTTTGCCGTAGGGGCGAACTGCGTTCGCCCGCGGGCGTTCACAGAACG
>JAZPZY010000044.1:0-27649 GCA_045544955.1 Eubacteriales bacterium
AGGGAGGGGGGGGAAAGGGCGATCCCACAAGGCAACCCCCCCGATTCCCATTTGAGCCAAAAGAAAAAATCCCCGTGGGGGGATTTTTCTTTTGGAGCAGATGACGGGAATCGAACCCGCACGGTCAGCTTGGGAAGCTGAAGTTCTGCCACTAAACTACATCTGCGTTCGGTTTCGTTCATTCATTATAGCACGACTTGCCGCCGGTGTCAAGTTTTTTCATCGGCAGAATCCGACATCACGGCGGATTTCGGGCGGCTCGCCGGGAAAATCCTTGGAAAATTTTCAAAAACCCCTTGCAATCCCCCATGGATTGTGGTATACTATGTTACAGTAAGAATAGTATGTAGGAAAAGGAGAGTGGGCTGAACCCACTCTCTGTTTTTGTGAACGGCCCGGTGCCGTATCCTTTGAAATGCGAGGTACGCTATGCAAGAAGAAAACGGCAGCGTTCTCCGTCCCCGGCCGAAAAACATCGCCGAGCGCGTGCGGGAACTGCTTTTCCCCGTGGTACTGGAGGCGGAATGTTATCTTTGGGACGTGGAATACGTAAAAGAGGGTGCTGAAATGGTTCTCCGCATCGTGATCGATTCCAACGAGGGCATCACCCTGGACGACTGCGAACGGGTAACACGTGCCATCGATCCCGTGCTGGACGAGGCCGATCCCATTGAATGCTCCTACCGGCTGGAGGTCACCTCCCCCGGGGTGGAACGCCCGCTCACCCGGCCCGATCATTTTACGTCCTGCATCGGTGACGAGATCGAGGTGCGTCTGTTTGCCGCACTGAACGGATCCAAAACCCTCCGGGGTACGCTCACCGCGGCGGCGGACAAGGAATTTACCGTCACTCTGCCGGACGGCACCGAGACGGTCATTGCGAAAAGTGCGGCGGCAAAAGTCTCCACCGTTTTCGCCTGGTAAGAAAGTTTTTAAGGGGGCTTTCGCTCCCGGTTCACCAATATATATTATATAAGGATACAAAGCCATGAGAAAGACAACTGCTAAAACGAAAAAAGACACGGAAACCGCCGGCGGCGAACTGTTCACCGCCGTAGAGCTTCTGGAAACCACCAAGGGAATCCCGCGGGAATACATGATGGAACGGATCGAGGCCGCTCTGACCAGTGCCTTCAAAAAGGAGCTGGGCACCTCCAACGTCCGTATTCTGATGGATCCCGAAAAGAAGGCCGTCCGCATGTTCCAGCAGAAGACCGTTGTGGAAGAAGTGGAAAACGACAAGGAACAGATCTCCCTGGAGGATGCACACGCCATCAGCCGCCGCTACAATCTGGGCGACGTGGTGGAGTTTGAGGTAAAGCCCAAGACCTTCGGCCGCCTCAGCGCGCAGACCGCAAAGCAGGTCATCATCCAGGGCATCCGCGAGGCGGAGCACTCCAACATCATCCGTGAATACGACAAGAAGCGGGAAGAGGTCATCTCCGCCACCGTCACCAAGGTGAACGACAACACCGGCGACGTGGTAGTGGACACGGGCACCAGCGAAGCGGTTCTTCTGAAGGCCGAGCAGCTGCCTGCCGATTCCTTCGCCGTGGGCGATCATCTGAAGGTATTCGTCACCGAGGTCAATCACGATCCCGAAAAGCGCGGCCCGGTGGTTACGCTTTCCCGCACCCATCCGGGGCTGGTCAAGCGTCTTTTGGAGCAGGAGATCCCCGAGATCGAAAACGGCGTGGTGATCATCAAGGGCGTGGCACGTGAGGCCGGCTCCCGCACCAAGGTGGCCGTTTTCTCCCGCGATGCGGACGTGGACGCCGTAGGCGCCTGCATCGGTGCCAAGGGCATGCGTATCGCCGAGATCGTGGAGGAGCTCCGCGGCGAGAAGATCGACGTGGTTCTCTTCTCCGAAAAGCCGGAGGAATACATTGCCGCCGCTCTGTCTCCCGCCAAGATCCGGGAGGTGGAATTCGACGGGGAACGCACCGCCAAGATCTGGGTGGACAGCGACCAGCTCTCCCTTGCCATCGGTAAGGAAGGACAGAACGCACGTCTTGCCGCCCGTCTCACCGGCTGCAAGATCGACATCAAGGGGCGGAAATAATGGCTGCCCAGATGCGAAAGATCCCCAGCCGGCGCTGCTCCGGCTGCGGTCAGTCCTTCCCGAAGCGGGATCTGCTCCGCGTGGTTCGGGATCCGGACGGGAACGTGTCCCTGGATTTCACCGGAAAGAAATCCGGCCGGGGTGCGTACGTATGCAAAAACATCGCCTGCTTCAAAAAGGCACGCAAGGCCGGACGCTTTGCCTCCTCTCTTGAGGTTGCCATACCGGAGGATCTTCTGGATCTGATGGAAAAAGAGATCCTCTTTGCACAGGCTGAGGCTGCAGACGGAATATGAACAACGAAAACCAAATCAGTAAAGATAACGTACAGAGAGAGGGCGTGGATACCGCCCGTCTGGCGTCCATGATCGGGCTGTGCCGGCGCGCAGGCCGTCTCGGATGCGGCACCGATACGGTAACAGGTGCTTTGAAAACAGGCGGCGTGCATCTCGTTCTCCTCGCCTCGGATCCCTCGGCACGCACGGTGAAGGTGGTCACTGACAAGTGCTCCTTCTACGGCGTCCCGCTGCTCACCATCCCCCTCACGCGGGAGATGCTGGGTGCGGCCTGCGGCAAAGCTCCGCTTTCCGCCTGTGCCGTGAGCGATCCGAATTTTGCCTCCGCGATCGCGGCTCTCGCCGGACGCCGCTGATCTTCTCTCACAGATATCCCCGCACAACTCCAAAGGAAAGGGCCCGATCATCGGGCAGGGTGCAAAAGAGATGGCACAGAATTCTATGTTCAAGGTCAGCCAGCTGGCGAAAGACCTGGGAATGAAAAATAAGGAGATCCTCACAAAGATCGAGGACTCCGGTATCACCGTAAAATCCTATATGGCTACTCTTGAGCCCGAGGAGTTTAATCAGTTTTTCGATGCGCTGACACGGGGCAGTCAGCTGTCCGACCTGGACGGCTACCTCAGCGGCAAGACTGCCATCAAGCGGAAGAAGGCTGAGCCGAAAGCGGAAGAGAAGCCGGCAGTGAAGGCCGAGCCCAAGGCAGAGGAGAAGCCGGCGGCAAAGGCTGAGCCCAAGGCAGAAGAGAAGCCGGCAGTGAAGGCCGAGCCCAAGGCAGAAGAGAAGCCGGCGGCAAAGGCTGAACCCAAGGCAGAAGAGAAGCCGGCAGTAAAGGCCGGGCCCAAGCCGGAAGAGAAGCCGGCGGCAAAGGCTGAACCCAAGCCGGAAGAGAAGCCGGCGGCAAAGGCTGAACCCAAGGCAGAAGAGAAACCGGCAGTGAAGGCTGAGCCCAAAGTGGAAGCAAAGCCGGCACCGGCTCCCCAGTCCCAGCCGCAGGGCAACGGACCTCGCCCGGGCACCAACGGACAGCAGAATAATGGATTCCGTCCGAACACGAACGGACAGCAGAATAACGGATTCCGTCCCAATACCAACGGACAGCAGGGCAATGGATTCCGTCCGAATACCAACGGACAGCAGAATAACGGCTTCCGTCCCAATACCAACGGACAGCAGGGCAATGGATTCCGTCCGAATACCAACGGACAGAACAATAACGGCTTCCGGCCCAACACCAACGGACAGAACAATAACGGTTTCCGTCCCAATACCAACGGACAGCAGAATGGCGGTTTCCGGCCGGCTAACAACGGTCAGCAGAACAGCTTCAATCCGCCGCCGGCACAGCCCAAGCCGAAGGCTCCCCAGCAGCCCACGGTGGAAAAGAAACGCACGGGCAACACCCGCGTCATCGACACCCGCACCACCCACGTGGATCTGTCCAAGTACGACGAGCGTCTGGACCGCTTCGTAACGGATCGGCAGACGGAAAACGCCGTCAGCAAGCAGAAGCTGAAAAAGCAGAACACCCGCGACGTTCGTTCCGCCAAAAACCGGGACAAGGAACGTCTCGCCATGGAGAAGCTCCGCAAGGAGAATCTGGAAAAACTGAAAAAGATGCCCGTAAAGGTGACCATCCCCGAGGAGATCACCGTGGGCGAGCTGGCCTCCCGGCTGAAGAAGACCGCCGCCGAGGTCATGAAGAAAATGATGATGATGGGCATGATGGCCACCGTCAATCAGGTGCTGGACTACGACACCGCTTATCTGGTAGCCGACGAGTTCGGTGCCAAGATCACGAAGGAAGTAGTCGTCACCATCGAGGAGCGTCTGTTCAATGAGGAAGAGGACGCCACGGACGATCTCACGCCCCGTGCACCCATCGTATGCGTTATGGGACACGTTGACCACGGTAAGACCTCCCTCCTTGACGCCATCCGCCACACCAACGTTACCTCCGGCGAGGCCGGCGGTATTACCCAGGCCATCGGTGCCTATCGTGTGAACATCAACGGACAGGACATCACCTTCCTTGACACCCCCGGTCACGAGGCGTTCACTGCCATGCGTGCCCGCGGTGCCCAGGCTACGGATATTGCGATCCTTGTGGTTGCCGCCGACGATGGCATCATGCCCCAGACGATTGAGGCAATCAACCACGCCAAGGCCGCCGGCATCGACGTGATCGTTGCCATCAATAAAATGGATAAGCCCCAGGCAAACCCCGACACGGTAAAGAATCAGCTGACAAACTACGGTCTCGTGCCCGAGGAATGGGGCGGCGACACCATCTGCGTGCCCGTATCCGCTCTTACCGGCATGGGCATTGAGGATCTGCTGGAAAACGTCCTTCTCGTTGCCGAAATGAAAGAGCTGAAGGCTAACCCCAAGCGCCGCGCCAAAGGTATCGTTATCGAGGCGAAGCTGGATCGCGGCCGCGGTCCGGTTGCCACCGTTATCGTACAGACCGGTACGCTGAGAGAGGGCGACATCGTCATCGCCGGTACGGCTGTCGGCCGCGTCCGCGCCATGCTGAACGAGCGTGGATCTGCCCTGAAGGAAGCCGGTCCCTCCGTTCCCGTGGAGATCGTAGGTCTTGCGGAGGTGCCTCAGTCCGGCGACGAGTTCAACGCCGTTGAGGACGAAAGAATGGCAAGAACCCTGGCCGATCAGCGTCGGGAGAAGGCACGCAACGATGCTCTCTCCGCCGCCGCCAAGGTAAACCTGGACGATCTGTTCAGCCAGATCAAGGAAGGCGCCAAGGAGCTGAACATCATCGTAAAGGCAGACGTGGGCGGCTCTGTGGAGGCGGTTCGCGCGTCTCTGGAAAAGCTGACCAACGAAGAGGTCAAGGTAAAGGTGATCCACGGTGCCGTAGGCGGCATCACGGAGAGCGACGTCATGCTGGCGTCCTCCTCCAACGCCATTATCGTGGGCTTCAACGTCCGTCCCGACAAGAGTGCTGCCGACAAGGCAGAGCGTGAGGGCGTGGACGTCCGCACCTACCGCATCATCTACGAGTGCATCGAGGAGATCGAAGCGGCCATGAAGGGTATGCTGGCTCCCACCTATAAGGAAGTAGTGCTGGGCCGTGCCGAGGTTCGCCAGACCATCCACGTACCGAACGTAGGCACCATCGCCGGCTCTTATATCACCGACGGTAAGGTAACCCGTCAGAGCCAGATCCGCATCGTCCGTGACGGCGTGGTGATCTTCGAAGACAAGATCTCCTCTCTCCGCCGCTTCAAGGACGACGTGAAGGAAGTAGCCGAGGGCTACGAGTGCGGTATCGGTCTGGAAAAATACGGCGATATTCACATCGGCGATATTCTGGAAGCCTTTATCATGGAAGAAGTAGCACGGTAAACCTATGCGAAAGATCGACGCGGGGTGGGGGCATGCCCCATCCCGTGTCTTTTCACTTTTCACTTTTCACTATTCATTATTCTCTTTTGCCCCTCTCCGGTGCCGTGCAATTCCAACACACGGCTATGCTAAATCCCCATATACAGTATAAAGATTTTCGGGAAGGGTGCGGGGCCGGGGTTCCCCGAAACGAGCTTGCGAGTTTTGGGGGTTCCCGGGAGACCCCTTTTGCAAAAGGGGTTTCCCGCCGCATCCCCGCCGCATCCCCCGCACGAAAGGAGGCTTTTCCATGCCGGCACTTCCCCTCACTGATCCCTGGCGGTTCGTGGACAAACCGCCGAAAATCACCCTTTCGCCGGGCGAATTCGTTTTCGCCGCGGCGGCCCTTGCCCACGGGCATATTTACAGCATGTGCCGGGGGCTGAAGGCCGTGGGGGCCACGCTCCGATACGTGTACGATCCCGATCCGAAAAAGGTGGAGGCGTTCCGGGGCGTATTCCCGGAGGCTGTCCCCGCGGACAGCCTGGACATGATCCTGCACGATCCCGAGATCCGCATGGTGGCCGCCGCCGGGATTCCGGCCAAACGGTGCGAAATCGGCCTTGCCGTCATGGACGCCGGTAAGGACTATTTCGTGGACAAAGCCCCCATGACCACCCTCGCACAGGTGGAGGCGGCACGTGCCGCCTGTGCCCGGACGGGACGGCGGTATTTCGTCTATTTCAACGAACGGCTCCACAACGAGGCCTCCGCCTACGCAAGCCTCCTCTGGCAGAACGGATTTCTGGGCGACGTGATCCAGGTGCTGGGCACCGGCCCTCACCGGCACGCACCGCCAAGAGCCGACTGGTTCTACTCCCGCGAGCTGTACGGGGGCATCCTCTGCGACATCGGCAGTCATCAGATCGAGCAGTTCCTCTTTTTCACGGGGAACGAGGACGCACGGATCCTCCACAGCAAGGTGGGCAATTACATGAATCCTCAGTATCCGGAAATGGAGGATTTCGGCGACTGCACCCTCCTTGGGGACAACGGGGCCACCGGCTATTTCCGGGTGGACTGGCTCACCCCGGACGGACTCTCCACATGGGGAGACGGACGGCTGTTTCTCCTCGGCACGAAGGGGTATCTGGAGATCCGCAAGCAAATGAACCCCGGCGTGGGCGAGGGCAACCGGATCTTCTTTGCGGACGGCGTAGGTGAATACGTGATCGACGCCGCCGGCACGGTGGGATCGCCGTTTTTCGCACAGATGGTGACGGACGCTCTCTGCCGCACCGAAACCGCCATGACCCAGGCGCACATATTCAAGGCCGCCGAGCTGTGTATTCTGGCGGAAACGAACGCGATGCGCGTAAAATAATACACCCAAGGGGAAAATGCAGGGGCCTGTCTCCCTGCGGATAAACGTCAATTATGGTATTTTCAAGTCTGGAGTTTCTCTTTCTGTATTTTGCGGCGGTGCTGATCCTCTATTTTGCCACCCCCGTGAAATACCGCAACTGGACGCTGTTTCTCGTCAGCCTTCTGTTTTACGGTTGGGGAGAGCCCCGGTACGTTCTGCTGATGCTTCTCACCATTGCCGCCGACTACGGATTCGGACTTTTGGTGGGGCGGTACCGGGAACGCCGGGTGCGGCTTACGAAATGGATCCTTGCCGCCGCCGTGGCCGCCAATCTTCTCATTTTAGGTTATTTCAAGTATTACAATTTCTTTATTGATTCCGTCACCGCCGTCACGGGGATCCCCCTCAAAGCGGCAGAGATCGCTCTGCCCGTGGGCATCTCGTTCTACACCTTTCAGGCTCTCTCCTACGTGATCGACGTATACCGGGCGGACGCGCCGCCACAGCGGGATTTCGTGGCATTCGGCACGTACGTGACGCTGTTTCCCCAGTTGATTGCCGGTCCCATCGTCCGCTACAAGGACGTGGACGATCAGCTCCGCGTGCGTACCCATTCCGTTTCCCTTTTCGCCTCCGGCGTGCGGACGTTCACTGCCGGTCTTGCGAAAAAGGTGCTTCTGGCCAACGCAGCGGGGGAGATCTGGGCGGATATTTCCGCCGCCCCGGAGGTGTCCGTGCTCTCGGCGTGGCTGGGGATCCTGCTTTACACGTTTCAGATCTATTTTGATTTCTCCGGCTATTCCGACATGGCCATCGGCCTTGGCAAAATGATGGGCTTCTCCTTTAAGGAGAACTTCTACTACCCCTACACGGCCGTATCCGTTACGGATTTCTGGCGGCGGTGGCACATCTCCCTCTCCACCTGGTTCCGGGAATACGTATACATTCCTCTCGGGGGCAACCGCTGCGGGAAAGGACGGCAGATGTTCAATCTTCTCGTAGTGTGGCTGTGCACCGGCTTCTGGCACGGGGCGTCCTGGAACTTCGTTTTGTGGGGGCTGTACTACTTTATTCTGCAGGCTATGGAAAAGCTGTTCCTTGGAAAGATCCTTCAAAAGCTGCCCCGGTTTATGGGGCGGATCTACACCGGGATCGCGGTGGTATTCGGCTGGCTTTTGTTCGTGTTTGAGGATTTCTCCCTGGGGCTTCGGTATCTTTGCGCTCTGTTCGGCGGCGGACACGCCGTAGGGCTTTACGACGGGGCGGGACTGCTCACGCTGTCCTCGGCGGCCGTACTGCTTATTATTATGGCGGTGGCTGCCACGCCGTACCCGAAGAATCTGTTTTACAAGCTGTGGGAGAAAGCAGACGGCATCACCCGGACGGTATCCACGGTGCTGTGTGCCGCGGGGCTTCTGCTGTCCGTGTCCGCACTGGTCAATTCTTCGTTCAATCCCTTTCTGTATTTCCGGTTTTAAGGAGGTGAGGTACCGTGTCTGATGAAAAAAAGCCTGTAAAACAGCACGAAGCGGATGAGACCGCCGCACGGCGGCTTTCCTTGCAGCTGACCTCCTCCCGGGGGACGAAAGCCGGGGACGGGGCGCTTACGGCGTTGTTTCTTGCGGTGATCTTCCTCTTTGCCGCTCTGTTCTGGATCCTCCCCGACCGTGCGGTCTCCGAAAGAGAAAACCGCGCGCTGGCCTCCCTTCCCGTCCTTTCGGCAAAGAGCGTCCTGGACGGCGATTTTTCAAAGGACGTTGCCGAGTACATGGCGGATCAGTTCCCCTTTCGGGATTTCTTCGTATCGGTGAACGCTTTGTGGGATCGGATGCTTCTCAGGGGCGGGCACAACGGGATCCTCTTCGGTGAGGGGGGCGTTTTGATCCCCAGAGAGGATCTGCCGGATCTTACCAATCTTCAGAAAAACGCGGATGCCATGCGCGCGTTTTCCGCCTATGCGGAAAAGCGGGGCATCCCATCCCTTACCGCCGTGACCGGGCGGACGGCAGACGTGCTTTCCCACACCCTGCCGGATTACTACGGTGAGGCGTACAGCGACCGGCTGTGGCAGGCGATCCGGGAGGCGGACGGGGACGCGCTTCTTCTGCGGGATCCGCTCCGTGACCGGGCCGAGGCCGGGCAATACGTATACTACCGGACGGACCATCACTGGACGAGCCTTGGTGCCTTCTACGGGGCGGCGGATATCCTTTCGGCGCTCGGTCAGGAGATCCTGCCTCCGTCGGCCTACACCCGGGAGGCAGTGAGCGACGCCTTTTACGGCACGGCCTGGTCCAAGGCAGGCGCCTTCTGGGTACAGCCGGACGTGATGGAATTTTTCCGATACGAGGGTGACGGGGACTTTGTGACCGTGATCGAGGACGACGGCACCTCCTTTGCCGGATTCTACGATCGGTCGTACCTTGACGGGCGGGATCAGTACTCCGCCTTTCTCTCGGGAAATCACGGCCTTGTGACGGTGACGAAGAAGGCAGGTTCATCGGACCGCCCCCGGATGCTTCTCGTAAAGGACAGCTTTGCCCACGCGGCGGTGCCTTTTCTGGCACAGGTGTACGATCTGGTGATCGTGGATCTCCGCTACTACAAGCAGGTGCCGGCAAAGCTGCTCACCGAATACGAAATTGATCAGATTCTCTTTCTCTATAACGCCGCCACCCTCACCGACTCCGCATCCCAGCGGCTGCTGACGGTGGGGCTGGAATGAGGGACGCGACGTGGGGACTTTTTGAAAAAAGTCCCCACACCCCCAAAAACTTTTGAACTATTTATAAAATTTAGTACAGCGAAGCCTCGCTCCTAAAATTCATTTTCACTGAGGTATATCATGCCAAAGAAAACACCGGAATATAACGATCAATCCATTACTATGCTGAAGGGTGCGGACCGGGTCCGCAAACGCCCGGCGGTCATTTTCGGCTCGGATGGCCTTGAGGGCTGTGAGCACTCCTATTTTGAGATTCTCTCCAACGCCGCGGACGAGGCACGGGAAGGGCACGGCGACAAGATCGTCACCACCGTCTTTGCCGACCGATCCATGCAGGTGGAGGACTTCGGACGGGGCGTACCGCTGGACTTTAACGAAGCGGAGGGCCGCTACAACTGGGAGCTGGTATTCTGCGAGATGTACGCCGGCGGCAAATACGACAACAACGACGCGGATGCGGCGTACAAGTTCTCCCTCGGTCTGAACGGTCTGGGTGCCTGTGCCACCCAGTACGCCAGCGAATACATGGACGTATACTCCTATGCGAACGGCGTGATCTCCTCCATCCATTTTGAGAAGGGTGAGCCGGTATCGGAGCTTATAAAAGAGCCGATCCCCAAAAAGTCCGACCGGAAAACGGGCACCACCATCAAATGGCGTCCCGATCTGGAGGTTTTCACCGACACGGCGATCCCACGGGAATTTTTCACCGATACCTTAAAAAAGCAGGCGGTGGCAAACGCGGGCAAGACCTTCATTCTCCGCTTTGAGGAGGCGGACGGCACCTTTACGGAGGAGTCCTACCTGTACGAAAAGGGCATTATGGGCTACGTGGAAGAGGTGGCCGGCGACACCGCCATGACGGAGCCCGTGCTCTGGACCATGGAGACGAAGGGCAAGGATCGGGACGACAAGGCGGAATACCGTCTGAAGGCGGAGATCGCCTTCTGTATTTCGAACAAGGTGAATATGCTGGAATACTACCACAACTCCAGCCCCCTGGAGCACGGCGGATCCCCGGCGGATGCGGTACGGCTTGGCTTTACCAGTGCGGTGGACAAAAAGCTGAAGGCCGCCGAAAAATACAAGAAAAACGAATCGAAGATCCAGTTCCAGGACATTGAGGACTGTCTGATCCTGGTGACAAACAGCCTCTCCACCCAGACCTCCTACGCCAACCAGACGAAAAAGGCCATCACCAACACGTTCATCAAGGAAGCCATGACCGCGTTCATCAAGGAACAGCTGGAGATCTACTTCCTTGAGCATCCGGTGGAGGGAGAAAAGTTCCTCTCCCAGGTGCTCATAAACAAGCGGAGCCGGGAAAGCGCGGAGAGCACCCGTCTGAATCTGAAAAAGCAGTTGTCCTCGGGCGGCGGCGATCCGGCAAAATCGGTGGAGAAGTTCGTTTCCTGCCGGTCGAAGGATCCTGCGGTTCGGGAGCTGTACATCGTGGAGGGCGACTCGGCTCTCACGTCGGTAAAGCTGGCGCGGGATGCGGAATTTCAGGCCATCATTCCCGTCCGGGGCAAGACGCTGAACTGTCTCAAAAGCACCTACGAGCGGATCTTCAAAAGCGAGATCATCGTGGATCTTCTGAAGGTGATCGGCTGCGGCGTGGAGCTGAAGGGCAAGGTGAAGGGGGACACGGTGCCCTTTGATCTGGCCTCGCTGAAGTGGTCGAAGATCATCTTCTGCACGGATGCGGACGAGGACGGATTCCAGATCCGCACGCTGCTTCTGACCATTTTCTACCGGCTGCTGCCCACGCTGATCAAAGAGGGAAAGATCTACATTGCGGAATCGCCCCTGTTTGAGATCACAACGAAGGACGAGACGTTCTTTGCCTACAACGAGCCGGAAAAGGCAGAGATCGTTGCAAAGCTGGAGGCGGATGGCAAAAAATACACCCTTCAGCGGTCGAAAGGTCTGGGCGAGAACGAGCCGGAAATGATGTCGCTGACCACCATGAATCCGGCAACCCGCCGTCTGATCCGGGTGAATCCCGCCGACGCGGAGGAAACCGCACGGATCTTTGAAACTCTCCTCGGCGACGATCTCCCCGCACGCAAGGCGTTCATCTCTGCCTACGGTGCGAAATACTGGGCAGAGGCGGATATATGATAGGGGGAGGACGCGGGGAAACCCTTTTTGCAAAAAGGGTTTCCCCGTACCCCTTCCCAAAAACCTTTTAAAAAGGGCATAACAAGCAAACACCGCCTTCTCCCCCGCCGCAGGCGAGGCAATAAAAACAAAAAATTCCTGGTATTCATCCGTAGAAAAACAAGCGAAAAATATATTTATATCCCCCCAAAGGAGGTGATCCCATGCCTGCCCGTTCCCCCATCCGCCGGTTTCCGGCGTCGCCCTTTCTTCCGGCAGCGATCCTGTTCGCCCTTGTCATGATCCTGCGGGCGTGCTTTTCGGGTATCTCCTACGAGCCTATTCTGGACGATTCCATTCAGTACGTGAGCTACGGAAACGCCGATCCCTTTTTGCTGATTGCGGAGGAGGGGCTGTTTTCCTCCCGGCCTTTGGCGGCTATTGTGGATCTGTTCCTCCTCGCGCCCATGCGGGACTGTCTGATTCTGCCGGTGCTGGTGATCTCCGCCCTGCACGGCGTGGCGGCGGCCATTTTCGCCCGTTTGTTCGAAAAATATTTCCACACGGGTGCCATCTTCCCGGTGGTATACGCCCTTTTGCCGCTGGGCGTGGAGGGGACGTTCTGGCTGTCCGCCTCCTCCCGGATCGCGGTGGGGCTGTTTTTCACCGCACTGACAGCGTATTTCTTTGACCGATTTCTGGAAAGCGGATGCATCCGGCACGCTGTGGGCTTTATTCTGTTTGAGGCTTTGGCCTTCTTCCTCTACGAGCAGGTGCTGGTAGTCGCTTTTACCCTGACCGTTCTTCTGTTTTTCCGCCACCGGGGGAACAAGCGGGCGTATCTTGCGTTTGCATCCCTTGTGACGCTGGCCGCATACGCCGTCTTTACCGCCGCAAACAGGGCGGAGGGGGCGCTGGCCGCACGGATGGAGATTCTTCTGCCCACCACACGCTACTGGTGGGACACTTTTCTGCCGAATCTTTTGGGGCAGATGTGGGACGTTTTCTTCCGGGGCGGTTTTCGGACGCTCTTTGCGGGATGCATCCGGGGCGTCCGGCTCGCCGTATCGGACGGGGGCGGTATTCTCTTTCTCACGCTGGCACTGCTTGCGTCGGCGGGCTGGTTCTTTCTCACAAAGCCCCGGAGCGGGCGGAACGTGGTGGCACTGTCCGGCTCCGGCGGTGCACTCATCTGGGGGATCCTTCTCACCGTCGCCCCGGTGACGCCCTTTTTCCTTATTGCCAATCCGTATTTCCCCATGCGGGCGGCGGTCTGCTCCTTTATCGGGCTTGGGCTGCTGGTTGATCTGCTTCTCCGCGGGATGTTCCGCAGCGGACGGATATTCCGGGCGATCTCGGCCGTTCTTCTGTTTGTATTTCTTCTGGCCGGCGGCTCGGAGGTGCATGATTACAAGAAAGCGGCGGCCGTGGACACGGCCATCGCCGAAGAGATCCTCGCCCACGAGGCGGAGATGTCCGGCGTGGTTGGCATTTTCGGCGTGCAGGCCTATCCCGTGCCGGAGCAGAACTTCCCCTATCAGGAGCACGTGATCAGTGCGGCGGCGGCTGAATGGTCGCTGTTCGGCAAGATCACGGCGGTGAAGGGCGAAAATCCCGCCGTCACCGTGGTGCCGCTGACCGCAGACGGCACGGAGCTGTATCGGGACTGGAACCGGGACGCAAAGCGGCTGACTCGCTTTTCCCAGATCTGGCTGTGGGAAAACGGTGCCCTCTCGCCCCTCGCCGCCGAACAGGTGGGAGAATACGACTTCGATCTCTACCGCATGGACGGCTCCCTGTACGCCCGGGTACGCGAGACAGACGGGATAGGGAGAATTGAATAAGGGACAAGAGGCGGAGAACCCTTTTTGCAAAAAGGCTTCTCCCGACCTCTCCCAAAAACCTTTGAACTATATATAAAAATACAGTCTGTGCGATGGAATGATGCACAGACTGTATCTGTTTTTTCAGTGTAAAGGTTTTTGCGGGGGTTTGGGGGTGCTTTTTGCAAAAAGCACCCCCATCGTACTCCTATTCTATTATCCCCCGTATGATCTCTCCGGCCATGACGAGGCCGGCGGCACCGGGGACGAAGGAGATACTGGCGGGCACCCGGCGGCGTGGTCCGTCGTTCGGCATGCCGGCGGTGAGTGGCTCCTCCTCGGAATAAACCGCTTTCACGCCCGTAATACCCCGGATCTTCAGCTCCCGGCGCATCACCCGTGCCAGGGGGCAGACGGAGGTCTTCTCTATATCCGCCACCCGGAACATCTCCGGGTGCATTTTATTGCCCGTGCCCATGCAGGTGATCACCGGCACGCCGTGGGCTTTCGCCCGTTCGATGATGGCGATCTTTGCCGCCACCGTATCCACTGCGTCCGCCGCATAGGACAGCCCCTGAAAGGGCACCGCGTCCGCGTTCTCCGGCAGGTAGAACAGATCAAACGTCAAAACCGTGCAGTCCGGGGCGATCTTTTCGATCCGTGCCCGTGCCGCATCCACCTTCCGCATACCGACCGTGGTCACGTCCGCGATCAGCTGGCGGTTCATATTGGACACGGCCACCTCATCCCCGTCGATGAGCAGAAGTTTGCCCACGCCGGCACGGGCCAATGCCTCCGCCACGTAGCTTCCCACGCCGCCAAGGCCGAACACGGCCACGGATGCGCGCTTCAGCCGGGACACGGCTTCCTCACCGATGAGACCTTCGGTGCGTGTGTATCGGTCGTCCATACTCATTCCTCCCAATTCTCGATAATACCGCCGGCCAGCACCAGATCCCCGTCGTACAGCACGAGAGACTGTCCGGCGGCGGGGGCACGCACCGGCTCCGTGAGACGGACGGTGAGCCGATCCCCCTCCGTCCACGCCTCGCAGGGATGCTCCGCTCTGGTATAGCGGAGCTTTACGGTGCATTTCCGCGGTGCGGCAAGATCCCCCGGCACGGCGGCGAGATAATTCACGCCCGATGCGTGCACGGTGCGTGCGTGGGGATCCTTCGGGGAGAGGACGGTGCGGTTCTCCGGGGCGATCTTCCCGGTGACGTACATATACTGGCCGAGGGCGATGCCCAGTCCCCGCCGCTGGCCGATCGTATAGCAGGCCTGGTTTCTCGCTTTTCCCAGCACCTTGCCGCACGGATCGGTAAACACGCCGTCGGGCAGGGGCACGCCGGCGTCCGTCAGATAGGCTGTATAATCCCCGTCCGGGATAAAGCAGATGTCCTGGGATTCCTTGGATCCGGCGGCGGGCAGATTCTCCGCACGGGCGATTTCGCGGATCTCGGCTTTCGTATACTCGCCCAAAGGGAGAACGAGCCGGGACAAGACGGACTGGGGCAGGCCCCAGAGCATATAGGTCTGATCCTTCAGGGGATCGGCGGCACGCGCCACGGTATACCGATTGCCGCAGGGGACGATCCGGGCGTAGTGCCCGGTGGCCACGGCATGGATGCCCATGGAATCGGCCTGTTTCAGGAGAAAGGGGAATTTCACGGTGCGGTTGCAGGTGACGCAGGGGTTGGGCGTACGCCCGGACCTATACTCGCTTATGAAATCGGCGATAACCGTTCGGCAGAACTCGCCGGTGACGTCTGCGGCACAAAAGGGGATGCCCATGGCCTCTGCCACGGCCCGGGCACGCACGGTGGGATCCTCGCCGCCCGGGGTTTCGTGCATTCGGAAGCACACACCGCTGACGTCGTATCCGGCACGGCGGAGAAGATACGCCGCCGCCGCCGAATCCACGCCGCCGCTTAAAGCTGTGAGAATTTTCATAGATGGTCCTTTCTTAAGGCGGGGAGGACCTTTTTGCAAAAAGGTCCTCCCCGTACCCCTCTCCAAAAAACTTTATACTGGGTTCGGGGGAATGCGGCAGCGTACGAATGTCCGCTTTTGCCGCGTTTTCAGTCTGCTGGTAGGGCCGAGTTCGCGCGAGTTAGCTTTGCTAACTCGGTCGAACTCGCGGCGCCTTCGACGACCCGTCCCGCACCCCCTGTTAGTCCAAGATCACACGCTTAAACTCTTTCCCATCCATAATGAGGGCGGCGTGGGCACTGCCCCCTTTTGGGATGGACACCGATCCCGGGTTCAGGCAGCGGATGCCGTTCCGGATCTCGTCCATGGGGATATGGGTATGCCCGGAGAGGAACACGTCCCCCTCTCTGAGGGGCGGCAGGTTATCCGGGGAGGCAAGGTGGCCGTGGGTGAGGTAGACCAGGTGATCGCCCAGATCCATGACGGCGTAATCGGCCATGGTGGGGAACGGCAGGACCATCTGATCCACCTCGGCCTCGCAGTTGCCTCTTACGGAGAGGATCCTTGATGAAAACGGGGTGAGCATTTCGATGACTTTTTTCGGTGCGTACTCATCCGGCAGATCGTTGCGGGGGCCGTGATAGAGGATATCACCGAGGAGGATGAGCCGATCCGCCCCGGAGGCGGTAAAGGCGTCCAGCATTTTCCGGCACCAGAAGGCGGAGCCGTGGATATCGGAGGCGATGAAGTAGAGCATAAAAGGACTCCTTTGGGATTATATTTTGTGTATTTTCTGCGGGGCGCCGCCCCGCGCCCTGCACGAAGGGGGGAGTGTGCCCCCCTTCGTGGCAACCGCACACCAAGAGGGGACACCCCTCTTGGATCTCCCTCGGGTGGCGTGTTTCAAATGCCAATGATGCCGAGCATCATTGGCGGGGACGGTTACCGCCCGGACGTTCGTACGGGAACGCGGCTTCGCCGCGGAGGGTGCAGCGAATTTTGTAAATAGTTCAAAGGTTTTTGCGGGGGCTTGGGGGTGCTTTTTGCAAAAAGCACCCCCAAACGCATCCCCCTAAAACGCCGGCGTGTATGCCGCTGTAGCGGCGGCGGCGTCCTGGGAGAAGCCGTCGAATCCCAGGCGGAGTGCCTCGTCTCTGACCGATTCATACTCAAAGGTAGTGACGCGGCGGCGGAGTGTCTTCATTTCCGGCGGGGCAAAATCGGGGGTATACTGCCGCATGAGGGACAGCACCACCGATGTCGGCGGCACGGTTTCGGCGGCAAGGCGGAGTGCGGACACGGAATCGTGCCGGCCGCCGGGCAGAACCAGGTGCCGCACGACCACGCCGGAGCAAAGCCGTTCGCCCTGCCATTTTGGCTCGCCTGCCGTTTGTACCATGGCGGAAAGGGCGGCGGCGGCGATCTCCGGATAATCCGGGGCGGCACTGTACTTTTCGGAAAGCTCTTTCGTGCCGTACTTCATATCGGTGAGGAAAATATCCACAAGTCCTTTGCATTTCCGCACCGTTTCTTCCGTTTCGTAGCCGCCCGTATTCCATATCACGGGGACGGACAGCCTATCTTTCACCCGGGCAAGGGCGGAAAGGATCGCATCGGCGTACTGGGTGGGCGAGATGAGGTCGATATTCTCCGCGCCCCGCTCTCTCAGTGCCAGCATCTCCTCTGCCAGCCGGTCTTCGTCCCATATCTCCCCGGGGATCTCGCACCGGGAGATGGGTTTGTTCTGGCAATAGACGCATTTCAGGGGGCATCCCGTAAAGAAGATAGCCCCGGAGGGGGTGCCAAGGCACGGCTCCTCCCAGTTATGGAGCATCACCTTTGCCACACGGATGCCGGCGGCGGCACCGCAGAAGCCCGTCTCCCCGGCGGCACGGTCCGCACCGCACCGGCGGGGGCACGCTTCACACCTCACGGCGTGCCTGCCAAAAGCTCGGCAAGCTGTGCTTTCGTAAGCCGTGCCGTCCGGTAGGAGCCGGCGGCGTCGGTGATCTCGATATACAGGGGAGATTCGCCGTCGTATCCGCTGATACGGGCGGTACAGGTATCCGACGTGCCGGTGAGAAAGGCGTTCTCGTACTGTCTTGACAGATCGTAGATCCGCACGCTGCGGAGGGACGTATTATCCGAGGCGGTGACGGTGAGGGTAAAGGCGTCCTCCCCGTCTTTTTCCGCACGGATCTCCTCGATCACGGGGCGGGTACTGTCCGCGCGGACGAAGAATCCCATATACTGGACGCTTTCGCCGCCGTCGGCGGTCAGGCGGATCTCACAGGTATACGTGCCGTCGGGGAACAAAAACGATGGATCGTCCTGGGCGGCAAAATTCCACACGGGAATCACGGCGTGCTTTCCGGTCTGTATATACCGGGGGATATTCAGCACCACGCGCTCCATCAGCACGTGCCCGTCCGCATCCAGCATGCGGACGGCGGCCGAATCCAGATCCCTAAGGGTGCAGATGCCCACCTCCAGAAATCCTTCTCTAAGGATCACGGGGCTTACGATATTATACGCCTCGTCCCACGTGACGGGATCGGCGGTGATATCCGTGATGCCGATCTTCTGGGAGGTGCCGTTTTCCGTATTGAGCACGGCCAGATAGGCGGGGGCGATGACTGCCTCATTTTCGTCGTACACGGAGGCATCCGCTAAGGGGGCGGCGTGGGGATCGCCCCAGAACAGGATCACGGGACGGGACACGGTCACGGGCTCCTCTTCGGTATTGGCCGATTGGGCAGTCATGGTAAAGGAGCCGTCCAGATAATAGCCGTAGACGGCGTTTTTGCGGAGGGCTTCCGCCGTTTCAAAGGGGAGAGTGATCTGCACCGCACCCCGGACCGTCCGTCCGGGAGGCACGGTGAACATGCCCGACTCGCTGTCGGACAGCTTTACGGTGACGCCGGGCACCGGCGTGCTTTCGCCGGTGAGATTGCCGTTTTCATCCACCGTATCGGTGGTAAAGGCACCGCCGGTGAGGGTACAGCGGACGGCGGTCTTGCCCGTATTGGTTACGGTAAAGGAGACGGTGCACCGGTTTTCCTCCGGCAGAGGCGCACTGACGGACACGGCGGCGCCGTCCGGAGCTGCACTGACCGTCAGGGGGAACGTCTCTGCCCCGGTGATAAGGCCGGCACCCTGGATCCGGGTGTCAACGGGCACGCCGTTCTCCCCGAGGATGGGACAGGCGGCGGCGGACAGAAGCGTCACGGGGGAAATATTCCGGATGCCGGCGGCACGCATATACTGGACCGCACGGGCGCAGAAGCCCGCCGCCTGTGCCGCGGCAAGGTAGGTACCGGAACGGTAGATGAAGCCGTTTTCACCGTCCGGGCAGAGGACGTTCTCACCCGGGCAGAGGAATGTGACGGCCTTCGTAAAGGAGGCGGCCAGTCCTCTTGCGGTGAAGGATGCCGCACCGGGCATGGCGTCGGGCAGGGTGATCTCTTTCACGGAATCCCCGGCGAGGAGGACGTCGCCGTCCTTTTCGCTTACCATCACGGCGGGGATCTGCACGCCTTCCAGTGCCATCTGGACGATGCCGCCTCCGTTATCGGCCACGATCAGTGCGGCGGCGCCGGCGGCACCGGCGGCGTTTGCTTTTTCGGCGAAGGTGATCTCACCGCGGCGCACCACGGCGATCTTACCCTCCACGTTCAGCCCCTCGTAATCGGCGGGGGCACCCGCGCCCGGCACGGGCACGGCGGAGACGGTCTGTCCGGCGAAGAGCCGGCCGAAGGTTTTTCCGATATACAAAAGGGAGGAATCAGAATACAGGATCTCCGTCTCACCAAGGGTAAAGGAGGTGATATGCCCGTACGGATCGGCGGCGGCACCGATCAGGTACGCACCGTCGGCCTCGGCCATGGCAGAGAGCGTGCCTCTGTCGGGCACGGAGGCGGGAAGGGTCCTCGTCAGCTTCTGCATATCGGCGGACACGTCGCCGGCACTTACAATGACGGGGATTCCTTCTTCCTTTGCGCGGCGGATGGCGGCAAGGACGCTTTCTGCGCCCGAAACGCCGCGGGTGCTGAGCAGGATCACGTCCGCGCCCAGGCGGACGGCGTCGTCAATGGCGTTGACCACCGCACCGGGGATGAGATCAGAGGTAAGGTCCCGGGCGGCTTTCATGAGAAGAAGCTGTGCGTCCGGGGCGGCGCCCATAAAATCGGCGTCGTGGGTCACGGTGCCGTCCTCGTTTTCTATATCGCCCTCGCCCTTATAGCATCCGGCGGCCAAAGCGGCGGCGGTGGTGCCAAGCTCAGAGATATGGGAAACGTCCGTATCGAGGGCTTCCGCCTCCTCTGCGGGGATCTCCCAATGGGTGGCGTAATCCAGAGAAAAGGGAATCTTTTCGCTGACGTAGCCGGCGGTATAGGCGGAGCCCAGAGCACGCGCCACGTCTTTTTTGGAAAGGGCGGGGTTTTCGGGGCTCGTTTCAAACACCCGGTTATCCGTCTGAAAGCCGGCGTCGATGACGGCGATGACGGTGCCGGCACCGGTATAGTTCTCCATCTGACGGGAAGCACCGTTTTCCGCGGACAGGGGCGTGACGGAAAAGGGCAGAAGAAGAAAGGCGCAGAGCACGGCGGACAGCCGGCGTAAGATTGGTTTTTTCATTCGGTCAGTCCTCCTTTTCTGCGGACGGGGTATCCGTATAGCACCGGTCCACGGTGACGTTGCCGGCGCAGTCCTCGGCGCGGACGTACACGTACTCCGCATCCCGGGGCAGTTCTGCCCGGAGCTGCAGATGCGGCATGGGACCCAGGATCTCTTTCTCCAGAAGATACTCCGGAGAGTCGGGATCGGCGGGATCAAAATCGGGATTTTTCGCGTAGATGCGGAGGGAGTGGAGCATGCCCGCATCCCGTGCCTCCGCACGCACCGTATTACCCACACGGGAGAAAGAAAGGGCGGGGTCCTTCGTATCCAGGGTGACGGGGATGTCCATGGTCTGCACGCCGCCGCTTATAGAATAGGCGGTGATATGCACCGTATAGGCACCGTCGTCCCAGAAGAAGTGGTCGTTCCAGCCGTCCGTTCCGTCCCACAGGGCGAAGGCGGCGGCATGGATCCCCTCGGCGGTGGAAAAGGTTTTCGTCGTGCCGGCAAAGGCACCCTCGTACACCGATTCCCCGGCGGGGTCATACACGGTGATCTGTCCCCGGGCGATACTGCGGAGGGGATACAGCCGGAACCACAGCACGTCCGCCACGCCGTCCCCGTCCGGGGAAAAGGCGAAATAGCGGGAATCGGGGTACAGCTCCCGGGGGGCGGCGTAGCTGCCCTGCAAAAACAGGGCCTGTCCGCCGTAGTAGCTCTCGTAGCCGTCCCAGTCGCCCCCGTCGATCATGGGGGCGTCGTTCCAGTCCCCGGCAAAGCCGAAGAAGGGCAGGGACGCTATATGCTCGCCCGCCCCGTCCCGGGCGGTGATATAGCCCTCCAGGAAGAAGCCGTGGGCGGCTGTCTCTCCGTGGGCGGAAAGAAAGGCGGCGTCCGGCACGATCTCTACGGACACGGTCTTTTTTCCGCCGGGGGCAAGGGTGATCTCCGTTTCGGAAAAGCGGATCATGGCAGGCACGGCCACAGGCTCGTAGGTGGTATACCACACGCCGTCCTTTTCCTCCGTGCCCTCGGTAATAAGATCGGCGGCAAGGCTGAGGGTCACGCCGTCCGCGCCGTAATTGGTAAACACAACGTCAAAGGCAAGGGTGCCCGTCTCGCCGGGCAGGCGATTGCCAAGGGAGATGACCGCCGCACCGTCCGCGCCGGCGGCGGTGACGGTCATTTTGGAAACGTCCGTATCAAAGCCCAGATTGCCGGCTCCCTGCACGCGGGGCGAGAGGGGCAGTCCCTCCTCACTCAAAAGAGGAACGGCGGCGGACATCAGCATGGCGCGGATATGGGTAAGGCGATCCTCCTCTTTCAGGGAGGTGAGCAGTGCACGCTTCTCCGCCATATAGGCGGCGGCGATGCCGCTGATCTGGGGTGCGGCCATGGAGGTACCGCTCATGACGTCGTACACACCGCCGGGCACGGCGGAAACCGCGTCCGCACCGACAGCGGTGAGATCCGGTGTGAGCGTCAGATCGGCCGAGGGGCCCCAGGAGGAAAAGCCTGCCGCACCCGGCAGGGTGATCTCGGAAAACTCTCCTTCCTCGCTGACGGTGATCTCGCCCACGCCCAGATAGGCAAGGTACGTGCCGTCCTCAAAGGAGACGGACACGGAGGGGATGGGCGCGTTGCCTACCGTCATGCGGAAGGCGGCCTCCGGCTCGGTACTGTACACGATCACGGCTGCGGCGCCGCGTGCGGCGGCGTTCTCCACTTTTTCGGCGAAGGTGATCTCACCCCGGGCCACGAGGGCGATCTTTCCCTTGACGTCCCGTCCCTCGTAATCGGAGAGGGCGCCCACGCCGGGCACGGTGATAAAGGAGAGGCTTTGTCCGCCCAGCACCTCGGAAATGGTGGGGATCTCACCGAGGGTGGCCTCGTAGGCGTCGTCGTAGAAGATCTCCCGATTGCCCACCGTCAGTCGGTGGACGTAGTGGATACGGTTTTCGGAGGCGCCCACGGAAAGGGTCTCCGGCAGGATGGCCGGCTCACTCGTAAGGCCGGTATCCGGGTTGTCCGCACGCATGGCGTCGCTCTTTACCCCGGAGGGGCCGCTGGCCCCGTCGTTGCCCGAGGCACAGATCACGAGCACGCCTTCCTTTTCCGCCGCACGGATGGCGGCGGCCAGCCGGGTCATGGCCACGTCCGAGGCGGCGGACACGGGGGCACCCAGGCTCAGATTGATCACGTCCGCACCTAAGCGGACCGCATCCTCCACGGCCATGCAGAGATCGCTTTCCTGACAGGTTTCCCCGTCGTCGCTGAACACCTTCATGAGAAGAAGCTGGGCTGCGGGGGCGGCACCGGGCAGCGTTTCCTCTGCCTCACCGCCGGCGGCGGCCAGTGCCGCCACGTGGGTACCGTGCTCGCCCGCACCGCCCGTTACGTCGGTATCGTCGTGGGCGTAGTCGTAGGCAAAGGGGATCTTCTCCGATATATACATTTCCGCAAAGCGGGTATCGTCTTTGACTTTTTGATAAAACATGCCGGCGGCGTTGGTATCGTAGACGAACTCCACGTAATCCTCGCGGCCGATCTTCGCCCCGGCTCCCTCGGGCAGGGTGAACGCCGGATGGCTTACGTCAAATCCCGTATCGATGATGGCGATGACCGTGCCGGCACCGGCTAAGGGATCGTCACTGCGGTACACCGCATCGTTTTCCGGCAGTTCGGCCAGCACCGTGTCCCCGTCCGCCTCGCCCCGGATCGAAAACGGCGCGGCAAACACACGCTCCGCCCCGAAGAATTCCGGCACGGACGGTATCTCCGGCGGCACCTGTGCCGATTCCTGTACGGGCACGCCGCAGGACGAAAGAAACAGCGTCATAAGCAAAACCGCCGAGATAACCCGGCTGAATACAGACCGCATAACACACCTCGAAAATTCTGATAATACATCAGTATAATTATACCGCAGATCGCGGGGAAATGCAATAGGGGCAAAAAGAGAGCGATAGGAAAGGCGGGGGAACCCTTTTGACAAAAGGGCTCCCCCGCACCCCTCGAGTTCGCCCGAGTTGGCATAGCCAACTCGCACGAACTCGGCAAAACCTTTTAACCTATTTACAGATACAGTCTGTGCATCATTTCAGTGCACAGACTATAATTGTTATAATAGTTCAAAAGTTTTTGGGGGGCGTGGGGGGATTTTTTCAAAAATCCCCCCACATAATCGTCCCCCCTTAGCTATTCTCTGCCACGTAGGTAGACACGCGGTTCTGGATCAGTTTTACCGTTTCCTCCAGGGATTTCTGGCCGGCGAAGAAGGCGGCGGCGTCCTCACGGATGATGGCGGTGACGCTGGCGTTCTGCCGGATGACACGGTTTACGGAGGTGATATAATCCCGGACGGTTTCTGCCATTTCCCGGGAGAGGTACACACGCTCGTTCCGGCCCGGGTAGGGACTCGGCATACCGATGATGCCGCCAATGGCGGAGGTAGTAACCGCCACGGCTTTTTCCGCCACGGCCTCCGTTTCGGCGGCAGGTGCGGCTTCCGCTTCCGTTTCGGCGGGTTCCGTTTCCGCCGTTGCGGCGGTGGTTTCAGCGGGAGCAGCCGTTTCGGGGAGCACCACGGCCATGTCGTCCATGACGCCGTCGCCATCCGCATCGTAGCCGCCGCCCATATTGCCCATCTGCTCCTCATACCGCTGTTTCTGCTCCTCGGCAGACTTTACGGCCTGCTCCATCATGGCGTCCAAAGCGTCCACCCGGAGGGGGAAGTAATAATTGATCTTTTCCTGATACTCCTTCGTGAGGAAGTAGCTGACGAACTCCCACGCGCCGTCCTTCAGAGGCGTTTTGGAGCTGATGGCGAAGCTCATCTCCGCCGGGGTGATGGCACCGCCGTTATCCCCTGCGGTGGGTGCACCCACCATGGTGATCTCCTCGGTAAAGAAGGTGTTGTTGATGAGGTTCGGATAGAAGCTGAAGGAGGAGATATACGCCTGCTCCAGGGCCGCGTAATCCTCGCGGAACCGGTTGTCGTACTGCATCCAGTACTCCTCGTCGTACATGCCGGTATCGTCTATTACCTTTTCCGGCAGGGTGGACACGAAGGTAAGCAGATCGGCAAACGCCGCCGAATCAAAGGTGCAGGTGCCCGTATCCGCATCGATGAACTCCTCGTAGCAGAAGGACAGCAGCAGATCGAACACATCCTCCCGGTTCAGATCGAAGAACACCTTGGTCTTCTCGGGAAGATCCCTTGCCCAGCGGGCAAAATCGCTCATGGTCCAGGCTTTTCTGTCGCCCACGATCTCCGTTTTGCCCACAAGGGTACGGATGCCGAAATTGGGGAAGATCTCGTAAAGGCCGCCGTCCACCTCCAGTGCAGACAGGACGTTGGGCAGAAAATCCGACCGGTCGAACCGTTCGTCCTTATCGATATAGGGGTACAGATCCACCAAAAGCCCCTTCGCTATGTAGGAATCCACAGGCATATAGGAATTGGTAAGGAGCACGTCAGGGCCCTTGCCCGCGATGATGTCGTTGTTCATGGCGGTGACGGCTTCTTCCATCAGGGCATTGTAGTCGTAGTCCTCGCCCTCTGCCAAATAGTCGTTCAGGTCGTATTTGTTTATATTGATGCGGTACTCGTCGCTCTGCCGGTTGAAGCGGATGGCCTGCTCCCGCAGCGTCCAGTCGTCCTGGAGCACTGCCACGGTGATGACGTATTTTGCCACCAGCTCCTCCTCGGGCACCTTATCAAGGATATAGATGGCCTCCGTCTGGGTAAAGGAATCGTAGCCGTAGGTGACGAATTTTTCGGGGGAGATAACTTTCAGGTTATACGCCACGTTGTAGTTCAGATCGGAGTTCATGAAGTTCAGAATCTCCACGGCGGAGGCGGTTGCCAGATCAAAGCCGTAGACAGCCGTTTCGTTCATGAAGTAGAAGGTATAGCCCTCGCCCTCAAAGAAGTTATACATATTCTCAAAGCCATCGCCCTCCAGGGGAATGGGATCGCCCAGCTTTGCTTCTTTGACGTCCAGAGGAATGAGGGAGTACTCATTCCGGCTGCCGGAATAGTCGCAGTGGAGGAAGTACATATCCTCTCCGTCGTTGATATTCTGCTGAATATAGCCGCTTTCAAGCAGTTTACTGGTATCCAGTCTCTTAAACGTCGCATCCGCGGCATTCACGAGGAACATGCACTCTCCGCTTCCGTCGTAACCGCTTAAAAGAATATTGCTGCTGCCGCACAGGGTGGCGTTATACAGGCTGCGGTACTCGCCTTCCTTCACCGGGCCGCCGAACACGTCCTCGTCCGTAAAGGAGGAGAGGATCTCCCCGTCGGCGGTCTGATGCGCGAAGGTATACTCCTCCGTGGAGGAATAGGTGACGGGATCGTAGGTATAGGTGCAGGTGCCGATCCACAAGGTGCCGTCCGGCAGGGCAATCCGTGCCATTTCGTAGGTATGGGTATTGACGTCGCCCGGCTTTACGGCAGGGGCGATCATCACGTCCTCGGCGGGCTCTTCCTTTTTCTCTTCTCTGGGCGGGGTGATATCGGTGAGCCCCGTGCCGTCCAGGTTCATTTCGTAGGTGACGTCGTAGCTTTCGTAGGTTTCTTCATTATAATAGCCGCCGGTGATGCGGATCTTTTCGCCCTCTACGGTCAGCTGATTGAACCAGGACATGTTCTCGGGCATGGGGATCTCCGTCACCCGGAACACGTGATCCATCACCTGTTTATCGGGCATCTTCTGCTTGCCGCAGGAAATGAGCCCCATGGGCATAAGCAGAAGAACGGCAAGAACGAATGCGAGGATACGGCACGTGCGTTTCATATAAATTCTCCTTATGGTGGATTTTTGAGGGGGAGAGGGGATACGTGGGGCTGCCCGAGTTTGCCTTTGGCAAACTCGTCCACACCCCGGCCAAGGGGGGAATACGCAGGGCTCCCCGCCCTGCACCCGGCCAAGGGCCTTTTTCTCGCTGCGGCTCGGTCACGGCACGGCTCTAACAGTCCACCGGACTGTTATTCACTACCGTGCCGCCGCTTCGCTACCCTTGGAACCCATACTGGGGGGTGTTTTTATTTTTCCATAGTTTGGGGTTGCAAGGGGACAATGTCCCCTTGCCGGGGGTATGGGGGCAGTGCCCCCATACCGCGTCCCCTTATTTCTTTTTTCGTACCTCGGGGATGGTGAGCCATTCCCAGGCGTCGTCCCATTTATTCCGCGTCCATCCCGAAAGGCGGGTGATGGCGCGCTCCGTGGGCTTCCACAAGGCACCGATAACGACGAGGAGGAGGACGGCGGCACAGCCGAGGAGGATGGCCTGTGCTTTCAGGTAAGCGGAGGCGGTAAACTCGGCCACGCGGGCCACGTTTTCGTACCAGGGATACGTGATGGCGGAGGTGCGGACGCCCTGTGTTTTCCGCTCTCCCATGAGTTTCCACAAAGCGGGGATCGTGAATCTTGCGGAGTTTTCCACCTGCACGGCCGTTTTCTCGTATCCGCCGAAGAGATCGGCGGCCACGCCGGCGGCAAAGCCGCGGGTGGGATTAGGCAGCACCGCCTCCCAGGCGGTGACAGAGGAGGTATTCCGCCCGGCGGCGGAGGAATAGGTGAGATAGATGCGGGGGGCGTCCCCGTATCCGTCGTAGAATCGGTTTTCCGGCACGCGGCACACGCCGGCCACGGTGTAGTACTGATCCTCCACCGTTACCGTGCTGCCCACCACGTCCAACGCTCCGAACAGGCGGAAGGCGGCGTTTTCATCCAGCACCACCGCACCGTCGGCGGCCGCGCCGGTGCCGAGGATGGCACCGCTTATCATCTCCGCCTCGTGGATGAAGAAGTAGTCACCGCCGATCAGGGTGGCGGTGGCGGTAAAGCCGTCCCGGTCGGTCATGATATACGCTTCCCGCTCGGTGCTGTATGCGTGATACCACAGCCGGCCGCCCTCCGGCGGCGAAAGGGAAGCGTCCGTCAGCGTGTCGTCGATCTGCCGGGCCACGCCCTGCATGGCGGACACGGAATACGGCCGGTCAGCGGCAAAGAATACGCTCACCTGAGCCGAGCCGCCGCCCCAGCGCGCCGCCGCCCGCTGATCGGGCAAAGATTCGGCAATATTGCCGCGGACTATTTCAAGAACCGAAAGCGATAAAGCAAAAACCAAAAACAATGCTCCCGCCGTGATCCAAAATATCTTTGCTTTTTTGGAAAGATGTGTTTTCATAATATGTATGTGTCTCCTGTATGTGGGGATACACGTGGGGCTCCCCGAGTTTGCCTTTGGCAAACTCGACCACACCCCGGCCAAGGGGGGAATACGCAGGGCTCCCCGCCCTGCACCCGGCCAAGGGCCTTTTTCTCGCTGCGGCTCGGTCACGGCACGGCTCTAACAGTCCACCGG
>JAZPZY010000045.1:0-8108 GCA_045544955.1 Eubacteriales bacterium
AAATTCAAAAGAATTTTCGGAGTCTTTCTTGTTTCGTCTTGTTGTTCAATTTTCAAGGAGCATCGCTGTCTCGCGGACAGCCCATATATTATATCACTGCGTCCACCGTTTGTCAAGCACTTTTTTCATCTTTTTCAAAAAAGTTTTTCCGCCCGGTTTTCGCCGCCGCCCTCCCCCTCCGGGTGAGCCTTAGTATTATAGCACACCTCCCCTCTCATGTCAATACCTTTTTCGAGATTTTTTCATTTTTATTTTCACAATTCGCCATCTGTATAAAAAACGGCTTTTTACACACACTACGGGCGAGGTGGAATTATGATAACCATTTTTATTCGCACGTGCATCATATACTTTACGCTTCTCCTTTCCATGCGTTTTCTGGGCAAGCGGCAGATAGGCGAACTGGAGCTGTCCGAGCTTATCACCACGTTCATGCTGTCGGAGCTGGCTGTCATGCCCATATCCGATCCGGATATTCCCATTGCATACGGCCTTTTGCCGATCCTTCTGCTTTTATCCATTGAAGTAATTCTTTCCTTTTTCGTATCCCGTTATGCACCGCTTCGGAAAATCTTTTTCGGGGCCCCCAGTATTCTCATACATGAGGGAAAAATCAACACAAAGGAAATGAAAAAGCTGCGGATCGGCATACTGGAGCTGCTGGCCGAGCTGCGGCTGAAGGATATATCGGACATCCGTGACGTCCGCTGTGCGATACTGGAGGAAAACGGAAAGCTGTCCGTTTTCACCACGGCGGATGCATCTCCGCTTACGAAGACGGACGCCCGAATTTCCGCCGCTGAAAGCGGCGTTGGTCTCCCGGTGGTAACGGATGGACGGCTGATGCGTGACAGCATGCGGCTTGCCGGCATTGACGCCGGCTGGATCGACAAAAAGCTGAAAGAAAACAAGGTGTGCCGCAGGGAGGTTCTGCTGATGACGGTGGACGAGCAGAAAAAAATCACTCTGATAAAAAACAACCGCGAACCCTCCAAAATCCGCGAAGGCTCCGGCAAATGAAAGCTTTTATCGGTGCGATTCTTATTCTTCTTTTACTCGTGGGCGGCGTAACGGCAAACACGTTATTTATGAGACAGCGGTCGGACGCCTTGCTTCAGGCGGCAATTGCTCTTCCCGCCGGCGCGGCAAAAGGCGCCCCGCCCTGTCCCGAGGCGGAGGCACTGCTTCGTCTCTGGGAGAAAACCCGTCCGATTGCGGCTGTCACCGTCTCCGCCGCCAGACTGGAAAAGATCGACAGTACCCTTGGCAAAATGAAGATCGCCTGGGATGCGGGCGACGATGACGCCTACCGGGAAGCAAAAGCGGAGCTGATACTGCTTCTGTCACGCCTGCGGGCCATGGAATCGCTGTCACTTCTTTCGATTCTATAAATGAAAACACCGGCGCACAAAGCCGTGCGTCGGTGTGTTTGGTATTAGATTTTTTCGATGGTAACGGTGACGTTTTCGCCGTTGATAGTCCAGTCCTTGGTAATGGCACCGGCCGCACCGTCAAAGGAATCGGTGAAGGTGGCACTGCCGATCTCATCCTTATTCCGTTCGATGATTGCCGTGATCTTCTCACTGCCGGTAACGGAAGTGCGGATATGATCCATCACGTCAAGACCTGCGTCCTTACGCATGGTCTGGATCTTGGAAATGATCTCACGGACGAAGCCTTCTTCGATCAGCTCGGGAGTAAGGTTGGTGTTCAGGGCAACCACGATGCCATGATCGGCCGCGGAGAAGTAGCCTTCCTTCTGCTGCACGTCGATGAGGAGATCTGCCTCGGTAAGTTCCACCTTCTCACCGCCGAAATCAAAGTGGAGAGCACCGGTGGTATCCAGTTCGTTCTTGGCGGCGTTTCCGTCCACCTCAGAGAGAGCCGTACGGATCTGTCCCAGCAGCTTGCCGTATTTCGGACCTACCGTTTTCAGCTGGGGCTTGAAGGAGTAGGAGGAAATAGCGGACACGTCTGCGACGAATTCCACACGCTTCACGTTAAGTTCGTCCTCCACGATGGCACGGTAGTACTCACTGACCTCACGCTCGGTCTTTACGTACATATCGGACAGAGGCTGGCGGTTCTTCAGGTTAGCACCGTTACGGGCACTGCGTCCCAGAACGACCACGTCCAGAATAAAGGTCATCTCTTCTTCCAGCTTCTTGTCGATCATAGCCGTATCCACAACGGGGAAATCGCAGAGATGGATGCTTTCGGGTGCAGTCTTGTCCACGGTGCGGACCAGATTCTGATAGATGTCCTCCGCCATGAAGGGGATCATGGGAGCCGATGCCTTGGCAATGGTCACAAGGCAGGTATACAGCGTCATGTAGGCGGCGATCTTATCCTCCGTCATCTCGGAGCCCCAGAAGCGGTCACGGCTGCGGCGGACGTACCAGTTGGACAGATCGTCCACGAAAGAGGACAGTGCCTTTGCCGCCTCGGGAATACGGTAGTTGGCCAGATTATCGTCCGTTTCGCCCACGGCGGTGTTGAGGCGGGACAGGATAAACTTATCCATCACGCTGAGCGTGCAGTCGGAGAGACGGTACTTGGTGGGATCGAAGTTATCGATATCCGCATACAGCGTCCAGAACGCATAGGTGTTCCACAGCGTGCCCATGAATTTACGCTGACCTTCCACCACGGCCTTGCCGTGGAGGCGGTTGGGAAGCCAGGGCGCGGAGTTGGTATAGAAATACCAGCGGATGGCATCGGCACCATAGGTGGAAAGTGCCTCGAAGGGATCCACCGCGTTGCCCTTGGATTTGGACATCTTCTGTCCGTTTTCATCCTGCACGTGTCCGAGAACGATACAGTTCTTAAACGGCGCGCAGTTAAAGAGGAGCGTGGAGATAGCGAGGAGCGAATAGAACCAGCCGCGGGTCTGATCCACCGCCTCGGAGATAAAGTCTGCCGGGAACTGTGCCTTGAACAGATCCTCGTTCTCAAAAGGATAGTGATGCTGGGCAAACGGCATGGAGCCGGAGTCAAACCAGCAGTCGATTACCTCGGGTACGCGGGACATGGTGCCGCCGCACTCCGGGCATTTCAGCTTTACGGCGTCAATGTGCGGGCGGTGCAGTTCCACCGTCTCCGGGCACTGGACGGCCATCTGCTTCAGTTCCGCAATGGAACCGATGGCGTGGCGGCATCCGCATTCACACTCCCAGATATTGAGAGGCGTGCCCCAGTAGCGGTTACGGCTGATGCCCCAATCCTGCACGTTCTCCAGCCAGTCGCCGAATCTGCCCTTACCGATGGATTCGGGAATCCAGTTGATGGTATTGTTGTTGCGGATCAGATCCTCTCTCACGGCGGTCATCTTGATGAACCAGGACTCCCGTGCGTAGTAGATCAGGGGCGTATCACAACGCCAGCAGAAGGGATACTCGTGTTCAAAGCGGGGCGCCTCAAACAGAAGGCCACGGGTTTCCAGATCCACGAGCACCTTGGGATCCGCATCCTTTACGAACAGGCCTGCGAAAGGCGTCTCTGCGGTCATATTGCCTGCGGCATCCACGAACTGCACGAAGGGCAGATCGTACCGGCGGCCTACGTTGGCGTCGTCTGCACCGAAAGCGGGCGCGATGTGTACAACGCCGGTACCGTCGGTCATGGTAACGTAGGAATCGCAGGTGACGTAGTGGCTCTTCTTCCGCTGTTTCTCCGCCAGTGCCTTGGCACCGTCAAACAGGGGCTCGTATTCCTTATACTCCAGATCGGAACCCTTATAGGTTTGAAGCACCTCGTAAGCGGGGGCGTCGTCCGTTTTCAGCTTGCCGAGAACGGTATCGGCCAAAGCCTCTGCCAGGTAGTAGGTATAGCCGTCTGCCGCCTTGACCTTTACGTAGGTCTCGTCGGGATTGACGCAGAGTGCCACGTTGGAGGGCAGCGTCCAGGGGGTGGTCGTCCATACCAGGATATACGCATCCTCACCCGTTACCTTGAAGCGGGCGATGGCGGAGCGTTCCTTTACCGTCTTATATCCCTGCGCCACCTCGTGAGTGGACAGAGGCGTGCCGCAGCGGGGGCAGTAAGGCACGATCTTGAAGCCCTTATACAGAAGATCTCTTTCCCAGATCTTCTTCAGTGCCCACCACTCGGACTCGATATAATCGTTATGATAGGTGACGTACGGATCGTCCATATCCGCCCAGAAGCCGACCGTGCCGGAGAAATCCTCCCACATGCCCTTGTACTTCCAGACGCTCTCTTTACATTTCTCAATGAACGGCTCCATGCCGTACTCTTCGATCTGCTCCTTGCCGTTCAGGCCCAGCAGTTTTTCCACTTCCAATTCCACCGGCAGACCGTGGGTATCCCAACCAGCCTTACGGGGCACGTCGTACCCTTTCATGCAGCGGTAGCGGGGAATCATATCCTTGATAACACGGGTCAGAACGTGACCGATGTGGGGTTTGCCGTTGGCAGTCGGCGGGCCGTCGTAGAACGTGTAGGTCTGATCGCCTTTGCGGAGATCCAGCGATTTTTCAAACACGTGATTTTCATTCCAGAATGCCAGCGTCTCTTTTTCGCGGCTGACGAAGTCCAGATTCGTTGGTACTTTCTTATACATGATGCGTCTCCTTTATGGTGTCGCTTTATTTTCTTTCTAAATAATTATCTTATCATATAAACCGGCTTTTGTCAAGGATTTAGCGCGGTTTTCGGCACAAAAAGCGTACAGCGCAGCGCACGGCACGCTCGGGGATGGCGGAAAGAATATCCACACGGCAAAGCCGGAACAAGAGCATTCGCACCCAGTCTATGGCACAGCCGATTATAAAGATCAGTGCGGCAAATCCCAACACGGAAAGGAAAATATGCACGGAGGGAAGGGCCGCGATCCAGGTGAATTTTCCGTACAGCAGATAGGAGAATACCCAGGAATGGAGATGCCACAGATACACGCCGAAGGTGGCCGGTGCCACGATGCCGATGCACCGTGCCCAGAAGGGGGATATCCGCATCCGGATAAAGAGGAGAAGAAGGACAACGGCAAAACCAAGGACAGCCGGTGACAGGTATGTCACCATAATACCGCTGACGGGGAGACCGCCGTGGAGGCTCTCCCACCAGCCGAATCCCATTTTCCATCCCCAGGCGAACAGAAGAAATCCAGCGCCCAAAAGAAGGAGCGTCCGTGTACGCAGTACTTTCCCGATTTCATATTTCTTTATATACGCACCGCCCAGGTACAGAACGGCCAGCCACAGAAAGCTGTACCCCTCCGAAAGGCGGAACGGATCGTGGAACAAAAACAAAGCAGTGCTGTACACAGAGAAAAGCACCGTGCATCCCAAAAGAAGGCCGGTCATATCCTTTTTTGAAAACGTCTGCACGGCACGGTTCAGATACGGCATCATAACGAACAGGGCGGTATAGGCGGTAAAATACCAATACCGGCCCGAGGAAACGGGTAACAGCACCTTCATAAGTTCCGTCCATGAGAATACCACACCCGGCACGAACAAGGTGGAAACACCGGTAATAAGCACGCCGTAAAACACCACCTGCATCCACAGCGTCACGTAGCGGGACCATTTGTGCCCCTCCACTCTCTCGTTATAGCCCACGTAGCCGCTGATGAGCGCGTAGCAATTCACGGCGCAGTAGGCGGCCGTCTCCATAAACCACGCCACCCCATAAGATACGCCGAAAGGGAGTGCGTTCAGAACGCCGCCAGCCCCCAGTACGTGGAGAACCGCAACCAGAAACATGGAAATGATCCGGAGAAGATCGATCCCGGCGTGCCGCGGCTTCTTTTCGCTTTCCGTTTTCATACAAAAAATCCTCTCTCCGACAGAATTGGTTTTCTTCTTCCAGTATAGCACGGAATTCGGAAAAATGCAAGAGATGTCGGCAAAACAGGCAGCTGCACGCTTTCCCCGATATAAAAATCTCCGCACAGCGTGGCAGCCACGCTGTGCGGAGATGAATGTATTGTGTTTAACGAAGTCCATTCAGCATTTCCAGGTAATTGTCCACCAGCATTTCGGCAGTGCCCCGGGCAAAGAAGCCGGTATCCGCCTCATAGCAACGGTAATTAAAGGCATTTGCAGAGGGAATGTAGGTGAAATTACCCGTAAGCAGGAAGGTATACTCGAAGGGAGAATTTTCTTTGATAGACATACCCGATTCGGAGAACATTTCATACGTACCGGTGGTAAAACCTACGCCGCCAATGCGGAAAGCATTAATCTCCAGCTCGCTGGTTTTTTCCATCTTCTTCCGTGACCGGATGGCACGAGCCTGATAGACAGAAGTGAAGCCGTATTTCTTTGCCAGCTCGTCCCCCTCCGTTTTGCCGACGGATTTCCACAGATCAAAGACCTCGTTTGCCTCATCGATCCTATGATCCCAGCTGTGGTCGATCTGTACCTCCACGATCCTTCTGGCAGTGGCGATACCGTGCCCCTCCACCTCCGTCAGCTGCTTGTAGAGTCCGTATCCCAATTCTGCCATTTTTACGCCGTACTCACGCCAGTTGAGGCCATGCTTATCCGCTTCAAGACGGGATTCGATCACGGTATTGCCGTCCGCACCGGTGAAATAGGCAACCAGATCGCCGGTATATGCGCCCAGCGTGTCACGCAGGGGACCGGGATAACTGGGAGCAATATTGAGAAAACCGATCTGCGAGGAGCAATCCGGGTGTCCCTGCCAGTTGACCAGCAGGATGCTTTTTTTCACGCCTTCACGCTGGAATTTAATCAGTACCATCTGTCTGTCCGGCTCAGCGGCGTAGCCCACCACAGGATTGTCCTCAGCGGCAGCGGTGGTAATATCTGCAAACGCACCGTTTGCGGTGATATAATGACGCACGAAGTTCATGCCGGGGAACGCCTGCTTGGCTGCCAGAAGTTTGGCTGGTGCCCGGTCCGCCAGTGCCTCCCGTGCCGCCTTGACACATGCGACCACAAGATCGCCTCTGTATCGCAGTGCATTGGGATAGCCGCCGGTGGAGGGTGCCGAATGGGCGTGGGTGGCAGAGCAGAAGATCTTTTCGCCGGGGATGTCGGTGAGCGGGGTAACCGCACTGCGGATACGCTCTGCAAAGTGATGCTCACAGGCACAGTTGTCCAGGGTATAAAGCAGGATCGTTTCCTCCCCGTCGGTCACAGCGATGCAGGTGACGTAGATCCTTTCCGCCACCGCTTCGTGCTGGCGGGTCTCCTCGTTGGAATAACCTCGCAGTCCCGTGGGGTAATCGGGGGTAACGTCGATTTTGGCAAAGCCTGCCGACAGGCCCTTTTGTTCACACATATAGCTCACTCCTTACGGTTTCCGAAGCGTTTTTATTTGCGTTTCGTTCTTAATGAAATTATATCCCCTTCCACGGGAAAATGCAATACTGAATTTGCAAAAAGCAAAAAAAGACCGGCTCCCGCATTAGCGGGAGCCGGTAACGGAAAAAGAATCAGTACTGATACATATCGTCGTCCACGATAGTGGAGGCCAAATTCTCGCTCATGATAAAGTGCGTGGGGTTGTCACGGAGCTGGAGGATGGATGCGGGGCACTCCTGGGTAGGCTCGCCGAACAGAGCCAGACGGGAGGTCAGTCTCTGCCAGGTTACTTTCGAGCCGGCGGTGGTGATGCCGTGCATATCCAACACGTTCTTCGCCTTCATAGCGTCACGGGGGCCCATCATAGCACCCTTGGGCGGTACCTTTACGATATCGCCGGAGCAGCCGAATGCACCGTGGAGGGAGTTCTGTGCGATGGTCAGGGGATGGAGTGATGCAACCTTGGCGCCCTGTGCGCAGTACTCTTCCATGGTAGGCTTGAACCAGTCGTCCACGGGATCGATGAACGCCAGGTGTCCGGGCCAGCCGGGGCCGGAGTAGACCGCGTCGGCCTCGCCGTCGGCTTCAAGCATCTTGGAGTAATCCGGCGTCGTCTTGTTGCTGTGGTAAATGAAGTTCTCCTCCTTGAAGCCGAGATCAAGGATGTCCTTTACCATGAAGCGGTAGAAGGCGTTGCCGAAGCCCTGGCGGTAGGAAAGCGGCGCGATGTTGCCCTGGTCGTCCGCCCATTCGTCCATCATATAAAACTTGACGTTCCGGCAGTTGATGTTGAGCTTGTGCAGGAAATAGGTG